>DATBYF010000113.1:0-75841 GCA_036513895.1 Candidatus Acidiferrales bacterium | reverse complement strand
TCGGACGGCGCTTTTGATCACTGGCGCACGACAACTCTGGAAGCGTTCAACCGTTATCTTCCCGATACGCATTACATCGAGAGATTTTCAACTATCAGCTTCCAGGAATCAGGCTATCTGGATAAGCGTCGCGACCCCTTCACGGTAGGTTGCGAGAAGGCGCAGGCGTGTCTCGAGAGCGCAATCGAGCATATCGAACGTTTCGGATTGAAGTCCCGCAAACAGAAATCGGAATTTGGTCAAAAAAGTAAGGACTTCGACGAAAAGCAAGAGCAGCGCTGATTATTTCGCAAGCCGCCACGCCTTCGATTCCCACACGCGTCCCCATAAAAAGCCGATAGAACAACGCACCCTCGTCAATTCTGCCCAGCGATATCCAATAAATCTAAATCACGAAGGCGATTCCGATTTTGATAATCGGAAACAAGCCGTAATGCGATGCGTCGCGCCTGATCGTTTGCCGGATGGACTGGAGAGCGCTCTGGACCGTGGGATTCATCGAGATGGTATTGCAGTTGGTGCCGTCTGGATTGCAATCGCCGCCGGCAAGATTCAACTGAACGTGCGGGGTACCCTGATAAACGCCGCCAAACTCGAACCGGAAACTGAAATGCTTTCCGTTGCGCGGCGCGAGATTCCCGAAGCCCGCAAGTATCATCGGCGAAAGCTTGAAAAAATCGAGCTTGGCCGTACCGCTGACCGGATCGGTCGGCATGCTCATGTAACTCACGCCCGAAAGCGTGAAAATCTGCCCGCCCGGAACCGATGCCTGGGCCGCGAGCTGATTGTCATTGTAGAGGAGAAGGCCCGGACTCAGATGAAATCGCGGGCGCGGATACCAATCAACGAGCGCTTCCACTGAATGCAGATTCAGTTGCGCGTTATAGGTGATCCCATTGATCTGAACTGTGTCGCTGTGTCCGAATGTGTTGAAGCCGGCGCGGACGTTCATCGTCGGCGATAGCGGTTCGGCAGCTTCGATATCAATGCCAAGCGGCGAAACACTCACGCCGACGCCGAGCCTCGGATAGCGTCGATAGGCTGGCCTCGATGACGGAAGCGTTGACAGCGGTCCCGAAGTGGTTGGTTCGGCTGCATTGGGCGCAGGCGGAGGCGCCACTGCAAGGGAAGCATCAGGAGCATCCGGGGCAGGGGAGGGCGCGGACGATTGCGCGAAAGAGCTTTGCGCCAGCCCAGCCACGATGAACGAAGCAAACGCCAGAACGCTTAGACCGAATGCTTTCCGCAAGTTTCACCTTGAAACGTCAACACTAGTATTACCTTCTTGCTTATCGGAATCTCTCATCGGCAGATGTCCGTTCCCGCATCAGTCGTACAGAGCGACGACGTGAGATATTTCCCGACATCTATCAGCGGAATCGAAAAAAGCTGCCACTTAGGGGCCTCGAACGCGGGGAAGTTGAAGCGAACCTGGCCAAGGGATAATTGTATCTCGAGATTGCCTCTTCCCAAAAGCCCTGCGCAAAATCGTGTTAGCATGCGAGCGGAGGTGGACCGTGCGCTACGCTTTCCTAGTCCTTGCCGCTTTCCTCGCCATTATCTGGGTCTTCGCGTTCCTCACGTTTCACATCGTCGGAGCGTTCATTCATATTCTGCTCGTCCTGGCTCTCGTGTTTTTCATCATTCATCTTCTTCGCCCCAGCGGCGCGCCGCGCTGACGCCGGCGATGGTTGCCAAGCTCATTGGCAAGACTGTACTGGAGCAATTGACCTCGAAGTTCAAAACGTATTACGACACATTGCCGAAGTCAGTTATTGAGGAAGAGTCAGCGTGGGGAAAGCTAAGCGAGACTGCTCTCGCGTATCATAAAACGGATCAAAAAGCGCGGCGCCCAAAAAAGCCTGCCGCTCGGCGTTAGATGGAACGCACCAGCCGATAGCTGGCCCGAAATGTAGTCTTCTCCATGGGAATACAGCCGAAAGACATCTGAAATCACCGCACACCTCTTCGCCAGCCGAAACCTTTTCTCTCCTCCAGGCGTAAACTCAGTAGCATGGATGACGTGCGCAAGAATCGCCTGGTGTCGCTGCGCGAGCCAATTGGTGTCGCCCTGGAAACGCTGCGCGCCCACAAGTTGCGCTCGTTCCTGATGCTCCTGGGAATCATCCTCTCTGTCTCCACGCTCATCATCGTCGTCGCCCTGATTTCCGGCGTGAATCGCTATATCGCCGAACGCGTCGCCAATCTTGGCTCCAACGTCTTCGTCGTGGCTCGTTACCCGATCATCACCGAAGCCGAGGAATTCCTGAAAGCGACGCGCCGAAACAAACTCATCACCCTCGATGATTACCAAGCTCTTCACGACAACTTGAAACTGCCTCGGCGCATCGGCGTCGAAATCGATACCAACCAGAAAGTCCGCGCCAATGGCCAAAGTGTTGACGACACTGAAATCCGCGGCGTCTCCTCTAGCATGGGAGAGATTGACGTCGAGGAGCCCGCCTTTGGTCGCTACATCTCCGAAGGCGATGATCTGCATCGCGCCACCGTCACCATGATTGGCTCGGATTTGGCCACAAAACTTTTCACCGGCGTCGATCCCATCGGCCGCGAAATCGAAATTGGCGGTCTTCCGTTCGAGATTGTCGGCGTGGCCAAGCCCATCGGCAGCGTCCTCGGCCAGTCGCAGGATAATTTCGCCTACATTCCCGTCCAGACGTACATGAAGATTTACGGCGCGCGAGAAGGCGTATACATCAATGTTCAGGCGCGAGCGGCAGATTGGATGTCCCGCACGCAGGATGAAGCTCGGGTACTGATGCGCGCCCGCCATCACTTGAAGCCCGACGAAACCGACAATTTCGGAATTCTCGATTCGGCCACGCTCATGGATCTTTGGAAGCAACTCACTGGCGTAATCGCCATCGCCATGGTCGGAGTCGTCTCCGTCTTCCTGGTCATCGGCGGCGTGGTGATCATGAACGTCATGCTGGCAACAGTCACTGAGCGCACGCGCGAGATCGGCATCCGCAAATCGCTCGGCGCACGCCGCCACGACATCCTCTTGCAATTCCTCATCGAGGCCACCGTAATGGCGGCAACTGGCGGCGCCATGGGCGTAGCCGTCGCCTACGCGCTCACGCTCCTCGTCAGAGCTACCACGTCTGTACCAATGTCGATTCCACTAACAGCAGTGGTCCTTGCCGAAATCATTTCGGCTGCCGTCGGCGTATTCTTTGGCGTGTACCCCGCGCAGAAAGCCGCACGTCTCGAGCCCATCGAAGCGCTGCGGATGGAGATTTAGCCGTGGCGCGAGCCTCTCTGTGGGATCAACTCGATGAAAACGCCCGCATGGCGGTCACGACGCTGCGCGAAAACAAAATGCGCTCGTTTCTCACGGTTCTCGGCGTCGTCATCGGCATCACCGCGTTGCTCGCCGTCGTCTCGATTCTCCTGGGCGTGTACAAAGACGTAAACGACGTCATGTCGGATTACGGCCCCAACACGCTCTTCGTTTTTCGGTTCGATCCCGGCATTCACACCGGCCGCTTGACTTCCGAGGAGCGATCGCGAAAGCCCCTCACGCTGGAAGAAGGCGAGGCGATCAAGGAACTGTGTCCCGCGGTCAGCGAGGTTTCCGTCAGCATTATTCCGCGCGTCAATGATTTGGGCCCGCGTCCGCCCGTCGTCGCTAAATATCTGAACAAGGAAGTTGCTGGCGTCGATTTTTCGGGAACTCTCCCCGAAACGGAAGAAGTCTTCAATGCGGTTCCAGCGATCGGTCGTTTCTTCACCGAAGCGGAGAATATCCATCGCTCCGATGTCGCACTAATTGGCGCCGACATTGCTAAATCTCTCTACCCCAACACGGACCCGATCGGCAAACCTGTAGAGGTCGGCAACGCAACCTTCACAATCATTGGCGTCCTAGAGCCGCGTAAAGGACAGCTGCTAAAGAACGCGTCTGCCGATAGGCAAGTCTTCATCCCGTACCGCACGTATCGCAAGCACTACCCCGAAGACGACGAGCACTTCATCGGCGCCGTCGCCTCTCCCGGCAGAATGCCGGAAGCCGAGGACGAAATTCGCGGCGTCCTTCGGCGCATGCGCAACGTTCCTTATTCAGGCCGCGACAATTTCGGCATCTCCAGCGCCCAGCAAATCGCCGATCAATTCCGTCAGATCACCGCTTCGGTCGCGCTGCTCGTTTCCGTGATCAGCTCGATCGGATTGCTTGTTGGCGGCGTCGGTGTGATGAACATCATGCTGATGTCCGTTACCCAACGCACGCGCGAGATCGGCGTGCGTAAAGCCATCGGCGCGCGCCGCCGCGATGTCATTTCTCAATTCCTCATTGAAGCAATCGTGCTCACTGGCTCAGGCGGCGTGATTGGCGTATTGCTCGGCGTCGGCATCAGCCTATTGATAAACCTCGCTGTTCCGAAGCTCCCGTCTTCTGTGCCTCTGTGGGCCATTCTCATGGCCGTCGGCGTTTCGATGAGCGTAGGCCTGTTCTTCGGCATGTATCCGGCCATCAAAGCCGCGCGCCTGGATCCCGTAGAAGCCCTGCGCTACGAGTAGTCGGAGCGCATCCGCCGGGGCGCTACACTTCGCCATAACTCCGCAATCGCAACCGCCGTCAGCAACATCACAATGGGATCAATCGGGTGCCGGTACCGTAGCAGCGCCTGCGCGAGATATTCCGCAAACGGATAAACAATCGGAAACACGCTAACCGGAAACGCGTACACGCTTCTCTTCCGGCACAGCACGAAAATTCCGCCAAGCGCGCCAATCCCCGCAAGCAGATTGCTCACCAGCAACCCTCGAATCACAAACGAATGCGTCTCTACAAAATCGCCAATCGGCGTAGCGCTCCCCATCCACGTCGCCACAAATCTCCGCGAAATCGTGCGCGCTTCCCACTGCGGATGCGTCAGCATAAACTCAATGGCTTCGCGCCGCTTTTCCGCCATGTACGCCATTTCCCCCATCGCCACATACTTGTCCCGCTCGTCCTGATCATCGAGCGGATCCTTCCACACGGCCCACCGGTCGCTGTAATGCTCGTTGTTCCCAATCCACAGCTGAAACCCCAGCGCCGATCGTGTCGGCACGAACGCGTGAAACACAATGTAGTTCCGAATCGTCCACGGCACGCAGCACAAGCCAACCACCACCGCCGAAATCGCTACATTTTTGATCCACTGCCGCGTTTCCTGCGGCGCCCTAATCGCACGCGACGCGCGCCACGCCAGCCACCCGAGCAGCAGCGGCAGCAGCGAAGCAAGCGTCGGATTCGTCATCAGGGTGACGCCCCACAGCAGCCCATAGCCAATCCAATCGCGCACTTGACTCGATTCCGCCAGCTCAATCGTCGCCCACAAAATCGTTGCCGCCAGCAACGTCGAGATCGACGTATCCCAAATCCACTGAAATGGAATAATAATCGCGTTGGGAAACGCAGCCCACAACCACGCCGCTCCAGCTCCCACGCCCAGCCCGCCGATCCGCTTGCCCGCGTAATAAAGCGGCACGCATGCAAGCGCCGAGCACAGCATGTTCAAGCTGATCGCTGCAAGAAACGCGTGGTAGGAATAAATTCCAAATATCTTGAAGAATCCCGCAACGATGTACGGATAAATCGGCGCAGTCCACGCCGTCGGTCCCGTATCCGCGCGAAAGGGCGATCCAAATCCATGCCCCTGAGCGATCGAGTACGCGATATTTCCCGGCTCGTAAAGATAAGGAACCGCGCGCAGCACCTCCGGCGGAATTTTCTGCGTCTGCGAAATCGTGTACCCAACGCGAAGCCCCAGCGCAGCAAGAACGATAATCGGCACCGAAGTCGCAATCGCACGCAATCTCGCCCTAGCGCTCATGCCGCGCCAAAACTCCTCGCCCTTTTCGTTTCGCCTTGTCGTGTAGTTCCCATCATTTCTTACGCTTGTAGCGAGCCTCTAGAGCCATCTGTAGCTCACGCCTGCGCCGCCCGCCTGAGCCCCGAAGGGAGCTTCGAACGGTTCCCCGTCCTGCCACCGGGCGAGACGTAAGGCTTTACCCGGTGACGCACTCTACCATTTCACTTCAGAGCCCGCAGGCTGCCGCCTCCGGATCTGCCGCTAATTCAAATCAAACGCCGCAAAAACTCCACGCTATGCCGCCATCCGCCGTAATTCTTCGATCACCCACTGTCTACTTGAAACTCAACCAAAACTTGGGTTACCCTGCGCCCCATCCAAGGTGACAAACCGCCCGCACACACGTCAAACCCCCAAGCCACAGGCCTGAACAGACGTCCGGCCGAGCGGGTGCGAAGCAACAAAACGAATTAACTGGAGATGCACAAATGAAAACTCAGCTAACGACAGCGACAATAGCGGCCGCGCTGATCTGCTCCTGCCTACTGCCAACCCTGCCAGCCCGCGCTCAGCAACCCGCCGCCAAGCCCTCCGCCGACGCCTCAGCAAAACCCGCCGACGCCAAGCTCGCCAATCAACCCAAAAAGCCCGAAGAAGACAAGCCCTTCGACGAAATCGTGAAAGACATGGAAGTAACCAACGGCCTCTTCACCATCTACCGCAAAGCCGACGAAAATAAAGTCCTCATCGAACTCCGCCCCGATCAATTCGATAGAATCTTCCTCTTCGCCGCCACCACCGATCGCGGCACCGGCGAGCGCGGCTTTTACTCCGCCATGATGGACGGCGATTTCCCCTTCGTCTTCCAGCGAGTAGGGAAGACTGTCTATTGGGTGCAAAAGAACACCAGCTTCTCAGCCGCCAAAGGAACTCCCGCGGAGCGCTTCAAAGACGAATCCTTCACCGACTCCATCATCGGCACCGCGAAAATCCTCTCCAAGCCCCATCCCGATCGCAAAAGCGTACTAATCGACGCCTCGGAAATGTTCGTCAGCGATCTTCTCGCTTTTTCCGTCGCGCTCAACCAGGCCTATGCGCCGACCTCCTATCACTTCGACAAAGATCGCAGTTCCATCGGAGCCGCAAAAGCGTTCCCCGAAAATGATCTCCTGCAAATCCGCCTGCATTACGCCACCGACAATCCGCGCTCCTTCTCCGTAACCCTCCCCGACGCCCGCAGCGTCCCTATTGTCGTGAAATACGAATTCTCCTCGCTCCAGGAAACAGACTACAAGCCGCGCATGGCCGACGACCGCGTCGGCCACTTCACCACCACCATGCAGGATTTCACCTCCGACAAGCCGATGGAGCCCTACGTCCGCTACATCAATCGCTGGCAACTCGAAAAGGCCGACCCCAACGCCGAAATGTCCCCGCCCAAGCAGCCAATCGTCTATTGGCTCTCCAACACCATCCCGGTGGAATACCGCGCATGGGTCGCCGAGGGAATCCTGCTCTGGAATAAAGCTTTCGAGCGCATCGGCATCAAAGACGCCATCGTCGTAAAGCAGCAGCCCGATAATCCCGATTGGGATTCCGACGACATCCGCTACACTATGATTCGCTGGTTTACCGGCGTGGACGCCGGCTTCGCCATCGGCCCTTCGCGCGTCAATCCTTACACGGGACAAATTTACGACGCGCACATCGGCTTCAGCGATCAGCTCACCCGCTTCGTTCGCCGCGACGCCGAGGAAATCATCGGGCCCGTTACCGCGAACACGTGGAGTGACACAAGTCTCTCGCTCTCCGCGTTTCCCGCGCGAAATTTGCGCAATTTCTGCGATTACGCACAAGGCTTGGCGCAGGAAGCTGCCTTCTCTCGTTCCGTCCTAGACGCGCGCGGTCCCGTCTCGCCTGAAGTGGAAGAAAAACTCTTGCACGAGTTCGTGGTCAGCATCGTTTCCCATGAAGTCGGCCACACCCTCGGCCTCCGTCACAATTTCCGTGGAAGTACCATTCTGAAGCCCAGCGAGTTGAACGATGTCGCGAAAACCGACGAGCTGAGCCAGTCGTCCTCAGTGATGGATTACAATCCGGTTGTCATCGCCGCTAAAGGCGAAAAGCAGGGTCATTTCTTGCCGATCACTCTCGGCCCCTACGATTATTGGGCCATCGAATACGCCTACAAAACAATTCCCGGCGATGAGAAAGCCGGACTCGACAAAATCGCCTCGCGCGTCGCCGATCCTCTTCTGCCATATTCCACCGACGAAGACGCCCTCGGCACCTACGCCCCGCAGTCCATCGATCCGCTCGCCAATCAATTCGACCAATCCGACGATCCCATCGGCTACTTCCGCACCCGCCTCGGAATCTCCATGGAAGTTTGGAACGCGGAGGCATCAAAGCTCGCCCTGCCCGGCGAGGGCTACCAGATCATGCGGCGCTCGATGGACGCGAGCCTCCACGAATATTTTCGCGGATTACTCACCGTCTCGAAGTATGTCGGCGGCATTTATCATTATCGCGATCACGTCGGCGATCCCAACGGCCGCGTTCCTTACGTTCCCGTTCCAGCCGCCAAGCAGCGCGAGGCGCTCGAATTCCTTCGCACCTTCGCGTTCAGCGAAAAAGCATTTCAGCTTCCGCCGGGCCTCCTCGACAGGCTTGCCATCGACAGGCTGCCCGGCCTCGATGGCCCGGCATACTTTTTCACCCAGCGCCTCGATTATCCCTGGCACGACAACGTTCTCAGCCTGCAACAGGCTGTCCTCGAGCGCCTCTATCATCCAGTTGTCCTCGAGCGCATTCAGGACAACGAACTCCGCTTCGGCCCCGGCGAAAAACCCTTCCTCATGGCCGACCTCTTCAGCGGCGTAAACTCCGCCATCTGGTCCGAGCTCTCCGCCGGCGGCACAAACATCTCAAGCCTCCGACGCAATTTACAGCGCGAAGACCTCAAGCATCTCATCCGCCTCGCCCTGCGCACGCCTCCGCCGCCCGGCCCGCCACCGCCGCCCGCAGGCATCTTCGTATCGTTCCCGCCCACGCCACAAGCCCCCGAGGACGCCACCACCCTAGCCCGCGCCGAACTGGTAGAAATTCGCGCCAAAGTCCACAACGCCCTAGCCTCAGGCAAAGTCACCGACACAACAACTCACGCATACCTAGAAGAAACTCAGGAGCGCATAGACGCCACACTCCAAGCCCGCGTCCAAAAGCCAATCGAATAGCAACTCGCTCCGTCCGCAACACGCCAGGCGAAGCAATGCGCATGCCTAGCCTTCGTAGGACTGGACGGCGCCTTTACCGTTCTCTGTAAGCGCGTCGCTACTAATTCAATTCAGAGCCCGGAGGCTCCCGCCTCCGGGAACTCCTCGACCCCCGCAATCTGCAGCGAGGCCCCATCCTGGTTGTTTTTCCCTTGCCGCCGAGCAACCCTCACCATCGCTGGCAACCTCGTCGCTCAGCACTTGTAGCGCCGGGCTTCACGCCCTGCAGCCTTTGCCGTTTCTCTGTTAGCGCGTCGCAGCCACTTCATACGCCGGAGGCCCACCTCAAAAAAAATCACGCGCCAAAAAAAAGGGCCGCGAAAATTCACGGCCCTTCCACCATCGCAATCCCCGCTACTGCCTGTCGTAAATCGCCTTGCTAGTCATCTTCTTCCCCATCGCATCCGTTGCATTAGCCTCAACGCTCCCCGTCTTTCCATCGGGCGTCACATGTATACGCGCCATCCCAATTACTTTTCCGTCTTTCTTGAGCGTCGCCGTCAACGTATGGTCGTCGACTTTCTTGTACGATCGCATGTCGTACCCCGGATCGCCCGATACGGGATAATCTTTGCCGTCGTAGTGCCCGGTCCACTCCGAATGAAATGCCTTGCCGTCGCCGGTAACGCCGTCAATCGTAACTTTTATGCTCCCGCCCGCCGCCTCTACCACGACAGTATTATTCTTCGTCGCCCCATCAGGGAACTTGGATTTAGCCTCATTCAGCTTCCAAGTCCCCATATTCGCATCGTCAGCCGCGAACCCGGCCACAGCCACGGCAAAAATCGCCACCAACATCACCAAAATCGCCCTTTTCGTCATATCATCTCCTGTTAAGAACCGAAGGTCGAGCTGCAGACCGCCGCGCATCATACACCCGTTCGATTCATAAGCCGTGCATTCGTAGCGCCGGCCTGCCCTGCCTGCCCTGAGTTTTCGAAGGGAGTTTTCGAAGGGAGCTTTCGTCCCGAACCGCCGACCCATTCAATCGTAGCGCCGGCATCTTGCCGGCGTTTTTGACTTTTCACGGATCGGACGAGGATCCGCATTTCGTTCTAGCTCCGGCCCACCATCCACTCCAAATAAAAAAGGGCCGCGAAACTCCACGGCCCTCCACTATCGCAATATCCCCGTTACTGCTTGTCGTAAACTGCCGTACTGCTCATCTTCTTCCCCATTGCGTCCGTCATGCTCAGCGTGACGGTGCGCGTCATTCCGTCCGCCGAAACAACGATGCGGCCCTTCCCAACCACCTTGCCGCCCTTCTTCAGCGTCATCGCCAACGTGTGCGCATCCACTCGCGTGTACGACCGCGAGTCGTACGCCGGCTCGTCGGTCACGGGGTAGTCCTTTCCATCGAACTTGCCCGTCCATTCGTCATGCACCTTCTTGCCGTCCGCGGTCATTCCGTCCACGGTGACTTTCACACTGTCGCCCGCTGCGGAGTACACCACGGTGTCATTTTTCGTCGCTCCCGCGGAAAACTTGGACTTGGCCTCGTTCAATTTCCAGGTCCCCATCATATTCGCGTCGTCGGCCGCAAAGCACACCACGCCCATAGCCAATGCCGCCGCCACGCCCAACAAAATCGCCCTCTTCTTCATATCATCTCCTGTAAGTACTCCCAGCCTGAGCTGGCACCGCGCGCATCATACACCCATTCCGTACACAATCGTCGCTCGTCGCGCCGACCTGCCCTGAGCTTTCGAAGGGCATCCTGCCGGCGTTTTTGACTTTCACGCATCACACGGACGGCTGGGCCTGATTCACAGACGCGTCACTGCGCCTTCGTACTCGACTCGCGCAGCAGCACGACGTCGGCTTCGATCCGAAGATCGAGCACCGCGAGGGTTTTCCCGTCGGGCGACCACCGAAACCCCGTGATCCGATCGCTCTTGAAATTCGTGATCTGACGGCCCGCCGAACCGTCCAGCGGCTGGAGCCAGAGGTTGTCCACCCCGTTCTGGGTGATCGGATATACGAACGCTTTCGCGTCGGGCGTAAATCTCGGGGCATCTGCAATGGCAGGATGAGGATCGACCAAGCGAACCTGCGGCCGCGGTCCGGCGTCGATCGGAACCACTGCAATCCTATTGACGTAATTTGCTTCGGCGGTCGTAATAAGAAAAGCCACTGACTTTCCGTCCGGCGAGAAATTAACGTAGTCACCCGCGTTGATGGAATTAGGGACCGGCGTTCCGGGCAGAGTCTCCGGCGTCCCTCCATCTACTGGCACGCGTTCGATTCGACTCGCGTTCTCGTCGATGAAGTATGCCCACTTTGAGTCGGGAGAACACGAAGCCCCATCTTCTCGTTGGCCGTTCGAGAGCTGCTTCAGGTTGGTGCCATCCGCATTTACACGCCAAATGTTGGTTCCAGTTCCGCCTCCTTGGCCGATCAAACTGAGGAGCAAGGTCCGCCCGTCCGGGCACGCGGAGATAGCGTAAATCGAAGCCCCGCTCACAAGTGTTGTCTTGTTGCTCCCGCCGGAAGAAACCCGGACGAGTTGATTATCTTCAGCAAGATAGAATCCATCATTGCCGATCCAACTGAAATCCATGAATCCTTTCTGTTGTTGCGGAATGGCAGGCGCCGGATAGCTCACCATCCCGGCAGCCGGAATCGCATACAAGGTGTACAACCGCTTCGACTGCACGGTTGCAAGAGTTGTCGCATCTGCCGAGAGTGTCAACGTGTCGTAGCTGTTTGTATCTTTCGTGATCGCATGAAACTGGCCGCCCGGGTAGGACACATATCCTATTTGATTATGGTGCAGACCCGCATTCGCGCCCTGATATTGAACGACGAGGCCACGGCCATCCGGCAGCCACGCCAATTTATAGAATACGAAACCCTGAGGGCCCGAAAAGTCAACTATGTTGCCGGTCGCAACATCCATCAGTTGGACGGGGCCCGGGTCGAGGAGAGCTTTCGTCAATGCGATCCGCTTCCCATCGGGTGACCACGCGAGGCCGCGCGGCCCTGAAGCTTCCGGGCCCCCGGCGAGCATCTTTTCGTCCGAACCATCCGAATTGGCCATGAGAAGCTGGAACTTGCCGATTTCGGGACTGTTAAAGCGCACATAGGCAATGTGCTTGCCGTCAGGCGAAAACCCGGCGTTCGAGTCAATGTCGCGCACGATGACCTGAGGATTGCCGCCCAGCACTGGCGCGCGGTAAAGGTCAAATACGTCGGCTGCGGCCGTGCGCGCTTTGCGGAAACAGAAGTAATCTCCATCCGGAGAAAAATTGAAATCCGAATAATACGCTTCCGAAGGCGCGATGATTTGTGTATCGCTGTTCGTCGAAACGTGGCGCAGCCAGAGGCTGGCCTTGCCCCCATCGACCAGCTCGCTCAGGATATATTTTCCATCCGGCGAAATGGCCGCGGCCTGCGATTTGGCGTTGTCCGTGATCTGCGTGATCGAATAATTCTGAAAAGGAATCGCCGCCTTACTGCCGAACATCGAGTACACGCCGTAACCCGCTGCGGCCAGCACGATGAGCGCAACCACCAGGCCTGCCGTAAATCCGAGTTTGTGCTGCTTCGCTGCATTGACCACGGAACTGCCGGAGTCGTGCGTCGCTGCGCCTTGCGGATGCACTGCCGAACCGCTTTGAGCCTGTACCGCGGAGTCGTGCGAGGAGGAAGCGGCAGCGGCGACGGCTGACGCCGATTTCGAGTCGGAAACCGCGACCGCCGTCGTCCCTGAACGGCTCGTATCGGACTCGCGCTTCAGTCGCCTTAGGTCCGCGCGCATTTCTGCTGCAACTTGATAGCGCGTCTCGCGGTCCTTCTCGAGTGCCTTTGCGATGATGCGCTCGAGTTCCACCGGCGCATCAGCATTCAGCCGCACGGCCGGTACGGGCGCGCGATTCAGGATCGCTTCTGTAATGACGCCCGCGCTTTCGCCGCGGAAGGGCGGCACACCCGTCGCCATTTCGTAGAGCACAACGCCAAAAGAAAATAGGTCCGTGCGCCCGTCCAGTTCCTTCGCCCGCACCTGCTCGGGTGACATATAAGCGACGGTTCCGAGCGTGCTCCCCGGACTCGTCAGGTGCTCGGGTGCTACCGCGTCGGCGGTATCCTGCGTGGCTGACAGCGTTGTTGGAGGTGCCAGCGTCTTCGCCAGGCCGAAATCAAGAATCTTTACGTGCCCGCGTGTGGTGATGAAAATATTCGCCGGCTTGATGTCGCGATGCACGATACCCTTGGCGTGCGCGGCGTCGAGCGCATCGGCAATCTCAATCGAGATTTCCAGCGTATCGTCGAGAGGAAGCGGCCTGCCCGAAATGCGATGCTTCAGCGTCTGGCCGTCCAGATATTGCATGACGATAAAGGGCTGGCCCTTCTCCTCGCCAATTTCGTGAATCGTGCAGATATTCGGGTGGTCGAGCGCTGAAGCTGCCTGGGCCTCGCGCTCGAAGCGCTCGAGCGCTTGGCGGTCTCGCGCAAACTCATCGGGAAGGAATTTCAGAGCGACAAAGCGATGGAGTTTGGTGTCCTCGGCCTTGTAGACCACACCCATTCCGCCGCCACCGAGTTTCTCAAGAACGCGATAGTGCGAAATGGTTCGCCCGGAAAGTGGAGAAGAATCGGGCATTGGCGCGGATTCTATGCCCCACCCGCCACACAAGTCAACGCGTACACGCCGGACCGTCCTCCGAATCAACCCGATAGGCGCTGAACTGAAGTTCTGCCCGATGCCAGACGCCATCGCCAGAGTGCATTGTGACGTTTCGTTCCGCCGGACCACACCCTGGCATGCGAAGAGGGGCTAGGGTTTCCCCTCGGAATTTCCGCCAGGCATAACCGGAGCGTTAATGCCATGCGGCACTGAGTACTCCGCCGGCACAACGCTGTACCGGTAAATCATCCCATGATCCCCCACCACGTATCCGCGATCGCTCCGCGCTAAGCTGAAAGCTACCACATCAGCGGGAAACGCAACTTCCCGCGATGTCCAATGCTTCCCGCCGTCGGTCGTGTAAGCCCAGGTCTTTCCTTCAATCGTCCAGCCGGTTGGATTGGCGAACTCGATTCTCGGCCGCCCTCCCGGAATCGATGTCGCTACGCCGTGCCAGGTCTTCGCTCCGTCATTGGTAGCCATCAACTTGCTCTGATATGTCATCACAAATCCGGTGTTCTCGTCGGCAAAGCCAAGGCTATTATCGAGCCCTGTGGATTGCGGAATAAATGACGCCACATTCCAGGTCTTCCCGCCGTCGGTAGTTTTCACCACCACCGAAGATTTATCCGAGACTTCGCTGCTCACCGCATAGCCCACTGTCGGCGTCGGAAACGCGATGGCCTGCAAATGGCACGTCTCGTCATGTGGAAGCCCGTCCACTTCCACTTTCGCCTGGCATTGATAGTGCTCTTTCCAGGAAGTTCCGCCATCCGTCGTCATCAGCAGCCGCTCGCCTTCGATATGAAATCCGATCTGTGGCGAAACAAAAGCAAGCGCCCAGCCCGGAGATCCATTTCCCACCGTCTCCCAGTTTTCGCCGTCCGTCGTGCGCAGTAATTTGCTGCCATTCTGCGTTGCCCAACCGTGAGTCGCGTCGAGAAAGAAAAGTTTCGCCACACCCCGCGTCGCGGAATGCGGATCGCCCATTTGCAATTTCCAGGTCTTGCCGCCATCCCGCGTATTAATGATGAAGCCGCCTTCTTCGGCCGCAGTCGCCTTTAAATCTCCGCAAGCCCACCCGGTATCCGCGTTCACAAACCAAACATCACTAATCTCCACATCCTCCGGATAGTTCACAGGCTCAAAGTATCCTTTGAATTTCCGCAGATTTGCGCCGCCCGGCTTCTGAGCCGTGGAATTCTTCGTTTGTGCCAACACTCGGATGGGAATAATTCCGGCGATAGAGCACAGTGTAAACAGGATTACAGACAGTTGCGTGAGCGATCGTGTGCGCATGGAGGACCTCCCAGCTTGGACGTGAGCACCCGAACGGTAATCTTCACCACTACAGATGTCAAGCCTGCCCAACTCAAGCGCAACGTGCCGTTACATGACCAATTATCGGCAAGCGCCCAATCCCGGCACTTGTATCGCCCGCTTCACAGGTTAAGGAAAAAGTATCAACGTTTTCATCTCGAACAAAGTGAGGGATCTGCGATTCGTCTGGAGGCTCTATCGCGTTTCCGTATTGGCAGGCTCGCCCCGGCGTGCTTGTAGTACCTCACTTCATAGGTTGCGGAAAAGTATCAACGTGGACATTCCGAACGAAGTGTGGGATCTGCGGTTCGTCTGGAAGCTCTGTCACGTTTCCGTACTGGCAAGCTCCGCCCCCGGGCACTTGTAGCGGCCGGCTTTCAGCCGGGCATCTTTCTTTTTGCCTCTTTTTTCCCGAATTGGTACACCAGCAACTCAAGACCGCGAACGGCGTAACCGTGACTCGTCCTTTCCCGGCATCCCTATACCGCCTAACCCACCTTCAACTTCACGAGTCAATCGCTCCACTCCTCTATGACTGAGAGCTTTGAGAACCCGGCACACGACATTTCCGCGATTACGCATTTTTTCATAAAATCGCGAGCACGATTTGTGTAATTTTGTTCAGCCGAATCTTCCTGATTCCCCAGCACTTCCCCGTAGCTCTAGTACCCTGTGGATTTGCATCATTCCTATACTATATGGTAATATGCCTCGCGAATTATGTTATGAAACCAAAAACGCCAAGACGGCAGGAGGCCATCAATCTCGCGAGCCGCGGCCCGCGGAGCGCACATCGCGCGTTACCGCGAGGTACGCAAATCTGCGGAGCCCAGTACTCGAGCTTAAACCGATTTCTAATCGAGACACCCGAACGATTAGAAATCGCCGCAACTCAAAGAAAACAATCATCACCGGTCACTTCTAATCGAGACAGAATTGCAGGGTGTTTCGGGCCTCAATCGCGCGCCCGTCGCAATTTCGCAGGCCACGGATCGCGCGGTGCGAATGAAAAATTACAGGGAACTACGCAAATCCGCGTACTCCAGTACTCGGTCTCAGACCAATTTCTAATCGAGACACCCGAACGATTAGAAATCGCCGCAACTCAAAGAAAACAATCATCGCCGGTCACTTCTAATCGAGACAGAATTGCAGGGTCCTTCGACCCTCGATCGCACGCCCGGCGCGTCATGAAGGACCCGTTTCTATTTTCCCTTTTCCCGTTTCCATTCTGTTATATACTCCCGCCGCCCCGTAAATCTTCAGACCCTGCTCAAGGAGCGCGCCCGTGCCCAAGCACGCCTTTCTCGCATTCTCCAAATTCGTCCTGGTCGTCATCGCTGCCCTCATCACCGCAGGACAATCTTTCGCTCAAGCTCCTCCCATTCCGCCGCAGATCGGATCGCAAAACACGGTGACCGCCGTGCCGCCGGTACCGCGGCCGCGAACCACTCCTTGCGTGGTCACGCTTTTCTCCGATTACGCCTTCGAGAATTTCAACGCCCAGACTTTCAGCTACACGCCGCCGGCCAATTGCCCCGGCCCATGGGAGAAAATTGTCTTTGAAGCGAATTTCAATGTGACCGAAGGCGTGCAGTACGATCGCACCGCAGCGATTTATCTCGGCCACGCAAATATTTATTACGGCACGACCGCGGAACCGTCAGCGACCTTCGGCCCCTCCTGGCACGTGGAGCGCGACCTCACCGATTACTCCGCGCTCTTTACCACCGCGCAATCCGGTGAAGTGGATCTCGGCAATCTCGTGAATTCAACGTACACAGGAATTATTTACGGCACAGCGGTCGTTGAACTCTACCCCGTGCCGGACCACGCCGCTGCGCCCATCACTCCCGATGCCGTTTATCCGATGCCCGACGCTGAGGGCGGCGCAGCTACGCTCAACACCACAACGGATCAGCTGACCACAACATTCACGCTGCCGACCAACGTCGAGCGCGCTTACCTCGACGTCATCACACAAAGCCAATCGAGCGACGAATTCTGGTACACATGCGTGCCGAACGATGTAGCAACCGAGCTCGAAAGCTGCACCAACACCTCATTTCGCGAGGCAGAGATCAGCATTGACGGAACTCCTGCGGGAGTCGCACCGGTTTATCCCTGGGTTTTCACCGGAGGCGTTGACCCGTGGCTTTGGTTCCCGCTGCCCGGCGTCCAGAGCGTCGATTTCGTTCCGTATCGAGTGGATTTGACGCCATTCGCCGGCGTGCTCAGCAATGGCCAGCCGCACACGGTCGCAGTGAGCGTTTACAACGCGGACAGCTATTTCCTCGCGACCGCCTCGCTGCTCGTCTATCTCGATCACGGCTCGACGCAAGTGACCGGCAAAGTCACCGCCAACACCATCGGCACGGGGCCGAACCCGGATGTGGATGAAAATCTCACCACGAATCCCGACGGCAGCATTGACGGATCGGTTGCGGTTTCATCGTCTCGCTCGTTCGAAGTCGCTGGCTTCGTGACCACATCGCATGGAAAAATCACAACGCGCGTTTTTCAGGATGTGAATTTTGATAACACGCAGCAATTCACAATCAACGCGACGCAATACGATCAGGACATCACACAGAACACTCGAGTGAACTCGACGACGCTCACCAGCAACGGGCTGCAAGTCTTCGCGACCTACGAACAATTCAAGGACCCGCTGGTCTTCGATATCGACGTGACCTACAACTCCGACGGTTCAGCCGATCAGACATCGACTGTCCATCAGGGCTACGAGACCGACATACTCTCGCCGAACTTTATCGGCGCCGTCTCGAATCACGTGGATTCGACCGACACGCTGGTATTTGCGGCGGATGGCAGCTATTCGAACCAGAATCAGAAGAGCGATCAGACTTACATCACCGGCGACACAACCGGCTACCATTACGACTGCACGCTCGAAGCCGCCAACAATGTGCTGACATCAATCAGCCGCGGCTGCTCGCAAAAATAAAATCGCGATACGGCGCGTTCCAGAAGTTCCATGGCTGATGGCCATGTGTGAAGGTTCGCAAAACGTAAGTGAATGAATGGCGCAAAAAAAGCAGCGGCGGTTTAAGGTGGGGAAGGAGGCGCGACGGCGGGCTCGATTGGGTGCGGGAACCCCGCCGCCTGCGCGCGTGATTCCGGACAAGCGCAAGAAGCCGCCGAAGCATAAGAAGGACGTCGTAGGAATCGAAGTGCAGTAGCGGGTCGGATGCCGGGCTGAAAAGCCCGGCGCTACAAGTGCCTGGAGGTTCCCGCAAGCTGTGATGATCAACTCTTTCTTGGGTGGCAGCTGGGTGAAGTTTTAGGTTCGCACGGAACCTAGTTGCGGGAGCCTCAACCAGGTTTGTAGTCGGGGACGATATCGCTCGGCGCGAACAGTGGAATCGGCGGCTTTGTGCTGGTGGCGGCAAATCTTTTTGCGATTTCATCCAAATCTTTCTTCGAAAAACCGGTGACGCTGATGCTGATTTTGCCGTCGGGTTCGATCAGGAAAAGGCTGGGAACATTTGTTATGCGATAAAGATTCGAAACCGGATAGCAGTCGGCATCGGGAAGCGCAGGGAAGCTGAGATCGAATTCCTTGTAAAAATCTTTCGTGTCGCGCGCATCGTCCTGAGAAATTCCCCAGATCTGCGCTTTTCCTCCGCCGTATCTTTCGAAGATTCGCTCGATAAATGGAAACGTAAACTGGCAGACGGGACAGGAAATCTTGAAGAATGCCGCGAGGACAGGGCCTGTCTTGAGCGCATCGGATAATGAATGCGGCTTGCCGTCAACGTCGTTGAGAGTGAAATCCGGAGCGGCTGCGCCGGCTTCCAGCATTCCTCCCGTGTTTTTCTTGGACCAAAAGGCGCGCACGATTATTCGGCCACCAATCTAGATTTTAAGCCACACTGATTCGATGCTGCTCACAAGAACTCGGTGCGAATTTCTTGCGCAGCACCAGCTGGGGCGTAACAGCAGAAGCTCAAACGTGCCTTCGGCATCAATGAATATTGCGAGTCTTCTTCTGCACGTAATCCATGAGCAGATACTGGCCGAGGGTGTATGGCGTGGTGAAATAGGCTTTGCCGCGGCAGAGTTCGGTCACTTTCTGAACGAAGTGAACGAGGCTGTAATCGCTTGCCAGCATGAATGTGTTGATCAGAATTCCTGCGCGGCGGCATTTGGAAACTTCTTCGAGAGTTTGCGTTACGACGAGCGGATCGAGGCCGAAAGCATTCTTATAGATGCGCCCATCTTCAAGCGTGAGCGCGGAAGGCTTGCCGTCGGTGATCATGACGATTTGGCGCATATCGTTTTTCTGGCGATTCAAAATGCGCTGCGCCATACGCAAGCCCTCGCGCGTATTGGTGTAATAGGGTCCGACTTGAACGCGGGCGAGTTTGCCGAGCGGAATTTCTTCGGCGGAATCGTGAAAAAGGACGCAGTGCAGCGAATCGCCGGGATATTGAGTGCGGATTAAGTGGGCAAGCGCGAGCGCGACGCGCTTGGCGGGCGTGAATCGATCCTCGCCGTAAAGAATCATGCTGTGGCTGCAATCGAGCATCAGCACGGTGGCGCAGGAACTTTGATATTCGCACTGGTGAACCATCAGGTCGGAATAGTCAATTTCAATTGGAACTTTCGCGCCGTTGCGGCGGACAGCGCGAAAAAGAGTTTCGCCGATATCAAGGTTGAGCGTATCGCCGAATTCATAGGGCCGCGAAGCGCCGCCGGATTCGACGCCGGTGGCAAGATCGCGCGTGTCGTGGCGGCCAAAGCTCGATTTGCCGAGTGACGCCAGCAGATCCTTGAGCGTTTTGAATCCGAGAAAATCGATGGCTTTGTCGGTGATTTCAAAGCGAGCGTTGAGATTGGGCTGATCTTTGCCGATTTGACCGCCGGGCGTTTGCGAAGGCGGCGGAGTTACTTGCGGCGGTTGGCTGGAAATGAAGTTTTCCTGCTCGAGACGTTCGATCAAGCGATCAATCAATTCGCGAAGCTGTTGATTTTGCGAGAGGTCCGGATTTTCCATGAGCTGCTCCATCAATTCCGGAGGGAGCAGATCGCCTTCTTCGAGCGCGCGAAGAATCGCTTCGCGGAGCTGATCCATGGCGCGCTCGGACGACATGGACGAAGAATCCATTTCCCACATGCCGTATTGCGATTCGTATCCGCTGCCTAATAGGAAATCGGAAAGACGGTTCATCAGCTCCTGGAGATCCAGGTCGTCCGCGGCCTCGCCCGTGTATTTCGTGTAGCGGATGTATTTCATGAGTGTTTCGCGAATCTCCTAATTGAACTGGCGGCGCGGAGCGCGTCCGGGCGCTTGCGGCTCGCGAGGTTCCTGCGCGCGCCGTGCCTCGGCAAAGAAACCGCGCTCCTCGCTGCGACTGATGCGCTTGTGCGCCCAGAGGCCTTCGAGAACAAATTCGGCCGCAGCGGCGACAACCGGCTGTTCGGACTTCGAGCCGACGCCGAGCGGCGCGAGATTATCGAGAAGGCCGGGAATCTTTTTGAGCTGCGCGAAGTGATCGGATGAAGAAGCATTCAGGGCGACTTTGAGATCTCCGCCGAGCTCGAACCATTGGACGACCGGCTGGAGATTCACTTCAGAAAAATATCGCGTGAAGACTTTTCCGATCGCGGAACGGATCAGCTCGCGGGCGATATTGTCGGCGCCGCGAACTTCGCCTTCGTACTCGAGTTCGAATTTTCCGGTCATAGCAGGAATGGCGGAATAAGTGTCGGCTACGCGCGCCACGGCGAAAGATTCCTTATTGCGAACGGCGCGCTGCTCGGCGCTGCTGGCCACATTTTCGAGAGCGCTGATGGGGAGTCTCTGGCTGACGCCGCTGCGGCGATCCACGCGCTTATCTTCGCGCGCCAGAAACGCGATCTCTTCAATTACCTCGGCGACATAGTAGGGCACGACGACCTTGCCGCGGCCTTTACGATCAATCCAAGACTCCTGAGCGGTGATAGACATGCCCTCGCGAACTGTTGATGGATAGTGCGTTCGAATTTCCGAGCCGATGCGATCTTTCAGCGGCGTGATGATCTTTCCACGCGCCGTGTAGTCTTCGGGATTTGCAGTGAAGACGAGCAGGACGTCAAGCGGCATCCGGACCGGGTAGCCCTTAATCTGGACGTCCCCTTCCTGCATGATGTTGAAAAGGCCGACTTGGATTTTTCCGGCGAGGTCGGGCAATTCATTGATGGAGAAGATGCCGCGATTCGCTCGGGGAAGCAGCCCGTAATGAATGGTGAGTTCGTCGGAGAGATCGCGGCCGCCACGAGCGGCTTTGATGGGATCCACGTCGCCGATCATGTCGGCGATGGTCACATCGGGAGTAGCGAGTTTTTCGACATAGCGATGGTCGCGGTCGAGCCAAACGATGGGAGTCGCGTCGCCTTCGGTGCGGATACGTTCGCGGCAGGCGCCACAAATCGGATCGTAGGGATTATCGTGGATTTCGCAGCCTGCGATGGCGGGGATTTGATCATCGAGAAACGAGACGAGGCCGCGGAGGATACGCGTTTTCGCTTGGCCACGAAGGCCGAGCAAAATAAAGTGATGGCGCGAGAGGACGGCGTTCACGATTTGCGGAATTACGGTGTCTTCGTAGCCGTGAATTCCGGAAAATAGCGGCTCGCCGGATTCGAGACGCGCGAGGAGATTTTCGCGCAACTCCTGCTTCAAGGAACGGTGGCCAATTTTTTCTTCGGACCAGGCACTGCGGCGAAGTTCGCCAAGATTATTGGGACGAGAACTCATCGAAACCCCATTCGGACCGGGAACGGAAGGGACCGGTCGTTGCGCGCGGATACCTCTTCATTATAAATGATGCGGCGGCTCGCACATAGTTTGCACTCAATCGGGTAGTTTCCTAATTTGGCGGACACCACGCTCAAACGCTAGCGTGGCCGTTTCCGCCGGCTTTGCGGCGCATGCGGTAACGAACTTCGGCCTGTGGAATCAATTGATTGAGCATGGGAAGGAGACGCGCGAGGCGGTCGTTTTCATCGCGCGAGGCGAGAATAGTTTGCTTGTCCTCGACATCGAGAGGAAGGTCCTCGGCGATGGCGAAGGCAAGTGATTCGTTGTTTTCGCGATCAAATTCTTCGGGCTCGCTGCCAAAGAGAAGGATGTGGCAGCGGGCGTACACTTCGAGCAAGCCTTCGGGAATCGCCGCGCTCTTTGCGTCGGTTTCGTCTTCGAGCATGCGGACGTTGGCTTCGTAATACGGTTTTTCCTCGACGACACTTTCGATTTCAAACGGGCTGCGACCCTCGACTTTAATGTCCATCCGACCGTCGTCGAATTGACGAGTGATTTCGGTCACTTCGGCGGTGCAGCCGATTTTGGCGATGCCGCGCTCGCCAGCGAGGATGACTCCGAATCTCGATTCGGTGTCAATGCATTCGCGGATCATTTGTTTGTAGCGCGGCTCGAAAATGTGCAAAGGGAGAATGGCGTGAGGGAAGAGAACCAGCGGCAGGGGAAAGAGCGGGATGCGAATCAGAGTCATGGAAGCTGGTGCCTCACGTGCTTCGCGAAATTGAGATGCGAAGTCACGGTAGCGCGTCGAGGGCGGCCTGCATCTCGTCGCGCGCGTGCGTATCGCCGGATTGATCCGCTACGGATACGCCAGTGGTCAGAATTTGGCGGGCCTCGTCGTTCCTTCCGAGGCGCGCGAGTAACGCGCCGTAATGAAAATATCCGGCGACGTAGCCCGGATTTGCGGCGATTAGCCGCCTGAAATGTTCTTGCGCTGCGGCGTCGTCGCCCAGTTTGGCACACTCGAGTGCGAGGCCGTAGCGAGCGAAGGCGTCGTTTGGAGTTGCTTTTACGAATGCTTCGAGGCTCTCGCGGCGGGACTTGGTTGTTGGGGTCATTGAATGTAAAAGCGTATCATAGCGGATTCTTGGCGGCGAGAGTTGTGGCGGGGCGATTTATTTTTAGGGAGTTTGTCGCGTGCGTTGAAGGTGGGGTGTCGGCGCGAAAAAACGCCGGCAAGATGCCGGCGCTACGAGTGCACGCGCGAATTTGAAAGCTACGGCGATAGGAAGAGAAATGGCGACGAAAAGGTCGAAGGCACGAGCTAGATCGATGGCGGGCGGGAAGCCTGATGCGCTGGTGGGGAAGCCGGTGAGCGCATCGCGTTCGGAAATGACAGAAGTGGTGTTGCCGAACGATGCGAATCCGCTGGGCTACATTCTTGGCGGGCGCGTGATGCACCTCGTAGACATCGCCGGAGCGATCGCGGCGCACCGGCACTCGAATAGCCACGTGGTTACGGCGTCGATGGACTACGTGGATTTCCGGAATCCGATCAAGGTGGGTGAGTTGATCGTTTTGAAGTCGAGCGTGAACCGCGTGTTTCATACGTCGATGGAAGTCGGAGTGAAAGTGTTTTCGGAAAATGTGCTGACGGGCGAGCGCAAGCATACGAGCAGCGCTTACCTGACGTTTGTGGCGATCGATACCGAGCGGCACCCGCATGCGATTCCACCGTTGATTCTGAAGACGGCGGCGGAACGGCGGCGATATCGCGATGCGGAATCGCGGCGACGGATACGATTAGCGCACCGGTACGGGCGGCCGCGCGGAGAATTTTAGGTCGCAGTTGAAATTTGGGATTGTGCGGGTGTCGCGGACTTTTGACCAGATAGATATGCGTGCGCGGATTCGGCAGCCTGATTGCCTGCCTCGACGCAATTGCCCAGCGCGGGGCCTATCCAATAATTGCCGGTCAGGAAGAGGCCGTCCTGGCGGGCAAGTTCCTCATTAATATTTTCGAGAATGTGCGCGTGGCCGAGATTGTATTGCGGCAGGCCTTTTGCGTAGCGCGTGATTTGACTTGCTACGGGCGCACCGCTGATTTCAAGAATTCCACTGATTTCTTCTTCGACGATTGCGCTGATTTCATCGGGGTCCTCGTGAACAATTTCGGGATCTGTTGCGCCGCCGACGAAGCTTGTTAGTAAAACCGAATCCGATGGAGCACAGCCGGGAAACAGCGAAGAATTCCAGACGGTGCCGAGGGTGCGCAGGCGTTCTTTGCGGGGGATGAGAACGCCGAAGCCGATTAGCGAATTGGCGACTTGCTGGCGTTTGTAGCCGTGCGAGACGACGGCGACGGGGGCGTACGGGATGCCGAGCAGAGATTTTGCAAGGTGCGGCGAGAGATTTTCCAGGACGTGGCCGGAGATGTAGGCAGGTGTTGCGAGAATGACGGATTGAACTTTCATTTCCTCGCGCTGGCCAGCTCGTGTGAATCGAATTGCGAAACCCGAGCCCGCGGCGCTTCGCTCGATGGAATCGGTGCGGGCGTCGGGAACGAATGCGGAATCGAGGCTGCGAGTGAGCGCGTTCATTAGGGATCGCATGCCTTCGCGGAACGAGGATAAGGCGGGGCGCGGGCCCGGCGATCCCTTTCGCGAATTCATTGCTCCGCGGATGATGCTGCCGTGCTCACGCTCCCATTCATCGAGGGAAGGGAATGCGCTCTTCAGGCTGAGAAATTCTGGATCGCCGGCGTAGACACCGGAGACGAATGGAGCGACGAGATATTCGAGGATTTCATTGCCGAATTTGCGGCGAACGAAATCGGCGACGGATTCTTCCGGCGTTGGCGGCTTGGTGCGACGGAATCGCTCGGAGACGATCCGGTAGCGGGAACTTAGGCTGAGCAGCGAGCTTGTCAGTATGGCGGGCGGAGACATGGGGACTGCGTGCAGGCGCTTGTGTTTGTAAATGTAGCGTGGTGCGCGAGGATCGGCTTGCAGCAGGTCGGACTCGATATTGAGCGCGCGGATCATCTCGAGGATGGGCTTGGTGCAGAGGAAACTTTGCGGGCCGGTTTCGAAGCGAAAGCCGTCGCGCTCGATGGTGCCGACGAGGCCGCCGCCGCGCTCCTGCGATTCGAGTACGAGGACAGAGATGCCGAGTTGCCGAAGGCGATGAGCGCAGGAGAGGCCGGAGATTCCGGCTCCGATGATGGCGACTTGGATCGACGGCGGCACGATCGTCACGCTATCAGAGAGTCTTGGAGAATAGCGGGCGGCTATCCATTTGTTGTTCGCGCAGGTAGCGATCGAAAGCCATACCTGCATTGCGGATGAAGACGCGGCCGAGCGGAGTGACGCGGATTTCTTCGTCGTCGAGAGTAACGAGGCCGTCGGCGCGGAAATCTTCGAGCTGGGCGATTTCGGGCGCGAAATACTCGTCGAAGGAAATGCCGAATTGCTGCTCGATTTCGCGTTTGCGGATTACGGTGTGACAGAGAAGACGGCCGATTACTTCGCGGCGCCGGCGATCGTCCTCGGTCAGGCGATAGCCGCGCATGGTCGCGATGCCACGACGCGCTACAGCCGAAGCGTAGGCGGGGACTTCGCGATAATTTTGCGCGTAGGCGTCACCGAGGCCGCTTATGGCGCTCACGCCCATTCCGTAGAGATCGGCTCCAGCCTTCGTTGTGTAACCCTGAAAATTTCTGTGCAGCGTGCGATTGCGTTGCGCGACGGCAAGCTCATCGCCGGGGCGCGCGAAATGATCCATGCCGATATATTCATAGCCGCCGCCAATGAATTGCGCGAGGCCAGCGCGGAAGATGCGGAATTTCTCCATGCCTTGCGGAAGATAGGCGATGAACGAGCCTTGCTGCTTCTTCAGCCAGGGAACGTGCGCGTAGCTGAACATGGCGACGCGATCGGGTGCAAGAGTGAGAACTTGATCGATTGTCGCCGCAAAAGATTCCATAGTCTGATGCGGCAGGCCGTAAATCAAATCCACGTTGATGCTGTCGAAGCCTTGCGCACGGGCGTCGAGAATGAGGTCGCGCGTCATTTCGAAGGGCTGGATGCGGTGAATCGCTTGCTGGACCTGCGGATTGAAATCCTGAACGCCCATGCTGAGGCGGTTGAAACCGAGGCGGCGTAGCGTGGTGAGATGTTCGTGAGAGGTGACGCGGGGGTCCACTTCGATGCCGATTTCGGCGTCGGACGCGAACGTGAATCTATCGCGCGTGAAACTGAATAATTCTTCCATCTGCGCGGGGCTGAGATAGGTTGGCGTGCCGCCTCCCCAGTGAAATTGGACGATGGGGCGCGATTTGGAAACAAAGCGAGCGACGTGTTCGATTTCGTTTTTTAGCGTGACGAGATATGGGAGCGCGACGTCTTTGTCTTTTTGGATCGAGACGGTGCACGCGCAGAAGAGGCACAGGCTTTCGCAAAACGGGATGTGCATGTAGAGGGATACTGGCGTGGCGTTGGAATCGGCTGTGGCGAAGACTTTTTCGAGATCGTCGGGGCCGAAATCTTCTTTCCAGACGGGCGCGGTGGGATAGCTGGTGTAGCGCGGGCCGGGGCGATTGTATTTGGCGAGGAATTCTTCGGATACCTGGGAGATGGTGCGGGCGTCCAGCGGCTTTGGAGTTAATTCGGGCATTTTGGTTCGATTGTCTCGCTAAACTCTCCGGCCGGCCTCGGCGCGCGCGCCTTTTCTTGGATGCAATTTCGTTGTGCTTGCTTCGCTTGTATTCACTTTGGCGGTGCTCAATTGAAATTCCTGGCCGGCGCGAACAAATGCTTGCGCGATTTCTACCGGCGTGTTGGGCAAAATGCCGTGGCCGAGATTCAGTATATGTCCGCGACCGGCTGTTTGGGAGATTGCGTAGCAGGCGGCGTCCGCAGCGATGTCTTCGCGTGTGAGAAGAATGCGCGGATCAATATTTCCTTGGAGCGCGATGCGAGGGCCTGCGGTGCGACGGGCTTCGTCGAGAGGGATGCGCCAGTCCACGCTAAGAACGTCGGCGCCGGATTTCACGAGGGACGCGAAAAGATGCGCCGTGCCTTTGGAGTAGAGGATAACGGGCGCGCCGCTTTTGCGAACTTCTTCGATCACGCGCTGTGTGGCGGGAAGCGCGAAGGCTTCGTATTCGTCTCGGCTCAATTCGCCCGCCCAGGTGTCGAAGAGCTGGACTGCAGCGGCGCCGGCTTCGATTTGCGCGCGAAGATATGGGGCCGTGGCGCGAGCGATTTTATCGAGGAGTGCGCGCAGTAAATCGGGCGCGGTGTAGAGCATCTGCTTGATTTTGATTAGTTCGCCGCGAGTTTGGCCTTCGACCATGTAGCAGGCGAGTGTCCAGGGAGCGGCGGCGAAGCCGAGAACGGGAACGGTTGGCCCGGCGGTGCGGGAGATCGCGCTTATGGCGTCGCCGAGGAAGCGCGTCGTCTCGTTCGGGTCGAAGAGGCGTAGGCGGTCGATGTCGCTCGCGTTGTGCACCGGGTTGCCGAGGACAGGACCCGAATCAGGGACGTCGAGGGGCAGGCCCATCGCTTCAGCGACGATGAGGATGTCGGAGAAAACGATTATGGCGTCCACGCCGAGACGATCGAACGGCTGGAGCGAGACTTCGGCGGCAAGTTCTGGAGTTTTGCACACCTCGAGAAACGTATGTTTTTCGCGAAGGGCACGATATTCGGGCAGATAGCGGCCTGCCTGGCGCATGATCCAGACCGGCACACGCTCGACGGGCTCGCAGCGGCATGCGCGAAGGAAAAGCTGCCTCCGATTCTGAGTGCCAACATCCATGCGAATGCGGAGTCCTCCGCGGCTCACAGACAATGATAGCAGATGGCCAGTCGTGGCGCGCCGTGCCGGGGTGCCATTTGAGCACTGCTCGCGCGGGAGCAATGCGTGTTTCAGGGCTATAATAAATTGCTTGGGGAGTTTGATGCGTTGAATGGGATCCATATGAATTGTTGTGCACGCTGGCGTGCTGGCGAGGCGGGATGAATAACGCCTGGGGATATGCCAGCATCGCGATCTATGCTGCGAGTTTTTTCTGCTACGCGCGATTTCTGTACACCAATGACCGGCGGATTGGACGAGTGGCGACGTTGTGCCTCGCGTTGGGGATCGTTCTTCAGTACGCGGCGCTGATGGAACGATCGCGGTGGATTCATTCTGTGCCGTATGACGATCTGTATGGGTCAATGTCGCTTTTCGCGTGGCTTCTGGGAGTTACCTATCTGGGGCTTGAATTATTTCACCGGCAGCGATCCGTGGGCGCGTTCGTTACGCCAATATTGCTTGTGTGGATTAGTTTAGTGACCCTACTTGCGCCGCGAACCGCTCCGACACCCCCGCCGGCGCGCGGACCGCTATTCGCGTTGCATGTGACATTGAATACGCTGGCGTACGCGGCATTTGCGCTGTCTTTTGCACTCAGCTTAATTTATTTAATACAGAATCGTGTGCTGCGAGCGCGAAGGCCTGGGCTGGTCTTTTGGCGATTTCCCGCGCTTGATGTGCTGGAAAGAATGAGCCGGAGCAGCGTTTGGATAGGGCTAGCATCACTGGCGCTGGGAGTTTCGTTCGGATTTGTGTGGGAGCATCGCCTGGTGGGGCGATATTCCGCGGCGGATCCGAAGGTGATTGTCACGCTGGCGATTTTTGGGGCGTATGCCGTCTATCTGTGGCTGGCGGGCAGCGCGAAGTGGCGCGGGGCGCGCGCGGCTTACATTTGCGCGTTCAATTTTGTGGTGGTGCTATTCAGTTATACGGTCGTGAATTTTTATTTGACCGGATTTCACCGGTTTATGTGATGCCAACGGCTACCGCATCGGCGAACCTCTCGATGGGCCGTGTTCAGATCGCGCTCATCGGCTGCAATCATCGAACGGCGCCCCTGGAACTGCGCGAGCGAATCGTGTTCACGCCGGAACAGGCGTTGCGCGCATCGGATGAGTTGCGCCTCAGCGGCACGCTGGAAGAGGCTCTTGTGCTTTCCACGTGCAACCGCAGCGAACTGTATGGCGTTTCGCCGATTTCCAGCAACGACGTGCAAAGTGTGATGGAAAGGTTGCTGGCCGATTTTCACGGGCTTGCACCGGCTGAACTCGATGGGCGGGTTTATCGCGAAAATAATACTGAAGCGGTGCGGCATTTGTTCCGCGTCGCGTCAGGCCTAGATTCGATGCTTCTCGGCGAAGCTGAAATTCTGGGGCAAGTTCGCGAGGCTTATGGACGGGCGCTGGAACACGGATCAACCGGGCCGGTGCTGAACCGGCTGTTTCAAAGCGCGCTCGAAGTCGGCAAGCGAGTGCGGACAGAGACGGAAGTTGGGACGCGGCCAATGTCTGTGGCGTGGGCCGGCGTGAAATTGGCGGAGCAAGTGTTCGGCGATCTGGAAGGGCATGAAGCAGTGATTATCGGCGCCGGAGCGGTGGCTGAAAAAGTTGTGGAGCACTTGCGAGATCGCGGGATTGGCCGATTGGTGGTGGTGAACCGCTCGCGCGAGCGCTCCGAGGATTTGGCTCGCCGGATGGGCGGCGAATCGGCAGATTGGGCGACGCTCGAGACGGCGCTTGCGCCGGCCGACATTATCGTTACGTCCGTGAATGCTGAGGGTGCAATCACGAAAGCGATGCTCGAACGGGTGCACGAGGCACATGGCGGGCGGGCGCTCTTTGTTGTGGATTTGGGTGTGCCGCGGAATGTGGAGCCCGCGGCAGCCAGCCTTTATAACCTATATCTCTACAACATTGATGATCTGGGCGAAATTGTGGAGCAGAACCGCAAAGCGCGCGAAGCGGAAGTGCCGCGCGCGGAATCGCTCATCACCGAGCACATCTCGAAATTTGAAGCCTGGTGCAGCAGTGTTGAAGCGCTCTCGATGACGGGAAAATTGCGCGACCGGCTGCTGAAGGAGCGAACGGCGCTTCTCGACGAGCGAGCTGAGGAACTTTCGAGCCTGCCGGCGGAGGAGCGCGAGCGGATTCTGGCGCTAACGGCGGAGCTGATCGAACGCGTAGTGCAGACGCCGAACGAGCGGTTGCGTCGAACACGGGAATTGCGACAGCGGCTGGCGGGGATTGAAGCGTTGCGCGATCTTTTCGGACTCGACAGCGAGGATAAGTGAAAGTGCTGCGTATCGGAACGCGCGGAAGCGCGCTCGCGCTGTGGCAGGCGAACTTCATTCGCGATCGATTCGCGGAGCGGCAGCGAGTAATGACTGAAATCATCGTGATCAAGACTTCGGGCGACAAGTTTCAGGAATCGGCGATCGGGCAGATGGGATTGAAAGGCGTGTTCATCAAGGAGCTGGAGGACGCGCTTCTCGACGGGCGCGTGGATTTGGCGGTGCATAGCATGAAGGATGTGCCGACGGAATTGCCGAGCGGCCTTCAGATCAGCGCAATTGCTAAACGGGATGACGCCCGGGATTGCATCGTCGCGCGAGGCGGCGAAAAGCTGGACGATTTGAAATCGGGGGCGCGCGTTGGGACGAGCAGCCTGAGGCGACAATCGCAATTGCGGCATTATCGCAATGATCTCGACGTGAGGGACTTGCGCGGGAATGTGGATACGAGAATTCGAAAGCTCGATGCCGGCGATTTCGACGCGATCGTGCTCGCGAAGGCTGGGCTCGATCGGTTGGGGCTCGGAGGGCGTGCGAGCGAAGTGCTCGATCCGAAAGTGATGCTGCCTGCAGTCGGCCAGGGCGCGCTGGGAATTGAGACGCGCGCTGATGATGTAGAGACGATTGGAATCGTGCGGGACTTTGACGACGAAGAAGCACGGCCGTGCATTACAGCCGAACGCGCGTTGCTGGCTGAACTGCAAGGCGGCTGCCAAGTGCCGCTTGGCGCTTGGGCGCATATTGATGCCGGCGAATTACATATTGTTGCCGCCGTGCTGAGTATGGATGGAGTTGAATGCGTGCGCGGGGATGCGTGCGGCGCGATTTCGCCGGCTGAGACGATCGGAAGGGAATTGGGGCGGCGGCTGCTCAATTCCGGCGCGGACAGAATTTTGCAGATCGCGGGACGCGTGACAGGCGGAGCGGCATCGTGAGTGGAGAACACAAGCCGCTTTCCGGGAAGAGCGTTGTGGTGACGCGCGCTGCGGAGCAAGCTCGGGAGCTGATTGCGCGGCTCGAAAGTTTTGGCGCGGAAGTTCTGCTGTTGCCCACGGTGAGCTTCGCCGATCCGGAGGATACCGTAATTCTCGATGCGACTTTGAGGTCGCTCGAGCGGATTGACTGGATATTGTTCACGAGCGAGAACGCGGTGAAGTATTTTGCGCGGCGCGCTCGGTCACTGGGAATTGTGCTTGGCGAACGGCGCGGAGGAACGAAGGTCGGAGCCGTTGGTCCAATGACAGCTGCAGCCGCGGCAGCGGAAGGGCTTGCGGTAGACTACGTCGCGAAACGTCACAACGCAGAAGCGCTGGCGCAAGAACTGCGCGGCGAATTGGCGGGGAAACGGGTCTTGCTGCCACACAGCGATTTGGCGAAAGATGATTTGGCGCGATTGCTCGGCGAATGCGCGGGGCAGGTGATTGAAGTTGTCGCGTACCGCACGATCGCCCCGGGAAGTGAAACGGCGGTCCCGACGGGAAGAATTCGCGGAACGGAAGATTCGGTCGATCCCGCCGCCGCGGCACTTCGCAGAATTCGCAGCGGCAATGTGGATGCGATTTCGTTTGCGAGTCCTTCGGCATTTAGAAATTTTGCGGAATTGGTCGGAACGGATGTGATGCGTGCGCTTTCCGAATCAGCGAAGTTTGCGGCCATCGGGCCAACCACGGCGCGCGCAATTCGCGAAGACGGCTGGAACGTGGCGATTGAGTCATCTGAATCCACGTCTGACGGGCTCGGAGACGCTGTGGCTGCGTACTTTGAAAAAGAAGCTTCGGGAGTGAAGTCTTGATGAGTTTTCCGGTGCAGCGGCCGCGCAGATTGCGGCGGAACGAGGGCTTGCGCGCCTTGGTGCAGGAGACTCGGCTCAGTACGCAAGGGCTGATTTATCCGATGTTTGTTTGTCCCGGGTCGAGTGTTCGGACGGAAGTGAGTTCGATGCCGGGGATTTTTCAACAATCCGTGGACAAGTTTGTTGAAGAATGCCGCGAGGTGGAACAACTCGGAATTCCCGGGATTATTTTGTTTGGTTTGCCGGAAAAGAAGGACGAGACGGGGTCAGAATCGTCGGCGGTCGACGGTCCCGTACAGCGTGCGATTGAAGCGGTCCGCAAGACCAAGCTGGATTTGATGGTAATGACGGATATTTGCCTGTGTGAATACACGAGCCACGGACATTGCGGAGTTGTGAAGGATGGCGAGGTACTGAACGATCCGACGCTCGAGATTCTGGCCGATGAGGCGCTATCGCATGCGCGCGCCGGAGCGGACATCGTGGCGCCGTCGGACATGATGGATGGGCGCGTGGGCGCGATTCGGCGAAAGCTCGATGAGAATGGGTTCGCGGATATCGCCATTCTTTCCTACGCCGCGAAATATTGCTCGGCATTTTACGGGCCGTTCCGCGAGGCCGCACAATCGGCTGCGCAATTTGGCGATCGCAGCAGCTATCAGATGGATCCCGCGAATGCGCGTGAAGCATTGCGTGAGGTCGCACTCGATCTCGAGGAGGGCGCAGACATGATCATGGTGAAACCTGCGCTTCCCTACCTCGATGTCGTCCAGCGGGTTCGCGATGCGTTTGATGTTCCGGTGGCTGCGTATAACGTGAGCGGCGAGTATTCGATGGTGAAGGCGGCGGCGCGAAATGGATGGATAGATGAGAAGCGCGTCGTGCTCGAAATTTTGACTGGCATTCAACGCGCGGGCGCCGGGATTATTCTCACTTACCATGCTAAAGATGCGGCGCGGTGGTTGAAGGCTTGTTGAGGAGCGGCGTAGGGATGGCATCGAAATCGAGACCGCGTTCCGCAGAGATTTTTCGCCGAAGCGAGAAAATTCTTGTCGGCGGCGTGGATAGCCCAGTGCGAGCGTTTCGCGCTGTTGGCGGGAGCCCTCTGGTCATCGAGCGAGCAGAAGGCGCGCGGCTTTTCGACGCGGACGGCAACGAGTACCTCGATTATGTGTGTTCGTGGGGCGCGATGATCCTGGGGCATGCGCATCCTTCCGTTACGAAGGCGATCCGGGAGCAGGCTGCTTACGGCACAAGCTATGGAATGACGTCGCCGCTCGAGAGCGAACTTGCTGAGCAGATCGCCAGCGCGGTGCCGTCAATCGAGATGATGCGCTTTGTCAGCTCGGGCACAGAGGCGACGATGTCCGCGATTCGCCTGGCGCGCGGATTTACGAAGCGCGACCTGATCGTGAAATTCGAGGGTTGCTACCACGGACATTCGGACAGCTTTCTTTCTGAGGCGGGGTCAGGGTTGGCGACGCTTGGGATTTCGGCGAGCCCGGGAGTGCCCGAGGCTTTCGCGAAATTGACGATCAACGTGCCTTATAACAAACTCGGTGCTATCGAGAAAGTATTCGAGTTGCACAAACGCGGGATCGCGGCTGTGATCGTCGAACCGGTCGCGGCAAATATGGGAGTAGTGCCGCCGGAGCCAGGATTTCTCGAAGGGTTGCGCGAGGTGACACTGCGAGAAGGCGCGCTTCTGATTTTCGACGAAGTGATCAGCGGATTCCGAACGGCTCTCGGCGGCGCGCAAAGCATTTACAAAATTCAGCCTGATTTGACGACGCTGGGGAAAATCATCGGCGGCGGTCTGCCGGTGGCGGCTTACGGAGGGCGGCGGGAGATCATGCAAATGGTGGCGCCGATTGGACCTGTCTATCAGGCTGGGACTCTATCGGGGAATCCGCTGGCGATGCGCGCGGGATTAGCGACGTTGCCGCATTTGTGGGTGCCAAGATTTTATGATGAGCTGAACAGCAAGGCCGCCCGACTCGCCGATGGTGTTGCGGGAGCGATCCGTGATGTGGGCGTGCCGGCTCACGTGAATGCGGTCGGGTCGCTGGTGACGCTATTTTTCTGCGAAGGGCCTGTACGAAACTACGATGACGCGAAGCAGTCCGATACGACGAGATTCGCTGCGTTCTTTACGGCGATGCTCGATCGCGGAATATTTATAGCGCCGTCGCAGTATGAGGCGCTGTTCGTCTCTGCAGCGCATACTGACGCGGACATCGAGAGAACAATTTCTGCGAGTCGCGAAAGCCTGCGAACACTTCTGGCGGCCGCGCCAGCCGACTAACCGCTGGCTTTTGAATACAGCCAATTTTCGTCCTACCTACAGTCTTCGCTTGATGTGAAACACTTTTCCTCAACTGCTGTGCAAACCAATGCAAACTGAGCTATGCACCGTCCGGAAATTCAAGTAACTGCCATGCCGTCAATAACATAAGAAAGTACCACTCTCCTGCGGCTTATGGCCTCTCTCTTGCGTTGTCATCATTGCCCAGATAACCCATCGAGTGGAGAAATGATGGTAATAGCCACCCTAGTTTTGTTGTTTCAGGCGCCCGCGGTACCCGCAAGAATCGACGACGCTGTCAAGAATCCGCCCGCAGTCACTTACTACGCCGCGAGCCTGGAAGATGGACGAACTTCAATCATCGCATTTCACCCGGCCCTGAGTCTGGCCAGCGCTGCTGCTCCTTCTCGATTTGATGAGGACGGAATTCGGTTGCTGGATGTCAACGACGACGGAAGCAAAGCGAAACCTGCGAGCGCGGAGCCCGTATTTCCGGACATGACCTCCAAAGTCTTGTCAGCAGTTCACATTCCTCCTCAATTTGAAAAGTTGCCGCCGCTGCCCGAGTACAGATCTCCAGTTCTACGTCAGGGACATAGATGGCTGGCGCTTGCAATTGCGCAATCAAGTGCGGCGACTTTCGACGCATGGACCACGAACCGGGCCATCGCGCAGGGGCATTCGGAATTGAATCCATTACTGCGCCCTGTGGCCGGCTCCCCGGCGATTTATGCGGCGATTCAGGCGACGCCGATACTTTTTGATTTCATTGGCCACAAGATGCAACACAGCGAAAATGGCACGATGCGGCGGATGTGGTGGGTGCCTCAGGTGTTGGGGACGGTAACGTCGCTTGGCGCAGGTATCCGCAATCTTTCGGTTAGTCACTAATAGCGGTAAAGGATCGAGGCGACTCTTATGTTGTATGAACGCACAGACGTCGGCGCATTGAGCAAATTTTGGCAACACATCGAGCAGTGCAACGAGTGCTCTCCTGAGGGCGCTTGTGCGGAATGCAAGAAGCTGCTGGAAGCCGTGCGAATTGCGACAAACGCCGACGCGAGCTCGAGTCCGGACTTCTTCTTTACGCGTTCGAATAGCGGCCCGGGCGGCGAGGGGATGCGCAAACTTTCGGATGCGGAGTTGATGCGTGCGTTCGAAGGAATTTCGGCGACGAACGGCGGCGATTCACGGCGCGCGGCAATCCTGGCGGAGATCAACCGCCGCGCGCTTTCCACTCTTCTGAACTAAACATCAAATCCCACCAATTCAGCGGCGCGCCGCGAAGATATTCCGGCGAGCCGCTTCTCCACCCAATCTGCGCCTTTTTTCGAGGCTGCGACTCCTCCAGCCGCAAGCGATTCCGGTCCTTCTGAATCCGTGTTGGCAAAGAAAACGCGATCTAGCGGCTTTCGTGCTGCGGGAATGGTCTTGGTGAAATTGCCGGGTGTGGCTACGAACATGGGATGGCCGCGGCGGAACATATGAATTTCGATCGGGTCCACGTTGAACTCGGGTAAAAGCTTTTTGAAATCGGTTAAGACATTGGAGGCGATTTTCTGGCAGCCTTCGATGGTCAAAAGTTTCTTGCGGTCTTTTTCTTGCATGGGCGTGTAGAAGGTGAGGATGTTGTATTTTTGTTTGTAGCCGGGCTGATTGCGAATGGTCCAATCTGCGACGATGAAATCGGTGAAGGCGTTTCCGGGGCACCAGGTGTCGTAGCCGCGATTGTAGACGGGTTTGTCGAAAATCATGTTGATCACGGGATAGGGCGCGTAGCGGATGGATTGCATGGCGTCAATTTGATCGTCGGGTATGCCGGAGACGATGCGCGAAGCGATGATTTTGGGAGTAGCCATGATCACTACTTTCGCGTTGACGGTCTGCAGTTGGCCGCCGAGTGCGTAGGTGACGTTGACGGAATCCTTCTGCGGATCAACGGAGATCGTGGCCGCGCCGGTGAACATGCGATCGGAGAACTTTGCCAGGAGAACTTCAGATAGCTTCCGCGTGATGGCGCCATTGCCGCCGGGCAGCGTGATCCGAGTGTCTTCGGGCTTCTCACTCGCGATTTCGATGAAATCTTCGAGCGCGACGTATACGGAAGTATCCTTGGCATTCGCGCCCCAATTGGACCGGCCGTAGGCATCCCACCACTCGTTAAGCTCCGGCGGATAATCCTGCAAGTATTTCGAAAGAGACTCGCTGTCGAGGCGCTCGAGATCCTTGGTGGCACCGAGCTTTAACATTTCCGCCCGGAATTTCTTGAAGGCGTCGCGGACGGATTGTGCGTAGGGAAGCTCGTCGAGACCACCGCGCCAGGTGTCGGCCACCCATTTGCCGTTGATGATCGTAGGATCGGGACTGTTGACGGGAAGTTGCTCGAGGCCAATTTCCTTCGCAAGGACAGCGCTATCCGACGCCACAAAATCGTACGCGGATGCAGTGGCGTATCCCTGGCCCTGAAAATCCTCTCGGTAAGCGTTGCCGCCCCAGTGTTCTTCTTTTTCGAGCAATAGAAAATCCTTTGAGCGTAGGAAATATGCGGCGCTCAAGCCGCTGATGCCGCCGCCGATGATGACAACGTCATGCGTCTTTGATACCGGCGGATGCGCGAAGGTCTTGCCGTCGCGAATCTGATGGCAGATTTCGAAGCGCTCCCCATCAACCTGCGGTTCGGTATCGCCCGGGGATGCCAGTAATGACAAATCGATCGGGCAGCCAGCGGCAATCGAGCCCGCAACCACAAATTTTATAAAGTCCCTGCGGGTGGGTGTCATGCGCGATCTCCTTGGATGGCCGTGGGAAGAGTTGCTGCGCTTTCGGCGATGTTTGCGCTATGGGCTCTGAGCCGATACCACACGAGAATCAGAATGATTGAAAAGAGAAGGATGATGGTCGAAATGGCGTTGATTTCCGGTGTAATACCGCGCCGCAATCGCGACCAAATTTCTAGAGGCAGCGTGTTATTTCGGCCGATGAGGAAGAAGCTGACGGCGATTTCATCGAGCGAGAGAGTGAAGGTCAGTAATGCGGCGGCGATAATCGAGACGCGTAGGTTCGGCAGCGTGATGCGCCAAAACGTCGTTAATTGATTGGCGCCCAGGTCGAGCGAAGCTTCTTCGTGAACACGGTCGACCTTTTGCAGGCCCGCGAAAATCTCCGTGGTGGCGACGGAAATTAGGGCGGTGCCGTGGCCGAGTGTGATGGTGACTAAGCTCAGCTTCATTCCCGCGGCGACGAAAAGCATGAGCAGGGAAAGGCCAGTGATGATGCCGGGCAGGATCAGCGGGAGCAAAACCACGCGGCGAAAGAGCGCTTTACCCGGAAAATTCACGCGGTCGAGAGCGAGCGCCGCCATCAAGCCGAGCAGGATGGAGATCGCGACTGCCACCAGCGCGACGATGAAGCTATTTAGAAGCGTGCTCCAGATTGCGTCGTCCTGAAACAGCATGCGATACCACGAGAGCGTCAAATTGCGAGGAGGAAAGCCACCAACGCCACCAGCATTGAACGAATACACGGCGAGCACGACGATCGGCAGGTAGAGAAACGCGTACACCAGCGCAGCATATGCGCTGAGCAAGCGCGAGCCTGAAACCGCAATGTTTCGTGAGCTCATGAGAAACTCAACTTTTTCTCAACGCGCTCGACGAGGAAAAGCAATGTGACGACGAGAACCAGCATGCCGAACGAAATCGCGGCACCGAGCGGCCAGTTGTAGGCCGCGCCGAACAGGCTGACCACGATGTTCGAGATCATGATTCCACTCGGGCCGCCGACGAGCAGCGGCGCAAGGAAATCACCGAGTGTAAGAACGAAGGCAAACGTCGCTCCGGCAAGAACGCCGGGAAGCGAGAGCGGAAAAACCACGCGGCAAAAGGTCCGGAACGGAGACGCGCCCAGATCCTGCGAAGCTTCCACTAGGTTTCGTGGCACGTGCTCGAGCGAGGCGTAAATCGGGAGGAACGTAAACGGTGTATAGATGTGCGTCAGCGTGAGAATGACGGCGAATGGGCTGTAAAGGAAAAATTCAACCGGATGCGAAGTGATGCGCAGATACTCCAAGAATCCATTGAGGACACCATCGCTGCCGAGAATCGTCTTCCAAGCGTAACCGCGGACGAGATAACTGACCCAGAGCGGAATGATGACTAGCTGATAGAATAAATCTTTTCGGCGCGTCGCGCAGAACGAAAGGAAGTAGGCGAGGGGATAGCCGAGCAAAAGCGCGAGGATGGTGACGGCTCCGGCGATGCGCATCGATCGGAAGAGCACTTGAAGATAGACGGGATTTCGAACGAGCTCACGATAATTGTCGAATGTCCAGGCGTGGACGATGATTTGAAGGGGAGAAACCTGCCAGAAGCTGCAGCAAAAAAGAATCGCGTAGGGAATTAAGAGGAAGATGGTCACCCAAAGAAGCGGGGGAATGGCGACGGTCGCTTTGTAGGAGCGGGTGTACATGGCTAGTTTGGCTCGGACTCTCGGACGCTGACTGCATCGGCGGGAGCGAATTCGAATTCGGCATCGCCTTGCAGACTCCCGTGACTCGGGATGCGCACGCGGAGCGAGCTTTCATCGGAAAGCGCTATTTCGAGCAGATCGGTGGCACCGCCGAAAGTTTGCGTTCTGATTCGCGCACGAAAACGAACGGGGCCGCCATCGGTCGTGCGAACGCCAGGAGCGAATTGCCCGAGGAGGCGAATACATTCGGGCCGGAGAGAAAAAGTCGCCGGGCCGGATGCGGATGATGTGTCCGCGATGCGCCAGGAAATTCCGCTCGCCGTCGCTACGCCGCCGCTCACTTGTCCGCGAAGTAAATTGGTTTGGCCGATGAACTTGGCGGTGTAAGCGGTCGCGGGCCGGACGTATATTTCGCGCGGGCTGGCGACCTGTTCGAGAATGCCGGCGCGAAGGAGCGCGATCCGATCTGAAAGCGCCATGGCTTCTTCCTGGTCGTGCGTGACGAAGATGAAAGTGATGCCGACTTCTCGCTGCAGCGATTTCAGTTCGATTTGCATTTGCCGCCGAAGATTGGCATCGAGAGCGGAGAGCGGCTCATCGAGTAAGAGGACTTGGGGGCGGTTCACGAGAGCGCGGGCGAGCGCGACGCGCTGTTGCTGCCCGCCGCTAAGCCGCGAGGGCGCCGAATGGGCGAATTCGTTCATCTTTACCATTGCGAGCGCTTGTTCAACGCGCGAGGGAATTTCTGCTTTTGTAACGTGCTGAACTCGCAGGCCATAGGCGATATTTTCGAAAACGGATAGGTGCGGAAACAATGCGTAACTCTGGAACACCGTATTCACGTGGCGGCGATGCGGCGGAAGCGTGTCGAGCCTTTCGTCCGCCATCCAAATCTCGCCGCTATCGGGCTGTTCGAATCCCGCAATCAGGCGCAACAAGGTAGTTTTGCCGGAGCCGCTTTCGCCGAGGATCGTCAGAAATTCGCCAGAAGCGACTTCGAGCGAGATGCCGCGCAGAACCTGCCTGTTTTGAAATTGCTTAGCGACATTTCTAATGGAGAGAAGCGAGTTCACTGCGCCGCCTTGACTTCATTCCAGATCTCGTTGTACTTGGCTCGGCGCGGGACCTGCTGCCAGAAATAAATTCGCGCCATGTAATTGTCCGCATCGTCCAGATGGAGATTTTTCTTTTGCGCATCGGCCATGAATGCCGCGGCGCCGGGATTAGCGGGATCGTAACCAGTAACATCCGCAACTTTCTTTTGCGTTTGGCCTTCGATCATGTACTCGAGAAATTGCGTCGCGAGTTCTTTGTGGTCACTGGCAGCAGTGATCATCAGGTGATCAATCCAGCCGGTAGTGTTTTCCTTGGGAATTGTCTCGCCGATTGGGAAATTCGCGGCGCGCAGCTGATTGGTCATGAGCGGCCAGCCCATAGCGGCGACGATTTCGTGATTTTCAAACAGGTTTGTCAATTCGCCTCCAGTCGCCCAAATCTTGCGGATGTTGGGTTTCAGCTCGAGGAGTTTTTTCTTTACGTTCTCCAGTTCTTCGTCGGAGAGGTTGTAGAGATGGTTTGGGTCGGGCTTGTCGTAGCCAAGAATTTGAGCGGCCATATAGAGCGTTGAAAGCTCATCCCAGACTGAAATCTTCCCTTTGTATTTCGGATCCCAGAGTACGGCCCAGCTATCGGGAGCTTGCGGAAAGACCGTCGTGTCGTATAGCAGGGGATTCGGTCCCCATGTGAAGGGGACGCCGTAGACGTTGCCGTTGGCGCGGACTAGCGGAAGCAAGCGCAGTCGTGACGACAGTTGCTCATACGACGGAATTTTCGAAAGATCGATCGGAGCCGCCAGGCCGGATGACGCGATCATCGTGGCCACGTCGCTTGACGGAGAAATCACGTCGTAATTGCTGGCGCTGCCGCCGCGAAGCTTGGCGACGAGCTCGTCGCTCGATCCCATGTAGGATGCGTTGATCTTGCAATTGTGCGCGGTTTCGAAATCATGCACGTAAGAGGGATCCGCGTAACCCTCCCATACCAGAAGGCTCAGCGATGGAGACTCTTTTTTGCACGCTGAAAGCACCAAAAGAAACGCGAGCGCTGCTGCGACCAGAGCGGCTCGACGTTTCCATGGCGTCCGAACGCTGATTTTCATCGCCACTCCTTCATTCAAAATGTCGGCGGCGTATTGATCCACAGCACGGAGACTTCTCGTTTGCCGCGATTCGTCCAGCGATGGCGCATGTTGCTTGGGAAATAGAAGCTGTCACCGGCGCTCAAAATCGTAGGGTCGCCGCCTTCGAGTGCGATCTCCAGGCTGCCGCGAAGCACGAAAAGGAACTCCTCGCCTTCGTGGGCGTAGGAATCTCCGCTGCCGGCGCCAGGCGCGATGCGGAACAGGTGAGGTTCCATGACGACATCGCCCCAGGCCAGCAATTCCATTCGCACTCCAGGACCAGCTTCGAGAATTTTGCGTTCGTTGGGACGCACACGACTCGGACTCGCCGCGGCCGCGTCAAAGAGCGACAAAATGTTGACGCGATAAAAATTCGCGAGGCGGAGAAGGGTAGCGACGGATGCGCTCATGTGGCCGCGCTCGAGCGCGCTCAGGAAGCCGACCGAAACCGAAGCGGTTTTCGCGACGTGGGAAAGCGAATAGCCTGTTTTGAGACGCAAGCGGCGAAGAACTGGGCCAACTGTACTTGGTTTATTAGGTGCGCGATTCGCTAGCAGGCCTTCCGATCGGAGCGTGTGAACGATTGCGGGAGCGTTCATTCCACGCGCACGACGCAGAAACTGAGCGCGCTTCAACAAGCGAACATCGCCCGAGCTGAACAGGCGATAACGGCTGTTAGTGCGAGCGGGCGAGATAAGGCCGACCGACTCCCAAGTACGCAAAACGGATGGCGAAACGCCTACAAGGCGCGCGACGTCGCTGATGCGGAGATATGCATGCGTCCGATTCATTTTTTTCGAGTGACGAGCCGTCCCAGCAAGGCGAAATTCCTTGACAACCTGCAACCCTTCCACTAAGGTTCGCGGATTATAGTAAGGTTTTTTCGCGCCGTGCAATTAAAATCTCGGGGAACAAATTAATTCCTGCGAGTGGGGATGAGTCTCAAAGGAGCGCAAATGAGGACAAGAGCGGGCGCGGGGGTGTGCGTTCTTGCGTATTTGGCGGTGCTTCTTCTTTCCAATGCCGCGTGGGGACAGACCACCGGATCGATACGCGGAACGGTGAAGGATCCGTCGGGAGCAGTCGTACCAGCCGCGCAGGTGATTGCTACGCTCCCCGGTACAGACACGACGCGCACTGTCGACGCGGATAAGGACGGCGCGTTCGAAATCGTCGAACTGCCGGTAGGACATTACCAGGTCGCGATAGACGCGGCCGGCTTTAAAAAATTCCTCGAGAAGGACGTCGCGGTTGATATCGGCCACGTGGCGCTTGTCAACGCGACGCTGCAGGTTGGCGGCGCGACCGAAACGGTAACGGTCGAGGCCAACGCCGTGCAGGTGGAGACCACCAGCACCCAGATCGGCGCGGTGATGAACGACCAATCGATCCGCGAACTTCCGCTCAGCACACGCAACGCTTATCAGTTGCTTCAGTTGCAGCCGGGCGTGCAATCTCAACTTGGATCAGATCTTTTCTACGGCAGTAACAATCCGGGCGTGGTTTCAGTTAACGGCGGCCGCGGGCGATCGAACAATTACATGGTCAATGGCGGCGACGCGAACGACATCTTTGTGAACGCTCCGGGAATTCAACCGTCGCCGGATGCCATTGAGGAATTTCGAGTCATTACCAACACTTTCGACGCCGAATTTGGCCGGAATTCCGGTTCGATCGTGAACGTGGTAACGAAGTCAGGCACCAACGAAGTGCACGGGGACATTTACGAATTCCTGCGAAATAATGCCCTCAATGACCGCGGTTATTTCGACCCAACTGTTGCGGATTACCACCAGAATCAATTTGGCGGAACGCTTGGCGCACCGATCAAGAAAGACAAGTCTTTCATCTTCGGCTCTTACGAAGGGAATCGGCGTATTCAGGGTAGTTCGTCCGGAACAGTGATCCTACCGTCCGCAAACGAGGCTGCCGGCAACTTCGCGGAAGACGGCCCGACGTTTGCCGGAACACTCGTGGATCAGCCGTTCGCAACGCAACTCGCGAGCCGCGCGACTGGATCCAGCGGCCAAACTTGCCAACAAGCTGTTACTGCCGAAGGCGGCGCTACTATCGCCCCTGGGACGCCATTCTCCAGCATTTTTCCAAATAACTTAGTACCCACACAGTGCTTCGATCCTACTGCGCTCGCGCTATACAATAAATACGTCGCGCCGTTTGGTACCGGCACATTTAGCGCCGTCCCGAACGAAGCGGAATACGAAAATCAAGCCACAGCCCGGTTTGACCAGAAACTCAGCGCAACCCAACAACTCTCCATCTACTATTACTTTAACAACGACAGCGACACCGTTCCGTTTTCGACTTTCCAAGAGGCCGGCGCAAACCTTCCAGGATTCCCCGCTTTAACTACGACTCGCAGCCAGCAGTGGAATGCCTCCCACACTTGGACAATTGGGGCAAGCGCCGTAAATGAAATTCGATTTAATTATTTTCGCGAAGGCCAAGCCAACCTGGACCATCCGCTCAACACCGTTGCCAGCATCCACGACGTTTGCGGATCGGCCGTTCCTGCAGCGAATTGCTTTACAGATCCGGCCAATCCCTCTTTGGGTATCACGACGAACCTGCCCGGGCACGTGGGCGTGCCCTTTGTCAGCGTAGACGGCGGGTTTGTGATCGGCAACAACACCGAAGGCGAATTGCCTCAGACGGGTAATTCATTTCAGTGGAGCGACACATACACTAAAACTTACGCCAACCACACACTCAAATTTGGCGGCGATTTCCGCAAGGCTTACTTTAATCAATTCCTCTACTACAACGTCAACGGCGATTTCTCGTTCATTAGCGATTCGGCTCTTTGCCCTCCCGGCGTCACTGCTGGCTGCGATCCTGTGATCACCAACGATCTTGGTTACTCAGATGGATACCCAGATTACTTCCTTGGAGCACCAAACTCGTATTCGCAGGGCGCGGCCCAGGGCGAAACGCTCCGCAACACCGCCTTCTATCTATTTATGCAGGATAGCTGGAAGATCAAGCCGAGCTTTACTCTCAATTATGGATTGCGCTGGGAGTTGAACACTCCGTATTACGACACCGGCAATCGTCTGCAGACTTTCCATCCCGGACAGGTTACGACGCAATATCCTTGCTATATCTACACAGCAGGCTCGGAAGCTGCCGGGCTGTCTCCCGGGGATTGCGGCCAGAACAGCGCGCAGAACTCCGTCTTCCCGCTTGGGCTGGTGTTCCCCGGTGATAAGGGCGTTCCGCGCGGATTGACATCCACATATTACAAGGCGTTTGCTCCGCGAATCGGAATGGCGTGGTCACCTTCCATGACGGATGGATTTCTTGGGAAACTATTCGGCGGTGCTGGAAAATCTAGTATCCGCGCGGGATTCGGTGTTTTCTACAATCCGATGGAACAACTCGTTCTCGAACAATTCAGCGCCGAACCGCCATTCGGAGGAAGTTCATTCACCAGCAATCCGAACTTCAATTTGCCGTTCTTGCCTCAATCGAGCGATCCAAGCGTGGGTCCGGTCACTCCCAATCCCTTCTCGGGAGTCATCAATCAGACTCCAAAGACGCCATGTCCTGCGGCAGGGGGGCCCGCAGGTTGCGTGGATTGGGCGTCGTTCAGACCGATTCTTCTTTTTGGTGAATTTACTCCGAACCTCCGCACGCAATATGCCGAACAGTACAACCTCACGATCGAGCGGCAAGTGAGTAAAGATATGGTCTTCCGCATCGCGTACGTTGGGACGCAGGCTCACCGCCTGCTTGCGTCGCACGATCTGAATTATGGTAATCCGGAAACCTGCCTGCAATTGAATAACATCCTCGGGTCGGGCACGTGCGGTCCATTCAGCGCGGATAGTCCGTTCTTTATTCCAGGGGGGACCGTGATTCCCCCATATACGCCGCCCCCCGGCGTTTCCGTCGTAACAGGTTGCACAGGTCTGTACCTGCCCTATAACCCCGGCACGGGAGGAAATTGCCTGCCGGCGAATTCGGTGGTCGGTGGCCCGGGCGTGACGCTAGTCGGACTGCGTCAATATTCGTCGCCTAACTGCCAGCCGCTTACGAGTACGGGATGTCCGCCGGACGGCGTACCGGTGTTCAGCAACATCTTCCAAGAAGACACTATGGCCAATTCGAATTACAACGGCCTGCAATTGTCTCTTGATAGGAACTATTCACACGGTTTGAGCTTCGAGGCGTCCTACACGTTCAGTAAAGCGATTGACCAAGGCGCGTCATTCGAAAACGAGCTGAATCCGATTAACTATGAAGCGACGCGCGGAAATTCACTTCTATCCGCGAAGCACCGATTCGTATTCAGCCCGATTTGGACGCTGCCTGTTCCAGAATATTCAGGATTTGCGGGGAAGGTGCTCGATGGCTGGGGCGTTTCGGCAATTATTATTTATCAGAGTGGCTTTCCGATTCGCGTGCAGGACGAGGATGACACCGAACTGATGAGCAGCGTTTTCTTCGAGTCTGCGAATACGCCGCAAGTCAGCGGTCCAGTCCAGTTCACGAATCCCAAGACCAACGGCGGATATTGGTTCAACCCTTCGAACTTCGCGGACCCGGCGCCTGGAGCATTCGGTAATGTTCCTCATGCGCTTTGCTGTGGCCCCGCGATCAGCAATACGGACATGGTCATTTCAAAGGCGACTCCGATCAATGAGCGCTGGAAGACCGAATTTCGCGCGGAATTCTACAACACCTGGAACCACACGCAGCTCGGGAACCCTGACGGGAACTTCTCGGACGGCCCGACCTTCGGCTTGATACAGAAGACTCGCGAAGATCCGCGCGTCATTCAGTTCGCTTTGAAATTGATGTTCTAGAAAGTCACGCAGCTATGGAAAGCGAGGAGCTTCAGACGAGGCTCCTTATTTTGGCGCGTGAATAGAGTTGTTTCAAAGCCGTTATTGAACCCCGAAAGCACGGATGAAAATCGCCGTTCTCGGAGCCGGGATGATGGGCCGCGCGGTGGTTTACGACTTGGCGCGGGCCGCCGATGTTTCGAATCTGATTGTTGCTGACTTTGACCGCAAGCGGGCCGAGAAAGTGGCGCGAGATTTTGGGCGCGGGAAGGCCAAATGGGCGCTTGCCGATGTCAGGGATACGACGAAGTTAGCGCGGATTCTTCGGGGCTCGACTTCGGTAGTGAATTGCACGCAGTACAATTGGAATCTGGATGTGATGAAGGCTGCTCTCGCGGCGCGAGTGAATTATCTCGACCTCGGCGGGCTATATCACATGACCCGAAAGCAATTCGCGCTGGATGCCGATTTTCGCCGGATCGGACGGATCGCCATCGCGGGAATGGGCGGAGCGCCAGGCACGACGAATATCATGGCGCGTTTTCTGGCCGACTCGATGGATCGCTTGGACTCGATTGACGTGTTCAATGCATCGGTGGACCTTCGACGTTACGACAGCCCCATCGCTTACACGTTTTCGATTGCAACAATTCTCGATGAGTTGACCATGCCGCCGATTGCGTTTCGAAACGGGCGCTTCATTGAGCGGCCGATGCTCTCGGACCCTGTCATCGAGCGATTTCCGGAGCCGATTGGGCGCGTGACACTGCGCAATTCGATTCACTCCGAGCTTGGCACCTTACCGCTCAGTTTTCGGAGCAAGGGCGTTCGCGAAGTGCATTTCAAAATCAACTACGATCCACAACTCGTGGGATTAATCAGGAATCTCACTGAACTAGGATTCACGAGCCGCGAATCAATAGCGGTAAACGGAACTCGCGTTGCGCCGCGCGAAGTCTTGCTGGCGCTGCTGAATCGCAAGGCGCCGAACAGTAGCGCGAAGGATGTCGAGACGATTCGCGTGGTGGTGCACGGTCGCAAAGATGGATGGCGCGTGGCTGCAGCGGCGGAGTCAACGGCGCGATATACAGAGAAGCCCGCATTTTCGGCGGTCGCTCGCGATACTGGATTCCCCGCCGCGGTTGCGGCCTTAATGCTTGCTCGAGGCCAGTTCTCAGGAGTGGGTGTGCAGGCGCCCGAAAATGTGGTGCCGCCGGAACCATTCTTTGAAGAGCTGGCGAAGAGGCGCATGCCGGTCCGGCACTGGAAGATAAGAGCAGAGCGCAATTGAATTTGGGGAACGTCGGCTAGACTTTGAGGGTTGCCTCAGGAGGGCCGTATGCACGAAGCACTTCAGAAAGAAATTGAGACGTACGAAAAGCGCACACCAAAATCGCGCGAGGCGCACGCGAAAGCCACGAAACGGATACCTCTGGGCGTCGCTAGCAATTACCGCGCTTACGATCCATATCCGATTTTCGTGAAGGACGGAAAGGGCGGCCACATCCACGACGTTGATGGAAACGAGTACGTAGATTTCAATCTTTGTTTTGGTGCGCTGATGGCCGGACACTGCAATCCCGCAGTAATTAAGGCCGTGCAGGAAAAGCTTGCAACTGGCACGATGTTTGGCATGCCGCACGATGCCGAAAATGCGCTGGCCGAAGAAATTTGCGCGCGCTTTCCGGTTGATATGGTGCGGTTCAGCAACAGCGGCACGGAATGCACGATGCACGCGGTTCGTCTGGCACGCGCGGCCACGGGCCGTGATCGCATCATCAAGATGGAAGGCGCGTATCACGGGTTGCATGATTCCGCACTGGTTTCAGTCAAGCCGAAGTTGAAGGACGTTGGCGATCCTAACGTTCCAAACTCGGTTCCAGGCGGCGAAGGCGTAACCAAGGCCACACTCGAGAACACTGTGGTCGCGCAATTTAATGATTTGCCCGGAGTCGAGCGGCTGTTTGCCAAGTACAAGGGCGAGATTGCCGCCGTCATCGTCGAGCCGATCATGATGAACGTCGGAATTCTGATGCCGGATACTGGCTATCACAAGAAATTGCGAGAAATCACAGAGAAGCATGGCGCACTCTTGATATTCGACGAAGTGAAGACCGGCGCCAAACTCGCACGCGGCGGCGCTTGTGAGTATTTCGATGTGAAACCGGACATCGTTTGTCTCGCGAAATCGATAGGCGGCGGATTTTCTCTTGCCGCTTTCGGCGCGCGACGCGAGATCATGAATTTGATTTCGGATCATCGCGTCTTCCATGGCGGCACGTACAACACGAATCCCGTGGCAATGGCTGCGGGACTCGCAACCTTCCGCGAGGTTCTGACTCCGGCTGCGTATGACCATGTAATGCGGCTGAACAAGAAATTGCTCGACGGTTACCAGCAACAGCTGGACAAGACGGGGCTCGTCTCCTACGTGATCGGCGCGGGAGCGAATGGCGCGCTGATGTTCTTTTCCAAGCCTATTCGCAATTACCGGGATTGGCTGGACGCGGATACGGATCTGTGGCGCCAGTACTGGTTCGCGATGACCAACCGCGGCGTGATGCCTCAGCCATATTGGTGGGACGAGCAGTGGACGATCTCGGTGGCGCACACGGACACCGACATCGAGCGCCATCTGGAATGCTTTGCCGAAGTGGCGCCAGCATTGGCCTCGGCGCAGAAAGAACGCACCGCCGCAGCGGCTCGCTAAGCATCTTGGTCGGGATCGAGATCGAAGCAGTCGTCACACGCTAAACAGGAGCTATCGTTGGCCGCTGAAGCAGCGGACGTTGAACGGCCTCACTTAAAGCGTGCGCTGGGCCGCTGGGACCTGGTGGCGCTGTTCGTTGTGGCTGTGTTCAACCTCAACGTAGTGCCCAGCATCGCTGCGAACGGCGGCGTGACTGTCTGGCTCTGGCTCATCGCGCTGGTAATGTTCTTCTGGCCGCAGGGAATAGCGGTAATCGAACTCGCGCATCGCTATCCCGGCGAAGGCGGAGTCTATTTGTGGGCCAAGGAAGTCTTCGGCGATTTTCACGGCTTTCTTTCCGGCTGGTGCTATTGGACCAACAACATGATGTACGTTCCGACTGTCCTCCTCTATTTCGTGGGCGTGTCGGTATTCGTACTGGGTCCGGGCCACGAAGCACTCGCGGACAATAAAACATTCACGGTGACCGTTTCTCTCGTGTTGTTTGTTTTGCTGGTGGTGCTCAATATCCGAGGCCTAGGTGTCGGGAAATGGGTGAACAATCTCGGCGGGATCGGCACGGGCATAGCGGCTGCGACGCTGGTGATTTTGGGCATTATTATCTGGTCGCGATTCGGGACGACAATCACCGCGTCCGAATTTCACATCCCGAAGGACCCGCGATTCGTACTGAATTCCTTCGGCGTCATCTGTTTTGGTCTCGTCGGACTTGAGCTCGCGTCCGTGATGGGCGACGAAATTCGAGAGCCTGAGCGGAACTTGCCGTTTGCTGTAGCGTGGGGCGGCGTGATTTCCGGCGCGCTATACATCGCCGCGACAGTGACGCTCCTGATGGCGGTCAGTAAGAACGACATCAGTGTCCTTCAGGGAATCGTGCAGGCCGTAGCGCACATGGCCAGCCGCGTGAATGTGAATTGGATTGTCGCCCCATTCGCATTGATGCTGAGCCTCTCGATCGCTGGCATTGCATCCGCATGGCTGGCGGGGTCCGCGCGAATTCCGTTCGTCGCGGGACTCGATTCGTATCTGCCGTCGTGGCTGGGCAAAGTTCATCCGCGTTATGGGACGCCGTATGCGGCTTTAATCGTGCATGCTATCGTCTCGATACTTCTCGTGGGATTGAATTTTCTCGGCGGCAGTGTGCAAGAGACGTTTCAGAAGCTGTTATCTCTCGCGGTGGTTCTGCAACTCATACCGTTCATCTATATTTTCGCAGCACTGTTGAAGCTTGCCTTCGGCGATTCGTTCGTGCGCGCCCGCTTCAGCAAAAGCGTTCTGATTCTCTCGGGCCTGAGCGGTTTGACCACGACGATATTGGCCATCATCGTCGCGTTTTTTCCGGCGCAGCAGATTACGTCTTTGGCTTTGTACGAAGTGTGGATGTTCGGCGGCACGGCGCTCTTTATCGGCCTGTCTGCCTTTTTCTTCTTTGTTTATGGCCGGCGCAAAAGCACGCAGCCAGCGGCTGCCCGACCCGTTTAATCGAAATTCGAAGCAGGAGATCGTGATGGCAACCGAAGCGAAGACGAGCGTCCGCAAGTATCAGCTCTATATAAACGGAGAATGGTCGCCAAGCGAGAGCGGTGCCTATTTCCCAGTGATTGACCCGTCCACGGAAGAGACCATCGCCGAAGTTCCCAACGCGAACGAGCAAGACGTGAATCGCGCCGTCGCGGCCGCGCGCGCTGCGTTCGATTCCGGCCCCTGGCCGCAAACTACCGCGCAGGAACGCGGGCGAATTCTTTTTCGCCTGGCGGAACGCGTGCGAAAAGAATCCGTGATGCTGGCCGAACTTGAATGCCGCAATACCGGTAAGCCGATCGTCGAAGCGGAATACGACATCGCCGATTGCGCCACATGCTTCGAATACTACGGCGGCCTGGCGACGAAGGTTGTTGGGCAGGTGAACCCAGTCCCTGACAACGCGCTGAGCCTTTCACTGCGCGAGCCAATCGGCGTGGCCGCGCAGATTATTCCCTGGAATTATCCTCTCTTGATGGCGGCCTGGAAGCTAGCGCCCGCGGTTGCAGCCGGCTGCACCTGCATCTTGAAGCCGGCGGAGCAAACTCCGCTGACGGCTCTCGAATTCGCCAACTGGCTCTCGGACGCGGGCCTTCCCCCCGGCGTCGTCAACATCATTACCGGCTTCGGCGAGTCATGCGGCGCGCCGCTCGTCAGGCATCCCGATGTGAACAAAGTTGCATTCACGGGCAGCGCTTCAGTGGGGAAGCAGATCGTCAAGATGGCGGCAGACACGGTGAAGCGCGTCACTCTAGAGCTCGGCGGCAAATCGCCAAATATTTTTTTCGCCGACGCCGATTTCGACGCCGCGATTGACGGCGCGCTCTTCGGCGTCTTCATCAATCAAGGCGAGGTGTGTTCAGCAGGCAGCCGAATCCTCGTCGAGCGTTCGATTTATCCGAAATTCGTCGAAGCTATGGCCGCCAAAGCGAAAACAATCCGGCTCGGCCCGCCACTCGAGCGCGAAACAAAGATGGGCCCGCTAGTGAGCAAGGATCAATACGATCGCGTTTCCTCTTATCTCGAAATCGGAAAATCTGAAGCCAAGGTCGCCGCTGGTGGCGCGCGGCCGAAAGGTTTCGCAAAAGGATATTACGTCGAGCCGACGGTATTTTACGACGTGGACAATTCCGCCCGCATCGCGCAGGAAGAAATTTTCGGCCCGGTCGCATCCGTGATTCCGTTCAGAGACGAAACTGACGCGATACGTATTGCCAATGCGACGCCGTACGGTCTAGCTGCCGCCGTGTGGTCGCGCGATATTTTCAAAGCGTTCCGCGTCGTGAAGGCGCTTCGCGCCGGGATCGTCTGGGTGAATCACATGCAGCCCACCTACGTCGAAGCGCCCTGGGGTGGCTACAAGCAATCGGGATTCGGCCGCGAGCTTGGGCCTTGGGGAATCGAGGAATATCTCGAGACGAAGCAGGTGCACATCAATCTCAACGAACTGCCGATCGGATGGTACTGAAATGCCCACAATTCAACTCCGCACTCCCATACCCGGACCGAAGTCGCAGGAATTGATGCGTCGCCGCACGCAGGCCGTGCCACGCGGCATCTATCACGCGACGCCCGTGTTTGCGGCTCGAGCGGAGGGCGCTATCGTCGAAGACGTGGACGGCAATCGCTTTATTGACTTTGCGGGCGGGATTGGGTGTTCCAATGTCGGTCATCGCTCGGATCGAGTTGTCTCCGCCATCCGTGCGCAGCTCGATCGTTTCCTTCACACCTGCTTCAGCGTCGCGCCCTACGCCGACTACATCGCGCTCGCCGAAAAATTGAATGCACTGGCGCCAGGCGATTTTGCGAAGAAGACGATCCTCGTAAACAGCGGCGCCGAAGCGATCGAAAACGCCATCAAAATCGCGCGTTGCCACACGCGGCGTCCCGCCATCATTTGCTTCGAAGACGCGTTCCACGGCCGCACCATGCTAACGATGTCGTTGACCAGCAAAACGCAACCATATAAGGCCGGATTCGAGCCATTCGCGAGTGACATTTACCGGATTCCCTACGCGTACTGCTATCGCTGTTCATATTCGCTGAAATATCCGTCGTGCGAAGTATTTTGTGCGCAACATCTCGAGGATACATTCAAGCGCGTTGTGGCCGGGTCAGCCGTCGCAGCGATTATCGTAGAGCCGATACTCGGCGAAGGTGGTTTTGTCACTCCTCCGCGTGAGTTTTTTCCGATTCTCCAAGACATTTGCAAGAAACACGGGATTCTCTTCATTGCGGACGAAGTCCAGACCGGATTCGGCCGAACGGGAAGGCTTTTCACATGCGAGCGCTACGGTATTGAGCCGGACCTGCTCGTAACCGCGAAGTCGCTCGGTGGAGGGATGCCACTCGCGGCAGTGACTGGGCGCGCCGAAATTATGGATTCGCCGAACGTTGGAGGTTTAGGCGGCACGTTTGGCGGCAATCCGTTGTCGTGCGCCGCCGCGCTGGCTGTGCTCGAATCGATGGAGAAGGAAAACCTGAGTGCTCGCGCCGAATTGCTCGGCGAGAAATTCGCGGCGCGCGCAGCAGATTGGCAGCGCCGCTGGCCTATGATCGGCGAAACTCGCGGAATGGGCGCGATGCAGGCCCTCGAGCTCGTCACTTCGCGAGAAACACGCGAGCCTGCCAAGCACGAGACCGAGCAAATCATGCGATATTGTTACGAGCATGGTTTGCTGGCCATATCGGCCGGCACTTACGGCAACGTCATCCGCCTTCTCGTGCCTCTGGTGATTTCAGACGCCGATTTCGACGAGGGCCTAGACGTACTCGAAGGCGCCCTGTCCGCGGTCAGCGAAACACACGCGACCGCCGAGCCGCGTCATGCTTGACGCAGGATAGTTCTTTGGAGACGCTGATGTCTGTGTCCACAAAAAGTCCGGCCAAGTTACATCCCTTCCTTTTGGACGGGAAGTGGGTCGCCGCAGGCAAACCCCTCGAAATTTTCTCCCCGTACGACGGCAGCCCCGCCGGGACAACCTACTGGGCGACAACGGAGCAGCTCGATCACGCGATCGCCGCTTCCGTGCGTGCGTTTGAGACAACGCGCCGGATGCCCGCGTACGAACGGCGGCGAATCCTTCGCGCAATTTCTGACGCAATCACCTCGCGCCAGGAGGAATTTGCACGGTCAATCTCCATGGAGGCCGGTAAGCCGATCAAAACTGCGCGCGCTGAAGTCGAACGAGCGATTCTGACGTTTACGGTCGCATCGGAAGAAAGCGTGAGAATTGGCGGGGAATGGATCCCGCTCGATTTGTTACCCGCGATGGCGGGTCGATCGGCGATCGTGCGTCGTTTTCCGCTCGGTCCAATAGCCGCGATTACGCCATTCAATTTCCCACTGAACTTGGTTGCCCACAAAGTCGCGCCCGCTATCGCTGCGGGATGTACCATGGTGCTCAAGCCTGCTCCAAAGACGCCGTTGACAGCGCTTTTGCTGGCGGACGTGGTCGAGAAAGCAGGGTGGCCCGCCGGTGCTCTGAATGTCCTATCACTTTCAAACGACGACGCGCAGCGATTGGTGATGGACGACCGACTCAAGCTATTGACATTTACCGGAAGCGGCGCAGTAGGTTGGGCCCTCAAGCAAAAAGCCGGAAAGAAAAAAGTCGTGCTAGAACTGGGCGGAAATGCCGCTGTGGTGGTGCACAGCGATGCCGATATCGACTACGCAGCGGAGCGGTGTGCGGTCGGCGGATTTTCTTATTCCGGACAGAGCTGTATCTCCGTGCAGCGGATTTACGTGCAACGTGCCGTTGAACAGAAATTCACTGCCGCTTTATTGTCGCGCGTGGCGAAACTCAAGATTGGCGATCCAAGTGAGGATTCAACCGATGTCGGGCCCATGATCAACGAGGATACGGCCAAGCGAGCTGAGTCATGGATTGAAGAAGCTGTTGCGGGCGACGCTAAGCTTTTAGCGGGAGGGAAACGTCGCGGCGCGGTTGTCGAGCCTACTGTGCTTACACATACGAAGCCTGATATGCGCGTGAGCTGCGAGGAGGTATTTGCGCCCGTGGTTGTCATTGAAGCGTACGACGAATTCGCGGACGCTCTTCGACGCGTAAATGATTCGCCTTACGGATTGCAGGCGGGTCTATTCACACGCGATGCCAAGCTTATTTTCGAAGCATACGAAACGCTTGAAGTTGGCGGGCTGATGGTAGGCGAGATGTCTGCATTCCGAATCGACAATATGCCCTACGGCGGAATCAAAGACTCGGGGCTCGGCCGGGAAGGTCTGCGCTACGCGATCGAAGAAATGACTGAGCCGAAACTCCTGATGCTCAACTTGCGCTGACCGATTCATTCTTGCCCGGCCTCAGCGAATCCATCGGAATATCTCAATTAGTAATTGCGATTACAAATTAAACGTGCATTTCGCCGCGTGAACCGAGTTTAAACTTTGGCCGCGCGCGCGGATGCGATAAATTAACATCAGACAGAAAACCGCGGTTCAGCTGGAGGCAGCCGAGCTGATGAAATTGGTGACGTTCCAAATAGGACCGAATCAAAAGCGAATCGGTGCGCTGGCTCCAGATGGTCACATGGTTGATTTGAACTTCGCCTATGCTCTGTATTTGCACGACGTCGAGCATGACCCGGCAGCGTATCGAGTCGCCGACGCTCGAATTCCGCCCGACATGCGAGGACTCTTCGAAGGCGGCGATCAAAGCCTGGACGCCGCCCGGGCGGCATTGAAGCAAGCGATTGCGTCTGGTCCCCGGGCAACTGGCCCCTCGGGCGAACGGATTTTCTACCGAACCGACGAAATAAAGATTAAGGCACCGATTGCGCCAAAGAAATTCTTCCATACCGCCGGTAATTTTCGCGAGCATCACGAAGAAGCTCAGAAAGCACGCTTCTCCCATCCTGTGCTTCCCTGGATTGTTTTTTTTCAGAATGTTGACGCCATCATCGGCCCCGATGAACCGGTGATTTACCCCGAGCAACTGACCGAAGAACTCGATTACGAGCTGGAGCTTGCCGTGGTCCTGAAAAAAGCGGGCCGCCACTTTTCCCCAGCGGAGGCAGCCGATTACATCGGCGGCTATGTAATCTTCAACGACATCACGGCGCGCGACATCCAGCGGAGAGAAATGAAGTCGGGCGTATTCAGTTTTTGTAAGGGGATCGATTCGTTTTGCCCCCTCGGGCCGTGGATTGTAACCGCCGATGAAATTCGCGACCCGCACAATCTCGCAATGGAGCTGCGCGTCAACGGAAAGGTCCGGCAGCAATCGCATTCGAAGAAAATGGCCGTGAAAATTCCCGAGATTCTGGCGCATTACTCTGCCATGGGCTATAGCGCAGGCGACGTCCTTTCGACTGGCACCGTGTCGGGTGTGGCGGCATTCAGCGACGATCCGAAGTCGCTCTACTTAAAACCGGGCGATATCGTCGAGTGCGAAATTGAGCGCATCGGAATTTTACGCAATCCGGTGATTTCGTGGGAACAGGCCCACGGAAAGAAACCGGCTGTTGCCAGCTAGTTCGAGGAAGGCATGATCAATGGTGGCGACCAGAAAGTTTGGGTGAGCGCGCTGAACGATCCAGCGCGGATTGCGCCCAACTCGTCGAGGAAGGGGCCTGTCCGCTTCTACGACACGACGCTCCGCGACGGCGAGCAAACCGTGGGCGTCGCTCTCGATCCCCAGCAAAAGCTCGAAATTGCGCGCCAGTTGGACTCCCTCGGCACAGCCGGATTGAAGCGGGGTTTCCGAGAGTATCTGCTGATGATGCAGAAGCTTTCGGCTTGGTCTGCCGAGCTGGACTCCGCGCCGAGATTTGGGGATTCGCCCGCGCCGTGCAAGCCGATATCGATGAAGTGATTCGCTTGGGCGCGCGCGCGACAGTGATCGAGATTCCCGCGAGCGAAATTAAATTGCGCGCGTACGGAATCACCGCGGAAGATTCAATCCGCCGCGCGGTAGATGCCGTGCGCCACGCTGTAAAGCACGGATTGTCTGTCGTGTTTTTCCCGGTGGATGGCACTCGCGCGGATCTTACCCATCTTCGCGCTTTGTATGTTGCTGCGATCGAAGCCGGCGCAAAGGAAGCCGTGATTGTGGATACGATTGGGGCTTGCGGCCCTGAGGCCGTTGGATATCTTGTCGGACAGGTGAGGGAGTGGCTTGGGCCTTCCGTTCCCTTGCATTTTCACGGGCATAATGATTTCGGCCTCGCCACGGCGTGCGCCGTTGCAGCTGTCCGCGCCGGCGCAAATTGGATCCAGGGAACGATAAACGGAATGGGCGAGCGCGCGGGGAATGCCGATCTCGGCGAAGTTGCGATGGCGCTCGAGTGCATTTATGGTGTCAACACGGAATTGAACCTCGACAAAATTCGCGATGTGTCTCGCCATGTACGCAGCGTGTCGGGCTACGCGCTTGAACCGTGGAAGCCGGTAGTCGGCGAGAACCTGTTCATGCGCGAAAGCGGGGCGGTCGCAAGCCAGTTCCACATTCCAGAAGCTATCGAACCGTTTTCGGCCGAGATCGTGCGTGCGCGTCGCGAAATTGTGCTGGGGAAAAAGAGCGGCCTCGACAGTATCACGATCAAGAGCCGCGAGCTGGGCTTGAATATTTCTGAGGCGCAGCGCGCCGAGATACTCGCCGCCGTGAAACTGAAGGGAATCGAAAAGCGCGGACTAATCACTGATGCGGAATTCCGTGTGATCGTCAGCACGGTCTGCCCAAGCTGAAGTTCGGCCTTCTGATTACTTTTATCGAATTTACAACCTTTCAAGACACGCCAGCGATTTATCTTGAATAATTGCTATATGATTTAATTTGCGTCCCTCGAGGCTGGCGTTCTGATGCATGGCGTGGGATCAGGAGAACTCATGGATCGACAGCACTTTTACGAAACGATGAACGGCGAGGGAACGCTTGATTATGAAATTTACATCGCCACCAAAGCTCTCTTGCACTGTCAGAAGGATTTCAAGGATTTGTGCAACGCAGACGAGTTGCAGTTCCAGGTGGTTCACCAGGTAGAAGAATTGTGGATGAAATTGATCGGCTACACACTGCTCGACATCGACGATTTCATCCAGCAGGAAAATACAAATCGCGTGGTTACGCTTTTCCGCCGCGTGCATATTGCGATGCGCCTGATGATCAATCAACTCGACTTGCTCGAAACAATGTCGCCCAAGGAGTATCAGCAAATCCGTCTGCAACTGGGCAACGGAAGCGGTCAGGAATCGCCCGGCTTTCGCACGCTCTTGAAGATGCACCAGCCTCTTTGGAACTCCTTCAAGTCGCACTACCTTGACAAACACAATTTGACTGTCGAGAAAATCTACAATTCGGAATATTCCCACTCCGATGCTTATGTGGTGGCCGAGGCGCTCGCGGAGTTTGACGAATTATTTCAGCGATTCCGGTTCTGCCATATTCAGCTGATACACCGGACAATTGGACTCGATGCAAAATCATTGAAAGGCCGCGGCGTAGACTTGCTGAACGAAGGGCAACGCGTGAAGTTCTTTCCGGAGCTGTGGGAAATTCGAAATCAAATGACCGATGCGTGGGGCGGAACGTATGGCGTTGTCCGAGATTCGATTGGCGGCCACTGAAACGAGAACCGCAGCTTGGAAGATGCCCGTTCCCGTATTTGATCACTGCGATCTTAGTGTTTGAAGTGTGGAAGAACTGCTGCTCCGAAGAGCTTCGCCTGCGCAATGCGGTCGTCGCCCCAAAGTTCCAGGAGAATATGCGTGCATCTGGCAGCGCGATACTCCTCGATGCGGCGAACGCAGTCCTCGGGCGTGCCGGCAATCGGCCGGACCTTCTCAAAAACTTCGTCGGTCACCGCGCGGGCCGCCGCTTTCCGTCCGCCGCTCTCCATCGCGTCGGCAATCGGGCGAATCTCTTCGAAGCTCAGCCCGGCTTTTTCGAGCAGCATGTCCGCCGAGCCTCGAATGTTCTGGACCTTGTTGGCCAAATACATGGCAGCCATTTCGCGCGCACCGTCGCGCGCGCGCTTTGGATCCCTGCCAACACTACCAACAATAACCGCGCCAAGGTCCTGATTCGCGGGATCGCGGCCAGCCTTTCGTGCGCCTTCCTCCATAAACGTTCGGGAGTAACGCACGAAATCCGGCGTGGTGATGCTTGCCGTCAGAAGTCCATCCGCCATGCTTCCGCCCATTCGCTGCAAAACGGGGCCTGTTGCGCCGATGTAAATTGGAATCTGCTGGCGTCCCACGTGCGCGTCGGGCTTTAGCGCTGGCACGTGGACGTCAAATACCTTTCCTTCGTAGTGAAATTCTTCGCCGCCGAGAACGCCGCGAATGATCTCGATGCTTTCTTTCATCACCGTCGCAGGACCGGCAGCCTTGCCGGTTTCGCCCTCGCCCGCTTCCTTCATAAAAATCTTCGAGGCACCGAGACCGAGAAAGAATCTTCCGGGACCAGCGACATCCTGCATCACGCGCGCCTCCATCGCGATCTGAATGGGGTTTCGCGTGTAGGGAGAAATGATTCCCCAGCCGACCGGGATGTGTTTCGTCTCGCGCGCGATGATGGCGGCAATTGCCGTGGACGAGCGCGCCTCGTACGAGTGCTTGCGCCACCATGGATAGGCCTCGGCCAGCCAGAAGGCATCAAATCCGGCGCTCTCGCACGCCTGCGCCATTTGCACAGTTTCCGCAACCGGCTCCATGCTGAGTTGCAAGACGCCAATTCGAAAGGGAACCGCCATAAGATTCTTTGCTCCGAGTTTCTAGAGAACGAGTGTTACGGATTCGTCCAGGAATTTTCGAGGCCTTTGATCAAGGCCCACATTGCGCTGTTCAACGGAGTTGGAACTCCCGCTTTCTCGCCGGACTTCACAATCGCGCCATTCATGAAATCGACTTCGGTGATGCGGCGGATGAGCACATCTTGCAACATGCTCGCATTGTGTTTGCCGGGCGCATTCGCGCCTTTTTGTACGAGCGCGCGCGGATCGCCATGAAGCGTGATGCCCAGCGCTTTGGCGACCGCCTCGCCCTCGGCAATCAAGTCGTCGAAAAGCTGGCCGGTGGCGGGAAGGCGCGTAGCGGCGCCGTGATGCAAGAGCGTGAGCGCGCCAACCGGATTTGTCGCTGCATTGAAGATGAGTTTCGTCCATTGCGCGCCGCGGGCATCCTTGAGCGCAATCGTGTTGAGGCCAGATTTGGTGAGCATTCCTGCGAGTTCCGCGACGCGAGCCATCGGAGTGCTGGTCGGCTCGAACGGTCCGATCCATGTGTCGCCTTTGATGTCGAATCCGACGTGTCCGGGCTCGACGATGTGGCCGGCGGGGAACGTCGTGCCTCGAATGACGAATTTGACGTGCTCGGCGATGATGTCTTCGTTGCCAACGCCGTTCTGCACCGAGCAGACGGCGCTCGCCGGACCAAAGACGTGCGCCGCTTGAGCGATCGCCGATTTTGTGTGCGTGCTTTTCGTTGCGACAATGCCGTAATTGCACCGCGGGATCGAACGGACGTCAGTGGTCGCGTGTAGGCGCGCGGTAAAGTCAGCCGCGCCCGAAGTTCTCAATCCGTTGCGCTCGATGGCATCGACGTGCTGCTGGGAGACGTCATAAGCGTGCACCTCGACTCCATCCAAACGCGAGAGATGGGCGCCGAAGATGCTGCCAATCGCGCCGCACCCAACAATGCAAATCTTCATCGCCCGCTTACCTCGGCGTCTCTGCACCCGAATAAAATTTCCAGTCGACGTTCGCGAAATTCTCGCCTTCCTTTTTCCCGACGCGGTAAGTGTCCTGCGTGTACAGGCACACTTTGCCTTCTTGATCGACGACCTGCGGATGAAAAGAGAACACCATGTTCTCGCGCAAAAGAGTTTCGCTTGTCGCGCTGATAGCAGGGTGCTCGATCATCGTCATTCCGATCGAGTGCCCGGAAAGATGCCCGAGGCTGAAGCCTTGCTTGGCAAAGATATCGACGGCCGCGCCGTGGACATTCTTGATCAGTTCGCCATCGCGCATCAGGATGCGGGCGGCTTCAAGAGCCTCCGGATAAACCTCCGCCATGCGCTTGGTGGTCCCGCTGATCTTGCCTTGGATCAGCGGCCGCGAAAACTCCACCCAATAGCCTTCGGGTCCCGCGATTTCGAGTGAATACAGAAGAAGATCGTTGGCACTGACCTTTCGATCGCGGGGAACCTTGAAATGCGCCTGCGCCTCGCCATTTGTGCCAGAGAGAACGATGTTCATCATCTGCAAGCCGGCGCCGCCCGCGAAGAAACGATCGACAGCGGGAGCCATGATTTCAGCTTCAGTTTTGCCGGGCTTGTATTCTTCTAACATCGCCCAGAAACCATTCTCAATAATCTCCATGCTGTGCCGAATGCCAGCGAGTTCTTCATCGCTCTTCACCGCGCGAGCCATGTCAAACGGTTGGTCGAATGAAACGAGCTCAGCAGAGCCCTTCTGCAATTCACGATAATCGCGAACGGCCATCACAGCGTCGAGGCCGTAAACGCCGAGCCGCTTCCAATTCTTTGAAACTGCAAAATCAGCGATCCATTTGCCGGGAATGTCGGCCCAGATATGCTCGCGCACCCACGGTTTGGTCTTGTCACCGATCCAACGCGCTTCGCTGGGGAAAATTAGGCGCAAATCTCCTTCGAGTGGAACCAAGACGTAGACGTAGCGATGAACGATTTCGAATCCGGAGAGGTAGCGAACTGCGCCTTCAAATCCCGTGTACTCGTTGCCGCAAACAATGAGGGCGTCGAGATTTTCGCGAGCCATGGCTTCGCGTATGTTTCGATTCCGCCTCTCGACTTCAGCCGGACTGACCACGGATTCTCCCCATTTCAATTTCTAGATAAATTTGCGGCGCGTTCGGAACTAATCTCCTCGGGCTGCTATTCGATAACGCCGCAGATCTCAGCCGCCGCTAGCGCATATACCTTCGTAATGTTCACAAAAGTTTTGACGGCCACTTTCTCGCCTTCGGCGTCTCGAGGCCCACTCGAAGGGCCGTAATTGACGGTTTCGATTCCAAATCGAGTCATCACAGACGCGTCCGAGCACCAAAGCACCGTGTCTCTGCGCGGCGACGCGCCCATGACGCGTGCGTGAGCAGCGTCAATCGTTCGAACGAGCTCGTGATTTTCGGCGATCTGCGCGCCTGGCACCGAGACGAAAGTTTCGAAATCAATTCCGTAGTCGGGGAATCGCTTTTGAAGATCAAGCACCAGCGCTTTCACAGAACGCCTCGCATCTGCCAATGGCATGTTCGGCGGAACGCGCAAATCGAGAAAGACATCAGTGCGATCAGGAGTCCGGCTAGTGCGCCACGGATAGCCTCCGCGAATGCAGCCAACATTGACGACGCCGGTCTTCCCATTGAACGAAGTCTGCGATTCGAAGCTCGGAATCCACGCATAAATGGCATCAAGGACTTCACGCATTCTCCGGATGGAGCTGTCCTTCTCATGCCCTGCCGCGAATGCAGTGTGGACATAACTGCCGCGCGTGCCAATCCGCGCCCAGACGGAGCCGTAGTGCGACAATACGATCTGCATGTCCGTAGGCTCGCCGAGAATGCACATGTCAGGCAAAACGCCGTGATTCACCATGTAATGCGTACCGGCACCGTAGCCGCGATACTCCTTGCCGATAAATTCATCGCTCCACTGCGTTTTCTCGATCTCACCGACAACCGCCGCAATCAGAATGTCGCCAGCGAGTCGAACGCCCGCTCGTTGCAATGCTTTCACGGCCTGGGTATAGCAGACGAGCGCGCCTTTCATGTTGTAAATGCCGAGCCCGTAAATCACTCCGTTTTTCAGAACGGCGTGCGGTTTGTAACCGATACCGGTGAGGAAAGTTTCGCGGCCACTATTTGAAGTGTCCATGTGACCGTTGAACATCAGGCTCTTTCCAGTGTCCGCGCCCTCCCAACGCCCGATCACGTTGGCTCGTCCTTCTTCGACCTCCTGCCAACTCACCTGCAAACCGGCAGCTTCGAGCGCGCCACGCATATATTTCGACATCTCGAGTTCTTCGCCCGTCGGACTCGCGATGTTCACCACATCGAAGGCCATGGCGACGATCTCGTCCTCGCGCACTTGCTCCGTAATCTTATTCGCCAGAGATTCAGAAATCGCCAATCGAACCCCCTGCTAAGTCCGAAAATCGTCCGGATCGGTGCACAGCTTTTCGCTGCCGTTCTCGGTGACCAGAAAATTATCCTCGAGCCGCAGCCCGCCGCCGCCCTCCCAATAGATTCCGGGCTCGATGGCCAGCACCATGTTTTTCTTCATCGTGTCGGCCACAGCTTTGTGCGAATACGGCGGCTCGTGTGCCCGCGCACCGACGCCGTGCGCGACAGGGTGCGACGGCTGACCCGCGTAGCCGGCTTCATCGATCCGTGCGCGGATCACCCGATCGATTTCGCCAAGCGGCGCACCATCGCGAACGACGCCGGTCGCTTCCTTGAAAACACTTAACAATAATTCCAGCAATTTCGTGTATTCAGGTGTCAGCGTGCCCGGGCAAATATTTTTCGTCAGGTCGGTCCAATAGCCGTCCGCGCAAACCCAAAGCTCCACTAAAGTTGGTTCATGTTCCTGAACAGGCCGGTTGCTCGTCGCCGTGAAAGTCGCGATGCCTTTTCCCGACCAGACGAGAGTAAACGCTCGCGCCATCGCGACTTTATCTCTGTAACCGATGCCGACCGAATGGATGTGGCATTCGATCATCGCGGCGATTTCGCTTTCTTTCATTCCGGGCCGCATATTCTTCCGAGCGTAAGCCATTCCAATGGCAGCGAGCTCGTTCGCAAGGCGCATCCTTTCGATTTCCTGGGATGTCTTGATCATCCGCAGATCAGCGAGAATTGGGGTCGCATCAACAATTTCCTTCGCCACCCCAAGAAATGCGTCGAAATATCCCTGTGTGGGCAGCGTCGGCTCTCCAACCATTCGATCGCAGATTTGCGAGCCCTGCGACAGCTCGACGCCGACGCGCTCCGTCAATTTCTTCTCGCGCAAGACCTCAAGGCACATATCGAGTGCCCGCGCAGTAGGCGGCCGAGGGTCGGTAGGATGATAGAAATTGAAGTAGCGCACGTCTTTATTCCACGCGGTGCGTTGAGCTTCGCGGAATTGCGGTTCGACGACAATCAATATCGGCTCGCCCTCGCGCGGAAAGATGGCGATGTCGTATCCCTTCATTGTCCAGTAGTTGGTGAGATAGAGAATATTGTCAGGAGCACGAACAACAAGGGCGCTGAGGCTCTTCTCGTCCATCGCGCGTCTCACGCGTGCCCATTTTTCCTGGTCAATCGGGAACGACATAAATTGGCCTTCCGATTCGCGCGGCACCAGCTAACTGCTGCCAATGCTATCAGGATTTCGCCTTCTCTCGTGGTGCGGGCCGCGCCCAGGACGCCTCTTTTCCTTTGATCAGCCGATAGAGGGCCGTATTCAACGGAGCGGGAATTCCGGCTCGCGCCGCCTCACGCGCGATCGCGCCGGAGAGAAAATCTACCTCGGTGTGGAAATGATGTTGCACGTCATAAAGCATCGAGGGTGAATGATCGGTGCGAGCGCCGATTTTGTTCATCTCCCAGGGATCATCGTGCAATGTGATGCCGAGCCCTTTCGCGACCTGTTTGCCTTCTTCGATAAGAGCGTGGAGTAAATTCCCCAAATCTTCGAAGTTCTCCTCCTGAGCGAAATTCCAGCAATGGGGAAGTTCCGTCAGCGCCGAAACAGAATTTACGGAAGCATTGAAAATCATCTTCGACCATTGAGCCGGCTTGGCATCATCGAGGGCGACAGCCTTCAACCCGGACGCGATTATCCAATCCGCCGCTTGCTTAACGATAATGAAGGGCGTTTCAGTCGGTTCGAACGGGCCCATCCACGTCTCTGTGTCGAGTTCATACTGCACGTGCGTATCGCAATGACGCGTGCCACTCATGAAAGTTGTGCCGCGAATGACCCGGCTCTTCGTGATCTCGGCGATGATTTCCTCGCAGCCCAGCCCATTCTGCGCAGACAAAACGGCGCCGCTTCGAAATTTGCTGGCGACCGGCGAAAGAGCCTCTGCGGTTTGCGCGGCCTTGCAGCAAACGATCCCAAGGTCACATTCTGGAATTTCAGAGGGGCTCGCGGTCGCACGAATCTTCGCTCTGAATTCGTGTGTGCCAGAGACTCGGAGCCCTTTCTCGTTCAGAGCGCAGGCGTGCTCTTCGCGCCGGACAAATGCGTAGACGTCGGCCACACGGCTCAGGTGCGCAGCGTACAAACTGCCAATCGAGCCGCAACCGATAATGCAGATCTTTGGGGCCACTCGTCGCCGTCCATTCTCACTTCGATGCCAGCGCGAACCACCAGGAATGCGCGGTTGAGCAAAGTCGACGGGAAATTGTGCTCATCGTCCTTTCGACCGGCTCTCCGCTCGAACCGGCGTGGCGGCTACGCGACCTTGCAGCGCCTGAAACAAGCTTTCCGCGGTGTTGTGTGAATTCGAAATTATGATTCCGGCGGGCTCAAGCGCATCCTGCAGGGCAGCGCAAACGGTGTGCAGCGGCGCAGCACCCCCTTCGCCCATGCCTTTGGCGCCGTTAAACGTGAAAGGCGACGGCGACTCGACGCTTCCGTACAGCAAATCCGGCATGTTCATTGAGGTGATCGGCGTGTAATCGCTGAACGTGCTCGTCAGCATCGTTCCCTCTTTGTCGTAAACGCAGCTCTCCATCAGAGCCGCGCCAATTCCGTGCGCGGTCGCGCCGTGTACTTGCCCCTCGACGATCATCGGATTGATCGCGCGCCCGCAATCTTCGACGGTCGCGTAGGCGAGAATCTTCGGCTGGTACGATTCGCGATCCACTTCTACCACCGCGATATGCACTTGCGCCGAGTAGGTCAGCGTGAGATTGCCGTACTTTTTCGCAATATCGGGGACCTTGAATGGCGCGCGATATACGTACCTGCAATTTAGTGTGATGTCCTCGAAATCCTGCGGCAGCCCAGCGTTATTGACATATATCAAGTTCGCGATGGACCAGAAATTGACGGACTTTGTCGTGCCGCGAACGCGGACTTCCGGGCCCATATCGCCGACGCCGAATTCGAGATCTTTTTCCTTAGCTTTTAATGCAAACGCAGCGACGCGAGCGATTTCCGCCTTCAACTTCTCCGCGGCTCCGTGAATTGCCGATACGCCCGTAACGGCAAATTGGCTGGCATACGTCCCAGTGTGGCCGGTGTATACGTTCTCATCGGTATCGAAGCCGGGGTGTACGCGAATCATTTCGGGTGGAACATTCAGCGATTCGGCCACGACCTGCGACGCAATCGTTTCATGGCCCTGACCCTGCGGTACGGAACCGACGCTGACGACGATTTCACCGTAGATATCAAGTTTTACATTGGCAGCCTTCGACTGTCCCGAAAACGGAGCGCCCGGATTAATGATTTGTGCTTGGCCGAAATTGTTCGTGCCGGAATCGAGCGTCGTGCCGATGCCGATCCCAAGATAGCGGCCGTTTTTGCGCGCAATCGCCTGCTCTTGTTTCCAATTGCCCCAGTCGATCAAATCTTTGCCCACATCAAGCATTTGTTTGTAATCACCGGAATCGTAAATGCAGCCATTCGGCGTGGAGTATGGGAATTCGTCTTTGCGGATGTAGTTTTGTTCGCGCATCGTGTCCGGCGGAATTCCGAGCTTATGCGCGCAGATGTCAATCACGCGCTCCAGAAACCAGAGATGTTGCATGCGCGAATAGCCGCGATTGGGGCCGACCGGGCATTTATTGGAAACGATCTGCGAAAAATCGAAGCGCGCGTTTTTGAAACGATATGCGCCCGGAAGCACCTGCGCCCAGATGACGCATCCGAGAGGCTCGTAGCGCGGAAATGCGCCGCAATCGTCAACGTGGCGCGAGTCGATTGCGGTGATTACGCCATTCTTATCGAGAGCCACGCGCGTATCGAAAAATGTGCGCTCGTTGCCATGAGCGCTGGCCAGAAGATGCTCCGAACGCGTCTCGGCCCATTTGACCGGGCGGCCGCCGATCTTTCGCGAGGCCAGCGCACACATCGCCATGTAAGGATAATTGGTGATTTTGATTCCGAATCCGCCGCCGATGTCGATGCTGTGTATGCGTATCTGATCGATGCCGACGCCGAGCGCGGGGGACAAGAATTGCGCGGCAAATGCGGGGAAGGAATTATTGGAGTAGAAATTGATGCGCTCCGTCTTGGGGTCCCAATCGCCGATAACGGCGTTGTTTTCTAGAGGCGTGCTTGAGAATCGATGAAAATGCAGGCGGCCGATTTCCACGACATGCGCGGCTTGCTTGAATGCCTTCTCGACATCGCCGTATTCGAAGACGCCCTTCCAAATGCAATTTGTTCCAGCTTTCTCGTGCAAAAGGGAATCGCCCTTGAGCGCATCCTCCGCGGTCATGACGGGTGGCAGAATTTCGTACTCCGCTTCGACAAGTTCGGCGGCGTCTTCGGCAGCGAGGCGCGTGTCCGCGACCACGACGGCGACGGGCTCGCCCTGAAATACAACCTTGTCCACCGCCATCGGGTAGTCTTGAATTTCCTGGCCGGGGCCGGGACCGATCTCGATGAACGGCTTCACGAGTCCCGCGACTTCCTTGCCCGTCAGTGTGCAAACAACCCCGGGGGCAGCCGCGGCCTTCGAAATATCCAAGCGCGTGATTTTCGCGTGCGCGTACGGCGATCGCACCACCCTCATGTAAGCCATGCCCAGCAGTTTCTTATCGTCTACAAAGCTGCCTTTGCCCTGGACCAGGCGAAGCTCTTCGCGCCGGCGAAGGGACTTGCCAATCCACTTGCCGCTCGCGTCTTCACCGAGCTTGTCCGCGCCTGGTTTCGCGCGACGCGGCTTCTTCGTTGATAGTGTGGATTTTTCCTTCATGCGTACCTATGCAGTTTCGTTTTCGATTCAGCGCGCACCGTCAAGATAACGCCGCCTGCAAAGCGTCAATTAGCTTCTGTACGTTCTTCTTTGCTAGGGGCTCGAGCATGCCACCGGCAATAGACGGCAATCGTCCCGCGATTTGCGCTTCGCCTTTCCAAAGGACTTTCGTGCCGAGACCTTCAGGCTCAAGGTCGAATCCCGCTCGGATGTTCACGTTGCCGCCCGGAACGTCGCCCTTTCCGTCGTACAAAGCGTGGGTCGCGGGCTTTTCTTCAGCGAGCGTCATTCTGACAGTCGCGTTACCGCGAATATGCGAAATTCCCACTCGCATCACCACGCTGAATTCCTTGCCGCTCTGCTTCTTCATGCTTTGATAGTCGGGCAGCAGCGGACAGAATCGCTCCGGATCGACCAGGAACTCGTAAACTTCGTCCGGTTTCTTCTGAACGACGAAGTCGCCGCCGAACTGAATCATCATGCAGGATCACCCATGATCGTCCGCAGCCGTGGCGGCGCGAATCGCTTTGAATATATTTTGGTAGCCGGTACAGCGGCATGTATTTCCGGCAATGCCCTTCCGAATTTCCTGATCGGTCGGCTTTTGTTTCTTCGACAGCAAATAGACAGTGGACATGATAATTCCCGGAGTGCAGTAGCCGCATTGAAGCCCGTGATTCGCGGCGAACGCCTCCTGCACCGGATGCAGCTTGCCGTCCTTTGCCAAGCCCTCGATCGTGGTGATTTCTGATCCATGAGCCTGAACGGCGAATACGGTGCATGATTTCACGTTCGCGCCATTCATCAGGACCGTGCATGCGCCGCAGTAAGTGGTGTCGCAGCCAATGTGTGTTCCGGTGAGATCGAGCTCCTCGCGAATGAAATCCACAAGGAGCACGCGCGCTTCGATCGTGCGTTCGTAGAGCGTTCCGTTCACGCGCACCTGAACAGGAACGCGATCAAATCCTTCCAACATATTCGTGACCTGCCTCTACATGTTCTCCGCGAGCTCTGCGCGACGCGATACGAATCGCGCGTTTCACAAGTACGCGCACCAGCGCCCGTTTGTATTCTGCCGAACCGCGCATATCGGTTTGCGGATCGGCCGCAGCCATCGCCGCTTCGGCAGCTGTTTCGATTGACTTGGTCGTCAGTTCTTTGCCAATCAATGCAGCCTCGGCTTCGCTCGCGCGAATCGCCGTGAGACCTACGCAACCGAGAAGAATGCGTACTGCTTTACACACGTCGCCGTCTTCAACGGTCAGAGAAACAGCGGCGCTGGCGCTTGCGTACACAGGCGCGCATCGCTTGAAGGCGACGTATGCGCCAGAGGTATTGTTTGTGGGCGCCTTCACTGAAATTTCTTTCACCAGTTCGCCCGGAGCGAGCGCGGTGGTATAGGCGTCGAGAAAGAATTCAGCGAGTCCGATAGTTCGCGAACTGCCCGGACCGATGACATGAACTTCCGTATCAAGCGTGAGAAGCACCGGCCCCCAATCGCCGCTTGGATCAGCTTCGGCTACAGACCCGCCAATTGTTCCGCGGTTGCGCACTTGGGAATCGGCGATGCCGGCGGCGCAATCGTGAAGGATCGGCACGCGGCTCGCGATTTCCGAGTTCTCGATGTCGGCGTGACGGGTCATTGCGCCGAAATGAATTGTGCCGTTGGACCGTCGAATGTAGGACGAATCCGGAATGAAATTCAAATCCACGAGTGCAGAAGGGCTGGAAAGGCGCAGCTTCATTAACGGGATTAGGCTTTGACCGCCTGCCAGAGCCTTGGCGTCTTCACCTAGTTCGGTAAGAATTGCTGAGGCTTCTTCGAGCGTGCTGGGTCGGAAGTATCGAAAGGAGTTTGGGTACACAGCCTTGCCGAGTCCCTCGGGGCGGTCGCCAATGTTCTCGTGCGAGCGCTCCTGAACCACCGTTGCGTGCAAATTCTAGTTCGTTCGTCCCCCGCGTTCAACAAATAACATCAGATCCAAGTTCCGGTTTGCGCAGCGCTTTCTGCACACAAGCAGACTGCAATTTTGCAATTTGTTTTGGTTCTAGTATGGCGCAAAGCTCGCGATTCGCTATGGCACAGCGCCGCGGCTGGACTATATTCTTGTGCTGCTTCATGAAACCTATTCAAATTTTTCCCATCATTCTCGCGGCTGGCGGTCCTGGGAAGCTCGGATTTGCGAAGCCGCTGGCGAGATTTGGCTACAAGACCGCTCTCCAGATCGCCATTGAAAATTGTGCGGGGATCGAAGCGCCGATCATCGTTCTCGGTCACCGCGCCGCGTCAGTGCGCAAGTTTCTGCCGATAGGTGCCCGGCACATGGTGAATCGCGCCTGGCGACGTGGCCAACTGACGTCACTGCTCGCCGGATTGCGCCTAGTTCCGCGAGGCGCCGCGTTTCTCTTATATCCAGTCGATCAGCCGCTGCTCACCAACGAGTTAGTGGAGCGGCTCGTGAAAGCGTTTCGCGCGCGTCGGCCGGGGCAAAAAATCGTAATGCCTCGTGTCGGGCATCGCGCTGGGCATCCCATTTTGTGCGACGGCAGCCTGCGCGGCGAACTTCAAGCGGCGGAGACGGCTCGCGAGGTGGTCTACCGCGACCAATCGCGGATACGTTACGTTCGCGTTTCCGACCAAGCCATCTGGAACGACTTCAATTCCAAAGCATCCTATCGGCGCTGCCTCCGCGAGTTTCGCTTGCGCCAAAAGCAGTGCAAGATCAGAGCGGATCGGCGTCACCCAGGCGTTTGAACTGGCCGTGGTGAAACAAGAGCGGCCGGCCGTCTTGCGCGCTCATATCTACAACTTCTCCGATAAAAATCGTGTGGTCGCCGGCTTCGACGGCGTCGGCCAACTTACAATCCAATTGGACGAGGCTTCCCGGGAGAACCGGCGTTCCGCGCTCAGTCGCCTGGAATTCGATGCCCAGCGATTGCGCCGTCGCAGGATCCTGTTCCGGCCGAGCAAAGAAGCGAGCCAGCGCTGCCTGATCTTCGGAAAGAATGTTGACGGCGAAATTCTTGCGCTCGCGGATGTAGCGGTATGTAAGGGCGCGGCGATCAACGCACACCAGAATTTCGAGCGGCTCGAGAGACACTGACGTAAACGAGTTTGCCGTCATGCCGTGGACGCTTTCGTCCTCGCGCATCACGGTAATCACCGTGACTCCTGTGGCGAAATGTCCGAGTGCCTTGCGAAATTCCGCTGTGGTGACCTGCATTGCTCCTGCTGTCTGCGATGGATTTGCAATCGAGTGTCGGACGAGAATCGGTCTGGCGCCTCAAATCGTGATCGCAGCACCTCCTCATTTTGTATCGAGTAGAAGTGGGTCGTGATGTTTGTTTTGTTAGAGTTGCGAGCGTTTCTAATAAATTTGTGTATCGAGTAGAAAAACATGGAAAAGTCAAAATGGGAAGTAGAAAAGGGGAGAGAGATTGAAAAGGGAAAGCGGAAAAGTGAAAAGGTGTCTGTGAACCATTTGGCGGGCTCGGCGGTGTCAGTTTTAGGCTGCCTTGCTGCATCACAGTCAACCCTTCCTTCGTCAGGGCAGGCCCTTCCTTCGTAGTGGTAAGCGCGCGGCTGTCGTGAGGGCACGCGTGCGCCTTTCGGCATGTTAACTCAGGCATAATCATATTGTAAAGTAATTATAACAGTACATTATATCATGTCTCTGTGAAGTCTGCAAATCCACAGCGTGTAAGGGAGGGCGGAAGTGCTGGGGAATCAGGGGATTCGGGCGCGAAAATCTTACAAAATTGTGCTCTCGATTTGGCGAAAATGCGTTCGGGGGCGAACTACGCTAGTGGCGAGGCTATCTGTAAGCGAATCCAAAATGGGAATCCCGCGTTGGTTGAGCTGATCTGGCGACGGCTGTGGCGCAGCAGGGAACCGCAGATCCCTCACTGCGTTGGGGGTGACAACGGCGGTGCTTGTCGGGTTATTGGTAAGCCGAGCGCCCACGAATGAACGGGTATTAGTGACTGCCTCCGACGAAATCGGTGGGGTTTAGTTCAGAGGCCGTTGGCTCCAGGCTGGAGACGGGGAAGCGCGGGACGTCGGATAGCCGGTTGCCCGAACGCGCTTGCAGGAGTGTCGCGCCATCCGTTACGAGGATTTCGCCGCGAGGAATGAAAATGCGCTCGGTCGTCCAAAAAACGCCGGACTCCAATCGGTATGAGATGTAAAAGGCGGAGTTGCGATCGAGAGTGACAACTCGAGCGCGGGTAAAATCGAAATTTGCATAATGTGCTGCCATTTGGGAATTGGCGTTGATCGCTTGGCGAAACTCTTCGACCGAGCGCACGCCGCCGGGAATCACCGAGTACGGATAGTGATATTCCAATCCTTGCGGCGCGAGAGCTGCGGACCCGAGTTTCCGCTCCGCAGCAACGGCTGCCGCTGTGACGTTGGCGATGCCCAAGCCGTTTTGTGGTATGCGCGTGATTGCCGCAAGCGCTGCGAGTCCGCAAAATCCTAACGCCGCAAATGACAGGCCGACGCGCTCGACGACACGCAAAGCATCCGAGAAATTCGCTTCCGGAATTGATGCATCCGGCGGGAGTTTCGGAAATTCGAAGCGTGCTATTTGGACGAGTCGTGCAAACACTTGCGCGCTCCCACGAGACGCTGGCGCGAGCGGCCGTCAAATACGGTCACGGTCGGCCGCTGCCGGCATGAGAATACACGCGCGTCGTGCGGTCGCAAATGAAAATCGTGATTCGCGGCCGCTCGAGTGCAATTTGACGCGAGTGTGTGCTTTCGCTATCATAGCTTCGCGGGGTGGAGCAGCCTGGTAGCTCGTCGGGCTCATAACCCGGAGGTCGTTGGTTCAAATCCAACCCCCGCAACCATCTCAAGACGCCTATGAACGAGATGCCGGCATCAGGGACGTTCAGGACACCGCCGATGCTGTGACCAAGCCGCCATGGTGCAACGGCCGAGTAGCCGTGCTGGCTGCTGCCTCGGCGCCCTAATGGTCTTTCTGGCAGCCGTGCGCGAAGGTGTCGAAGCTGGGGTCGCTTATCACGGCGGTGACACTCAGAAATATCTAGGCGAAGCCGACGGGCTTCATGAGCCGCTACTGACGCATCTGGCCGAGGAGGACGAGTTCATTTCCAAGGCTGCGCAAGCTGAGATCAAGGCGGCACTTGCTAAGAAACCGAACGCTACAGTCTATAGCTATCCGGGTCAGCATCATGCCCTCTCTCGGCGTGGTGGCTCGCAGTACGATGCCGCCGCAGCAACACTCGCCTATGTGCGCACATACGAATTTCTAAATCACAAATTGCGTGACCGCAAGCCCTCAACTGGTTTCCGGTCTCTTCTCCGCGCCGTCCTCTTTGTTCAAACTGATCAGCTCATCGCGAGTCCGTTTGAGAATCTCTCGTGAAAGGTTGGGGTCTGACACGGCCCGAGAGAGGTTAATCGCTCCCAGCATTGCGCTAATCGTGAGAATCGCACGGGAGCGCCGATCAGAGTCGCCGTTTGGAGGAACAAGATCCGTCGAGTATGCCAAGGTGCGCTTGAGTCGTGCGGTATATACGGCCTTCGCGGATCGACTCGCCCGAGACATGTCACCGAGCAACGCGCCCAGCGCGCAGCCTGTTCCGGGAGCGTCTCTGTGCTCTTCGGTCAAATAGGCCTTTAGAGCTTTCGTTAGCGTGTCAGTATTTTCCTCCCAGCGGTCGAGGTCTTGGAATGCGGTGGCCAGCGCCTCTACCACCAGTTCGTCGCGCGAATCGAAGTGTTTATAAAACCCGCCAACAGTAACACCAGCTTCCTTCATCACATCGGCAACGCCGATGCCTTCGAGACCAAGCTCGCGAAATCTCTTGGCAGCAACACTCACGATCCGAGCGTGCGTCTCCGCCTTGTCACTCTTCGAATAACCCATCCACCATCACCATCCCTTCCCGAGTCCGTATGGATCGCCCCAGGCAGAAAGGCCTCGTAGAGTATTAGCATACTCTTCCTTGATTGGATGTAAACCGTCTAACCTTGGTGCAAGAAACTCCGAAGGCCAACGATAAAGGTCAATGCTGTCCTTAGCAAGTGAAGCCCACCGGGATGTTCTACAGAGGTTTTTCTAAAATACCTTGCAACTTCTGGCGTACGAGCATACTCTACATTAATGAAAGCGCAGAGCAACCCGTTCCAAGCACAGGAGAAGCAATGAGCAACTCATCCCCAGAACGAAATAAGGCAATCGTGCTCGAAGCATTCGAGACATTGTTCAACAAGCGTGACTATACGGCGGCGGAACGCTTCTGGTCACCGAACTACATCCAGCACAGCGCCCACATAGCACCAGGCCGCGAAGGCCTATTCAATCTCGTCCGCTCAGCGCCGGAGACGTTGCATTATGAGAACCAGCTCATCATCGCCGAAGGCGATTACGTCATAGCACATGGCCGCTTCACTGGCATGGGGAGGCCCGCCGCCTGGATCGCCGCCGACGTTATCCGGTTCGAAGACGGTCTCCTCAAAGAGCATTGGGACGTTTTGCAGGACGAGGCGACCAAGGCCGAATCCGTGAGCGGCCTTCCCATGTTTGGCGACACATTCCCGACGTGACAGCCGAAGGCAACGCAATGGCCCTAAAGGCGTTCGACACCCTTTTCAGCAGACCAAGGAGGTAGTAACCATGACTTCAGCCGCAGTTTCGAATGAAGTGTATGTGATTTTAGGGGCGAGCGGGAACACCGGCTCGATCATCGCCGATTTCCTGCTGTCGAAGGGCGAGAAAGTGCGCGTGGTGGGACGCGACGTGGGGCGGCTACAGCGCTTTGTGCGCAAAGGCGCGGACGCTTTCCCGGCGGACATGACCGATGCGGCTGCGCTCACCAAAGCCTTCACCGGCGCGCGGGCGGCATACGCGATACTGCCGCCGCTGCACTCCCGCGAAGAGCAAGAGCGACAGAGCGATGCGATCGCGAAAGGCGTGAAGGAGTCTGGCCTGCGCCACGCCGTGCACTTGAGCAGCTACGGCGCGCAGGTCCCGCAGGGTACGGGGCCAGTCACCGGATTGCATTCGTCCGAGGAAAAACTGAACGCGATCAAAGATTTGAACGTTCTGCACCTGCGAGCTGCGTATTTCATGGAGAACAATCTGGCGGCGATCGACATGATTCGCGGTATGGGCCTGTTCGGGCATGCGCTGCTGCCGGACCTCAAGCTGCCCATGATCGCGACACGAGACGTGGGCGACTACGCCGCACAGCGCCTCCTGGATCTGGATTTTTCCGGCAAGGAAGCGCGCGAACTGCTTGGTGAGCGCGATCTATCGATGACGGAAATTACGGCCGCGATTGCTCGCGGTATCGACAAACCGGACCTGCGCTATGAGCAGTTTTCGTATGACCAGGTACGACAGGGGTTAGTGCAAATGGGATGGTCGCCGAAGAAAGCCGCCGTCTACATCGAGATGTTCAAGGCCATCAATGCGGGACTCCTCGCTGCGCAGGAGCCGCGTTCCCCGAAGAACAGTACGCCGACTTCGTTTGAAACATTTGTGCAGGATGTTTTTGTGCCCGCGTATCACGCGAAGGCTCACAGCGCTTAGGCTCAACCCCCACAGCGAGGAATCAATGACAACAACACAGGCGTTTCGGCTGGCGTCGGTGGTCACGGCAATCAATGTCCTGGCCGCGAGCGGCTTTTCCATCGTCGGAATTATCCGTCCGCAATACTTGGTCCCAGTCGAATCCGTTCCAACGCAGGCGTCCTTGATATTGGCGATGTACGCGGCGGCGCGCACAATTCCTCTGGCCTTGTTCGCATTGGGGGCGATCTATAAGCAGGCGACGCCGGCGTTGCTGCTTCTGGGTTCGCTCGCCGGCGCTATGCAATTGCTGGATGCCGGAATCGGCTTGTATGAGCACGATCTTGGGAAATGCGCTGGACCGCTCTTTATCGCCATCCTCCAATTTTTCGTGGTGTATCTGCTTTACAGTTCCGTGCGAAACACGCCGCAGAGCAATCCTGCATAGACGCAACTTTGTCGTCGTTCGGCCTCCCCCGGCCGGATTAGTCGTGCGAAGTCGGTTTATAGGAACTGATAGCGATTGCTCTCGTTTAGCGTGGTACCTGGAAGTTAACGAGCGGCGCCTTCCTTCCGGTTTCGCGACTGCGGCGAAATGGGCAACCTTACCGAAGGGCCTTTGGCCGGAATACCTGGTTCACAAAAGAACTGCCAACAAACTCGCTCCACGCCTTCGGCCACCGGTGACCGGCAACCTGTAGCTGAATGGCAGAACTAGCGTCTTCGGTGCATTGCAAGCCCCCGCAACCACCTTTCAGTTTCAATTCTTCGGTTCTTAATCCTGAAGAGTCGGGCTGATATTGTTTGATCTGGGCGCGACGCGCCCAGGGGGCCGGAGGTCGTTGGTTCAAATTCGACCTCTGCAATCAATTGTTCTTTCCTGTAAACGAGTTCCCGGCACCCTGCAACCATCCGAATTGTTTAGGGGAATTCGTCCAGGCCGATGGCTGGGCGCGCCTGCCTGTTGCTCCTTTAAACCTGGTTCAGGTCAGCTGCGGCGAACTTTTTTTAATGTCCCAGAATCCACAGGGGAGTTCCCGGTTCGAGTTCAGGATTTCGCCCGAGAAATCAAGCAGGCTTGTAATTCCTAGAACATCGTGTTGGCGTTGTTCGAGGACGCTGGTACGGGCTGCAGCACGTCCAGTGCTCGACAACTTTGCCGGTCTCGTCGAAGCGGAAGATGTCAACACCCGCGGTTTCCTTGCCTCCCCAGTCCAAGTAGCGCACGTGTACAAAAGCCAGATCGCCGTCGATGGCGACTCGTTTGACCTCGCAGGGTATGCGCCCGGCCTGCTTGATGTAGCGCACGATGGCATCGAGCCCATTCGGGAAAAGCGGGTTGTGTTGGAGATATGGCCCGCTCACGAGACCCGGATACAGGTCGGCTTGGCCTAGGTTGAAGACCTTCTCGTAGATAATGTTGAGCGCATGTTGGATGCGATCTTTTGTCACGACCTCTCCTCTATTCGGAAAATGGTGCATTCGCGACGACATCGGCAAAGTTGGGGGACGTGTACCCCTCGACATATCGAACGCCGAAATCCCGAACGATGTTGTCAAAGGTGGACTCCGGCTTCCGACGAGCGATGTTGCAAAGGCACTCTTTGAGTCCGTTTTTAAGTGCCAGGCGCGGAAATTCGGC
>DATBYF010000112.1:0-74133 GCA_036513895.1 Candidatus Acidiferrales bacterium | reverse complement strand
AACGATCTCCCACTACTAGCCGCAGAAACCTGGCCCACTCCTTGAGGAGTTGACCGGCTTGCCTTTCGGTGGCAGCCCCCTGCTTCAGCAGGGGGAGCTGGACTTCAGTCCAGCGAAAGAAAGAAAGCCCGCCCATGTTGGACTTTAAGCCCTGGTCTCCTAATTGAATCGGCTCTGGGTCTCGCGATATATAACTGCTCGCGATCTCTCCTTTTGTGTCCCCGTTCACAATTCGTCCATTGACCCGCGAACTTACATCGTATGTGTGACGAACAAGACGGCACCACTGGTTTTGCTCAGCTGAACAATTGCTTCACCGCCCCCTGCGCGGGTGCCGCACCCTTTGCTTTGGAAGGGTGCGGTTCTTGACTTATCCTTCTGTTGACCTGAAATCAATCGTCACCAATCCATCCTCGCCCGCTGCATAGAACCCGTAGCTGCTCCTAGGCCAATCCTTCGGGTCTTGCACCAATCCCCGTTTCACTGGGTTTAGGTGCATATACTCCAGCTTCTCGATTTTCTTCTTCTCGCTCCACACATTGAAATCATAAAAACGGTGCTGCCAAAAATGGGGGCACACTTCCTCGCCCCCAAATCTCAGCGGCAGTTGATTCCTCGCGATCTTCCGTCTGCCCTTGCTCCTCAGCCTGCGTGACACGGTCTGCTTCAACGCCTGAATGACCTTCGACGGATTTCCCTTCTTCGGCTCGCTCATCAGCAGATGCACGTGCTCAGGCATCACAACGAAACCTGCCAGTCGAAATTCGTATCGCCTGCGAACCTCGCCCAGCACGTTCTTTGAAATTTCAAGAACTAACTACGCGAGGCGTGTGATCCGTGTTCTCATCACAACAGCAGATTTTTTCTGCCGCTGCGCGAATCGCCGCTCCCTCGTGGGGTCGATGTACACGCGCGCGAACGTCTCGCCGTCTCCGTAGTAAACGATCACGCGGCGGGTGGCGCACCCTTAGATTTGAAGTGGATTCGATTTGCCTCTGGGGTGCCGCAGCCCTTTGCTGTCCAAGGGTGCGGTTCCTGACTTATCTCTCGTTTGTCCTGATATCGGCACAGTTCTGCCCCGGCTGGAAGCGTCGTCTTCGCCCCGTTTTCGCCTATATTCCGTAAATTTTTGCACCCCGAATCCTGCTGAATCCGCAGCACTTCCGATGCGCCTTACATCCTGTGGATTTGAAAATTTCCATCAAATCTGCTAATGTAACTGTGGAATTAAATACATGAACATCAATATAACGATATGATAACAAGCACGAGAGTCGTGCGTGCCCTCGCGACCCCCGCAAATTTGCGGAGTCCAGTACTCGTTCTCCGATCAATTTCTAAGCGAGACTGGAAATTATTAGAAACGCCCGTAACTCAAAGAAAACACAGAAGGGGGACCAGTTCTAATCGAGACAAAATTGCACCCCTAAGAAGCCAGTTTTTGGCCGGTTGCGCCGGTCGGCGCTCTCGCTTTCAGGAGGAGCTACAGATAATGCCGGAACCAAGCCAGCGTCCGCGCGATGACGTCCCGCGTATGCTCCGAGTTCGCGAACATGTGGCCCTCGTTCGGGTAGACCACAAACTCGGTCGGCGTTCCATTCGCCTTGAGCGCGTGCCAGAACTCGAACGATTGCGGCGCCGGACATTCGCCATCTCGCTCGCCGACCACAATGAGTGTCGGCGTCTTGGCTTTCTTGATAAACGTGATCGGCGAACTCTTGGCGTAGACAGCGGGATCGTCGTACACCGACGCGCCAAAGTACGGAATCATCCACTGATCGATTTTATTTTCGCCGTAATAACTCAGAAAATTCGAAAGGCCCGCGCCGGACATCGCCGCGTGGAAGCGATCGGTTTGCGTGACGGCCCACATCGTCATGTAGCCGCCGTAACTCCAGCCGGTAATTCCCACGCGATTCGCATCAATCGGCGCCATCGAGAGCGATTGATCGACTCCGGCCATGATGTCGCGAAAATCGCCATAGCCGAAATCCTTTACATTCGCGCGCGTGAACGCTTCGCCGGAACCGTAGCTGCCGCGCGGGTTCGGCTCGAGCACAAAAAATCCGGCAGCCACTAACGCCGCGGTGTAACTCCACTGCGTCGGCCACCGCGGCGAAACCATCGCGGCTGGCCCGCCGTGCACCGCGACGACCAGCGGATATTTGAGCGATGGGTCAACATCGGGTGGATAGAGCAGCCAGCCCTGAACCTGCTGGCCGTCACTCGTCCAGTGCAAGCTCTGCGCCGGGCCCCAGGCTGGTTCGAGCTCTTCATTTTCTTTTGTCATTACGCTCCAGTCGCCGATTCCGCCGGCCCAGACTTCCGGCGGATGAACGAACGATTGGCGAATAATTGCGGTCGTCTCGCCGTCGCGCGCGATCGAAAGGCCAATTTCGTATCCGTCGGCAGAAATTGTTTCCACGCCGGACCACACCACGCGCGCCTGCGCGGATGCGACTTCGACTGTGGCGATTCCGCTTCTGCCATCCACGGCGGCGGTAAAAAGAATTTGGCGCCCGCCGTTGATCCAGGTGAGCCAACTGGGCGAAGCGTTGATTTTTTCGGTGATGTCGCGCGGGGCGCCGCCGTCAATCGAAAGAACGTAAATGTCTCCGCCTACCGAACCTTCATCGCTCATCAGTCCGCCGATGAACGCGACTTCTCCTCCTGCGGGAGACCAGTGCGGCTCGGCAATTTGAAAATCAGGTTTGTAGACGAGTTGCACCGCGCCGTCCGCGGCTTCGATGGTATATAGCGCGGCGATGTACCAGTTGTCGTCGCCGTTGCCGTTCGCCGCTGTGGCGATAAAGCGCGTGCCGTCCGGCGACCATTCGTATTCGTAAACGTACATGTCCGGCGGAGAAATCTGGCGCGCTGTGCCTTTCGAAACGTCCACTAGCGTCAAGCGCTGCTCGTGGACTTCTTCGGAGATCACGCCGAGGTCCGGCGTTTCGGCAACGAGCGGTCCGGCTGCGCGCGCAGCATTCTCGGTGAAGAGCAGCGCAATCGTTTTTGCGTCGGGCGACCACGCGGGCGTTGCGAGAAAGCCTTTGAGCTGCGTCAGTTTTCGCGCGGCGCCGCCCGTGGCGTTGGCGATATAAAGTTCCTGCTGCCCGGGCTTTGCGGCGTCAGAGAGAAACGCGAGGCGCTTGCTGTCCGGCGACCACGCGACGTCGCCCTCCGAGTGCGACCCGCCTCCGATTCCCGCTGTGATTCTATGCAGGGCCCCAGGTTTCTCCACTGCGGCGACGTAGATCGCGGAGTTCGCAGAAGCCGCGCCATTGGCTTCGGGGAGATTTTCGACCCAGGCCACTTGCTTTCCATCGGGCGAAATCTCGGCCTGCGAAAAAGTGTGGACCGCGAACATCGCGGCAACGGCTTTTGCCTCGGGCGTGCCCGGCAAAATTTGCGGCGTCGCGGATGCAGCCGGCTTATGGCGAGCGGCCTGCGCAGGTTTGGCGTGAGTCGCGCGTGCAGCGGGTGGCACGGGCTCGGCGGGCTCTGGCCGGGCAGGGGCCTGTTCCTGTGGTCGCGCAATCAGCGTGGTAGAAATTGCCAGGAGCGCGGCGCAAATGAATGCGTTTTTAAGGAATCTATTTCGAGCGAATTTATTTCGAGTCAGGATATTTCCGAACATGTGGCGTGCGACCCCCTTTCGTTCTTTTGCTGACAAGCACGAAATACTGAACCGCGGCGCAGCCGAAATCAAGCTTTCGGTCTCAGAATGGCGAGCCAGCGGCGCTCAACAGAAATCTTGCAATGTGAAATGTCAGCCGGGCGTGGATAATGCTTAGCGGAAATAAACAGGATTTATGAGAGGTTCCATTTGAAAGCCATTAACCGCCAAAGTTTTGCTTTCGTGCTTGCTGTGGTTTTTGTTTTCGCGGGCGCCGCGCGAATCGGTAATGCGACTCCATCGAGCCATCGGGCGCAAAGTGCGTCATCGAAGCCGCTGCCGCCAAAATTCCGGTTACACAAATTCGAGCAGCCCATCGGTGAAGAGACCTACTCCGAAAGTGTGACCAGCACAGGCGGTGCGAGTACGCGCTCCTGTTCGATCGAATTTAAATTCACGGATCGCGGCACTCCGGTACCTTTGAAGGCGAGTTTCACCGGAGACGATGAGCTCAATCCTGAGAATTTTGTAATCTCCGGCAGAAATGCGCGGACGGCGGCGATTGATGAAGCGGTTGAAGTGAAGGGCGGCACAATCCGGAGCCGAATTGACAAGAACTGGACGGAGACGCCGCGCCCCGAAAAATTCTTCACCATCGCAGGTTATGCGCCCGCAACGATGCAAATGCTTCTCGTTGAATATTGGAAGAAGCACGGATCGCCGGAATCGCTGAAGACTTTTCCGACGGGCGAAGTGCGAATCCGTCCGCGCGGGCAAGACGCGATCACCATCGAAGGCCGAACGGAGCAGCTCGATCGCTACACGATCGAAGGACTGATTTGGGGCCGCGAGACGCTTTGGTTCAATTCCGATATGCAGCTCATCGCCGAGGTATCAGTGGATGCGGAGTTCGATCATTTCGAAACGATTCGCGAGGGCTACGAACCGGCACTCGGCACTTTCGTCTCGCATGCGGGCGAAGACGGAATGGCCGCGCTAGCGGATCTCGGGAAAAGTATCTCCGGCACACGCAGCGACAAGTTTGCAATCGTCGGCGGCACGCTGATTGACGGAACTGGCAAAACTCCGGTGACCGATTCTGTAGTGTTGGTTGAAAACGGGAAAATCGTCGCTGCAGGTCCGCGCGCGCAGGTAAGAGTGCCGGGCGGCATGAAGGTGATTGACGCGACGGCCAAAACGATTCTGCCCGGCCTGTGGGATATGCATGCTCACTTCGAGCAGGTCGAGTGGGGACCAATCTATCTGGCCGCGGGCGCGACGACGGTACGCGATTGCGGCAACGAACTTGAATTTATTACGGCGGTGCGAGACGCGGTCGCGGCGGGGCATGGGCTTGGGCCGCGCATTCTCGCGGCGGGCATCGTGGATGGCGACAGCCCCTTCGCAATCGGCGTCGAGCGCGTAAACAATGCGGAGCAATCGAAATACTGGGTGGACCGTTATCACAGCCTTGGATTTCAGCAGATGAAAATTTACAGCTCGGTGAAACGAGATAACGTCGCAGCCGTGGCCGCCGAGGCGCACCGGCTGGGCATGACCGTAACGGGACACATTCCGTTCGGCATGACGGCATACGACGGTGTGAACGCGGGGATGGATCAAATCAATCACATCACTTACATCGCGGACATTATGACGAAGCCGCTTCCAGCTGACGCGAAGAGAGAGGAGAAGCTACGCGCTGTGGCGGACATTGATTTCGAGTCGCCCGAAGTGCGAAAGGCGATCGAGTTCCTGAAGTCGCATGGGACGGTACTCGATCCGACGCTTGTGGTGTTTGAGTCGTTTACAGCAGGGCCGGACAAGCCAATTGACAGTTTCGAGCCGGGCGTTGCGAAGGTTGCGCCGGAATTGAGGACGCAGCTCGAAGAAGGCGGGATGCCGGATCAGATGTTGGGGCCGTATCGAAAAGCGTTCGCGAAGGAGGTCGAGATTGTAGGAGCGTTACATCGGGCCGGGATTCCCATCGTCGCGGGGACGGACCAGACGGTGCCGGGATACAGCCTCTATCGCGAAATGGAGCTGTACGTCGAGGCGGGATTCACGCCGATGGAAGCGATTCAAGCGGCGACGAGCGTTCCCGCGCGGGTTATGAAGGTGGACAACGAACTCGGGACAGTCGAAGTGGGCAAGCGGGCGGACTTGATTATCGTTGACGGAAATCCTCTTGAAAATATTCATAACATTCGTAAGGTGAAAACAGTGATTACTGGGGGGACGGTTTACGATTGCGCGGAGCTGTGGCGCAGCGTGGGCTTCCAGCCGTAGGAGCCTTTTTTCGTTTCACGTTTCCGCGAGCGCATTTGATTAAGCGCACATGAGCGGGCTCTTGATGAATTGGCGGAAACCTTAAAGGCGGCCGGTCTTATGACCACCGTACAAGTGCAGAAAATTATAGTGATGGTTTTGACATTCGCTTTCTGTGCGGCGTTTGCGCTTGGCGGTCTCAGCGCGCAGACGGCTGCGTGGCAGCCATCGCCGGGACAGACGCAGGTGCCGATATGGCCGGGGGCGGCGCCGGACGCGCAGCCTGACTTGGTGCCGGAGAGCGTAGCGACGACGGACGCTAAAGATCTCGTCGCAGGCAGGCCGTGGGTATATGTGAGCCATGTCTCACGGCCTACGATGTCCGTTTACCCGCCAAAGGGAAAAAATACGGGGGCAGCGGTGGTTGTGTTTCCCGGCGGGGGCTATCAGATTTTGGCCATCGATCTTGAGGGCACGGAGGTGTGCGACTGGCTGGTGTCCAGGGGAATTACATGCGTGCTGTCGAAATATCGCGTGCCGGATTCGGGCCCGGCTTGGCATGACGATTGCCAGTGTAACATCCATCCGAAAGCGCCTACGGCGCTGGAGGATGCACAAAGGACGGTGGGACTGGTGCGGTTCCACGCTGCGGAGTGGCACATTGATCCTCACAAGATCGGCGTGATGGGATTTTCGGCGGGCGGCCACATCGTAGCCAATATCAGCACGCACTTCACGCAACGCGCCTACGCGCCGGTGGATGCGGCCGACAAAGTGAGCTGCCGTCCTGATTTTGCCGTGGCGATTTATCCGGGGCACATGCGGCAAGACACGACCAAGGAATTTGATTTGAACCCGGAGATTCCCGTTAGCGACAAGACGCCACCCACATTTTTGCTCCAGGCGGAGGATGATCACGTGGACGGTGTAAACCAATCGTTGGTTTATTATATCGCGCTGAAGAATGCTGGAGTTCCCGTGGAGATGCATTTATATGCGCAGGGCGGGCATGCGTTTGGGCTGAGGGGCACGGAGTTTCCGATAACGCGATGGCCTCAATTCGTGGAAACGTGGCTGGAGACAATTGGGATGATTCCGAAGTGAGGCGCGAAGCGGACATCCCGCCGTGGGACAGGGCTGACGAGGCTGTGCGATGACTGGGAAACAGGCCCTCAGCGGCTAAAGCTGAACTGATTTTGCGGCGCTTGGCACGACTGAAGTCATGCCCTGATGAAACACAATGTGCTGTGCGCGAAATTGGCGTTCGCGAAATTCCGCGCGGGCGTCAAAACTTTCCACGATAATTGAGGAATGGATAGAGCGAACGTCGTCATTATCGGCGGCGGAGTGGTCGGATGCGCGATTGCGCGGGCGCTTTCTGCGCGATGGGACGACGTGTTTGTGCTCGAAGCGATGCCGCGCGTGGGGGTGGGCGCGAGCACGCGCAACAGCGGCGTCATCCATGCGGGAATTTACTACGCCCCGGGATCGCTCAAAGCTCGCCATTGCCTTCGCGGCAATAAGCTCACCTATGAATTCTGCGCGGCGCATGGTGTGCCGCATCGCAATACGGGCAAGCTCGTCGTTGCGGTGAATGAGGCGCAAAAGTCGCGGCTTTCAGCGCTGATGAAAAACGGACAGAAGAACGGCGTTGAAGGCATGCGGATGATCGATCGCGCCGAGATTCGGGCACGCGAGCCACACGTTGAGGCGATGCAGGCGATTGAGGTGCCGTCGAGCGGAATCGTCTCGAGCGAGGAGCTGGTGAAAGCATACGCACGCATAGCGACGGAGCAGGGTACGCACATCGTGACGCATGCAAAGGTGGAACGAATCGAGGCGCGTAAAGATGGAGTGCGCGTGGTGAGCGAAGCTGGCGAAATTGAAGCGCGATGCCTGGTGAATTCCGCGGGGCTTTTTGCCGATGAAGTGGCGGCGATGATGGGTTCGAGCCTGGCGCGGCATCGCATCTGGCCGGTGCGCGGAGAGTATTGCGAGGTGGTGCACACGAGATCGGATTTGATTCAAGGGCTGGTCTATCCGCTGCCGCACGCCGATGGTTTAAGCCTAGGGCTCCACCTGACGAAGACGCTATGGGGCACGGTGCTGGTTGGGCCCACGGCGCGGTACGTGGGCGATAAGAACGATTACGAGCGCGACCGCGAGCCGGTGGAGAATTTCGCGAGAAATGCGAAATGCATGCTGCCGGAACTCGGAGCGGCGGATTTAGTGGCGGCGTATTCAGGCATTCGAGCGAAGCTGACGCCGCCTGACGAGCATGGACTGGCGGATTTCATTATCGCGCGCGATCCTGAATTTTCGAATGTGATTCAGCTGATTGGGATTGATTCGCCGGGGTTGACGTCGGCACCGGCGATTGCGGAGCAGGTGCTCGGGCTGGCGCAAGAAACTCTCAATTAAGAGTTCTGTTTCGAAGCCTCACTTCAATCTATCCCGTGCAGCAATTTACTTAAGAACGTCGGACACGAAGACTAGGTGGATGCCGCGGGCTTCGAGATGCGGCAGGGCTTCGCGGAGTGCCGCGATTGTGGCGGGGTGCGGATGGCCGATGGTGACCGCCCAGCCTTTGCGCCTTGCGTCTAAGGCCGCGCGATCTAGCTGCGCAATAATGGAGGAGCGCGTTTCGACGTCATCGAGGAATTGCGCGCTGCGAAATGTTGCGGGAACACCATCGCGTTCGGCGGAGGCGTAGGCGACGGTCTGGATGGTGGTGCGGCTATCCACAAAAAATAATCCGCGCTGGCGCAGCGCCGGCATGAGCGCGTTCATTAGCGCAGGATCGGATGTGGCGCGCGAGCCTTGATGATTGTTGACGCCGGAGGCGTGCGGAACGGAAGCCAGCATTGACGCAAGCATCTCACTCACCTGACGCGGCTGCATGCCGACGCGCAACTCGACGGCTTCGGATTTTGCGCCCGGTTCCGAAGCTTGCATCGGAAAGTGAAGCAAGATTTCGTCGCCGCGGCGGAAAGCTTCTTCGGCGATCTCCGTTGAGCTGGAAAGATTCGGAATGATGGACACTGTGAGCGGATACGGCAGCTTGAGGAGTTCGCGAGCGGGGGCAAGATCTTTGCCAAGATCATCCACGATGATAGCGAGGCGCACGGCGTTCGGCGGGAGTTGCTGGTGAGGATGCGGCAGGGCGGCGACGGACTCGACGATATGAATCGTATGGGTGCGTTGCGAATTGTAGAAGAGGTCGAACCGGTCGCCGCTCGATGATGTTGGACCGCGAGTGAGATCGTGCCTGTGCGCTAGCGCGACGAGCGCGTCGATGACGGCTGGCTCGCGGCTGGGATCGCTCAGCGTTATATTGAGTTGATCTGCGGTAAGGTTGCCGAGCTTGCCGTTTGTGGGTTGCGGCTCGGGCCGGATTGTGATTTGCGCCTGGCGCCCGCCGACACTCTGCGCCGCGGCAGCAAGTTCTTCGGTAATGCGGCGAATTTCGGCGGTTGTGAGCTGTTTTTTGCGGCAGCCATCCGCGAATATCGCGAGAACCGCAACCACGACGAGGATTAACCGGCCAACAGGAAATATTCGGGGGATCGCTGTGCGGCTAGGCACGAAGAACTTCGGACGCGAAGACAACGACTTCGAAGAAGTGAACGGATCCGCAATGAAATTACGAAGCCGTTGATCGAACACGTACCCGCTACGCAGCCTTCTTGACCGCCCTGCCTTCCAGGACGTCGATCGCCTTCTTGAGGAGCGGATCCTCGGGCGAAGCAGCCTGACCCGGCGGCGGTGCAGTGGTCTGCTGCAAATCATTCAGCGCGGCCATATCTTCCGCCGTTTCCTGCATCGTCGGCGCCACACCGTCGGTGGCGATGGATTTTCCAGCCGGCGTGTAATAGTCGGCGACGGTGAGAATCAAAGCTGCGCCGTCTTCGAGTTGGATGATCTTTTGCGAGGAAGCTGTGCCGAAGGTCCGGTCGCCGATGGTTTCGCCGCGGTGATTATCGCCAATCGCGCCAGCGAGAACTTCGGCGGCGCCGGCCGTCCCGCCAGAAATAAGGAGGGTCACCGGATCTTTCCAGACTACTTTTGAGGCATCGGCAGGGAAAGTTTGTTCGGCGACGGTTTGTCCCTTCAGCGAAGTGATGGTTCCGGACGGCACGAAGAGTTGCGCGGCAGCAATTCCGTCCGCCGGGCTGCCAATTGCGCAATCGCGCAGGTCGAGGACGAGCTTGTGGGCGCCCTTCGACTGCTCTTGTACGAGTTTTTCACGCAGGCGAGCGACCGCTGGGGTATCCAGCGTTGCAAGGCGCAAGTAGGCGATGTCGCCGTTGATGCGGTCGTCGACAATTTTCGGTTCGGGAGTCTTACCGAGAACGATGTCAACGTCTTCGGGCTCAACTTTGGTGCGGCGAATCACTGCGAGCTTTACGGTCGAACCGGCGGGGCCGGTCAAGAGTACCTGTGCCTGGCCGATGGCCATTTGGCTGGTGGTGAAGCCGGCGATGGATTCGAGATAGTCCCCGGTGCGGAGATTCGCTTTTTGCGCAGGGCTATCCGGGAGAACTGAGATCACGATGATGTAGCCGTTGTGCTTGGAGAGCGCGACACCGGCGCCAGCCTCGGCCTTGTTCTGGATTTTCTCTTTGTAATCCTGGTATTCGAGAGGGCTTAGGTAGCTGGAATCGGGATCGAGAGCATCGAGCAAGCCGTGTAGCGCACCGATGGTGACTTGGCGCATATCGGGATCTTCGACGTAGTCTTTCTGAACGTGCTCGAGGACCTCGCTGTAAACGGTCAGCGAGCGGTAGACTTTGTCGTCGGTCGAGCGGCCGAGGACGTATCCGGCGGCCACGTAGGCCATCACCAGGATGGACAGCGCTAGTGCGATTTGTCTTGTCAGACGGCTCATGTCTTTACCTTCGGCCTACCTGGCTGGCGGCGTGCCCCGACTGGCGGCCTGTCCCGGCTGGCTTCGAGAATTAGATGCGTTCGCGACCGCGATAGAGGTGCCTATTTCCGCCTAGTGTTAAACCGCCATTATACCATTTCCGCTGGTTTCGGCCGCTCTAGTTCCGATGCTATTTGTGGGCGAAAGTTTGCTGCGATTGGCCGACCTCGAGGGAATCCGAAATGTCGAGGGGCAGCGCTTCGGTCACGTAGGTGTGGGACATCCGGTCGTGCCAGGTGAAATGATCGTCGTCCCAGAGCGCCCAAAGGAAGCCCATCATCAGCGCACCGCCGGAGAGCAGATAGCCGAAGGAGCGCCAGAGAAGCTGGCGCGTGTCGGCGAGGCGGCCATCCAGGCGCACGACATAGAGACCGCGGAGGAGCATGCCCGGCGTGGCACCGCCGAAGAACGTGAAGATGGAGAAATAGATGGTGTAGAGGAGGAAAAACGTCGCGGCGAAAACGACCCCGCCTACTTTGGTGAAGGAGAGCCGGCCGCCGAGAGAATGGAAGAGCGCGCCGAAGCCGACGTAGGAAAACGCCAGAAATGCGGCATCGAGCAGACCAGCTTCGCGGCGCTCGCGCAAGGGGGCTACCGGGACGAGCGCCGTTTGCGGATGGGTGCGGTCGTCGGACGCGGCCGAGAAATCGAGTTCAGGCTGAAGGATGGAGATTTCCACGCGGTCAGGGGCACGCGGCGGGATCAATTTTCGCGCGGAGCGAGGGAGCGGCTGTGCGGGAGCGAGCGCAGAAGGCTCCGCTGCTTCCGTTGTTTGGTCGTGCAGATCCGCATTGACGTGAGACTCTCCTTGAAAGGGTAGCGGCGGCTGGGATTCATTGGGCAGGTAGCGCCGGCGGCGGGCGCGATAGATCTCCATGCGGCGGGCAACCTCGGCACGCCAGTCAGGTTCTACCTCGTTGGCGGGGACGGTTGCGTATTCTTCTTCTTCGGGAGCCGCGTGCCCGGGAGCCGCATGAAGGGGTGCGTCACAGAAAGAACATTTACCGGCGTCTTCGAACAGAAGAGCGCCACACTTCGAGCATTCGTATATCACCAGTCCGTTTTGCGCTGCGGACGTTCCCGGTGACAGGGAGCGAGGACATCGTAGCACAGGTCGGAAGAGTTGAAGCGCATCAAGAATTGGCAAGTTGCGAAGGGCGGAGGGAACGCGCGGGCTACGACGCAGTCACGAATACCGTCGGCGGCACTGTGGCCGCTGCGGCTGCTTCGGTTGCCGGAGAGATCGCTCGTTGCTTGCGCTTTGAAGGGCGTGCTACGCTCGGGTCTCTTTTCCGCGACATGCGAGACTTCGCTGCGGCATCCACCATTCGCCGAACCGCGCAAACCTTAATCGCACTCTTCGCCATATCGTACGGGTTTGCGCCATTGGCAAACGCGCGGAGTGCAGCATTCGCACAAGCAACAACGTCCATGCAGACAACGTCGCCCGCGCAGACGACGTCATCTCCGGAGAAAGCCTCGCCGGCATCGCCTGGCTGCCAGTATTCAACGGAAAAGCGCGAACCAAGCGTGGCAACGCTCGAAGCTGAGACGCAACACCGCACCGGCAACATCACCTACGCCGACGGCTGCGTTGAAATCCTCTACGAGAATTTCCGGCTGCGCGCCGATCACGTCGAGTACGACGACACGACAAAACAGGCAACTGCGCGCGGGCACGTGGTGATCGATCATTTGGCGCAACATGTGGAGGCGGAAGAAGCGACGTACAATTTGCAGACCGAGCGCGGCACTTTCCATCACGTACGCGCGACGATGCAAATGCAGCGCCGGCCGATTCCCACTCTGCTAATCACTCCGAATCCTATTTACTTCGAAGCGCGAGACGCTGAGCGCATTGACGAATCCACTTACAAAGTCCATCACGCGTGGATTACGGTGTGCCGGCCGGACAAGCCAACGTGGAAATTCTTCGCACCGGAAGCAACCGTCCGGCTCGAGAAAAACGTCCAGTTGGTAAACTCGCATTTTCAATTGCTCTACTTTCCAATCGTTTACTTGCCGTACGCCACATTTCCTGCGAGCCACCAGCGCCAATCCGGTTTTATGATTCCCGATCTCGGCAACTCTTCCGTGAAGGGCTACTTCTTCGGAGATTCTTACTACTGGGCGCCGAATGATTGGTCGGATCTCTCGATTGGCGCAACATATTTGAGCCTGCGCGGCTGGAGTCAAAACGGCGTACTGCGGATGCGGCCTTGGGCGAATACGAAGCTAGAGGCGAGTTATTACGGCGTGATTGACCGCGGTTTGCCAGAGCCGAGTGGCCCGCCACTGAAAGAAGGGGGACACGAGGCTCGCTTTTCGTTCGACTCGCTGCTACCTAACGGCTGGCGCACAGTTACTGATTTGGATCAATTGACATCGCTTACGTTCCGGCTGGCGTTCGCGGAGACGTTCTCGCAAGCGGTGAACTCCGAAGTGCGGAACACGGCGTTTGCGACCAATAACTTTTCGGGCTACAGCCTGAATATCGCGGCGATCAGCTACAAAGACTTTCTCAGCGACTCACCGGACACTTCGGTGACGCTTCGAAGCGCGCCCGAAGTGCGTTTTGATTCGGTCGAGCGCGCGCCTTTCGAGCATCTGCCGTTCTATTTTTCGTTCGACGCGTTTACCGGCGCGGTTCATCGCTCGGATACAGTAACGGGATTCGACAGCGGGAGTTTCGTTTCGCGAAGCGAAATTGCGCCGAGCGTGACCGTGCCGCTGCGCTGGGGCCCGTGGATCGGTGTGACATCAACTTTCACGCTTCGTTCGACGCGTTATGGCGAGCAACTTGGAACTTTTGGCGAACTGCTTAACATTCCGCTGGTTCGTACGACGGAAGAAGTGACGATAGATATTCGTCCGCCGGTCTTCGAGCGCGTTTGGCAAAGCGCGAACGCGAAATGGAAACATACGATCGAGCCCGACATCGTCTATCACTACGTTAATGGCGTGAACGATTTCGGCCGGTTTATTCGCTTCGACGAGGACGAAACGCTTACCGACACGAATGAAGTGGAATACGGCATCCGGCAGCGGCTTTTCCGCAAAGTGAATGACGACGGCGACGCCGTGGAATTTCTGAGCTGGGACATCAAACAGAAATATTTTCTCGATCCGACGTTCGGCGGCGCGTTGGTTCCCGGCGTGCGCAACGTGTTTGAAACGCTCGATGCACTCACGCCGTTTGCGTTTGCAGACGAGCCGCGCCGTTTTTCGCCGATCATCAGCGATTTCCGCGTGAGTCCAGGCAGCCACTACGACGCCCAATTTCGAGTGGATTACGATCCCACGCGCAATGAACTCACGGCTATCGGCGGGCTGCTGAAATTGAAGCCTTATCGCGAATCGTTCATCACCGTGGCGGATTTTTCGACGATCAATCTGCGGCCGGCTGTGCCGGCGCCGAATTTCGTTTACGAGTCGCGCTCAGACCAGGTACAAGCGCTGATCGGGTACGGCGAGATGAATCGCCGCGGATGGAATACTTCGATTGGTATCAGCTACGATCTGACGCAGCACGACTTCCAGAATCAGGTGGCGCAGATTACCTACAACGGCTCGTGCTGCGGCATCGGGTTCGAATACCGGAAGCTTTCTCTCGGCACGGTGCGCAGCGAGAACCAGTACAGGATTGTGTTGCTCATCGCCAATCTTGGTTCGGCTGGGAATTTGCGCCGGCAGGAAAAGATTTTCTGAGGATCTGAATTCCGTGCCGGGCGCAAAACTCGACGACCTACTTTCGTTAGACATTCAAAGCGTTGCGCCGCTGATTCGTGCTCGCAAGATATCGCCCGTCGAATTGCTCGAGGCTGCCCTCGAACGAATCGAAACGCTCAATCCAAAACTAAATGCATTTATTACCATTGCGGGCGAGCAGGCGAAACATGCCGCGCGAAAAGCTGAACGCGAGATTCTGCGCAAGCGGTATCGCGGCCCGTTACACGGAATTCCGATTGCACTGAAGGACAATATCGAAACGAAGGGCCTGCGTACGACGGCGGGCTCGAAGATCCTAGCGGATTTCGTGCCGGATGAGGATGCCGATGTGGTGCGGGCGCTGCGCCGTGCCGGCGCGATCATCGTCGGCAAGACGAATATGCATGAATTCGCTTATGGGATCACGAATGAGAATTCTCACTATGGCCCGGCGCGCAATCCGTGGGACCGTGAACGCGTCGCGGGTGGTTCGAGCGGCGGTTCGGCCGTTGCCGTGACGACTGGAATGGCATTCGCGGCGCTCGGGACGGATACCGGCGGCTCGATTCGAATTCCGGCGTCGCTTTGCGGAATCGTTGGGCTGAAGCCGACGTTCGGCAGAGTAAGCTGTCGAGGGGTGATTCCGCTTTCGCGGAGTCTCGACCATATGGGTCCGCTTACTCGTAGTGCGGTTGACGCGGCGCTGCTGCTCGAAGTTTTATCGAACACGCGGCACCCGTTTCATTCGCCTTTTTCAACGCGCAAATCTTCGAGGCGGACATCGCGACGCTCGAAGCCAAGAAAGTTAACGTTCGGACGGCCGAGCGAGTTTTTCTTCGATCACGTGAATGAAGAAGTAAAAGCGGCGATTGACGCCGCGATCAATCGTTTTGAACGAGCAGGGTCGAGCGTCGTAGAAATTTCATTGCCGGATGCAGCGAATTGGGGCGCAGCAGGAACACAGATTGCGTTAGCGGAAGCGCGGCAATATCACGAATCGCAGGGCTACTATCCCGCGCGCGCCGAGGAATATGGGGAAGATGTGCGAAAGCGGCTCGAGCAAGGCGCGACGGTGCAAGCCATTGATTATTTGCAGGCGATGGAAACACGGGAACGCGCGACCGCAGAGTTCGACGCGGCATTTGACACAGCGGACGTGATCGTTGCGCCTGCAACACCCGTTGCGGCGACGCGAATCGGCGAAAGCATGGTGACAATTCTCGGCGAAGAAGAGACGGTGCGCTCGGCGATGGTGCGGCTAAGCCGGCCCGCCAACGTGTCGGGAAATCCTGCGATGTCTATGCGGTGCGGTTGGACAAAAAATGGGCTGCCAATCGGACTGCAACTTATCGGAAAGCGCTGGGACGAGGCGACACTCCTGCAGATTGCGGCTGAAGCCTCCGCCGCTGACGGCGCGATGTAAATCCTTGCGGTAGAGCAGGATGCGAGATGTCGTTTTCTGGTTCAATGATGCAAGCGCGTAAGATTCGTCTGGCACCTGGAGTGTTCTGCGTTACCAGTAATCGGCCCGCGTGCGTCTAACTTATGAGTAGAAACCATGACGAGCTTCGAATTGGAGAAGTGGAGAAAGAGTCGGCGCGTGTCGCGTTGCTATGAGAAAATACGATTTAAGCGGGAACTTCACAGCCACAAGCGAATCCAATCGAGCGCACATCATTATCATGAAGTCATGAAGAGAAAAATTGGGTGACGTATCTATCTTCGCGGCGTTTCTCGCGGGGCTTGTCTCGTTCCTTTCGCCCTGCGTGCTCCCGCTGGTGCCGGGATATGTTTCGATGCTCTCGGGCATCGGCGTCGAGCAACTGAGCGAGGGCGAGGGCAATCGAGCGAGCGTGCTGGGCTCGGCGTTTGCTTTCGTGCTGGGATTCTCGATTGTCTTCATCACGTTTGGTGCGTCGGCCAGCGCCGTCGGCGAATTTCTGCTGAAGAATCGCACATTGCTGGCGCCCGTCGCTGGTTCGTTCATTCTGCTTTTTGGGCTGCATCTCACTGGCGTGCTCGCGAAAATTTCGATCGTTCTCGGAGCGCTGATCGGCGCCGTATTTGTCGCCGGTGGAATTCTCGTTGCGATGAAGCCGGGTGTGTTTGGCGAGCGGATTCGCCCCGTACATTTTCTTTCGGCGTCCGTGATTTTCTTTCTCGGGCCGTTTTTGACGCGCTGGTTGAACCGTGACATTCATTTCAGGACTCTCGGGGCGAAGCCCGGCGCCTTCAGCGGCTTTCTCCTGGGGTTTGCGTTCGCTTTCGGATGGACGCCGTGTATCGGGCCGATTCTCGCTGCGGTGCTGGCGATGGCTGCAACGAACCAGACGATTTGGCAGGGCGTGTTTTTGCTGGCGGTTTATTCTGCGGGCCTCGCGATTCCGTTTCTTCTCACTGCGATCGGGATTGGTAGTTTCTTGAAATTCTACAAGCGCTTCCGGCGCCACATGCATGTTGTGGAAGTGTGCAGTGGAGTTTTATTGCTGGCCATCGGCGGGCTGGTATTCATGAATCGCCTGACTTGGCTTTCCGGGAAGTTGAATTTTCTGAATCGGTTTTCTTTGTGATAGGAGTCGGCCGGATGAAGAAGTATTTTCCTTTTCTATTGCTGGCATTAATTCTAGGGACGGTGATGGGCGCATTCACGAGTTGCGGGAAATTCCTGCATAAGAGCAGCGCGGAAGAGGATGACGAGCCGATTTCAGGGCCGCTCGGGCCTGCGCCAAACGTGACGTTTAAGTCGCTCGATGGTAGTGAGATTTCTCTTGGAAGCTTGCGGGGCAAAGTCGTGCTCGTCAATTTCTGGGCCACCTGGTGCGAGCCGTGCAAGATCGAAACGCCGTGGATGATCGAGTTCCAGAAAAAATACGGCGATAAAGGCTTCACTATACTGGGCGTGGCGATGGATGACGAAGGAGCGTCGGTGGTGGGCCCGTTCGTTGCGAAGGAAAAATTCGATGTGGATGGCCAATCGCTGCCGATTCCATATCCGGTTGTACTTGGGAACGACGATCTCGGGACGAAATTCGGCGGCATCATGGGTTTGCCGACCAGCTTTATAATCACTCGCGATGGGAAAATCGACACGCGTGTGGTGGGCGTCGTGAGCCACAATCATTTGGAAAAAGCCATTCAACACGCCTTATAAATTTGGCGCGCTATTGCAAATCACTCGCGGGCTGCCTTAATCTAAAATTGTTATGATGGAATTGCGATGATGGACGAACAGGAATTTCAAAAGAGGTGCGACGCGGCGTTCGAATCGCTGCGCCGCCGGCTGATGGAAATCGGCGACGAGCACGATTTTCAAGTCGAGGGGGGCAGCGGCAAGCTCGAAGTGGAATTCGAGGATGAGGACGAAACGCGGTTCGTGATCAGCCCGAATACGCCGGTGCGGCAGGTGTGGATTTCCGCGCTGGCCACGAGTTTCAAGCTTGTGTGGTCGGACACCGCGAACGCATTCGTGCTGGAGAAGACGGGCGAGACGCTAAATCAAGTGATGAGCCGGATTCTCACGCAGCAACTGGGCGCGACGGTGAGCGTGTGATGCAGGCACGGCGCAGATTCAGCGTAGCTATCGCGGTGAGCTTCATTATCATCTTTGCCTTGGCAGTCGTTAGCGTGCCGCAGATTGCGGCTCAAACCGGTTCTTCATTGCCGAGCGGAGCGTCCGTCGCAAAACCGCACGCGTATGTTTCGCTCGATGAAGTTCCGGCCGGACATCCGTTCGAAGTCGCCATCGTCGTAGATATTCTCAACGGCTATCACATGAATTCGCACACCCCATCGGAGGAATATCTGATTCCGACTGGCGTAACGCTCGCGTCGGCGCCGGGATTTCGCGAAACGGGTACGACATATCCCGACGGGCAAATGCTGCAGTTCGATTTCTCGAAGGAAAAGCTCTCGGTGTACTCGGGAAGCGTCACGATTCGCGTGAAGATGGCGGCGGAGGCCGGGGCGGCTCAAGGTGAGGCAACGCTGCCTTTTACATTGCGATTTCAGGCGTGCAATATGTCGGCATGTTTGCCGCCGGCAAAAGTTGCAGTACCCGTGAATGTGAAAATAGTGGCGGCGAACGCGAAGCCGCACGCCGCCCACCCTGAAATCTTCAAGAGCCAGTCCAAGTAGCAATTCACGTAATGCCGCGAGTAATGCCCCAAGTAATTCCAGACTTCATCTAGATTATTTCTTCAGGGTGAGCAGGGCGCGTCGAATGCGCGTAACCACGCGATCGCGGCCCAGCGCAACCATCGTGTCGAATAGCGGCGGCGCTACAGCGCGGCCGACAATCGCAACGCGTGTGGCATTGATCAGCAGACCGGCTTTGACTCCCTCGGCAGCGGCCAATTGGCGCAGCGCCTGATCGCACGCGTCGTGATTCCAATCGGGCAAAGCTTCGAGGGCGTTTGCCAATTTATCGAGCAGCACGGGAACTTTCTCATCTTTCCAGAATTTCTCTGTCGCGTCCGATTCATATTCAAAATCATCGGTGAAAAATGCGCGCGCCCATGTGGTGAAATCGGGCAGGAGCCGCGTCCTTGCGCGGACGAGATCCACGGTTCGCGCAAACCAATCGCGCTGCTCGCCGCCCCATTCGTCCTGCCAAATCTTGGCCATGCGCAACTGCGCCTCAACGTGCGGCAACAGCTCATCAATCGGCATCTTCTGAAGATATTGGGCGTTGTACCACTCGAGCTTGGCGCGATCGAACACGGCGTTGGTACGGCTCACGCCGCCGAGCGAAAAGCGCGCGACAAGCTCGGGCGTCGGCAAGTACTCCAGATCTTCGCCCGGCGACCACCCCAGCAACGCCAGAAAATTTCGAAACGCTTCGGGCAGAAATCCTTCCTCGACATACGAAGTGACGCTCGTCGCGCCGTGGCGCTTGGAAAGTCGCGTGCGATCCGGGCCCAGAATCAGCGGAACGTGCGCGAAGATCGGCGGCTTCTCGCCCAGCCCCTGGTAGATGAGCACCTGTTTTGGCGTGTTTGAGAGATGGTCCGCGCCGCGGATAACGTGGCTGATGCGCATATCAATGTCGTCTACGACGACGCTCAATTGATACGTGGGCAAGCCATTTGATCGCAGCAACACGAAGTCTTCGATCTCCTCGTTCTGCACCTCGCGCGGCCCGAAGACGGCATCTTCGAATTTGGACACACCAGATTTGGGAACGCGGCAGCGAATCGCGTATGGCTCGCCAGCGGTATTCTTTTGAGCGCGTTCCTCCGGCGTCAGATCAACGCACGAACACGCGCTCCGGCGAAAACTCTTGCGCGCATCCGCGCTTTTCTCGAGGTCCCCGTCATCTTCAACCTCTTCGATGGGAGGGCCGGCATCCGCGCCCGCATATTGCGAAGCCTGGCAGTAGCATGCGTAAGCGGCGCCACTCGCGAGCAAGCTTTCGGCGGCGGCGCGATACAAACCCAGCCGTTGCGATTGGAAGTAGGGGCCTTCATCCCACTCGATTCCAAGCCAACGCAGGCTGTCGAGGATGCCCTCAACTAGCTCGGGGCGATTGCGCTCAACGTCGGTATCTTCCACGCGCAAGAGCAGCGTGCCGCCTTCGTGCTTGGCGAACAGCCAATTAAACAGCGCCGTGCGCGCACCGCCGACGTGCAGATAGCCCGTCGGCGACGGTGCGAACCGAACGCGAGGTTTCGACGAAGCAGACACCGACAAGACACTTTCCTTCCGTGTGGAGAATCCTGCATCTTAGCGGAATGCCCGCGCAAAATCGAGCCGCGCAAAGAAATGCATTCGAATACGCGATTTTTGAGTACTTTCGTACCGTTGTGAGCCGGGATGGAAGCACTTAATGTGTATTCAGTGCCTTTTTGCCCGGGTCTGTAGGTGGCACATCGTCCCCAGCGCCGCCAAGGGGCAGCGCACGGCCGTTAACCTCATGGAAACGCAAGGGCATAGACGCCGTAGCGGATTGCGTATTTCTTGTTACTCTCGGCGTGAAGGGGGATGTGCCGAATTGAACGGTGTTACGGGCGTTGACGCTCGTTTGACATGAGTGGAAGTGTTCTACTTGCGAGTTCGTTGCTGCTCGCGGTTTTCTTCGGGTCAATTTACCGCGAGAAGCGCCAGGCCTACCTGTGGGCGTGGTCGTTTGCGTGGATTCTGATTTCGATCTCGTTCGTCCTGCCTGTTATCGGTCTGATCCCATTTTCGCCGACTGGCCCTCTGCCGGAACCCGGAAGCGCCGCGCTGAACGTGATAGCGATGCGCGATTGGTTTCTGCTGGTCGCGTCCCTGGCGTTCGTCGCGGCAGCGAGGCTTTATGCGAGCCAGTCTCCGTGGACGCTGAGACTCGCGCTCATCGGAGGTGGTTCGGCCTTGTGGGCGGTGGCCTATAGCAAAGGCTGGGTGATATTGCCGGTGACAATCGGAGCGGGCGTAATGCTGCTCCTCACCGCGCGAACGTTCCTTCACGGCGGCCAGAAACAGGACTCGCGTTCAGATTTTCTCCTGGCGTTAGCATTCGCGGCGTGGGGCGTTCTGGTGCTACTTGCCGCTATTCAGCCGGCCACGCCTTCACTTACCGGCATTCACCTGCATTCGTTCGTCATCGTGCCGCAGTTCTTCACCGGCGTCGTGATGGTGATGGGCGTTTACGAGGAACAACGGCGTCGCGTCGAGCGGAACATGCTGGCGTTATCGAGCCTGAATCTGGCCACATCGAGCTTTTCGGGAAGCGAAATTCCGAAAATGCTGGCGCAAGCTCTCGATCGCGTCCTCAACGTCGTGCGGATCCCCGCGGGTGCCCTCTGCCTGCACTATGGGGAGAAGGACGGTCCAACATCAGTTGTAGCCACCGGGTTGAACGACACATTCTGCGCAGCGCTCCAGAGCGATAAACTGGATCACTTTGTCGTCGAAATGGTTTCGCGGCTCGGCGGCCTGATGGTGCTGCACGATTTGGACCGCAGCGCGAACTGGGAAGCACTGGAGCGCGAAAAGGGCTTCAAAAAGATTCGCGAGGAACTGCTCGCGCAGGGACTCAACACCGTCATCGGAATCAGCCTGCAATCCAAGGAACGCGTATTCGGCGTTCTGCTTCTCGGAACTCCCGACAGGCGGCAGTTCACGGCAGCGGAACTACGCCTCCTGCTCGCGCTCGGGCATCAGATCGGAATGGCTGTCGAAAACAGTTACCTCGTCCAGCAGACTTCGCGGCGCAGCGAAGAACTTCACATCCTCAACGAAATCGGACGTGTGCTGAGCTCAACACTCGAAACAGATGCGCTCTTCGAGAGAATCTACACGGAAATGAGCCGCCTGCTTGACGTGAGCAGCTTCTACATTGCGTTTTACGAGCCGGGCGACGTTATGGTGCGTTTCCAGCTTGAAATTGACGAGAACGATCGCATGCCGACTGGCGAACGTCCCGCGGGGAACCATCTCACCGAATACATTGTGCAGAATCGCCAGCCGATTTTGATTCGCGACAACGTGGGCGAGCAACTGAAGCGCCTGGGCATCGAGCCAATCCATAGCCTCGGTTGCTTCTGCGGCGTACCGCTAGTGCTGCACGATCACGCCATCGGCGTGATGGCAGTCCACAGCGCACGCGAGAGAGTTTTCGACGAAGGGCATCTGGAGATGCTGCGCGTGCTGGCCAGCCAGGCTTCCATCGCCATTGAAAATGCGCGTCTCTTCGGTGAGGAACAGCGCAAAGCGCGGCACCTTTCGCTTCTGAATGCCATCTCCAGCCATGCGATTACAACGCTTAACCCCGAAGAAATGCTCTGGAAGATCGCGTCGGAGATGGAAAAAGGCCTGACGTACGATCACATTGGCATCGCCATACTCGATTATTCCACCAGAGAAGTGGTGGTGCAGGCGGAAGCAGGCACGCGGCGCGATGCGCTTGGCAGGAGAATTCCGATCGGCGAGGGGTTGGTCGGCCACGTGGCGCGCTCTGGCCAACCCGAAATCGTGCGCGAGGTTCGCCAAAACACTCTCCAGACGGTCTTGCAGGGCAGTATTTGCGCCGCAGCGCTGCCAGTGCTCTATGCCGACCAAATGCTAGGCGTTCTATACGTGGAATCCGCCACGTTCGCCGAGTTCACCAAAGAAGAGATGCAGCTTCTCAGGACGCTTGCCGACCTATTCGCTGGCGCGCTACACAACGCCATCACGTTCCAGAAGGCACAGGAACAGGCGATCACGGACGGACTCACGAACGTCAAGACGCACCGATTCCTGATGGAAGCCCTATCGGCCGAATGGAAGCGCTCGACGCGCGCGACGCGGCAGTTTGCGCTTGTTTTGATGGACCTCGACCGATTCAAATTTGTAAACGATTTCTACGGGCATCTAGAAGGTGACGTGGTCCTGCAGCGCGTGGCGCATATTCTCGAGCAGAATTGCCGGCGCTCAGACGTCGTGGCCCGCTACGGCGGCGATGAGTTCGTTATTCTCATGCCGGAGACGAGCATCGAGCAGGCTCGGCAACTTGCTTCCAAATTGCGCGGATGGGTGGCATCGGACCCGCTGCTTCGCGATAAAAATATCACCGCGAGTTTCGGCATCGCGGGCTTCCCCATACATGGCTCGACGCCGCAAGAGTTGATTCAGGTGGCGGATTCTTCGATGTATCTATCGAAACATCAGGGCGGCAACGCGGTTTCGACTCCGGAACCATTCGACCCCGGAAAGACGAAACTCTGGAAGCAGGACGTTCTCGAAGCCTATCTCGGCGTCGCGCTCAAGCGCCAATTTACAACCGGCCCCGAAGCTTTCGACGAAATTCGCCGGCGCATCGAGCAGTTCACGCGCTCGCTCGCCGAGGAGGGCGGCAATGAGTCAATCCATCTTTTGCCCCCGACGGTGGTCGAGACCGTGACCTCGCTTGCCCATGCAGTGGATGCCAAAGATCAATACACGCACGGGCACTCGCAAAAAGTTTCCGAATATGCGGCGCTGCTCGCTTCAGCGCTTCAACTCGATCCCTCGGACGTGGAAGAAATCCGGCTCGCCGCGCTTCTGCACGACGTCGGCAAAGTCGGCATTCCCGAAACAATCATAAACAAGTCAGGGCCGCTCGACGCTTCCGAATGGGAAGTGATGAAATCCCACACCGAACTTGGCGCGCGGCTGCTCGAGCCCCTCCGCGCGATGGCTCGAATTCAGCTCATGGTCAAGCACCATCACGAATACTTCGACGGCTCAGGTTATCCGCAGCGGCTGGTAGGCGAACAGATTCCGCTTGGCGCGCGCGTCATCGCCATTGCCGATGCATTCGATACGATCACCTCTGAGCGTGCGTACAAGAAACCGCGCTCCACCGACGACGCGCTCGCGGAGATCGAGCGTTGCGCCGCGAGCCAGTTCGATCCCAAGTTCGTGCAGTCGTTCGTGGAAATCATGCGCCGGCCGTCCCAGCCTGAGCGCCAACCCGCCGAACTGGATTTCAACGAAGAACACCCGAAAACCGCAGCGCTGTAATCCGATTCTGCGTGCGTTCCACAACCATTCGCTTTAGCCCTCAATACAAGGCCTCCGTGTATATTTAATTCGACGAGGGAGAATCTTATGCAAACGGCGACCGTAGTCTGGGTGGAGAAGGAGGAGTTTCTGGTGACGCTGCCTTCAGGTCACACGATTCCGATTGATGCGGACCGAGCGAACAACTCCGCCCCCGGACCCATGGAATTGCTGCTGGCAGCTCTTGGCACCTGCACGGCAACCGATGTGGTCGCGATCCTCGCGAAAAAACGGCAGAAACTCGAGCGGCTGGAAATCGTTATCACCGGCGAACGCGCGAGCGAGATTCCGGCAGTTTGGACGAAGCTCGACCTCATATATCGATTGTACGGATCGCTCGATGAGAAAGCCGTTCGCGATACGATTGAATTGAGCGAATCGAAGTACTGCTCGGTCGCCGCGATGTTGCGCAAAACCGCGTTAATTTCCTTTCGCTACGAAATTCTTCCTGGGAAGGTTTAGTGTCACAATCGAATTCAGGCATCGCGGGAGCCGGGTAAAGGCCGTTTTTCTTGCGGCAATGGAGCGCGATTGCGTACAATCGCGGATTACATTTTCACGGGGTGTGAATGAGCAAGCGTATTGCAGCGAAAATTACAGGCGTTGCGGGATACGTTCCGCCGGGCGTAGTCACGAATTTCGATCTCGAAAAGCGCGTGGACACGAACGATGAATGGATTCGCACCCGCACCGGTATTCGCGAGCGCCATTATGCCGATCCCGGCGTGGCTTCGTCCCATCTCGGCACGGAAGCAGCGCGAAAACTCCTGGAAACGAACGGCGTCGATCCAGAGGAAATCGAACTCATTATCGTAGCCACCGTCACTCCGGACATGCTGTTTCCCGCCACGGCCTGCCTGATTCAAGATCGCCTAGGAGCCAAGAATGCATGGGGATTCGATCTCTCAGCCGCGTGCTCCGGCTTCGCCTACGCGTTGACGATTGGCGCTCAGTTCGTGCACTCAGGCGCACACAAGAAAGTCCTGGTCATCGGCACGGATGTGATGACTTCGATTCTCGATTTCAAGGATCGCGCCACGTGCGTTTTATTCGGCGATGGCGCGGGCGCTGTCCTGCTCGAGCCCAGCGATCCGAACACCGACGGCATAATCGATTTTTCGCACGACGTGGACGGCTCGGGCGGCTGCAATTTGTATATGCCCGGAGGCGGCTCGCTGCATCCGCCCACACATGAGACGGTCGATAAGCGAATGCATTACGTACATCAGGAAGGGCAGCACGTCTTCAAGTACGCTGTGCGCCGCATGTGCGAGCTTGCCACGCAACTCCTCGAGCGCAACGGGTACACTAGCAACGATCTCGCACTCGTCGTCCCGCACCAGGCGAATTTGCGCATCATTCGCGCGATGCAGGAACGCCTCGGAGTGGATGATTCGAAAGTCATGGTCAATATCGATCGCTACGGCAACACCACGGCGGGCACGATTCCTCTCGGATTGATGGATGCGCTGGAGCAGAAGCGCCTCCGCAAAGGCGATTTGGTGCTTCTGGTGGCGGTCGGCGCAGGCTACACCTCAGGCGCCATTCTTCTTCGCTGGGCCTACTGAGTTACGCATCGAAACAAAATTCAGAGCCCGGAGGCCCTGCCTCCGGGAGTACTGAACGATTTATTTCTGATCTGATTTGAGGCTTCTGGACGCTCAAACGCGAGGATTAGAACGATTGCATCTGCGCCATGCAGAGGCGATTGCGTTGCAGGCGCTCGCCTGCGACGACGGCGACGAAGCGCGCGCAGGCACTCATCTCGCGCTGCGACCAGCCTGCCATCGAGGGAGCTACGAATTTGGTGGCCGCGCTGATTCCTCGGAGCGCGACAAAATACAACCGCACCGGCCAGATTCTGCGATCTTCGCCGCCCAGGTTCGGGCTCAGCTTCAGCCATTCGGCAGCCGACTGGAAATTCTCAGTCTCTGACGCCGGCGCGTACGCGCCGAGCGCTGCGCGGATCTCCTCAGACACGGGCTTTGCAGCCACGGTGAGGAACGCGGCTCGCCAGGAGAGAAGCGCAAACTGGCCGAGGGCCGCTAGTGAGATCACGAAGATGAGTGCGGATATCATTGACACGACCATTGTGCTGTTTGCTCGTGTTCTGAACAATGGGTAGTTCGTACTGTTTGTGGTGTATCCTTCGGTGGCCAAACTTTCGTACCGGTGGGTCCACTGTTTGACGCCGGGCGCGCGTTGGCAAATACGCTGTAAGTGGTTAAAGATGAAGGACCTGTACGCCAGGAGGTTACATGCTGAAGCGCAACTTTGCGGCCTTTGCCGCGATGCTGTTCATTTCAACGTTCTTCCTCACGGCCGTAATGGCGGAATCTCGTCATTCGGAACAACAAGATCAGCAAGCGATTCGTAAGGTGCTCGACGATCAAACTGCGGCTTGGAATCGCGGCGATATTCCCACGTTCATGACGGGATATTGGAACTCGGAAAAGACCGAGTTCGTCGGCGCCGGCGGAATTTTGCGAGGATATTCGAACGTCCTTGAGCGCTACCGCAAAAGTTATCCCGATGCGACTGCCATGGGCCAGCTCAGTTTCGCGAATTTGCAAATCGAGATGCTGTCCAAAGATTCCGCGTATGTTCTCGGCGAATTTCATTTGCAGCGCAAGAAAGATAATCCGACAGGAGTCTTCACGCTGATCGTGCGTAAATTTCCGGAAGGCTGGCGGGTCGTTCACGATCACACCACGGCGTACCCGGCGGATTCGCAGCACCCGTAAGTTCAATTTCGTGATTTGATAGTCGAGGAGGATTTCCATTGCGCGCATTGATTACCGGCGGCGCGGGTTTTCTGGGTTCGCATCTTAGCGACAAACTCATCGAGCGCGGATGGGACGTCATCTGCATGGACAATCTCGTGACGGGAGCTGCGCCAAATATTGCGCATCTTGTCTCGCATCCTAAATTTCGTTTTGTCCAGCATGACGTCACACGCTATATCAACATTGACGACCATCTCGACGCCGTGCTCCATTTCGCGTCGCCCGCCAGTCCCGACGATTACCTGAAGCTGCCTATCCCGACGCTGAAAGTCGGTGCCCTCGGGACGCACAACACGCTGGGCCTCGCGCTCGCGAAAAAAGCCAAGTATCTCCTGGCTTCAACATCCGAATGCTACGGCGATCCCGAAGTTACCCCCCAGCCGGAGACATACTGGGGCCACGTGAATCCCATCGGACCGCGCGGCGTCTACGACGAAGCCAAGCGCTTCGCCGAAGCGATGACCATGGCCTACCATCGCTACCACAAAGTGAACACGCGCATCGTGCGGATATTCAATACCTACGGCCCGCGAATGCGATTGAACGATGGCCGCGCGCTCCCAAATTTTCTGTATCAGGCGCTAACGGGAAAACCTATCACCGTCTATGGCAGTGGAAAACAAACGCGCAGCTTCTGCTACGTCGCCGATCTCGTCGATGGCCTCATGAAGCTTCTCGATTCAGACGAGCACGAGCCGACCAACATCGGCAATCCGCAGGAAATCACTATCCTGGAATTTGCGGAGAGAATTCGCGAGCTGACACACACAAAAGCGGAAATCATCTTCAAGCCATTGCCGCAGGACGATCCGAAGCAGCGCTGCCCAGACATCAGCAAGGCGCGCCGGGTGCTGAATTGGGAGCCAAAAGTGGGACTCGCCGAGGGACTTCGCTACACGCTCGAATACTTCCAAAAGAAAATCGCGGAGACGGAAACCAAGCGCTAGAGCCCGAGGTCGCAACACGCTGAGCGAGAGTTAGTGCCGGTTATGATGCGCTTCGTCGTCAGGCCGACCCACGGAGTGATACTCAAAGCCAAGCGCCTTCATTTCGGCAGGTCCGAGCAAGTTCCGCGCATCCACGATAAGCGGCCGCGCCATCGAATCGCGAACGCGCGCCCAATCCAGCTTGCGGAATTCCGGCCATTCCGTCGCCACCACGAGGACATCGGCGTCTTCCGCCACTTCGTATGCTGTTTTCCCGAGATTCAGCTTCGGGTGACTCTCGTGCGCCTTTTCCATGGCTTCAGGATCAAACGCGCGGACGTGGGCTCCCTCAACCATCAATCGTTCCACCAGGTCAATTGCCGGTGCAAATCGAATGTCGTCTGTATTTGCCTTGAACGCCAGCCCAAGGACTCCCACTTTCTTGCCACGAACCACCCACAAAGCGCGGCGAATCTTCTCAACAACGTGGTCGATTCTCTTGTGATTGATCTTCTCAGCTTCCTTTAGCAACGTGAAGTCCACTCCGCAGCGCTCGGCAAGCCGCACAAACGCCTGCAAATCTTTCGGCAGGCAGAATCCGCCAAAGCCAAGGCCGGCGCGGAAAAAGCTGGTGCCGATTCGCGCGTCTTTGCCCACCGCGCGCAACACTTCTTCCACATCCGCGCCGAGCCGCTCCGCGAGATCGGCAACCATGTTTGCGTAAGAAATCTTCAATGCCAGAAAGGAATTCGATGCGTGCTTGATGAGCTCCGCGCTATTGATCGTCGTCACCATCCACAGCGGCGGTTCAACCGGCGGGCAGGCCGTCGCGTGCACCGGGCAATTGAACTTCTGCTCGAGCACAGGCCGGTAGATTTCGTGAAGCTGCTTTTCGGCTTCCGGGTCGTCCACGCCCACCACGATTCGATCTGGATGCAGAAAATCGCCCACCGCTGTTCCTTCGCGTAAAAACTCCGGATTCGATGCCACTCGAAATTCCGCGCCGCTGCCGCGTCCGTAGATTCCGAGCGCGCGTTTTAGTTGCTGCCCCGTTTGCGCGGGGACCGTGCTCTTCTCGACGACGAGCTTTGTGCCGCGAGCTTCCGCGGCGATGACGCGAGCCACGCTGTCAATCGCGCTCAAATCGGCATCGCCATTCGGCAAAGGCGGAGTTCCGACGCAGATAAAAATGGCATCCGCGGCCGCGACAGCCTTCGCGGGTTCGGAATCGAAGCGCAGGCGCGATTCGCGCCGGTTCTTTGCAATCACTTCGTCCAGTCCAGGTTCAAAAATGGGAAGCTTGCCCTGCTCGAGCGTGTGAATTTTGGCGAGATCGCTATCCGTACACGTTACGTCGTGCCCGATTTCCGCGAGGCACCCGCCCGTAACCAGGCCGACGTAACCGCAGCCAACAACTGTGATTTTCAATCGCAATTCCTTTCGCTAGGTCGCAAGCACTTGCTTGAGGCTTTAAAGTATTTTGAACTAATTGGTGGCATCGCCCAAGCGAATGTTTTTACGAGGACACAGCAGCCGAAATCAGCATCCGTAACCATCTTGGATTTTCTGCGTGCTGACAATGGCTCGGACTCCTCAAATGATCGTGAAATCCACAAAACTGCATATTTGAGATTTGTAGCGTCGGCGCTTATTCAGAGCACTCAGTTGGCGTGAGCGAGAACGAAGGTCGCCCGGTTAGGCCGGGCGACCGAATCGTCGTAGTTAATTAGCAGGTTCCTTGACGAGGCTTCATTGTGCCCGGCATTTATTCCCAGTAAGGGGTGTAGCCATAGTGTTTATAGATGCCGCTGCCCCAAGTGGCATCCGCCATGTTCGGCCAGCTGTTCTTATCGAAACCGGGAGCATTTTCCAAAAGTTTCTTATCGACGTTCAGGACGGCATGCTTTTCTGACAAGTTAAAGTGGAAGGCGTTCCAGGGAATAGCAAAATACTTATCTCCCATTCCCAGAAAGCCTCCGAACGATAGAACCGCGTAAGCAATTCGGCCAGCTCCGGCATCGAGTACGATGTCTTCGATTTTTCCGAGATCCTCGTTTTGTGCGTTGACGACTTTGCTGCCTATAACCGTTTTCTTTGCAGGGACGATGTCTGTGTATCTCACTGCTCTTAGTTCTGCCATATTGTTCTCCTTATACGTGGCATTTTCCGAATGCCACAGAAACCATCGATACCGTATACGGAAAAAATCGTCTGTGGATAGGGCAAATCCCTTATATTCTTCAAAAAATTACAGTAATGAGCGCACTCGAGAACGAGATGGGATTTCTCTGAGGCCGCTCATTCTCATGCCGTCAGCCAATGGCGAGAACAAAGCTTCCGGATGCGATGTTGCGACCAGAATCGCAGATTGTTTCGACTTCAATTTGGTAAATCCGCAGGGAATCTCGAAGTGCCAGGAATGCACGGATCTCGAACTTGTGCGCGACGGCGATCAAAATATTCCAACGAGAAATGTGTGGTCAACGTAAGGGTCGACGGCACAGGATACTTGCCCGAATCTCTTCACGCGCCCGAGGAGTGTTGAAGAATGCCAGCCAAGAACGTGTTTATGTCTGAGTGGTCGGCAACCGGGACGTTAGGGGGTTGTTGTTGTCCGTCATTCCAGCGCGATGCACATCTTGTTCGGCTAGACTGAACAGTAACCGACGCATGATTGAGGAGCGAAAAAATGAATGGGGAGACTTTTGCCGGGCTGATGCTTGCCACCATATCATTTGCACTAACGGTTCTGGCAAGGGTGCAGCTAGGAAAGTCGTTTGCGGTAACTCCCGAGGCAAATGATCTGGTAACGCACGGTTTATACTCGCGCTTGCAACATCCCATGTACGTGTTTGTCGATTTGACCCTTTGCGGGATTGCACTTGCCGTAGGTCATTGGTATGTGCTGCTGCTTTTGGTCATCTTGGTGCCGCTGCAGATCAGAAATGCCCACAGGGAGCACACGGTGCTCCGAGCAAAGTTCGGAAAGCGCTATGAGGTCTATCGCCGTGCTACGTGGTTTTAAAGCAGTCGGTGCGGTCTCGGGGCGTGCCAGAGCCATGCACGTCGACGTAGCTTGTTATGAGGAATATGCTCGGATTGTTGGCAATCTGAAGTAATCCATTTCATCCGTCACGTGGCCCGCTGGCGGCGACTCGTTCGCTGTTCCCTCGCCGTGAACGCGACGGGGGCGTGAAAATTTTGATAGTGTCATTCAGTCATTTCACAGACACAACTAAGTATTGTGTTTTACTTTCGACGAAGCTTCCATGGCTTGCAGTTGCGCGGCTTCCGCGCTATCCGAAGTTTGGCATGCAACAGGATCGCTCTTCAGGTGGCTGACTAGAGAACGCCACACCATAGCGTTATTCAGATCACGTATTGATGCTCAACTCATGGCTTTGCGTTTTTCAAACTGGAAACCCAGCGAGGAATCGCCACTTGCAAAACCATAGGCCGTGTTTCGACCAGCTCCGCCTTCGAGCCAAATGAGACCGAATCTACCGTTCCAACATGCGGAAAGTTGAGGGAAGCAGCCGACTCAGTTCTAACTAAATCCTTTGAGCGGATGGAACCTATCGAACCCAGGCCCCTCGTCATGATTGGTTCGACAGTGTTGCGATTCTTCCCAAGCCCAAGAGCCGATGATCCGCAGTCACGAGAGTCAGGCCAAGTACCTCCGCCGTGGCAGCCAAAAACCGATCCGCGGGATCTTGATGCGGGAGCGGCAATTCTTGAGCGGCGACGACGATCTCGTGTGTCAATGGTGCTTCGCGCATATAAACAGTTGATCTCGTCACCCAATCTCGGACGCTGACGTGCAACTGTATCCGACCTTTGGCATGCAACAGCAGGGCTTCCCAGATGCTGACTGGAGAAAGCCACAGTTCGTTATTGAGATCTCTCAATTCATGCTGGACGCGTCGCGATAGTCGCTTGGGCTCGGCCAAACTCCAGAGCCAAATATGCGTGTCAAGCAAGAGTTTCAATCTTTCAGCGCCTCAATTTTCTGAATATCGATGACTGGGGCCACTACGTCACCGACGATATCCATACTGTCGGACATTGAGCCTAACCAGTTGCGTTCATCCGTCTCTGGATCCACTGAAACCACGTCTGCTATCGCTTTGCCGCGTTTGGTTATCCGCAGCGGAGTTTTCGTCTTACTGACTTCTTCGAGCAGCGACAGGCACTTCGCTTTGAATTCGGAGATAGCAATTTCCTGAATTGATTTCCTGTTCTTGATCGTCACAGTATGGTCCTCTTGACTACTTAAACATACTATAGTCATAAAAAACGGTCAATATCGAATTTTATAAAATATGGCTGTACTCGAGTGAAAGAGTACTTCGGGACCCTGACTCTGCCCGTGATCGCCTTCAGGCGCGCACCACTCCCGCTTCCCTCGCGTACGTCATTGCTGTGGTCTGCTCGCCCGCAACATCCAATCGAGTCGGCAGCAGGCGAGCGCTCTGCTCGAACCACTTACGGAGGTCCGCCCGCTCAGCCTCCGGTAGGCTATTGAGTCACAAGTCAACTGTCCTCTTCGATTCGTCCATCCATACGATTTCGCTAAGGGGTTTGAACGTAAATCGCACCGGGAGCATGCGTGCTCGTGCTCGAGCGGAGCGTCGGCCCAAAATTGCAGCCCGTCCTCGGACGCATCAATGACGATTTCTCGATTTTGGTTGGCGAGGCTGACGTAGACTAGGGCGATAAGTTTGAGGATCATGCACGCCTTCGGACAATTCGCTAACCATGCATCCTCTAATTCCCGCGTCAATCCGCAAAACTACGTCAGTGTTTGTACCTAGAATCGTTGCGGTTACTGATAAGAATGTGTACCAAAGCGAACTGACCGACTTCCGCCAGGCAAATAACCTTGTGGGGAATCGCAGCGAGCTGCATCGGGCGTCGAGGGTGAAATGAACAAGTCTGTGGAGTTTGCAACTGTTTCCAGTACGCGCGGGGCCGCCACAGTTGAGAGTGTGGCGGACATTCTCGAACGCGAGCTCGACAATCTGATTAAGGCGTGGCTTTCCCGGGTCGATCTCGAGCCAGACCTGACCTGTATTCATCTGACCTTTGAAGAACGCACGGGCCACCTTCCTCATCTTCTGCATGAAGTGATTGCGCGGTTGCGTCTGGACGCAGGGACAAAAGCTCCGATTTCGGAAGCGGCGGCCATTCATGGAGATTTGCGACGCAACCAAGGCTACACGGTAGCGATGGTGGTCGAGGAGTCGCGCCTCTTGCAGGTCACCATTTTTACGACCCTACACGAGAATGTGAAGCATTTAGAGTTCGAAATGCTACTTCCCGACGTTGTGACCATTGCGGATGAGGTGGATGCGCAGTTGAAGCATCAAGTGCTGCGTTTCATGGCTGCGGATTCAACCAAGGCAAGTGCGTCGCGGTCGTTGGAGTAATCCAGATGCCGAGCCAGCTTACAGCTGCGAAGCCAACGAACTCAAAAGGCGCAGCCGGGTGCGTACTGCTGATCCAAGCCGTAGCAGACGATGCGGCGAGAATATTGAACGAATTGGGTTCGGTTTCGGACGAGCGGTTCCGTGTGGAGTGGGTTACTGATCTCTCCAGCGGGATCGAGCGGTTGCGTAGCGGCGGTATTGGGTCCGTAGTGCTCGATCTCGCATTGCCCGAGCGTCACGAGCTCGAGGCGCTCGACAACCTCCTGAAGGTCTCGCCTCGCGTGCCGATTTTGATTTTAAGTGGGCTCGATTCGGAGGAAAGCGCGAGGAGAGCGGTAGAGCGCGGGGCCCAAGACTACGTGATCAAGAACCCAGCCGATAGCTATCGGCTGAGACGGGCTGTGCACGCGATGATGGATCACCGTGAGGCCGAAACAACGGTGTTGGAAATTGAGGCCACCAGCCTGGCACTTGTTTCTATCGGGGAGGCAGTCCTGCGCACAGATATACACGGCAACGTCATTTACCTAAATCAAATGGCGGAGACGATGACCGGTTGGTGCCGCGAGGAGGCCTTAGGGCGTCCCGTTTCGGAAGTACTTCGGATTGTCGAGGGAGCCAGCGGTGAAACTGTTCGCGCCGCTCTTGAAATCGCAATCGGGGAATACAAGAACGCAAGCCCGACAGCGTCTTGCGTAAATTGCGTCCTGATTCGCCGCGATGGTTTCGAGCTTGGAATTGAAAATACAGTGACGTATACCCATGGCCAGGATGGGAGCGTGACGGGGGCCGTCGTGGCATTTCACGACGTGAGCGCCGCTCGAGCCAGATCAGTCGAGTTGTCGCGTCAAGCGCGACACGATTCCCTGACTGATTTGCCAAACCGAGTTCTGTTCAACGACCGGCTGACGCAAGCGATTTCACTGGCGGTGCGCCAGTGCAAGCAACTCGCGGTGATGTTTCTGGATTTAGATGACTTCAAAAAGATCAATGACTCCTTAGGTCACGCGGTGGGCGACAAGCTGCTGCAGTCGGTAGCCAAGCGACTGGTGAGTTCCGTCCGGCGGACGGACACGGTAAGCCGGCAAGGCGGGGATGAATTCGTGATTCTCCTCTCCCAAATTGAGCGGAGGGAGGACGCGGCCGTCAGCGCGAGAAAAATCATTAGGGCGATCAGTGCGCCGCATAATTTTGATAACAAGAGTCTTGATGTCGGTGTAAGCATCGGTGTAAGCACTTACCCGACCGATGGGGCAGACGCCCACAGCTTGATGGATAAGGCAGACACTGCGCTGTATGAGGCCAAGGAACACGGCCGGAATACCTATCAGTTCTTTCGACCGGAAATGAACGCACGACTTGCAGAAGCACGCTTGCTCGAAGGGGAATTGCGCTACGCACTCGGGCGGAACGAGTTTTTGCTGCACTATCAGCCTAAATTCAATCTTCAGACAGGGCAGATCACAGGAGTAGAGGCGCTGGTACGTTGGCTACACCCGCAGAGGGGATTAGTATCCCCGGCGCAGTTCATCCCCGTCGCGGAAGAGTGCGGCTTGATGCTTCCTCTCGGGCGGTGGGTATTACTCGAAGCATGTAAACAGTCTCGAGCATGGAGCGATTCGGGTATTGGAGTTGTGTCGGTAGCTATAAACGTGTCGGCGGCCGAGCTCGAAGACAAGGATTTTCTGTCAGGAGTCCGGGCCGTACTGATTGCGACGGGGGTAGATCCTCCGAATTTAGAGCTGGAAATGACCGAGAGCGCGCTGATGGACGACGCGGAATCTACATTAGTCACACTGCGCGCATTGAAAGCCATGGGTGTGCAGTTGGCAATCGACGACTTTGGCACCGGTTATTCCAGTTTTACTTATCTTCGGCGTTTCCCGGTGGATGCATTGAAGCTCGATCAATCCTTCGTGAACGAGATTACTTCCGACCCGAGTGATGCGAGCATTGTCGGTGCCATGATCAATATTGGCAACAGCCAGAAGCTGCGAGTAATTGCGGAGGGAGTGGAGAACAGCGCCCAGCTCAAGTTCCTTCAGCGCCATGGATGCGATGAGGGGCAAGGCTATTATTTCAGCCATCCGATTGCGGCGGAACAGGCCGGGATTCTGCTTCAGGCCGGCGTTCACAAAGGCGTAAGAATGTCCTTCGTACAACCTTAGGTAAATTCTCATGTTAGAAGCGCCAGCCGGTAACTCCAGGCACGACGGGGCAGCGCTACTTCTATTCCGATCAGACCGGCGTAATTCGGTTCAACCCCACGGGCTCGGCCTCATCCACTTCTACAAGGGTAACTTAGCGCAAGAATAAGAAAGCGACGTTCTCGTTCGAGTGTGCGCCGCTTCCCTGTTTGACGTGAGTACCTGCAAATTAGACATGAGCCATTGAAGAAGGTTGCAGCCAGGGGTTGTCAGTCTCCTAGATTAACACCCCCCCGGCCTTGTCCGCAGGGCGATGTGCTTCAGGGGTATGGACGCCTTCGAGCAATGAGCCTAGCTTACTTCGTCCGAATGTTACGGCAATCCGTAGGACTACGTCCGTATTTGTACTTATAACGTTATAGTTACGGCCAATTGTTGACATCAAATCGCAGAGGTGATATGTACGATATCGTACCAACTGTACAGTATTGAACAGCTACAAGAATCAGGCGTGAGCTAGGTGATGTCTTTCCAAAAAGCGAGTTCACGAAGTCCTGTTTTCGATATGAAATCTTTTCTCGGATCGTCGGGTTTGGGGAGGAGCGTCAGAGAGTTTCGAAAGAGAAAAACGATCTTCGCGCAGGGCGATACCGCCAGAACGGTCATGTATATTCAGCAAGGCGCCGTGAAGCTAACGGTAGTCAACCCAATGGGCAAAGAGGCCGTTGTCGCCATTCTGGGACCAGGTGATTTCTTGGGAGAAGGTTGCCTTGCGGGGCAGTCCAAATGCATTGCGACTGCGACCGCGATTGTTCCGACCACGGTCCTGATCATTGACAAAAAAGAGATGATTCGCGTCCTCCACGGAGAACACGAGTTCTCCGACCGCTTCATCGCCTATATGCTGGGGCGAAACATCCGGGTGGAGGAGGATCTAATAGATCAGCTCTTCAACTCCAGCGAGAAACGACTGGCTCGCACTCTATTGCTGCTGGCGCGCTATGGTGCGCAAGGCCGTCCTCAAAAGGTTCTTGCCAAAGTATCACAAGAGACCCTAGCTGGGATGATTGGCACGACGCGATCCCGGGTCAATTTTTTCATGAACAAATTCAGGAAGCTCGGTTTTATCGAATACAATGGAGAGATCCGGATCAACAATTCTCTCCTCAGCGTCGTCCTGCGCGAGTAGCGAACAACAAACTTATCTGTGGGCTGTATTTTCGGTGAGTGGGAAGCTGATCTCAATGGTGGTCCCGCCTGGGCCGGAGCTGATTCGGAAGCGCCTTTTCATAACTTGTGTCCGCTCCCGCATCCCAGCGATGCCTACCCCGACAAGGCGCGTGCCTAGTAAAACTCTTTGAGAACATCGGGGGCGATGCCACGCCCTTCGTCACAAATCATCATGGTGATTTCCTTAGCATTTTTGCGAATTTTGATCTTCGCCAAGTGGCTTCCCGAATGGCGATAAATATTCGCGAGACTCTGCTGAACGCTTCGAAACATTGCAGCCTCCGTATCTGCGGATAAGCGCCCGATATCCCTTGAAATGTCCAGTTCGACGCGGATGCCGCTGCGTTCCGTGAAACCGTCCGAATACCACGACAAAGCGGTAGCGAGTCCCATTTCATCGAGCATCCCACTTTCAGACCATCGGTCTTCGGTTGCAATCTGGGCACTCGTTTGGCATCGTTCCGTGACGCGGGCACTGTGGAGGTAGTCCTAAGTCCGTTGGCGCCGGCATCTTCCAATCGTTCCTGTGGAAACATGATGCCCTCGCTCATGACGCGGCCCTCCTAATTTTCATTTATCAGGGTAAACCCAGTGTGTTCGTTACGGATCGCGGGAATTCTATGTGGAGGGAGTTCGGCTCTGTCCCAAAGGAAACACTTCCAAAGGAGCCACCCAAAAAGTAAAGCGGAAGTCGAACGGATCGGATGTTGTCAGGAATAAAGGGCCGAATATTTAGGCGAAGTATCCGGCCCCCTGGGGTGGGACGTATGTGAAGCGTCCCGTGTCATTTGTTTTTTAATAATCCGTAAAGCTTCTGGCGCCTGTTCAATTTAACACATGTTCTTAACGTGCAACTGGCTGACCTGGGCTGAGCGGGATTGATTCGACTCACGTTTTCATAGGCCTCGGAGGATCGTCTAGCCAGGTGCCTTGTTGCCATGTAGGGGTGGCCGGAGTTCAATCGTGACATCCTGTTGAGCTTGGACGGGCCTTTCGTTCAAGAGAGTAGGCTTGTAGCGCCACACGCGAATGGCGCTCATCGCAGCAGGAAGGAGAGAGATCGGGCCACTCACGGGCCTGATGCCCATGACTTGGCCGAGCTGTCCGATGGTGACGCGGACCTTTACGGTTTCTGTGGATCCATAACGATACCCCGACCTTGGAAGGCGAGGCTCAACATACGAAACAAGCTCCCCAACTTGCATTCGAGCGGGTTGATGAGCCACTGCAGGTCCGGGCTGAGGAAAAACAAGAACGGAAAATCGCGAGGTAATCGCGAACGAAGAGGAGACGGCGATCAGTTTTTCCGGAAAAATTACCCTGATAGGCTTGCCGCCTTCGGATGGCGCAGTGACAAGGATCCCGGGACGCGGGGGCTGGTACGGCGCTGCGCTCCTCGGAGGTGTTACGCTGCGTGGGGCGGGATTTCTCGGGACGGCACTTATCGGGCCAACAGCCTTGGGCGAACGTGCGGGCTCTGGATTCGCGGGTGGCGGCGCGTTTCCTTCGATTGGGCCGGTCGAGCCATCATGCCCAGCACTGCTTTCGGGGCTGGCAGATGGTCTAGATTCTATTATCGGATATGAATTTGAATCTGCAGAGGGTACTTTCTCAAGGGATTCAGAGTTCGGGGTACTTTCCTTGGAATTTTCTTCAGAAGGCATAGGGTCATCGAGTTTATTAGCACCCGAAGAGTCATCGGAATCAATGTTTGATCGGTTCGTCACTGCTGGAGATGGTCCGGTCGGTCTCAAGCGGGTAGCTGAATCTGCGTGTGGTGCCTTAAGGGATTGAGCGGATCGGCTTTCTAAGCGCGATTTTTTCGCCTCCGACGCTGGCGGAGTTACTTCAGGCGTATTGAAGGTATTCGCGGCCGGTGGAGTAGAAGTTGGCGAAGTTGTTTCGCCTGGACGATCAGGCAGTGTCGGTGACGTGGCATCAACAGCCAGAATTGATTTCTGAGTGTCTCGAAGGCGTTTTCTGAGCGGGCCGCGTTCCACTGTGAGCCCAACAGTGAAGCCGATCACCGCGAACAAAACCACGAATACGGCGACCTGAAATCCGGATATTTCAAGAATATGAAAGTGTGAGGGCGAGTCCTCGACACGATCCCCTGACGACTCGACCCTGTCTGTTCGAACTTGCGGTCCGAAACCCGCGACTGGAGTATCGTGATGCACTTTTTCCTGGAGATCTTCGACGAGAGATAGAGGCGCCACGCTCTCAGATGCTTGGGGCGCGATGTGTGAGATCATCTCTGGCGAGAAGGTTTGGACTTGATCCGGGGAAAAATTTCCAATCGGCTCTGTTGGGGAGTTTTCGAGGGTCGGCGGGACTTGACTCTCAACCGACTCGGGGGCCAGTCCGTGACTTAGCTCGGGAATAGAGGTCTTGATTGGTTCGGGCGCGAAGTTCTTTGCATGTTCGGATGGAAAACTGGCCGCTAGGCTCTGCGGAACATCGCCCATCGAGATTTCCGCAGCACGGGCAAACATTGAAATACCGGCGTCGGTGTGAGTGCCCGTGGGAATTGGGAGCGGATCCTTCTGTGGTTTGATTTCGCCAATCGTGGAGGTACGTTTTGCATAAGTACTTTCAGACGGAAACATTTCCGCGTAACGCGTTGCTGTTTCCTCATCGCAAACCGATGGGTTGCTAAAAATCGTTTTGGACTTGCGAGAACCGGTTTCCAAAGGCTGGTTGTCGCGACGAAGGAGCTTCGGTACTTGTTCAAATTGGCGCTTTTCGGACGCGATCCAATTTGAGATTTGATTGCGGGCGTCGGCCGTGAGATCAACAAATCGGATGCCAGCGCCTTGTTTCGACGCCGCTAGCCACACAATCTGCCCGGAGATTTCGATGCTTTGACTGGAGCTGGGCAACTGAAAACGAATGCGTGGGAGGTAGTCCCCTCCCACAAGGAGATCGGCGACAGCAACGGCCATGCCCATCTCACTTATATTGAGGACGATGCCGCCGTTGGAATCGCCTAACATGACGTACGCGAGAGAAGCGGGAGTGGTGCGCTCCTGAAGGCGGCGATCACGGGCAGGAGCCACGGCCCCGAAGTACCCTTGCAGATCTGACATGTCTCTATCCCCACCGCTTCGTGCGGTGCACGGACTATAAAGCCGCCATAAATCGATGGATGGCGGGAACGAGAAACCGGTATGTGATAACCGTGAACGCGTTGGGCTGGGGATTCTGGTTTAGTCCAGTAACTGTTGGTGCAGGCGCAGGGCCAAAACTTCTTTGCACGAATATTGTGAGGTTAAGCCTTAAGTTACTATGTGTTGGACAGGAGTCTGCGAAAATCTAATGTTTCTTTGGCGTGAGAATTTCTGGTGGATTTCACGCGGAGGCGGTGGTTCTCAACCACCCCCACCAGTTCGGTTTCAAAACCGAAGAGGATTTCAGCGGTATGGCCCATGAATTAACTTCCCTCGTTTGAATAATTGTTGAAATGGCGCACTGCCGCGGTTAAACCTCTTTTAAAATGAATACTATTGCAGAACTATTGACCACCGCTCGGCGGGCGACACTAAAATTGCGCTTGCCTCAACCCATGCCCGAGTGCGACAGATCTCCTGCCTCACGATCATATTCTTGTAGACAATTCGGCCGTTCTGCATGATAAATGCACCTCCCAGCCCCAAATTGAAGTCATCGTCGGATTTGTCTTTGTCGTTCTGGCGCGGCACTGGCAGCGGCGGCGTATGCGCTTAATATCCGACGTCTTTTCTTTTAAATCTGTTTCGGTCAGGAGACTTGTACCATTCTTTCTTTGAACGCAAATGAGGTCCTCAGGGAAACCGAAAATTTGCTTCCCAGCCCTGTCATAACAACAAGTTTCCAGAGCCTGTACCGATTCCGTCCCGTAGAACAGTGGCGCTGTTGGCGACGCGCGGATAGCCTCTCTGTAGGTGCAATAACTAACCCGGCGCGTTCTGCTGGAAAGCAAGCGGTCTGCTGGCAACACTAACTCAACAGGGGTAAAGGCTGGACCATGAAACCAAGGACTCTGATTATCGCGGGCACGCTGGCTCTGATTGTGTGTATGGCTCCGTCATTGTTTCCGGTACAGGCGCAGACCACACAAACCAGAACGGTTGCAGATACAGAAGTAGGCTCTATCTTTCAAAGTCCAGATGGCGAGTTTTCTTATTCTGATTACGGTGGATTCGTTGGCTCTCCAAGCGGCACGTTGGCTCCGCGGTCCATAGTCGCTGTATATGGGCAAGCGTTTCAGGTTGCACCAGGAACTCTATACGGCCAGCCTCTAGCCACCTTTTACTCCGACCTAAAATCGTACCAAGTCGCACAGGTTGCCGCGGGAAAAGCTCCAATCTTCGTCACCGCAACTTATGACGGGACCTCGCGTCCTGTTTATTACGGGCCGTCACTTGGTCTAAATTCTGCTGGAGTTCCTACGGCATCTTCGGAAAACTGGCAGCAAGCGGTAAACGTCAGTGACCCTCGGTTCGTGAATCTTTGGATTGCAGATTATGCTCACAAGGTCTTAACAGGATCAACATGGCTCGAACTAGACGAAGGCATCTTCGAGTATGCGGTCTATGGCGTATTAAACGACGATGGGGTTTACGTACCCGGCGTAAAGTGGGATGAACCGTTTCCACAGAGCGACACAGCCTTCCTTGAAGGCATAGGGTCGTTCTACAACCAGGTCGCAGCGTATAACGAGACAGCGACTGCTCCAGTTTATACGGCAACAAACTTAGGTTCCATCTCTCAACCCGCCTTGTATTCCACGGTTTTTAACGGTGCTCCTGGCGTCGTATTTGAGAATCTCTATATATGGTTTACGAATCCGACCGCTACGGTAAGAAATGAGTTTTATGACCAGAGCTTTCAGTTGTTTCCGTGGTTGGCTACGCAAAATAAAGTAGGCATTCTCAGGGCTATACTCCCAAGCGGTCAGGCCAATCTTCTTTCATCTTTCGCGGAATATTCTCTCCTTAAGGGGATGAACTTCTTCTTTGCGCCAGGAAATACTAGCGGAGAAAGCACCAATCCAGATCTTTGGTCTTCATATTCCGCGGCATTGGGTAAGCCGATAGCAGCCATGACATCAGGTAGCCCCAGTTCCTTGGGCGCCGGTTACCGATTGTACCAACGTAATTATGAAGGCGGAACGGTTTACCTTAATTGGACAGGCAGCACACAGACCGTTGCATTGAGCTCCAAGACAGCTCATTACAATCCGAGTGGCACTCTGGTGACATCGATTACGATCCCTGATGGCGTGGGGACGTTCGTCAGTTTCGAGAAAAATAATCTCCCCATGCCCGAAATCGGACCTGTCTATAACAAAACCGTCGATGGCCCAGTCACGGTAACTATCGGCACCACTATATCCGGTGCCACCATCCGTTATACGACGAATGGCGCTGCAGTAACTGACAGCTCTCCCATTTACTCTGGGCCGTTTGCACTCTCAAGCAGCGCTACGGTACAAGCGCGAGCATTCTTAGGGGGAAGCAACCCAAGTTATGCCTCGGTAATCGTTTATACGATTAACTGATATTAAGCATCTGTCGCAACTTGCGGCCTGATCGCCTTAAACTTCTCCATTTGATCGGGCCTCTCAGGCGGATTGCAAGGCCCCTTTTGTCGTCGGACGAGGCTGAGAGCAAATCGCCCGCAACAGCTAATTATCGAATTTTTATTTCGAGGAAGCCTCGCAGCCATCTGCTTCCATGTCTTCAAGCTGTTGCGTTGCTTCCGCGCTTCCGCGCTTCGACGCTTCAATCAGCAGCACCCGGGCTTGATCGCAGTTGTGCGGCACGTCATGTCCCGAGACATAGAGATCGGCAAGAAGAATCGCAGCCGTCGTATTCCCCTTTTTCACTGCACCCCATAGCCACTTCATGGCAACCGGGGTTTCGGCCTTCCCGCCCCCTGCCTGAAGGTACTGCAATGCAATTGAGAGTTCGGCCGCGCCCGGGCCGTCGGATAATGGCAACGCTGTATCACTTTCTGGCTGGATTCGATGAGTCTTCGACGGAGGCCGCAGCAGCGGGCTGATTTCGGTGGATTGAGCTGAGCTCCGCGCATCCGCCTTCGAGCCAAATGAGACCCAATTGTATAAATCACGACTAAGCGATTGCGTGCCTCCACCGGTTCGCCCAAAGAAAACGAGGACGGCGCCACATATGAGCACGAACACGAGTCCCAGCATCACCATGAATAGCGCTCTGCGAACACCGTAGCGTCGACTGTCCGGTTGAGAAAACCGCGCGCCCGCTGACGGCCGCCAGGGCGCTGGCTCGCCAATCTCCCCCAGTGCTTCCGCTTCAGTTGCTGTGGTCTGTTCGCCCCCAACATCCAATCGCAGCGGCAGCAGGCGCGCGCTCTGCTCGAGCCACTTACGGAGGTCCGCCCGCTCCGCTTCCGGTAGGCTATTGAGCCGCAGTCCAACTGTCCTCTTCGATTCGTCCATCCATACGATTTCGCCGACCGTATCGATTTCACTGAGGGGTTTGAACGTAAATCGCAACGGGAGCATGCCCTGCTCGTGCTCGAGGGGAGCGTCGGCCCAGAATTGCATCCCGTCCTCAGACGCGTCAATCACGATCCCGCGAGTTTGGTTAGCCAGGTTCACGTAGACTAGTTCGTAGGGCTTTGCTCTGGGGATTTGTCGGCGTTCCGTGAGCATTGACTAAATCTCCTTTGGGCGCTTGCGGAACATTATTGACATTGACGCCGGCGCACTGTGGCTCATTGCGTTCTTTGCTGCGATGGAATCTACCTTCTCGAACAATCGGTAGGCTGGGCGCCGCCGACTGGGTTCCGGCATTCTACCTCAGAACTCGAACGGTGGTGTCCAGGATCGACATTCCTCTGGACCCTAACGATGATAGTGATCGAGTATCTACATCTCTCAGTACGCTTAGTACTTCGAACGGTACTTGACATGAGTGATAAAAGACCCTAGAGTCCTCGCCTCGTTCCTCGCAATGTTTCTTCGCACGAAAAAGATAGATTGGAAATAGACATGGAAATGAAAACACGTCAGAACTACCAACATCATTTTTTGGCAGAAGAAACAAATGTTTCGGGACGGGAGTTTGAGACAACCGTGTTTCTCGAAAACATTTCCGCGAGCGTTGGTGAGCGACTGATCGCACTTCATTTCGCTTTGCGGATGTTCGATTCGATCTCGTGCGCATCCGACCGCGAAAAGGTGAAGTACATAGTGAAGGCGCAGCTCGATTGGAGCGCGGAGTTGATAAATTATGACAGGGATAGGGTCGCCGGAATGCTGCCCTTGGTAAAAATACCGTCCACTGCGCGGATGGGACTCAGAATGAAGGATGACATGCGGGAGGTGAAAGAAAAACTGGACGCGATTGCAGCCGCTTTAGGTTGAAAAGGAACAAAGCATTCTGAATGCGACTCGCATGCTTGGTGGTGACCGAAGCCGTTTGGTTTTCGTATGCTTTCGATAAGTGAGGTGACGGGCTATGGTTCTCGCGGCTGCTGTGATGTTCTTCCAAATGCAAGTGTTGCTGCCTAAGGCAGATGTGGCGGTAGCGACGCGACAAGAGCTGGTCAGATACGCCGAGGACATTCCTGCCGCTCGACCCATCGGTACGTTCGCACCCATCGTTCCTAGGCCAGGAACGACGAGTACTCCATCCGCGGAAGATGGCAGGCTCGCCGACGACGCCGGAATGGATAAGCCACCGAATACGACGCCGTTGTTCCCCGATGCGAACACACAGATTCTTTCGGGGATTTACATTCCTGATCACGTGGCGCCGCTGCCGCCGCTTTCCGACAAACATTACGAGGCCGTGAGGACCGGCGCCCCAAAACGGCTATACGTGGCAATCGCGCAATCGAGCACGGCGACAGTCAATCGAGCGCGGCGACGCTTGAAACTTCGGCGATCGGTTAAGACACCGCGCGTGGGAAGTCGAAAGGCGATTCGCTGAAGCCGCACGGTTTTTCTCCTCACATCTGAATAGTATCTGTATCAACCACAGGAAGCGGTGTCCCTTTTGATCTCAGTTCTTGTGACTGATTGCAATTCGGCGCGTTTGTGACCTTTACCAAGCTACGCCTACTCGAATCGCTTTGACTCGGCGGCACGGCGCGACCGGGACCTCGCCATGTTTCATGGCGACCCGGTACTCTCACGCGAGTAGCAACAAATTCTGAATAAGAAAGTTCGCGGACACGATATGCAGGGAAGGATCGTCTGAATAATCAGGCCGAATGGGTTTGGCCATACGATAACTCATAAGAATTTGTACCAAAGTGCACAGTTCTTTAGCGTTTGTTTAAATAGTGTTTTCGGTAGGGATTCACGGTTTCAATGGCCTAATGTTTGCGGCATTTGTAGTCTTGAAAAACCAATGAGCGAGACAATCCCGAATCGCTCGCAGTGACACAATGCATTTTGGGAAGGAATGCTCGAGACAAAAGCTCGAAACAAAGGCTCACCAATGATGCGAGCGCGAGGATATTACCTCAGTCGGCCGATGCCTCGCGAGCAATTTGTCGAGTTGCTCGAAAGCCCTATATCAGAAACAGCGTTCCCACTGAATGGGTCAATATTTTTTGAGTTGGATTAGCTCGATCGTAACACTGCTGTCGAGGGACATGGATTGGCAAATCTCAGTGTTCTCATCGTCGACGACCACGAACTAATGCGTCATGGTGTGCGGGCCGTAATCGAGGCACGACCAGGATGGGAGGTTGTCGGCGAGGCAAGTAACGGACAACAGGCCCTCGAAAAAGCTCGCGAACTGAAGCCCGAGATCGTGGTTATGGACATTAGCATGCCGAGGCTAAGCGGCCTTGAAGCCGCTCGTCGCATGAGGAAGATCCTCCCTCAAGGAAAGATTCTGATCTTGAGCATCCATGATTCGGAAGAACTGGCGTGGGAGGTTCTCGAGGCCGGGGCGCGCGGTTATATTACGAAATCAGACGGCGCACGGGATCTTGTTGCCGCCGTCGAAGCTCTTCAAGAAAACAAGACGTTCTTCACCTCACGAGTCATACAAATGCTGCTCGAATCTTGCTTGTCTGGCGGCTCAGTCAAAAAACCGGCGGAACATTCAAATGATCGCTTGACCTCGCGACAAAGAGAAATCATTCAGTTGGTGACCGAGGGAAAATCAAGCAAGGAAATTGCTGTAACCTTGAATCTGAGTGTTAAGACTGTTGAGACACATCGTGCGAACATAATGCGCAGTGTAAACTGCCACTCTATCAGTGAACTCGTAATATATGCTATCCGGAACAAGGTCATTCAGCTTGAGTAACCAAGTTCTGCCATTCTCAGACCTACGGCGGCTACACAATTCCTATGGGCCGCCCTATACTTCTATAGCGGTTAGCTGATTGCGCCGACCGGGTCACTTGATGCCGAAAAGCCAACGGGATAATTTGAAGGCAGCGGCGCCACTGCCGCCGCTTTCCGACAAACATTACGAGGCCGTGAGGACCGGCGCCCCAAAACGGCTATACGTGGCAATCGCGCAATCGAGCACAGTGACAGTCAATAGAGCGCGGCGACGCTTGAAACTCGGACGATCGGTTAAGGCACAGCAGGTAGGAAGTCCGAAAGGCGATGCTCTGAAGCCGCACGGTCAAATTCTCTCCACGTCTGAATAGTAGCTTTTATCCACCGCATGACACGGTGTCTTCCGGAGTTTCAAGCTCAGTGCAACTTCCTACCGGAAAAGCATCGGTGAGTTTTGCTGTAGCGAAGGTCCGACATCAAAGCGGGATTGACCGAAAGCTTGGAACTCTGTTCTTAGGCGTGTGCGCTCCGAGCGCGTTTTGCCGGCTCGGGCTCAACTTTTTGCGTGCTCTCCGCAAGAGGTGGGATGGCGGGCTGCTGGTTTGGTCTGAGCTGGAATTCCACTCCGTTTACCGAGCGCACTCGAAGTTTCCTTCGGTAAAGAAGGTTGCCACGATCGTGTCTGGTTACAGTCAAGGGTTTAGGGCAATCGCCCATGAGAAGTTCGCCGTCCGGATGCTTTGCGAACCAATTCTCGATGAGATTGAGAAAGAGATACGATCCCGCGCCGAGATGATTACTTCGTGTTCCCCCCGAGAGGTAGTAGAGCCTGTTTCCGACTTCAGCACCGAAAAACGCCGCGTAGCACGTCCCTTTTATCATGACGGTCGTTACAAATGCCTTCTTGCCAAGCACTAAAAGCCTACCGACATGCGTCAGGTAGTCGCGCACCCCAGAAAATCGTAGATTATTCCTACGCGACATGTACCGACGCATCGCGACAAATGCGAACAAGTCGCGAAGGCCCTCGAGCCCGTAATACGTTCTCGAAACGGCGCAGGCTTCCTTTGCTTTCTTGTAGTCGCGTCTAATGTTCTCGCTGACGGCTCGGCGATACGCCGCAAAGTTGGTCCACTCGCGAAATTCGATCAAATCAAGGTGAAAGATCTTCCTATCTACATCGAAACGCGGCAGGTCTTTCAAATCGAAGTCGTCTTCGACATTCCAGTGCGAGCCGTACTGGTAGGTGACACGGCCGAATTCTGCCGCCAGCAAATCAAGACATCGACGATTCAGTTGCCGATGAGCAGGAAGCAATTGGATCTTATCGAGGAAAGTTACTTTTTGGTTGCGAACTTGAACGGCACACTGGCCAACTTTTCGTCTCGAGCCAAGCCTGTCAGCGAGAAGGAAATCAAAAAGCCTCACTCGGCCAAAAAAGCGGCGAGCTTTGATCACGCCCCAGGCTCCGAGGAAGGATTCGCCACTCGCGGCTGCAAAGTCGTCCCACTCGTCACCGTGAACGGACGAAAACGCTCTCTCCTCCGCGACTAAATCCAACCCGCTATCTAAGGTAGTCAATTTCTGTTGCCTCGGGCAGCCAATCCTTCTATCGAAACGTCGGCTCTCGGGCGAACGATGACGGCGCACAGCTCGGCCGGATGGTTTTCCGTCTGTGGTGCCTGCGGCGCTGTCAAGGAGCCACGGCCCTTCGTGAATCGGCGATCAATCGCTATTTGTCATCTTGCTGAGCCTCTAGGCCTGGGAAAACGCTTCGGGCGGGCGAAAAAGAAACGTTTTCAGTAGCGATTTTTTACCCCCAACAGAGGATACACCAGTTTGTTTCTCGCCGAGCCGTTCAGCCGAGAGTTCAGAGGAATCCCGTCATGCGAAATTACAGGATAGAGCCGGAGGGCCTCGTGTTTGTTTGTTTTTCTGATTCGAGAAACTGCGAAACTGACGTCAGGATCGAAACCGAAGAGAGGCTCGTCTCGAGTCAAGACCAGCTTCGAATTGCAGGAAATCGTGCGTGCGAATCACCGGTTTGGTTCGGGTGTACACAATTTTCTCACAGGCAAATCATAGAGCGATCAGACTAGCGAACTGCTAAATTCTATTGCCCTTTTGACGGCCTTGGATCATCCGATGTAGTGGAGGCGCATGGCGCCATTATTCATCTTGTGATACCAGTATCGAAGAACAGTACTCCGGTTAACTAGGAGTATTCGATGAGCGATCATGACAAAGATGCAATCATCCTCAAGCTGGCGACAGAGCGTGCGGATATGTCAAAACAAATCGCATTGCTGCGCGCCAGGCTTAAAGAGATTAGCGTAGAATATCAGCGAATCTCTTATGCCTTGGCGAATGCGCCCGAGAAATTAGTAGTAATGGGAGGGACAACGGATGTTAGCTTCATTTGTGGTGAATTGATTCCGACGGGAAAGTGGCTTGAACGAAGCCAGGTTTTGGATTTAGTGCGACAGTTAAGAGTAGCGATGACTCAAGAAGCTGAATTAGTACGACAACTCGCGAATCTCGGGGTCCCGCCTAATCAAACATAAGTGATCTGAAAAGCTTAGATTAATTCAGTACCATCATCCGTTTTTACAGATTTCGTACCGCCTCTTTACGCTAACCGCGATCTCCATTGGTCAATAATTCATCGAACGCCACAACATCTTTCGGAAGGCGCAGTTCGCTGAACTGTCTCCCTAGGATAGTTTCCGAACGCATCAAGCGCCGCGCCTAACGGTCCGCACACCGTCCGAAAATTGCAGACAAGGCCCTCCCCTACTAGAGAGTATGATTTCCATATGGCGAATCTGCCGACCATGATCTCGTATCGCGTTTCCGTCGCACTCATGACGGTTTGTGTATTGGTCGCGTGGCTCCTGGCCGCAGCCCCGCAAGAAATCGGCCCGCGCGACTTGTTATGGATAGTCGTGCACGATGAATGCGTCTCCGATCAGTTAAACAATCAGGATCCTCGGCCCTGCGTCCAGGTGAATCTCCGTGACGGAGTCGAGAAGGGATTTGCGATCCTGAAGGATATTCAGAGCGCCACCCAAGTGCTGTTGATTCCCACCGCACGCATTTCAGGAATTGAGAGTGCGGTTATTCTGGCACCCAACGCCCCGAATTATTTTGCCGAAGCTTGGGAGGCTCGCACGTACATCGATGGAGCGCTGCACCGGAAACTTCCACGTGACGACATCGGTTTGGCCATTAATTCGGCTGTTAACCGCTCTCAGGACCAGCTGCACATTCATGTGGATTGCATTCGAACCGACGTGCACGAAACTTTGAGGATCCACGAAGCCTCGATTGGGAATCGATGGACGCCACTTGATGTCCCTTTCTTCGGACACCACTATTGGGCCATGTGGGTGTCTGGAGAGCGTCTCGGTTCGAAAAATCCGTTCCGACTCTTGGCCGAGGGATTTCCCGGCGCGCTACAGGATATGGGCGATCGGACCCTGGTCGTGGTCGGATCATCCCGGGCGAAAGGAGTTGCGGGATTTGTTATTCTCGAAGACCAAGTCGATCGAGAAAGTCACGACTCGGCGGGCGGTGAGGAACTATTGGACCATTCCTGTCGCATCGCCACTGCAGCTCCGCCAAAAGATTAAGCCTCTTCGGGCCTGGAATTGGCACGTAAAATCGACGACATTTCAGCGGCGCAGACCGGTGGCGACGTGTATTCGGGCTCGAATGCGCCCGTAACCGTAATCACATCGCTCTGCGGACAGACCGGGGGATTATTGCTAACGCATAGTGGCAACCCATGGCTGCACGTCGGCTTTACGCCAGCGCCATTCGTCGCCGCGTCGAACTTGTTTTTCCGCTGACGTTGGATCTCAATTAATGCGGCGACGACCAAAGAACTGGTGTGCTTCAGTCGTCGCCTATCAGGGACTTTTGCATCCAGCCGACTATTGAACCGTATACGTTAGCGTATGCGTCAAGCCAACCGAAGCATTGACCGCACTCGTGATCGTGACTGTAGTCTCGGTGCCCGACGCGCCGGTCACGGTAATGGGAAAAAACCGATACGTATTGTTCGGCAAGAACGTAACAGTTCCCGTAGTTGTGGTTCCGCTGGGCGAGTGAACCGTGTAGTCAACAGTTACTGCCTCGGCAGGTACAGCACTCAGGGAAATTACCGGATAATATGCCCCGGCTGAACCAGTAGCGGAACTCGGCGAAAACTGCACCGTTGGAAGGCTGGGGTTCACAGCAAACGTGGCATTCGATGGCCAACTCGGATTGTAGCCAGTCATAAATTCCGAGGCCGAGACGACGGCATTTCCCGATATCTCAAAAGGGCCTGTGTAGATCGGCGACGTGGTTCCTGGCGCAGAGCCGTTCAAAGTGTAGCGAGTGGTAGCACCGGAGGTGTTGCTGGTGATCGTGACCATGACTGGATCCGTCACAGCGGTCGCGACTCTCGGGCTGATGCTAGGTGCTGGCAAGATGTTCTGTTCGTTAATCACGTAGCTTCCCGCGGCGTCAGGAAGCACGAGTTGCGTTATTTCGTTGCCATTTGGGTCCCAATGCTTGACTGCGGTATTGAGCTTTATCGTCTGTGACGTTCCGCTCAAGTTCAGATAGACAGTGCCGTTGCTGTAATTTCGCGAATACAGACGGTAGCCAATGCCGGCCGATGACAATTGCGCGCTCGTGAGCGCGGAAGTCGGATTTCCAAGCGCCGCCCGCATTCCCGTCCATTCAGACGGGTTGATATTCGTTGACGCAGTGCTTCCGCCCGGAGCGAAGAAGAAATTCGGACCTTTCAAAAGTGAATACACGACAAACGATGACAAAAGAGCATTCGAATCGCCTGATGGAAGTGCGGCGCGAAGGATCGCGACTTTGTTCTGCGATCCTAACCACGAAAAATAAGTGAAGTTCTGTTGATACCAAGCATTGCGACTGTAAGCCGAAGGCGATGGATACCAACCGTAGATGTTTTCCGTCAGCGCTCCCGGAATATTGGCGAACACAGTTTGAAATTGAGTTGGGTCTGACATCGAGCCGACATTCGGCATCGTCTTAATATCAGGACCCGCCGCGTGCACTTGGTTGAAAAACGACGCTACGCCGCTGAGGTACTGACTCGCGTTTTGCGGAAATGAAGAGTCCCACGTCACTCCGGCGACGAAGTGGTTGTTGTCATCGAGAACGCCGAACAAGCTCCAACTAAAGGAACATTCATCGAGCTCGACCCAGACGTTCTGGGTTGAATACGATGGTGTCAGAAGAATTGGTCGCACGTAATTGTCGATCCAGAAGTTAACGAAACGGCTGTCCTGGACATTGACTGCGTATTGCCAATTTGAAGAAGGAGCTGTGGGTACGCCATTCACTAAGCCGAGAGACCAACTGAAATAGACGGGGCGCGATTTGCCTTCGTAAGTAGCAGTAACGAAAATTGGGGGTTTTCCCGCGGCCACCTGCTGCGACTCATACGTCCTGAGCGCGGAGTAAGGAAAGCCTCGGACCATGGTCGTGTCACTCGGTGCGAATTTATCGAAGCGCCCGTAGACGACTACCAGCGCGCTGGGATCAAGCGAGCCCGTCGGCGCGGAGCCGACAAACGCCCCGTATTCAGAGTACGAAAACCCGTCGGGAGTTTGGAAGATCGAACCGGCTTCTTTGTCGATCACGGTCCGGTTTTGAGCACGGACGCTAACAAACGGCAAGAACAACAGTGCAAACAGACAAAGTAATCTTAGCTTCATATAAGTCCGGCTCCATAAATCTTGATTTGTATGACTATGTGCGGCTCTGGGCGCTATGACGATCGTGGCCGAGAAACAGGAAAGACAAACCGCACTGTGAACGGTACTTGTTCAATTGAGAGAATATCCTTTGCGACTGGGGTGGACTACTGGTACGACGAACAGTCTTCGTGCAGGTGTCTAGGGTGCGCCTAGCCCTGTTCGAACAGACAAGACGTTGCAGGTCTACTTGTCGAAGCCAGGAACACAGATTGTGCTAACAAAAATTATGCCGGTTCGAGCCCCGCCTTCCAAAGGCTCACCAAAGCGGCACTGCACGTGTCAAAGTATTCAGCTCAGCGTCACGGTTCGCGCCGAGACTATCGAGCGGTTCTACGCGCAAACCGACGCTGGCTGATCGCGCAGCAGCCAACTGCCCGCACAGCAACTAATCCCTTTTGTTTATGAGGCGTCGTAGGTTTCCCAAGACGCAAAATGACGAACCGAGCACACACCAAATGAAACTGCAGACGACGCCCACGAAAAGCGCGGATGTCATCCATCGGATGAACGGTATTGCAGACGCATGATTTCTAGATGCTTTTCGTAGCCCTGAACTTCTTGTCGGAGAATCGGATCATTTCAGGCATAAGCGACAGGTTGTGGAAATTTCCGTTCGAATCGAATGCGATCACGATCGCTGGAAAGCTACGTACCGAATTTTCGGTTCGAAGCAGCGTATGAGAATTTCGTTCGCTCGGCCTGATTCCTAGTGTGTTGATCGCCAATACGCTCAAGCAAAATCGCGTCGATCTCTGTTGATGCCGCCTTGCCCAGTATTTCGATACTGACAACAATCCGGTACAAATTTTTCGTGCGCACCAGAAAGCCTTCGACTCCCGCCAAGGGCCCGGATTTCACCCTAACGCGATCTCCGGATTTCAAAAAAGGATGAGGCGCCACGAATTCACTTGATCGTGTGAGCTGTCGGATTGCGCTGATTTCTTCTTCTGGCACCACGGCGGGCGCTTCCCCACAACGCACCATCATTTGGACGCCTGGTGTTTTCAAGATATCCAGCCAATCAGTCTCCTCAGCTCGAACGAACACGTAACACGGAAACAGAGGCCGGTGAATAAGCTTCGCGCGGTCTTTCCATCGACTTAGAGAAGCGCATAGGGGCAAAAAGGTATCTAGTCCTTTGTTCCTAAGGATTCGATCTACATTTTTTTCGTGTTGATGACGAGTATATAGAACGTGCCACGCAACCGACGGTGTGTATCTTGCGCTCGACATCGCTACTACCTCGTCTGACATACAGGTCCCCTATTTTGTTCTTTCTCTCCTAGTAAGTGCCAAAAACTGAGACGATTTACCTGCTGGTATCATTGCAGCTGTCGTGCCAAACGCGGCTCACGTAAGTGCTTTTATTGCAAGCGATTAGCGTAGTGCTGGCGCTAATTGTCCAGACTTTTTTGCGCACGTGGGCGAAACCTTTCTCCATTACACTTTAAGCGTCGATAATGAGGAGCGTATCGCATCCTGCCCGTCGGACGGGCCTTCTCATCGCATCGCAAACGCGATTAGAAATATCCGGTAATCCTGGCGGTGTCAATGGGTCGACGCAAACAAACTAACTCATAGTCCGTCAACGAGAGTCTACGAACCTAAATTCGTCCCGGGGGCGATCGAGGACGCGGATGAGGCATCGACAGAAGCAGCAGGATTCTGGCCACATACGCGATCGGTGACTGCACTCTAGCGAGGACATGGCGACGACCCGAGCCTGGAAAAAACGGTTACGCTGAAATGATTATTTGTAGCGATTAATGCGATTTGATTCTTTCGCTAAAACTGTCCGTCTGGCCAGTGGTAAGCACAGACCGCGATCAACTATTCTGTATACGTCATGCCTAGGCTGGATTATATATCCTGTGTGCTAACGATCGTCTCGACGGTATTAGTCGGGAAAAAAATGTGGCATGGCTGGCTTGTTGCTGCCGTAAATAGTCTGGTCATTTGCCTTATTGGGATCCAGACGGCTCAATTCGGCTTTGTTCCAGCCAATCTCTTTTGCATTGGACTTTACGCAAATAATCTGTCGAGCTGGCGCCCCAAGAACGCTGAAAGATCCGCCATCGAATCACACGTAAGTCCCGTCCCATCGTCCTAGCATTCCGGAACGATCAAACTCCCCAACGAACACCTTTCCGACATGCAGCTCGTTATCCATTTAGAGTAGTCCTATTCAAGCAAAGTTCGGTGCCTGGGCGCGCCGCCGCGGTGCGGCGTGAGTAGTGAACTAATCGAGGGACTCTTTCTTCTGCCGGGAGAGTAAACGCTGAAGGTATTTAGAACCCTCGCTTTCGTAGCCCTCTATTCCGAGCCTCAAGAGTATTTCGCAGATCTGCGAAATACTTCTGGCCTCTCGCCTAGCCACGCCCTGTAGTTTTCCCTTCAAGTCAGCTGGGATGCGAAACGCGAGTGGAGCATCTTTCCTCATAGCGAAGCGATTGTAAGAGAAACAATTCGTTTTTCCAACAGACGCGTTGACAATGGGCTAGATGAGAATGTATGATATTGTAATAGAAGTGAAGAGAGGTGAAGCAATGAAGGAAACTCGTCGCGCGCGTTCAAAGCATTTTCTGAACAACCTCCGGCTTGCTAGGCGACTTTGGCCGAACCAGATCCACAGTACTGAATCCAAGGCCCTAGAGGTGTTCTTGAGACGCTATCGACTCTCTGTTGGAGCCGGTGAGATTCTGTATCTAGGTCGGCGCTGGTACGTGACTCACGCCGGTCTCTTGCACCTCGCGGCACGCAGTCGTTGCCACGGCATTCAAGTCCAGCAAGTCCGAGACTTTTGCGATCCAGTTGCCGGCCGTTGGGTCTTTAAAGCGACCGTCTATACGTTTTCTGGCTCTCGCGGCTTCGTTGGCTACGGCGATGCCGATCCCTCAAACGTCTCTCCTCTTGTCCATGGGGCGGAGATGCGCGTGGCCGAGACTCGCGCCGTCAATCGCGCACTGCGCAAGGCTTACGGAATCGGCTTGTGCTCGGTCGAAGAGCTTGGATCTTTCCCTGCGCCTGCGTCACCTTCGTATCCCAAGCAAGCCGCTCCTGTTTCTGGCAATGGAAACGGCTCGGGTCACAGTCAGCCCCGACTCCGTGATCAACTCTGCCTTCTGATTCGCCAATTCAATCTTGATCCCACACTGGTGAAGGCCTATGCGGTTGACTTCTGCGGCACCGAAGCTCTCAAGGAAGCTAGCCGGGATCTTGTCGAATCCTTCATCGCTCATATCTCGAAGGCAGCAAACGAAGATCGAGATGCTCTGATCTGCAAACTCAACTCCTACGCCCCATCAGTCGAGGTGAAGCCATGAAACGGCAAATCCCAGGTCTGCACTCAGGGCAACAAGCAGCTGCTCGCCCACTCGAGGGCTTGTTTCTGGTGCGTGTCGATACAGCTTCCTACCGCTGGCATCCGCAGAAGCCATTCTTGATTCTCCGGTTTGTAATTCTTGAACCCGAGCCGTTCGCCACCCATTCCTTCTCCGGGCGCCTGTACTGCAGCGAGCGAGCACTTTGGAAGCTCAATTGGTTTCTACGGGACTTTGCCTATGACACTGAACTGCTCGGGAAAGATCAGGTGGATGAGAAAGCGCTCCTGAACCTCCGCGGTGTCATTCGAACCTCACTCGTCACCTTCAACGGCCGCTCTTACCAGAACCTTGAAGGGTTTGCTCCTGCCGGTGAATGGGAAGAACTGCTCACGTCTTCTGCGACTCGGCTGAGTCATGACCATGATCTATAGCCACACGCAGATCAGTCAATTTGTTCGCTGTCCCCGCAGCTATCGCTACCGATACCTTGATGGTTGGCAGGAGAAGGAAACCCGGGCCGCTATGGCCTTCGGCCGTTCGTTTGAAAAGGCACTCGGAGCCTACTTCCTCCGAGAGGATCCGAGTGTGGTCCTGTTCAAAGAATGGGGTGCGTATCGCGATGCGCCATTTGAATACAAGAAAGGTGATTCCTGGGACCGGCTGGTTCACCAGGGAGTTCATCTGCTCGAGCGATTCGCTCAGGACGATCGGGTTCAGATTCCCTGTCCGAAGAAGGACCTGCAAGTGAAGTTGGTTCGATCTCTCGGGCCAAACAACGAGTTCGTTTCTTACATCGATGCTCTTGGAGAGCTTGATGGCACTCCCTGCGTCATTGATTGGAAGACTACGGCGAGCCGTTATCCGGAAGAGCCCGAAGGATTGTTGGCCCTTGATCCTCAGCTGATCTGCTACTCCTGGATCAGCGGAATTCCCGAGGTCGCCGTGGTGGTGTTCGTGCGAAAGAACCAGCCTGAGATCCAATACCTCAAGGCCACGATATCCGAGGAGCAACGACGGGAGTATGGCCGCTTGGTTGAAACCACGGTTTCCCAGATCGAAGCTGGGCAATTCGTTTCCCACAGCGGCATCCGCTTCCCTCAGAACGGCTGTGTCAGCTGCCCGCACCTCGGGCTTTGTCTCAACAATCAGCCGCTGATTGACGCGAATCTCATTCGTCGGCCAGGAGCCATTGACCTTGACTGGCTTAATGACTTGGGTGACTAACGGGAGACCGCTGGTGGCTCCGAAGCTCAATCGCCGCCGGGCGATGTTCGTTATCACCAAGATCGAGGAGATCTTGGGATGGGAGCGAGCGACCGAGCGAGAGCGTGACACGCGCTTTGTCGAGCTCGGCCGTTATTTGTGCGAAGTCCGCTCTGGGCAATACTGGCGGCTCGACAATCTCAAGTCCTTTGATGAGTTCCTCGAGAAGCGCTTCCCAGAGTCACGGAGGAAAGCCTACTACCTGATGGCCATTCACGAGCAGTTGCCTCGGATCCCCAAGCCACACTTGAAAGAAGTGGGTTGGTCAAAGGCCACAGAACTGGCGAAGGTAGCGCGGCGGGATGGAGCGGAGTTCGATTGTGCAACCTGGTTGCACAGAGCACAGCAGTTGCCCAAGGAAGAGTTCAAGCGCGAAGTTGAAAAGCACTTGACGGGGAAAGAGATGGAGCCCTGGGAGATGCTCTATTTCAAGGTGTACAAGAGCCAGCTTGCGGTCGTCGAGCAGGCGCTCGAGACCGCAGCACTGATGCTGGGGACCGACAAGTCTCGCGGCTATTGCCTGGAAATGATCTGTGCGGATTTCTTGGCGGGTGCGAGCCTTGAAGGAGAAAACTCCAAAGCACTATTGGTGTCTCTCGATCGGCTTTTTTGCCTTCTTCCTCGTCCCCAGAAACAAGAATTCCTTGAGCACATGCGGAGTGCATCGTGAAAGGAGCTCATTCAAGAGTCAAGCTGAGCTCGGCGTCCTATCGGAAACTTTGGCGCCAGATACTTGAGCGGGATGGATGGCGGTGCCAAAATTGCGGTAGCCTTGCTGACCTTCACGTTCACCACATCAATTCACGTGGGCGGCTAGGCGACGATGCCGAATCAAATCTGGTCACGCTTTGCGCCAACTGTCATCAAAAAGTTCATTCCAAGGGGTAAATCAATAACCCCCAAAGAATCTTCGGGACGGAATCCGGTGCCTGCCATTACACGGGCTGGGTATTGGCTGGTTCCCTGTGGCGAGACTTCGCACAAATGCACGATCACGCGGGCTGTGACGTTTCGCAATCGCATGTCTATCGAGTCGCGGGATACGCTCGCCGAATATCTGCAATCTTGCTATCCTGCCAAGTTTGTGAGGGCGCCAACAAGTGGATCAGAGAGATGAAGGCTTGGTGACAAATCGGGATTCGAGAGCCGGACTCCCGGCACCATCAATGGGTGAGTCGACTGGATTGGAGAGCATCGAGGTCTCCGTCGTAATTCCGTGTTTGGACGAAGCCAATTCGCTCGCCTTTTGCATTGATAAAGCTCGGAATGCTTTCGCTTCGAGTGGTATACGTGGCGAAGTTTTGGTCGCCGACAACGGCTCAACAGACGGCTCGATCGAAATCGCCAAGGAGCATGGAGCTCGGGTCGTCCACGTCAAGGATCGAGGGTATGGTTCAGCCCTAAGGAGTGGGATTGCTTCGGCGCGGGGTGAATTCATCATCATGGGCGACGCGGACGATAGTTATGATTTCTCCACGGTCCCTGCTTTTGTGCGCAAATGGCGCGAGGGATACGACGTTGTGATGGGCAATCGATTTCGCGGCGAAATCAAACCGGGGGCCATGCCGTGGAGCCACAAATACATCGGCAATCCCGGCTTGACCGCGCTGATGAACCTATTTTTCCGAACCGGAGTCGGTGATTGCCTTTGCGGCCTACGCGGTTTTACGCGTGCAGCCTACGAACGGTTCGATCTTCGCACTTCTGGGATGGAGTGGGCGCCTGAATTTGTCATCAAGGCCGCACAAGCGCGTGTGCGAATGACTGAGATCCCAATTGTGCTTTGGCCGGATAAGCGCGGCCGGCCGCCGCACCTGCGTAGTTTCAATGATGGATGGCGTGTGCTGCGTTTTATGGTGCTCTACGCCCCGGATTGGCTGTTCCTGCTGCCAGGAAGTTTCCTGATGCTGCTCGGCATCGTCATTGTCTTCTGGCTCTACCCCGGGCCTCGAGAGATGACGCCACACGTGTACTTGGACATACACACTATGATATTTGGAGTTTTGTTCACGCTCCTCGGGGCGCAGATTTTTTCGTTTGGCTTGTTTGCAAAGCTATTCAGCTATGCCGAGCGATTTGATCGCAATCCGGTGTCTCTGAAACGCATGCTGCACCACGTGAAATTAGAACATGGCTTGCTATTAGGAGCGACTTTGACATTCGTAGGATTTGTTGGCGATACGAGAGTCTTCTGGATCTGGGCTTCCGAAGGTTTCGGGCGACTGCACGACGAACGCGCAGTTCTATTTTGGTCGCTCTGGTTTTTTCTCGGTGTTCAGATTTTCTTCGCCTCTTTTCTTCTTAGCATGCTGGGAATCAGCCGCGGTACTTATATCGGAGATTACACACTGAAACGCGGCGAGTAAGCGTTGAAGTTCTTCGGGGGAGATGCCGTTCCATTTCGAATATTCTTGATAAGCGGGACAAGGATGCCTGGAACCGGGCCCGCAGATGAATGAGCACGCGGCGTTTGACCGTTTTGCCGACGAATATGATGCCGAACTTGAGGCCGCGCTCGAGGTGTCCGGCGAAGACCGAGCTTATTTTGCGAAAGGGCGCGTCTCCTTGTTGGGACGGTGTCTGGACGATTTACGCGACTCGCCGAAGCGCGGCCTCGATTTCGGATGTGGCGTAGGTACTACTGCGCCACTGCTTCGCGAACAGTTCGGACTTGACCAGATCATCGGCGTGGATGTGTCACCCCGTTCCATCAAGTTGGCGCAGCGGCAATCCTGCCCGGGGAATTGTCGGTTTTCGTTGATAAACGAGTACGAGCCAGACGGCACGATTGATCTGGCATACTGCAACGGCGTGTTCCACCACATCCCACTATCAGAAAGAGAGGCGGCGGTCGGATACGTCTACCGAGCACTGCGATCTGCAGGACTCTTTGCGCTGTGGGAGAATCACTCGTGGAACCCGGGCACGCGTTACGTTATGTCTAAATGCAGTTTCGATAAAGACGCCATCCCGTTGACGCCATCCGAGACTCGAGGTCTGCTGAGCGATGGAGGCTTTCAAATTCTTCGCACCGATTTTGCGTTTATCTTCCCACGCGCTTTGAAGGTGCTGCGGCCACTCGAAAAGCAGCTGCAGAAGTTGCCTTTGGGCGCCCAGTATCAAGTCCTCGCTCGAAAACCAGGCTGAAACGTTCCAACGCACTTAGACGACATTTTCAGGAACGTCGGCGCCCAGAACTCAGATGACACACTCAGACTTCGAACGCTCAACGCCGAGTGGGAGAATTCCCATACGCGCCGCACTCGGTGCACAATAGCTCTCCAGCCCGTATCGAATGAACCGATTTCAAAGGTGACGACATGACCGTATTCACAACCATTCTCCAAAATGCTGTCGCGCGCCTCGCGGTCATCTGCTCAGGCCGCGGCTCGTATCTCGCGACCATTTCTACCTTCACGTTGCGTTGCGCCGGCGCGTACGTAATTCTGATTTGCGCGCTAATGGCAAACGTGTCGACGGCGCGTGCTCAGGGCTCGCGCAAAGACGACATTGCCTTCGGCGCGAGCGGCCGGCCGATTGCTGGCGCGACCATTACCGTCTGCTTGAATGGAGCCACCGGCGCTCCATGTTCGCCCCTCGCTATACTTTATACCGACGCGACGCTGACGACTCCCTCGCCGAATCCGACTCAGTCCGATGACCTAGGCCACTATCACTTTTATGCTGCGCCGGGCCGCTACGTGGTCCAGGTTTCCGGTTCCGGCGTCAAGACGTACACGATGAACGACACTATTTTGCCGAACGATCCCTCAACGCCTGCTTTCAATTCCATTACCGCGACGTCCATCAATCTCGGAGGAAACTTGAACGTGGGCGGCAACGCACGCGTCAGGGGCACGTTGAGCGCCGAAACGTTCGCTTCCTTGAGCGTCAGCACGGGCCCTTTGCAAGTGACGCCCAGATCGGGCTTTCAAAGCCCGAGTCCTTGGATCGACGTGTCCACACATGGCGCGGATCCGTCAGCCGCGATCGATTCGACCTCCGCGATTCAGGCCGCCATCAACGCGGCGTGTGCAAGCCCGGGAGGAACAGTCTATTTTCCGAGTGGCCAGTATAAAGTTTCACAGCCGCAAAAGCCGTCCACGTCGTCGGTGTTTACGTATCCATTGACTTGCAAAGGATTGACCCTCCAAGGTGGTTCGTCGTATCAGGCAGCCGGTACGCAATTTGCTCGGCCTCCAAAGACCTCGATTACCATCACCACGGGCGCACATCCCAATATGGCGCCCGTCTTTCTGTTCAATGGGGCAGGTTCATCAGAGTCCGTTACGCTTCGAGATATGAACATCACGGGTTACAACCAGGCGGTGCAGCTTTACAACACGGCGGGAATTACCTTCGACAACGTTTGTCTAACCGCTCAGTACACCGGTAATGGACTTCGCACGGGCTCAGCCGACGTCACTGACAACACAGCTCTCGCGATCTATAACACCTTTTGGATCTGGTATCGCAGCGGGTGTATTGATTCCGGGTACGGCACTTTGCCTTACGTCGCGTCAGTTGTCATGGCGTTCGTAACTGGTTCGCCCGTGCCGCAGGACAATCTAGGCCTCCTGCAGATGCGCGACACGATTATCTCAGGGGGCGGAATCGTCTGGGATTGCAGGACGACGACATGCACCAATGGCGGCGGAAACAACTATTTCGACAACGTGCAGATGGAAAACGCAGAGATGCCGTTCTACACCGTGAGCAATACCGCAGCGACGGCTGGCAGCTTCCAGGGCCTTCCCGCTTCATTCAATAACGTTCAGATGTATGACTGCCCAGAAGGCCCACAGTCTTTCGTTAGCTATAATGCCGGAGGATTCGCCGCTCCTTCAACAGCTCTGTACTTGAACAACGTTTTATCGTGCAACGGTGCCCCGCTCCTCTCCGTAGGCGGAGGTAGCGTAACAAGCCGGGTAAGCATCCAGGGCGCAAATAACGGTTTCCCTTCGAGCGGCGCCAATGCTCAGGTCGAAACTCAAGCAGGACAGGCATTTTCGAGTACGAACCAGAGCACCTGTGGCTATCACGCTGAGTTGCTGGCCACGATGTACTACGGCTGCGGCGGCGCCGGACAACTTCCACCGTTGACCTTGTTTCAAGCTGGAAATAGCAATGCAAATCTCGGTATCAGCCCCTACTATGGCTACGAGTTTGCCGACGGCACTCACTATGGTTACGAATCCAGCTTCTCTCGTAACAGCGCGAACACACTTGACGTTGAGTTTGCGGCTGCGCTTGCGCCCACCGGATTAGCAGGAACACCGACAACGGGAGGCACGCTTGAGAACGGAACGTACTACTACAGCATCCAAGCAGCATCAGCGGGCAGCGGCAAATCGAAGTCGGCTGGCAGCAATGAAATCAGCGTAACCCTTTCCGGGTCTAGCGACGCGGTTGCTCTGAGCTGGGCAGTTCCGGAAGGGACCAATCCCGGTGGATGCTACGTCTATCGCAATACTACGGCAGGGGGAACATTCAACTCGAATCGTTCGTTAATAGCGACAATTGTTAATTGCACCTCAACTACGAGCTATACTGACGTTGGAGCGACCGTAACTAATGGACACAATAGCTATTACAACTCAACGGTTGCGCCTTACTACCGCTTCGCAGCGTCGAATGCGAATCCTGCTGGTGGCACGGTACCGTACTTTACAGGCACGCCGTCCGGCTGCGCTACATGGGGCACCGGTGGCCTTCTTACCGGCACGGGTTCGATCTGCGGAGCGAGTGCGCCGCAGACGGCCTTCATTCCCTCGCCGAACAACGCGGGCAATCAAGGCGGGCCCTCGGTCGTGAACGCGATTATCGTCGTCGCGTTCTGGATTCCATTTCCGATCACGATCTCGCACCTCACCGTTGACATCGGCACCGCGGACAAGATGGGCGGCGATCTCTACGACGTGGGCGTTTACAATCTCTCCGGCGCCTTGCAGTGCAGCTGGGGCGCAACGTCGTTCCGCTCCACCGGAATGACTGACAACGCCTGCAAGCAGGGAAGCGTGAAACTAGACCCGGGTTACTACGTATTCGGGTTCACGGGAAACTCCACCGCCGGAAGGATTTATTTCGGTTCGGACGCTGGGATGCAGCTTCTCGCGACCGCAACCTCTCGAACGGCTTCGTCCGGTGGCGCGCTGCCTACTTCGATTTCCGTTCCGGTTTTTGGTGGCGGCACACCGAATCAAGACCGCACGTATTCCAATGTTTACATTGCCCTGACGGAGAATTAAGGACGATTTTCGCAAAGCGGCGTTTGCGACGCCGGAGACGCACAGCCAGTTACCCATTAAAATCGCGTTAAGTCGCGATCTCAATACGAATTCGCTCCGCGTTTTGTACAAAAGTGCCTTATGAAAGATAGCTCTCATTGCATGCACTCCGCCAAGTCTCAATGTTGGCCCCCCCGTCTGCCGGCGAGCCCGAACTAGTGCGGTACAGACATTTGGCTCTCAGCATCCCGCCGACTCGATTGAGAAATTATCAACCTGCGTCGATTGAGGTGCGATCGGATTCTGTGATTGGATCGTTACACACTTCTGTGCCGCCGGAGCGCTGATGTGAGTCTGTCCGCCAGCTCCGCTGGTGACAACGTATTGTTGTAGTACAATTCGGAGGTTCTGCAAGATGAATGCAGGGAGGTCGAGGGACTGAAAGGTTAGGAAATGGATATTGTGTGGGTGGCGTTCGCCGTTTGCGTCATTGTCGGATTTGTGTTTGTCGTTCTGGCGCGGCACTGGCAGCGTCTTCTCGTGCATCAATCCTGGACGATTCGCCGGTTGACCGACCGCGTTGCCTCTCTCGAAGAGATCGCCGACCCGAATTTTCGCCGCAAGCTCGACGAATCCGCTCCATCGCCGCTCGAGCGCGTCTTCACGTTCAGCTTTCGCGTGAACGATGAATTTTGGCACAAGATAGTCAAAGCCACTCCGCGTCAGCTTCAATACATTCGCGAGCACGGAAATTTTGTCGGCTCGGTAAAAATCGAACAATGGCGCAGCCATAACGTCGTCACGGTCACCGAAGTTCTTCCACAAGCCAAGTCCGCTACATGGCAAACGCGCTCTTTCGATGTATTTCCCGATGATCTCGTAAACGAGGCGCGCCCGATCACGCTATGGGAAATGTCACTGGCCGATGAAAAAACCGCTGCTCCCTCCGGCCGCGTTCGCACGCTGGAATTGCGCTGGAAAGAAGGCGACCTCGAGCTCTGCTTGCGTTCCGACCGCTTCATGACCGCCGAGGACAATACGATTACCCTGACTCCCCAAGAACTAATACTTTTCGCCGTGCCCCTCGATGCCGACCGGTTGGCTCAGTATCGCGCCGCGGATGGGAATGGGAATGAGACTGGAAGTGGAAACGGTGAGAAGGACGATGTCTTCGATCGGTTGACTGAGGAAATTCCCGCTACCCCCGGAAATTCCTGGATCGCCTTGTTCGCGCGCGAAGACGAGAGTCTCGGAATCGAATGGAATCTGTCGTTGAGAGATCTGACCCGGCAATCGGATTGGAAACGCTGGAAAGTATTCGAGCCCGCCCAGATGACGAAAGTCAGCTGACTCGAAGCTCACAAAGTGCGACAAGCAGTTCCGCCCGCTAAATCACAAAACATCCTCAGCAACAAATCAACTTCAGAAAAAAACAATTCCAGCGCCCGCTTGCTTCCGCTCCGGGTTCGCGGGCACAGATTCCCCTAAAGGCTGAGGTTCATCCGGCCACACAGCTTCCCGGCCAGTGTCCAGATATTCACACTCCCAATCGTCACGGCGCCGGGCCGCGGCGGAGGCTTCATCGGAAGTCCCGCCCACGCGTTGAGTAGTCCAAGAACCTCGCGCGTCACATCCAGTGCATCTCTCGTATTTCTCCACCAATGATTCGCATCGTAAGGGTCGGTCGAAGCAGCCCTCACAATCGCTTCGAGGCCGCTGGGCGCAACCAAGCGCCAAATGGCTCGCACGCGGCGCGTGTGCGGCGGCGAAGTAACGATTATTACGCGGGACACCCCAGCGCGGCGCATCTCGTCGCAAATAGATCGGACTTCGTCTTCCGTATTTGAAATGATGGGCCCGAATATCTTCACCGCGGACTCAGGCACGCCTTCGTGAATCAAAACCTCCCGGCTGTAGATTTCTTCGCTTTGGAAATTTACGCCCAGTGAGTCAATCGCCGGCGGATGCCACGGCCGCGTCAACCAAACCTCGGGCGCCATGCCCGCGCGGTATAGCCTCGCCGCTTCGACGGCGCGGTACGGCATTCCGCCGCTGAGATCCACGATCGCGCCCGCACGATCGAGCGGATCTTGCACGACAAGCCAGCGCCCAAGACCACGCGCAGCAATCACGCCCGCGACGAGAAAGACCGCGAGGATGATTAGAACAGCGCGACGCACACTTTTTCGCCGCTTGTGCGTCTGATTAGGAGTCAAATCGTTCAAAATGTTCCCGCTCAATTCTTATTGTTATCAGCGTTCAAATCTTGACGCGCGAAGCGCCGAAGAGTATATCTCTTCGCTCTTCTGAGGAAACCATGCGAATACATCCGCTCGTTACGTGCGCACTCATCTTGATGCTCTGTCTTCCCGCGACGATCGGTGCCGCTGGTCCAGCGAGTGACAAGCCTCCAATTACAATCGATGAGTTTTTCGATTCTGTCTCTTTCGGCACTGTCAGAATCTCGCCCGATGGCAACGCGGTTGTTATCCAGGCCGATCGCGCCGACTGGGACGAAAATCGTTTCCGCAGTGATCTTTGGCTCTATCGTGCTGGCGAGCTCTCGCCGCTCACCCAATCTGGTCACGACCACGCTCCACAATGGTCTCCGGACGGACGCTGGATCGCATTTATTTCCGACCGGAGTGTCGTCGTGCCAAAAAAGAAATCAGAAAAAGAGGAAGCGGACCCAGATAGCGAAGACACAAAAGAAGAATCCGTAGACCAACTCTACGTCATTTCAGCGGCGGGCGGCGAAGCGTTTCCAGTCACCGAGGGCGATGAAGCTGTCCACAGTTTCGCTTGGTCGGCTGATTCGCGCTCCATTTTCTTTGCGGCAAAAATAGAGCTCACCACGCAGCAAAAAAAAGATCAGAAGAACGAGTGGAAGGATGTTTTGCGTTATCGCGAATCCGAGCGCGGCGATTTCATCCGCCGCGTGGACGTCGCCGCAATCCAAGCTGAGCGATCGAGCGGCAAAATCTTGACGCAATATGGCGACCAGACCAAAGAAATCGCCAAAATCGCCGATCGCGCGAAAAGTTTATGCGTTTCTACGAACGGCGAGCGCTTGGCATTCTTCACCGAGCCGCGCTCCGAGCGCCAGGAATCGCTCGATGAATACGCGATCTATGTGATTGAACTCTCTGGCAACGCGGCACCCGCGGAACCCCGAGTCGTCAGCCGCTCGCAAGCGGTCTATGACGCCATTCGTTGGGCGGAAGATAATCGGCACGTCTTCTTCATATTTGAAAGCGGCGCGGTCGAAGGTGCCTATCAGGATGCCCAGCAGCGCGTTTATTGGGTTGACGCGGGCGCGCCGGGCACGAAGCAAGAAAGCGCCGCGCCATCCATCGCGCGCTGGGCCGGAAAATTCAATGGAGCCGTCGCTGGCTTTAACGTTCTCCCAAGCGGCGGCCTTCTCGTGGCCGGGCACCTCGGAACAGAGGTTCAGCCGTACACGCAGGCCGACCCGGGCGCGGATTTCGTGAAGCAAAAAGCCCGGCCGGGAACGTACGAGGAAATTTCAATTTCCAAGCAACCTACTCGCGTCGCCTTCGTATATTCCACGCTCGAAAAACCGGCTGAAGTCTACGTAGCCGATAGCGTGGGAGATATGGCGAACGCGCGCGCGATAACCTCGTTCAATCGCGTCTTCACCGAGCATGCCATGCCTCAAGGCAAGCCTTACCGTTGGACCGCGGACGACGGCGCAACCGTCGAAGGCATGCTGATTTATCCGCCCGGAAAAATGGGCGCGAAAAATCTGAGAATGCTCACGTTTATTCATGGCGGGCCAGAAGATGCCGACGGCGATCATTTTGAAGCAGACTGGTACCAGTGGGCATTGCTCGCGGCCACTCACGGCTGGCTCGTATTCGAGCCGAACTATCGCGGCTCGGTCGGATACGGAGATGCATTCGCGCTCGGGATCATTCCGCACATCGTTTCGCGACCTGGAAAGGACATTCTCGAAGGCGTGGACGCGCTCGTGAAAGATGGTATCGCCGATCCCAAACATCTCACCGTCGGCGGGTACAGTTACGGCGGCTACATGACCAATTGGCTCATCACCCAGACCACTCGTTTCAAAGCGGCCGTAACCGGCGCAGGAGCGGTGGAGCACGTCGCAAACTGGGGCAACGACGATGTTACTATGGATGACGCTTATTTTCTCGGCGGCAAACCGTGGGAAGCGGAAGCGAATTACAACGCCGAAGCCGCCATCTGGCAATTCGATAAAGTGACCACACCAACGCACGTTGTCGGAGGCGCCGACGACATTCGTGTGTACGTTGGCGAAGATTATCTGCTCGAGCGCGCGCTGCACGCCCGCGGAATCCCGTCATCGCTCCTGATTTTTCCGGGAGAGGGTCATTCGCTCGACAAAAATCCATGGCACGGAAAAATCAAGGTGCGCGATGAACTCATCTGGCTCGAAAAGTATGGGACGCAGTGAGAAACGCGCCGTGAATTACGATTTCGAAAGCAGGAAATTGCCCAAAATAAGCGCGTCCGTGCCGGAGCAGAAATAACTGCGCACGGCGTCGCGCGGCGTAATCACCAGCGGTTCACCGAAGAGATTGTACGAAGTATTCACCAGCAGCGGCGCCGGCGCGCCTTCGCCAGAGCGCCTGAGCAGTTCCCAAAAAAGCGAATTCGCCGTCCGGCTGACCATTTGCAGCCGCACCTGAAATCCAGGCAGAAGAAAATCCTTCAGCGCTTCCCGCACTTCCGGCTTCGCTGTGCCCATCGAAGCCATGAAGCGAGCCGCGGGCGTCGCGTCGAAATACCGCCCGCAATCTTCTTCCGGCACCGCCAGCGCGAACGGCCGGAATGATTCGCGGTGCTTCACGTAGTCGTTCAGATTCTCCTTCACGTAAGGGGCCCACGGCGACGCCAGCAGGCTGCGATTGCCGAGAGCGCGCGGGCCAAATTCGGCCCTGCCTTGATGCCACGCGACAATTTTTCCGGCGCGCAGCAAGCGCAATGCTTCTTCAATCTTCGGCCCGTCGCCATTGAGCCACCGGTAGGTCGCTTTGCAATTGTCGAGCACTTGCTTGACCTCGTCGTTCGAATGGCTCGGCCCCCAATAAACGTCGGACATCGGCGCCACGCGCGGACGGCCAAAATTATTGTGCCAAATTATCCACGCCGCGCCGGTCGATGTGCCTTCGTTTCCGGGAGCAGGCTGCACGAAAACTTCTTCGAAACCCGTATTGCGTTCGATCGCAGCGACGATCAATGAGTTGAGAAAGAGTCCGCCAGCGAGGCAAAGTTTGCGGGCGCCGTGCTTGTTTCGCAACGTTTCCAGGTATTCGCCAGCAACTTTTTCGATAGCTCGCTGGACACTCGCCGCGATGTTCGCGCGCTGAGGATCAACTGGCGGCCCATCAGCAGCGAGATCCAAGCGCCTGCGTAATTCATTCGAGAATGCGAAGCGGCCCGCAAATCCCCGTGTGAAATAGCAGCGATTCAAATGAGGCGCTGCGCCGGGTTTCTTGCGCAGCATGTCGAGGAAGACACTTTCGTATTCGGGCACGCCGGACACACTCAGCCACTGGAGCTTGTGCTCATCTTTTTGCGGCCGAAATCCGAGTAACTCCACCACCTGCGAATAAACCCATGCGAGCGAATGAGGAAAGGGAATCGTTTCATCCCCGCGCACGTTTGTGCCTTCGCCCATCGCGACTATGCCGCACTGGCCGTCGCCATGCTCGTCGAGCGACACAATCAGCGCGCGATCAAACGGCGAGCCAAAGAATGCGCTGGAGGCGTGGCAGAGTTGATGATCGAGCACAAACACCCGTCCGCCAGGGTCTCCCGCGAGTTCATTCAAAATGCGGCGATTGTTCAGTTCGCGCGCCAACTCACCGAACGCTTTGTCTATGTAATAAGCGCTCGATATGGGAGCCACAATCGTCTGCCGAAGACGGAACCCAACTTCACGACGCCAGGCACTTCTGGGATTGCTCGCGAGGCCTACGGCAGCAACATCGCGCCACGAAATTCCCGCATTTTCAAAACAAAAGCGAATCGCCTCCCGCGGAATTCCCGAAGCTTCGCGCGACCTGATGAGCTTCGCTTCCTCGATCGCCGTGAAATCTCCTTGAGGATCGAGTAGCGCCGCGGAGGAATCGTGCGCGAGCGCGGAGACTCCGAGGATGTATCCGTCAGAAACCATTGCGGGTGAAAGGATACGCGTCGTGAAGGCGTGCCGGAAAGAAAAACTGCAACGTGGATCCTACTGCCGCGGCGTGCCGAAAAGCCGTCCGCCAGTCAAAAGGCCACGCAGTCCCATCAGAATTAATCGCGGCTGGCTCGCGCAAGCCTGGAAGAGAACTTTGAAGGCGTCATCGCGCGAATACTCGCCAAGTTTTTGCAGCGCCGAGGCATTTAGCAAATCCACCAGCCGGCTGTAGTCGCTCTGCTGGAAATGATGAAGAGAGCGCCGCAAGATCAAATGCATGTCTAGTTCGCGCCGCAGCCGGCGCAATTCCGCGCTGTCGCCGCCGTTTAAAATTGCTTCCGCAACGCCGATCGCGCCGCGGAATCCAGTCACGATGCCGCCGACAGTGGTCACTTTCACTTGTGCGGCCGCGTCGCCCACAAGAAAAACTTTGCCGTTCCCGAGCCGCCGTTCGACCGGCACCCAGCCTTTGTACACCGGAATTTTCGCGCCCTGGAAGCTGATGGGATCGAGTTTTCGCTTTTCGAGAAAACGCTCCAAATGCTTCCGCATGTCCTGAGGCGACTCGCCGATGAGGCCGAGCGCGCCGCGCGTTGCCGATTCTGGAATCAGCCAGTAGAAATATGGCGTGTCGTCGGGAACGAACCAGACGCGCACCGTATCCGGCGACATGTCTTTCGGCAATGGAACTATCGCCTGAACCAACGGAACCGTTTCCTGTTGGGGCCAACCGGCGGCCTGCGCCACGCGGCTCGCCGCGCCATCGCTGCCCACTACCGTTTGCGTATTCACTTCTTCGCGCGATCCGTCCGACGTGCGTTCGACTTCGACAACTAGACCGGCACCATTGCTGTGCAATCCACTGAAGCGCCGCCCGAATTTCAAGTCTGCGCCCGCGCTTTGCGCCTCGTCCGCGAGGCCGCGAATGAGCGTTGAGCGCTCGATGATGAGATCGGGATTTTTCAATCCGATCGTGGCCGAGCGGCCGTCGGTGAAAAGCTCGAAGCGGCGAATTTCATTCACGATCGAGCTCGACGCTGGCGGCCCGAGCAACGAGCGCAGCTTATGCGTGACGATCAGCGTGCGGGAAACCGGATCGAGGGACTCCGCGCATTCGAAAACTTGCACCGGCGCGCCACGGCGCGCGAGCAGCGCAGCCGTAAAAAGTCCCGCGGCGGATCCTCCGACGATTGCGATGGGTCGCTTCTGCAGCTTGGAAGGCGCTTCGGAATGTGCCTGTGGGTTCACACCAGCCAACGAGTTCACCATTTGCGAGAAGAGCGCGATATTTGAGAGCCTGTCATTTCTTAGAGCTAGTCTGAGAGCTAGTCTGAGAGCTTCTGGAGCTTCACCCGGCCAATCCCCACATTTACGCACATTTCCGTACAGAAACGGCAAAAATAGTCACTTGCCGCCGCCACGTTCGCGAGTCAGGAACGGAGAGTATACCTTAGCGATGTACGTCCTTCAAAGGATTGCGGCTCTACCCGCCCCTGTAAGTCTTTTCGGGTCAGGATACGGGTGAAGACTTCGGAATTTTGCCCTGACGCTCGTACGGGGCTCCCTCGAGGAAGTAAATGGCTACCAGGGAGCACAGCACGACTACGGCCACCAGGCTCAGTGCCTGTCCCAGCGATAATGATGGAATGAGCAGGGCTAAAACGCCAAAAACACAGGCAGCGGTGTAAAGTGCCAAAACGGCACCCCGCTGCCCCAGTCCCAAGTTGGCAAGGCGGTGGGTTGTGTGGTCTTTTCCGGGAGAAGAGAACGGTATAAGGCCGCGTCGCGACCGGGATATGGAGACTAGGGTCGTGTCAAATATTGGCACGCCGAGAATCAGAAGCGGGACAAGCCAGCCAATTTGCGAGTCCGAGCCTTCGGGCCGCAATTTCAGGCTCAGTACGGCCATCAAGTAGCCCAAAAACATCGCGCCGCCATCGCCCATAAATATTTTAGCGGGGTTGAAATTCCAGCCGAGGAATCCGAGCGCGGCTCCGAGAGTCGCGGCGCCGAGCGTTCGAACCATCACTTGGCCGCCTTGATTCGCGGCGAGCGTGAAGAAAAGTGCGCCGAATGACGCGATGCCGGAGCAGAGGCCATCCATGTGATCCAGAATGCTGAACGAAGCAGTGATTCCCACCACCCACAAAATCGTCAGGCAGCTATCGAGAATCACGCCAGCCAGGCCTGGGACGAATGCCGACACCAGATGCGCGCGAATGCCCGAAGCGAGAAGCAGCGCGGCGGCGACTGGCATTGCGACGAACAACTTCACTTGGTGGTGCAGCAAGCCGCCATCATCGAGAAAGCCAACGAGCGCCAGCAGCGTTGCGCCCGCAAGAATGCTGATGATTTGACCGGAAGTCGGCGCGTGCATCGTGATTAGAACGGCGATGATGAAGCCGCAATAAATCGCAACGCCGCCGAGAAGCGGAATCGGCTTGAGATGAACTTTGCGCGGGCTTGGCTTATCCACCAGACCGACGCGAAGAGCGAGTTGGCGGACCGGCGCCGTCAATCCGACTGAGGCCAGGAAAGCAATCAGAAACGCTAGTAGATCCTTGGGCATGTGTAGCATAGAGCTCAAATCATGGAGGGGCGCATTTTCAAAATCGGCCCTGGAGCGTTGAATCTGCAATTATCGAGGTCGCGAACTCCCATTTCGAGCTGCCTCTTCAACGACCCCGACGAATCGCGTCAGCTCATTTACTCTAGCATATTTTTTCGCAGCTTCCCGAGCACGCCGGCCCATGTCGTCTAAACGTGCAGGCTCTGACCGCATTTCGCGCAGAGCCTTGGCGACTGCGGCGGGGTCGTCCGGATCGGCGGCCAGGCCGCATTGGTTCGCGCGCACGATGCGAACGGCGTCGCATTCTCCGGGCGCCACCACAAGAACAGGACGTCCGGCGGCCAAAATTGAGAAAAGCTTGCTCGGTACCACGACGCCCTCGAGACCGCGCTTCACCGTCACGATGTGTACGTCGCCGGCAGCCATCACGTATGGAATTTCTGATGCTGGGCGAAATGGTAAAAAGCGGACGTTCGCGGATTCGCGGGCCGATTGCCCGAGACGATCGCGGTTCGCGCCCTCGCCCACGAACACAAGGCCGGTTCCGTCGCCTTCGAGAAGTTTCATTGCGCGAAGAAGCGTGTCCCATGCGCCATAAAACCCAAGATTGCCGGCGTGGATCGCGACGAACGGAAAGCCGCAACGGATTTCCTGCGCGATCGGATGCGATTGCGCGGCGAGCGATTCCGGTAAGTGTGCGCCGTCGCGAATTACCGCAACGCGATCGGGCGCGACGCCCTTCCGCAGAATCCGTTCCCGCATATCATCGCCGAGAACAATCACGAGTGTGGCGTGGCGCAACGCGTTTCGATGCAAACTCTCCCATCGGCGAGCCCAGGCATTTGCGGGAACTATTTCTCCGCCGACGGCCATGTCGGGATAAAGATCGCGAATGTTGTAGACGAACGCACGGCGAGAGAGCCGCGCGATGAACGCGCCTGCAATTCCTGCGACCGGCGGGTCCGTCATCGCGAGGATTATGTCGGCTCGTTTGAATAGCGCGCGCGGAACGGCCAGCGCCAGATAACTCAGATAATTCGAAACGCGCCCGCGCATTACGTGCCGCGAGCAGGTGGTCGAGCCGACGCGCTCGACAGTGACGCCGTTGCGCACATCGCGGCGAAGCAGAGACCAGGGATATCTTTCGTCGGGATCGTACGATGGGCGTCCGGCAATCACCGTGACTTCATGGCTTTTGGCCAATTCTTCGGCGACCAGGCTTGCCATCTTGGCTGTGGCCGACGTGTCCGGCGGGTAATATTCGTTGAAGATTAGGATGTGCACGGCTGGCTCTACGATGTGGTCGCGGCTCGGACGTTCATGGCGTTCGCTGTGAAACTTCGGAGCCGCGTTCGCTGGCAGGATGCTGCGCGTTTCTTCGCAGGATCAGATTGCCCATTACCAGCGCATCCATTCGCGTGCGCAGGAAACAATCGAGCGCTTCTTCCGGCCGGCAAACGATGGGCTCGTTGTCGTTGAACGATGTGTTGACGACGACGGGCACGCCAGTGATGTCGCCGAAAGCGCGAATGAGTTTCCAGTAGAGCGGATTGGTGCGGCGGCTGACCGTTTGTAACCGCGCGGTGCCGTCCACGTGCGTGGGCGCGGGAATCACGGAACGCTTTTCCGGCTTCACGGAGTATGCGAAAGTCATGAATGGCGATGGATGCGTGCGTTCGAAATATTCGCCAGTCGCTTCTTCGAGAATTGACGGCGCGAACGGGCGAAACATTTCGCGGTGCTTGATTCGCTCGTTAAGGATGTCTTTCATTTCTGCGCGGCGCGGATCGGCCACGATGCTGCGATTGCCGAGCGCGCGCGGGCCCCATTCGGCGCGGCCCTGATACCAGCCGAGAATGTGCCCGTCGGCAATTTCGTGCGCGGCGGCATGCGCGAGAGGATCTTCGTCCATTTCCTCAATCTCTATGCCGTCGCTATCTGGAATCCGCTGGCGGATCGCCTCAGCGATTTCGGCGTGCGAATAGCTGGGGCCCCAGCCGGCATGTTCCATGACGAAGCTTCGCGACCGGCCGAGAATGGAATGTTGCACCGAAAATGCGGCGCCGACCGAAAGCCCGGCGTCGCCTGCGGCAGGCTGGACGTAAATTTTTTCGAACCGAGTGTGCTCGAGCATTTTTCCGTTCGCCACGCAATTGAATGCGACACCGCCGGCAAGGCAGAGATTTTTTTCTTTCGTTCGCCAGGCCAACTCCGAAACGTGCGCGAGCAAAACCTCTTCGAGCGCCGCTTGCATGCTCGCCGCGAGATCGCGATGGCGTTGTTCTACCGGTTTTTCGGGATCTCGCGCCGGGCCTAGCCGCATTTCGAGAAAGTCCGAGAACAATCTGCCGAGCACTGGCGTCTTGCCCGCGTCGCGCCAAGTCATTTCGGGGCCTTGAACCTGGTGCGTAAAATAGTCGAGGTTCAACCGCAGCTTCATGCCGCTTTCGGCGCGCACGATTTTCTGGAACTCATCAAGGAAACGCGGCGTGCCGTAGGCCCCAAGCCCCATCACTTTGTATTCGTCGCCGAATTTCCAGAAGCCAAGATATTGAGTCAGTGCGGTGTAATACATTCCGAGCGAGTGCGGAAAAGTTGTGGCGCCGTACGGATGCAAATCGTTGCCTTGGCCCGTGGCCCACATGGCGCTGGCGAAGTCGCCGAGGCCATCAACGGAGAGAACTGCGGCGTGGTCGAAAGGCGAGACGAAGTAAGCGCTGGCGAGGTGCGCGACGTGATGCTCGATACGATGGAATGGCGCGCGGATGGATTGGGGATCGAGCTCGAATGCGGCAGCGAGTTCTTCTTTCAGCCCCGAAAATCTCGCCATCACCTGCGCGCGCTCCATTGCAAATTTCGGCATGCGCAGCGCGTACCACAATTTCGTACCCATGCGCGCCCACGGGTTTCGCGGGATGGCGAAATGATCCACTTGGGTGAGCGGGATTCCAGCTACC
>DATBYF010000111.1:0-16535 GCA_036513895.1 Candidatus Acidiferrales bacterium | reverse complement strand
TTGCTCGGAATTGATCTTGAGCATGCAAGTGGAAAGGCAGACCTCGTAATTTCCGCCAAGAGTGTTGAAGGCGAATCCTTCGCGTGCACCGTGAGTTTGGACGTGAGAGAGGGGCGGTTTGCCACTGAAAAGTTAAACGTTGCGCCGCAGTTTGTGGAACCCAATCCGGAGCAGATTGCGCGCGCGGACGAGGAGCGCAAGCGCCTGCGCGAGATTTTCGCAACGGTGACGCCGGAAAAGTTGTGGAACGGGAAGTTTCGGATACCCATCGCAGGAGCGACAACGGGCGGCAATTTCGGGAAACGGAGAGTGCTGAATGGGCAGCCTTCTTCGCCGCACTCGGGCGTAGATTTCCCGGCGCCGGCCGGGACGCCAGTGCATGCCGCACAAGCTGGCCGCGTGGTCCTCGCCGAACCGCTGTATTTTTCCGGGAATACTGTGATCGTGGATCACGGATTGGGCGTCTACACTTTTTATGGACATCTTAGTTCGTTCGACGTAAAGGCGGGTGATGCGATCGCTGCGGGCGGCGTGCTGGGTAAAGTGGGCGCCACCGGCCGTGCTACTGGGCCGCATTTGCATTGGGCGTTGGAAGTTAATCGAGCGCGGGTGAATTCGCTCGATATCGTGAAATTGTTATGAAAGTTTTTATTTTTGTTGCGTCCAGAAATTTGTGATCTCTTCCAGAGAGCGGCCTTTCGTCTCGGGAATCAGCCAGCCGACGAGAATGATTGTCAACAACGCGCCGGCGCTGAAAAACCAAAAAGTTGAGTCCAATCCCAGGCGCTTCTGCATGATGGGAAATAGTTGGTTGCCGAGGAAGCCCACCAACCAGAGCGCGGTGGTGGCGATGGACATGGCGCGCCCGCGAACCTTGGTGGGATAAATTTCCGAGATGATTACCCAGCAGGCGACGCCATTTCCAAAAGCGTGGCCGGCTACGAAGCTCATCACGAAAATCAAGACTCCCAATCCGCTGCCGTGAATGTGATACAGCCAACCGACTGATGCAAGAGAGACAAACTGCAGCGCGGTGCCGGCGAGAATCAACACCTTGCGCCCGGCACGGTCCACCAGCCACAGCGCGAAGAGAGTGAACGAAAGATTGACGAAGCTGACCATCACAGCCTGGGAAAATGCGTCGCTCGTGGCCGTTCCAGCCGCGCGAAAAATTTCCGGCAGGAAAGAAAATACCGGGGTGATTCCGCTGACTTGTTGCAGGCCCGCCAGCATGATGCCCAGCAGCAGAGGGCGCCGGAAGGTGGTGAAGAGCTCGGACATGCGGCCCTCTTCACTGGCCAACGATTTCTCGATTTCCGCAGCTTCGTGTGCGGCAACTTCAGCGCCGTTGATTTTGACCAGCACTCCAACGGCTTGATCGCGGCGTCCGACTTTCATAAGCCAGCGCGGGCTTTCGACCGCAGGCACGATCATCACGCCGAACAAAATCGCCGGAACTACGCCTACCAGAAACATCGAGCGCCAGCCGGTCGCTATGTTCCAGGCTTCGTCTCCCAGACGTTGAATCAGCATGTTGACGAAGACCGCGCCGAGTATGCCCACGACAATTCCCAACTGATAGAGCGTGACGCAGCGGCCGCGGACCCGCGTTGGTGCAATCTCGGCAATATAATTCGGGGCGATAACAGATGCCGCGCCGATACCCAAGCCGCCGATGAGGCGGAACAGAACGAATTCGTTAAGATTTCCGGCAAAGAGCATGCCGAAAGACGAAGACGCGAAACACAGCGCACACAGCGCGAGGCCTTTTTTCTTTCCCAGAAAATCGGCGACGCTGCCTGCCGCTGCGCAGCCGACGATGCAGCCAACCAGCGCGCATCCCGCCGCCCATCCCACGCCTGCGGCGTCCAAATGGAATAATTGGCTGAGGTAGCCGATTGCGCCGCTGATGACGATGTTGTCGTAGCCGAAGAGGAGCCCGCCCAGAGTAGAAACACTGGCGGCGATGATTAGGGGAGCGCGCGAAGGCGTGTTCGGCATCAGCGTCGAGGTGTCATTCGCATTTATTGTGAGTGATACCTAGTTGCGTGCGAAGAGAAAATCGTTGGCGGCAATGATGACGTAGGCGGTTCGGCATTGGGTTCCCCGAGGCAGGAGCCTCGGGGCTCTGAATGGGATGGGATGTCGAGAGAAAATATGGCTGTCGCGGTCATCGTTGATGGGGAACCGGCTCCAGCGTTGCATCGTAACGCTGAGGCGATTCGAGAGCGGCCTTCGCTGCAAGGATGAACCCCAGCGTGTGTGCCATCCCGGCATGCCACGGGGCGGCACATGTCATTTGAGGTGTGTGGTCGGGGATGATTACGCCGTCAAAATTATTGCGATGAAGGATTGCGAGGATGCGAAGCATGTCCACGTCGCCCTCGTCGATAAACGTCTCGCGATAATGCGGCACTTTACCCGCTACGTTGCGAAGATGAATATACGCAATCCTGCCCTGCTGGCTGTAGCGGTCTACCGCATCATAAATATCGCCTTCCGTCATTTCGGCCATGGTTCCCACGCAAAGCTCCAGCGCATTGCTGCGGCTCGGAGACAAATCAATCAAGCGTTGGTACATGTGCGGCTGATAAACAAGTCGCGGCTGCTGCCGCATGGTTGGCATCGGAGGATCGTCGGGATGCGCGGCAAGGCGCACTCCAGATTTTTCCGCGACGGGCATCACGTCTTCCAGAAATCGCTGCAGCCGCCGCCAGAGTTCTTCATGCGAAATCGCGGGCAGGCTGCCGTTAGGTGCGTTGCGGTCGTAGATCATGTTCCAGACGGTGCCGTTCGGAATGGGCACTTCTTCGGCGGGACCATCCATCCCGAGCGTGATCGCGCCGCCCCGTCCAAGTGGCGCAGTCACCCGCCCACACACTCCGGCCAAACTGAAGTTGTACCCAAGGACGGGAATTCCCGCTTCACCAATGCGCCGGATGATTTCCTTTACGTTCTCGATCTGTTGCGGTCGTTGCGGCCCGTCGAGCAGAATGTCGTGCCAATGTGCGGGATCGAGGTTTTCGATGGCGGCTAATTCCAGCCCAGAGTTCTCAATCTCTGCGCGAAGCTGTTTGAGTTCCGCCATTGTCCAAAGCTGTTCTGGATTGCCGGCAACTCCCCAAGGCTCATATTTCGCTCCGCTGGGCTGATTACTTCGAGGATTGGACGAACCTTGTTTGAAGTAATCAACCAGATGCACGACGACGTGCGTGCAACCAGCCTGGCGCGCGAAGTCGTAATAGTCGCGCGTGAGCATGTGGCGATAAAGACCGAGGCCGATCTTCACAGGCGATTTCCGATGCCGCCGCCGTAATCGGGGCTGAGGATTTGTCCGTTGATCTCGCTGGCCAGCGGCGAGCATAGAAAAACAAAAGCGTTGGCCACTGATTCCGGACTATTTCTTCTGCCGAGTGAAACTCGCAGCACAAATTCGCGATAGGCCGGGTCTTCCTCGAAAACTTTCAGGGAACTCCCGGCGGCCACGTTGCCCGGCGAAACAACATTTACGCGAATGCCGGTGAGCGCATATTCGAGCGCCAGACTGCGCGCAAAATTTTCGAGCGCGGCTTTGGCGGAAGCATAAGAAGAAATCTGCGAGTGCGGCATGCGCGCAACATACGAAGACGTAAAAATCAAATGACCGGCAATGCCTCGCCGCACCCATTGCGCAAGAACAGCGCGAGCCAAATAAGTCTGCGCAAAAAAGTTGAAGCTGAAGATGCGCGCGAAGTCGGATTCCGAGGTGCTTGCGAAAGGATGCAGGCCGCATCCGCCGGCATGGCCGATGGCGGTATCCATGTTCGGAAATCGCTCGAATGCGGCGTCGACCACTTTATCTACTTGCGCGGATTGCGTGATGTCGGCCACGCGGTAAACATACGAAGATTCCGGAATCTGCCAGTCGTTGAGGATGCGCACGGCTTCGCTCTCTGCCTTAATATCTGTCAAAACCAGAGTGGCGCCGCTCTCAACCAATCTTCGAACAACGTGTTCGGCGATTGCGCCCAAAGCGCCAGTAAGCAGAATGGTTTTGCCGGAGAGATCGATGGAGATCACGGCTATGCGGTTCCCGGAATTCGCGAAAGCACTTGGTGGCCCGAATCGGTCACCAGTACGTTGTCCTCGACGCGGGCGCCACAGCCGCGTTCCGGAACATAAACGCCCGGTTCGATGGTGAGGACCATACCTGGTTCGAGTTTGGCGGATTCTCCAGGAGAAATCATAAATCCCGGATCGTGATAGCGGAATCCGACGTGGTGGCCGGTGTGATGCGTGAAGAAAGATGCGAATCCTTTCGCTGAGATTTTGTCTCTCGCCAGAGCGTCAATTTCTCCGGCTGCAATTCCAGGGCGGACACCATCGAGCGCCGCTTGTTGCGCGTCCCGCGCCAGCGAGAGGATCTCGGCGGTCTGGTCGTTCGGCGTACCCACCGCTTCAGTGCGCGTCACGTCGCTCCAATAGCCATTGACGCAAGTTCCCAGCTCGATGAGCACGAGATCGCCATTTTGCAGCCGGCGTCCCGTGGAGCGATTGAATCGTCCGCCTTCTGCGCTGTTGGGGCCGGATTGCACCATGGCCCAGCCGCGAGAATGAAAGATGCCGTTGTGGCCGATTTGCCGGTGGATGGCGGATTCCACCGATGCAGCGAGCTCGGCCTCAGAAATTCCGGGGTGCAAGTTCTCAGAGAAGGCGCGCAGTCCGATGTTCGCAACCTGGTTGGCGAGACCGATGGCTTGAATTTCTGGCGCCGTCTTTCGTAAATAAAGATTGGCGAACCCCGCTTGCACCTCGGCATTCGCTCCTGTACTTACCGAAGAGAAATGTTTCGCGAAATCTTCAGGAATGGGAATTTGCTCGGCGGCGTTGATGGGCAGGGAAGTACGAGCAGAGCTGAGATTCATTCCAACTTTTTCTGCGCTTACTTTAGCTTTGGCGAGTTCGGCGCCGACCGCCGATACGAGGACGGAATAAGGATCGGCGCATTTAAGATCGCCCCAGGGATATTCCTGAACGCGCAGGCCGGCTGGAATATGTTCCCGCGGTTCCAGGAGCGGTACAAACAGAACTGGCTCAGCATCCGCAAAATAAATCAGCAACGACGCGCCCCACGCTGGGAAATATTGCGACAGCATCAATAATTCGTCGGGGCGCCATGCGAGCCAAGCGTGCAAATTGTTTTGCTGCAAGAATAGGCGGATCTGTCGATGGCGCGATGCGGGGCTGGCAGTCACGATGGCCTCTTAGCCGTTACATGATTCCGTACTTCGCAAACGCTTCCACTGCGGTGCTTCCTTGTTCGATGGCTTTGCGCACCAGTTTTTCGCCGCGAGCTTTCTCAAGCGCGCGGGTGAAGACCTCCGTCTCGGCTTCCGCGGGAACCACCAGGACACCATCCATGTCGCCAAAAAGAATGTCTCCGGGGCGCACGCGCACGGAGCCGATCTCGATTGGAACGCGGAAGTCCACAACTTTGTAGCGCGGCGCGGCATCCTGTCCATAAGAGCCAAACCCAAACGTCGGGAAATTCATATTCAGAATGGCCTTGGTGTCTCGTACATATCCGTTCAGCACGGCGCCGCGACAGCCGAGCTTGCGGGCGCGCGTGCTCATAAGTTCTCCCCATAGTGCAGTGCGCGGGGAGGAGCCCGTGTTCACGTAGATTTCGTTGGCGCGAAGATCGTCGAGCGCTTCCAGCATCAAGCCAAACGGCTTATTCATTAACGGATTGGCGCTGCCGGCGATTTTTTCGGCGAAGACATCTACCGATAGAACCGGCATGGCGCGTCCGATGACAATCATGTCCCTGCGCAGCGGCTGAATTTGCGGCGGCAGGAATTGATGTTGGAGATCCAGCTTATCCATCACGTCGCCGACGACGCAGGTAAAGAGTTCATCCTGGACGAGGGAGAAGAGCTCATCATCGGAGTTCCAGCGTTTCGTCGAATTCTCCGAGCGCGCTGTCATTTCAGGCGTGCCTCTGTGATTTTTTCTACGAACTGCTGCGCAATCTTTGTGATCGACGCGAAATCACCGGTTTTTGCTCCCGCGGTGAGATTGCCTCCTACGCCAACGGCCACCGAGCCAGCTTTGATCCATTCGGCGACATTTTCCAGCGTCACGCCGCCGGTCGGCATCAATGAAGCCTGAGGTAAAGGTCCCTTCACCGCTTTGACGAAAGCTGGACCCAGAATCTCGCCTGGGAAAACCTTCACAATATCCGCTCCGCTCTCCATGGCCGCGATCACCTCGGCGATGGATCCCGCGCCGGGCATATTTGGAATCTGGTAGCGATTGCATAGTCGCGCCGTCTCCGGATTTAGCGAGGGACTCACGACAAATTGAGCGCCCGCGGAGATTGCGATGCGTGCCGTCTCTGGATCGAGCACAGTGCCCGCACCCACCAAGATCCGGCCAGCAAATTCTTTTGCGAGATGCTCGATTACTCCCGTTGCACCGGGCACGGTGTAGGTGATTTCAAGCGCGGCCACTCCGCCTGCCGCGCAAGCTTCCGCAATGTGCGCGGCTTGCTTGGCGTTTTCTGCGCGGATTACGGCTACCAGGCCGGAAGCTACGATCCTGTTCAAGGTTGCAATTTTTGTGATCGACATAGCGGATACGATCTCGATTTTATTCCATCTCTATTCGAAAAACGGCTCGCCTTTGCGCGCGTAGCGCCGCGCCACCTCTTCATTCAACGTCACACCGAGCCCCGGTGTTTCCGGAACTTTAATATAGCCGTTCTGAATTAACGGTTTCGGCGGACCCTCGATTAGGTCATTCCAGAAAGGAACTTGGTCAGCGTGATACTCAAGCACGAGAAACTTCGGAATCGCCGCGCAGAAATGCGCCGACGCGAGAGTGCCTACCGGACTACTGATGTTGTGCGGCGCAATCGGCATGGTGTGTACGTCAGCGAACTGCGCGATGCTCTGCGCCACGGCCAACCCGCCAACTTTTTGCAGGTCGGGCGTCACGACGCTCAGCGAATGGCTGGCAATGATGTCTTGAAAGCCCTCAAAGAGATACAAATTTTCTCCGGTGGCGATCGGCACACGTACTCGCGAACTTACTTGCTTCAACGCCGATACGTCACTCGGCGGGACAGGATCTTCGAGCCATAGCAAACGAAATGCTTCGAGCTCGCGCGCGATTTTCACGACGTCGGCGGCGTTATAACGCCAGTGGCAATCGACGGCGATGTCGGTATCTTTGCCGACCGCGTCGTGTACCGCGCCAATCAGGTTCACCATGTGGTCGATGCCGCGATTGGTGAGGACGCGATTGTGCGGATCGAACCCCTCTGTGCCGGGCACATCTAGATCAAACTTCAGTGCGGTGAAACCTGCCTCCCTTTTGGCAATCGCCTGGCGCCGGTAGGCATCGGGCGATGCGGGCTGCTCTTTGCTGAGCTCGCCATAATAATCTCTGCTCTTGTGCGCAGAATCCCTCGGCATCCATGATGCAGGGCGCGAACGCAGAATTTCGTCGAGGCTTTCGAGAGCTTCGCCGCCGTGGCAATCCGCATAGATTCGGATTTGATCGCGAAACTTTCCGCCGAGCAGGCGATAAATCGGCACTCCGAGAGCTTGCCCGAGCAAGTCCCAGAGTGCCGCTTCGATGCCGCTAATCGCGTTGTAAATGATGCCGGCGACGGAACCGGCTCCCGAGGTTGCCAACTGAAGTTTGCGGAATAATCGATGAACGTCGCGCGGGTCTTCGCCGAGCAGCAGCGGCTCGAGCGAGCGCAGCATGGCGGTTAGGCCGGGAGCAAAGAAACACTCGCCGAGTCCGCGAAGGCCTTCATCCGTTTCCAGGCGGACAAACGTCCAGTCGAAGTTGCCCTCGACTACCGCGGTTTTCAAGCGAGTGATCTTCATGGAATCATCTTCGCGGAATCGTCATCTTCATGGAATCATTATGGCGACTGAGGCCGCGAAACGCCGCTGCATGCAAGGAATAATAGTGTATACAGTAGAAAAAAGGGCGTCTGCAAGCGTGAAAACAGTTTGTAAGTTGGCTTGATGTTCAAAATTTAGAGGATTGGAATGGATGCAATCAAACTGAAACCCGCAGGCGCTTGCCGATGGGACTGCGTCAGTCTCGGAGAAGTGATGCTGCGGCTCGATCCCGGCGACGAGCGCATTTCCACAGCACGAAATTTTCGCGTCTGGGAAGGCGGTGGAGAATACAACGTCGCCCGCGGCCTGCGCCGTTGCTTCGGGCTGCGCACTGCGATCGTCACCGCTCTGGCTCAGAATCCCATCGGACAATTGGTCGAGGATTTGATGTTGCAAGGGGGCGTTGACACTTCATTGGTTCGCTGGGTTCCCTATGATGGCATCGGTCGAACGGTGCGGAACGGGTTGAACTTTACGGAACGCGGGTTTGGCGTTCGCGCCGCCGTTGGATGTTCGGATCGCGGCAACACCGCCATCGCGCACAGCCAGCCGCAAGACTTCGATTGGCAAGAAATCTTCGTGGGCAACGGCGCCCGGTGGCTGCACACGGGCGGCATATTCGCGGCGCTCTCTCCCTCAACCGCATCGGTGGCGAAAGAGGCCATTCGTGCCGCGAAATCAGCGGGTACCTTGATCTCTTACGATCTTAATTATCGGGAATCGTTGTGGAAGGGAATTGGCGGCAAGCAGAAAGCGCAAGAGGTCAATCGCGAACTCGTTGCGGACGTTGACGTCCTGTTTGGCAACGAAGAGGACTTCACCGCGACGCTAGGCGTCAAGATTGAAGGTGTGGGTGACGACTTCACGCACCTGCCAGTAGCAAGCTACGAAGCGATGCTGCACAGCATTGCGCAGCTTTATCCAAATCTTAAGCTCGTGGCCACCACGCTGCGTATAGCGCACAGCGCGACGCAAAACAATTGGGGCGCCATCGCACTTTATCAGGACAAAATCATTCACGTTCCGCAGAAACCAGTGGAAGTTTTCGATCGCGTCGGCGGGGGTGACTCGTTCGCGTCGGGCCTTATCTATGGTTTGCTCGCCGGCAAAGATGTGGAATGGGCCGTCCAATGCGGCGTGGCGCATGGCGCGTTGGCGATGACAACGCCCGGAGATACCAGTATGGCCACGCTCGCCGAAGTTGAAACGGTGATGCGAGGGGGCTCGGCGCGCATTTCGCGCTGAGTTTTCAGGCGTGTTGAGAAACGATGGCAAGAATCGCGGCCGAGGTTAACATCAAATCATGAAGGAGACCTGGCGCTGGTTTGGCCCCGATGACCCCATCTCTCTCGATTTCATCAAGCAAGCGGGCGCTACTGGGATCGTCACCGCGCTCCACCATCTTTATCGCGGCGAAGCATGGCCGCCCGACGAGGTGGCGAAACGACGAGATGACATCGCCGCGGCCGGCTTGGTTTGGTCGGTGGTGGAAAGTATTCCCATTCACAATTCCATCAAACTTCGATCCGGCCCTTACAAGCATTTCATATCGGCTTGGAAGGATACTTTGTCAGCCATCGCCCAGGCCGGCGTTGAAGTTATTTGCTATAACTTCATGCCCGTTGTGGATTGGACCAGGACAGACTTGCAGTGGCGCTTGCCGAGTACCGGCTATGCGCTCCGTTTTGATGCCGTAGATTTCGCTGCTTATGATCTCTTCATCCTGGAGCGCAATGGCGCTGAAGGCGAATATTCTCAGGATAGAGTTCGCGCGGCGCACACGCGATTCGCCTCCATGTCAGACGCACGCAAGAACGATCTCGAACGAACGATCATTGCCGGACTGCCCGGCGCGGAAGCTTCGTACGATCGCGAGACGATTCGAAACCTAATCGCAGAATATCGGGGAGTGACCGCTGACCAATTGCGCTCGAACTTGGTAGCATTTTTGCGCGAAGTCGTGCCGGTAGCACAGGAAAATGGCGTTCGCCTCGCCATTCATCCGGACGATCCGCCCTGGCCTCTTTTTGGCCTCCCGCGAGTCGTTTCGACGGCCAAAGATGTCAGAGCGATTCTCGCTGCTTGCGACACGATCGCCAGCGGTCTCACTTTTTGTGTCGGCTCATTCGGAGCCCGAGCCGATAACGATCTGCTAGCCATGGCTCAAGAATTCGCGGCGCGCATTCACTTTGTGCATCTTCGGCAAGTCACCAGGGAAGCGGAAGGATCATTCCACGAAGCCGAGCATTTGGCTGGCAGTTCCGATATGGTGGGCGTGGTACGAACTATTTTGGAAGAAGAAGCTCACCGGCGACGTTCGGGCCGGCCGGATTCTGAGATTCCCATGCGTCCTGACCACGGGCATCTTTTGGGCGATGACGTTCACAAAGCGACAAATCCGGGATACTCATTCGTGGGCCGGCTGAAAGGGCTCGCCGAACTGCGCGGCGTTATGCAGGGTTTGAAGCATGCAATTCCAGAACTGGCTGAATAAGATTTCTCATGCTGGAGAGGCCGAGGAAAAAGTCGTAGTCGCCGTAATTGTGAGGAGCGCAGCGATGAGGAATCCCGCTTTTTGCGAGCAACCAAATTAAGAGGCATCCCTCGCTTCGCTCGGGATGACGGCGCGTAAATTTTCCCAATCTGTGAGTCGAGGATTCGATTGCTATGAGCGAGTTTGCAGGAAAAGTAGCTTTGGTCACCGGTATCCACCGGGATTGGCCGCGCGATCTCTTTGCGCCTTGCCGTGGGCGGCGCCCAAATTATTTCGTGCGGCATTGAACCGGCCGGCAACGACGCGTTGGCCCGCGATGCGGTGAAGCTCGGATTAGCAGTGCAGGTCGAACACTGCGACGTAACCAAGCTCGATGACGTGCGTTCGATCATTAAAAAAGCCGTTTCGCAATTTGGCGGGCTCGACATTATTGTCAACGCAGCTGCAGTGCATCCCTTCGGCACCGTCGTTGAAACGGATCTTGAGACATGGAACCGCTGCATGATGGTCAATGTGGGCAGCATTTATGTGCTGGCACATTTGGGCATACCTGAAATGAAAAAGCGGGGAGGGGGATCCATCATCAATGTGGCATCCGTTCAGGGATATGCGTGTCAGCGCGGCGTCGTGGCATATGCCGCGTCAAAAGGGGCAATCCTCAGCTTGACGCGCGCCCTGGCCCTTGACCACGCTGCCGACAATATCCGCGTCAACTCGGTCAGCCCGGGTTCGATTCGCACTCCCATGTTGGCGCGTTCTGCGGCACATTTCGCGCCCGATCTTCCGGTTGAAGAGTCATTCGCGCGTTTTGGCGCAGCTCATCCTCTCAACCGCATCGGGACACCAGAAGAAGTCGCGGAATTAGCCGCATTCCTGGCATCGGAGAAGGCGGCATTTTGCACCGGGGCCGATTACCTCGTGGACGGTGGACTGCTTGCAGGTATCGCCGTTCAGTAGTCCTAAAAGCTGTGATTATTTCGAGTCAGGATTAGGAATCATCCGGTCACGGATGATCGCCGGAAGTTCATGGCATGCTGCGATGAACTGGCGAAGAGTCCGCCGCGTCGGTCCGAACGAATCGAACTCATTCATCGAGAGACCATCTTCCGTGTAGGCGCGCTCGAAATCGGGGAATTTCAGCAGCAACTCGTCAACAATTTTGGGTTCAACTTGCTTGTCAATCCGCGGGACAACTTCGATATCACTCGCATTGAAACGAACCTGCCACTTATGTGGCGGGGAGATCACCACGTCTCCCCCGATGAATTCGCTCCAATGCATGTGATTGCGGAATGCCGCAGAAAGCAGCCGGACGCGATATCCGCGCTCGCGAAAAATTCGATAGGTTTTTTTGAATGTCGCGACTCCAGCCCACTCGAGGTAGCCAGGATCGGTCGTGATGGAATCCAATTCCGCCTGAACTTTGAGCCAGTCGTCGAGCCGTCCCACCATGATCGTGCACACTGGACCCATGGCGGAAATGTCCTTGCCCTCGAGTTGTCGACGCGTCAAACCACGCTCGACCGCTTCCGCCACGGCAATGCATTGTGGAAGCGTGAAGCAAACAGTCGCATTGATGCTAATGCCCTGGTAGGTGGCTTCTTCAATGGCTGCAATGCCCGCTTTGGTGACAGGAATCTTCACAATCATGTTCGGCGCCAAGGCGTTGAACCGCGCGGCTTGCGCCAAAATCGCTTTTTCATCCCGGTAGAAGCGAGGATCCGTCTGAATTGAAAGCCGGCCGTTGACCCCGCGATGTTGCTCGAAGGCTGGCATCAGAAGTGCTGCCGCTTTGATTGAAATTTCTTCGACAACCTTCCAGGCGATCTGGTCTTCTGTCGCGACCGGCATCTCTTCGATGAGTTCGTCGATGCGATCCTTCCAGAGCGGCATTTCTTTTTTCAGTACATCACACACGATGACTGGATTGCAGGTGGCTCCCACTGCGCCGTGATCGAGCGAATAGGCTAATTCTTGGAGCGAGGCCGAATCATTCCATAGACAAGTGGAAGTCGTCTGAGTCATTTCGAATAACGGGCTCTTGAATTTTACGAGTTGTTTCATCGGGTTCTCCACCCGCTTCCCGTCGCAGTTGCGGCGACACTGATTCGCGGAAGCAGCGGCCCTCTATGAGCAAGAAATCGAAGCGGCGTCCAGATTTCTACGGGCCAGGAAAAGTATACATCCAACAATTTGCAAGACAATGATTTCCCGAAACGTTTTGGTTTTGGCTTTATCACCGTTTCTAGTAAGCTCCTGGCTTGCAAAACGCAATGACTCCATCTCTGAAGGGCGCGGCGGGGAGAATTGGGTTGAAGTCAAAAGGCAAGCGTGTAAAGCGCCACGTTACAATTCGCGAAGTCGCGAAGGCCGCAGGGGCGTCCGTCTCCACAATCTCGGCAGCACTGAACAATTCAGACTACGTCAGCGCGGATATGCGCAGCCGGATTGATGAAGCGATCAAAACGCTGCGATATTTCCCGAACGATCTCGCGCGCGGTCTGCGACTTCAGAAAACCCACTCGATTGCAATCGTAGTTCCCGATCTATCGAACAACTTTTACATTGAGCTTGTGCGTGGCGCAAAGGACTACTCGGCCTCAGCGAATTTCACCGTTCTTATCGGCGACTCCAGAGAGAGTTGGGAAGAGGAGCGCAATTATCTCGAATCGTTTCATCGGCGACGCGTTGATGGCATCGTGCGCGTCCCCGCGATAAACGCAATCGGCGGGAAAGCCAAATCTTTTCTCGGAAATTTGCCGGTGGTCTATGCCGACCGCTATCCACTAGTGCGCGATCCCTACATCGGGAGGGTGGGGGTGGACAACACCGGAGCGGCCGAAAGCGCCACGCGCTATTTGCTGAGTTTGGGGCACCGCGACATCGGAATCATCGCCGGCGATGCTTCGAGCGGAACTTCCGTGGACAGGCTGCAAGGATTCATGAGCGCGATACGTAGCGCGAAAATCCGCCAGGATCGCTCGATGATTCACTCCGGGCATAACGACATGGAAAGCGGCCATTTTCACGCGATGCAGCTTTTGACGCGAGGGCAGCGTCCCACAGCAATTTTCTGCACCAATAACATGATGGCATTGGGCGCGCTCGCGGCCATCCAGGAAATCGGACTCGCGTGCCCCGAAGAAGTCAGCCTGCTCGGGTTCGACGATTTTTATTGGGCGACTCTGCTCCGGCCAAGACTCACCGTGGTGCGCCAGCCAGCGAGAGAAATAGGAATGATTGCCGCGAGACTCTTGATTGATCATATCGAAGGACGAGTGAGCGTTCCTACGCCCGCTGTGCTAAAGACACAGCTCATCGTGCGCGACTCGTGCTGTCCTCCCAGGAAAGCCTGAACGCAGCGCGAAGTTCTCGGGCGCAGGTGAGCGCGGCTATCCAAATCATCAAACTCGTCAAACTCACCCAAGCGGCCATGATTTGACCGCCTTGGCGCGCAGAAAGTACGCGCCCAATCCCAACACCAAGAGAATGCCAGCGGTACCCAGATATTGGCGCTGTTCCGGCGTGGACGCGACATAGATCCACCCTACCAAAGCAATAAGCGCCGGGATCGGATAAAGCCACATGCCGTACGGACGTTTTATCTCCTTCCGGTATTTGCGAATGGCGAACACGGCGAATATCTGCGGGATGAACTGAAAAACAATCTGAATGATCATCATCGCCGAAAGCAGCCGCACCAGTGAAAACCAGCACAGTGGAATGGCCATCGCATTGGTGGCCACAAGTGCAAAAGTCGGGAAGCGGCCCGTCGGGTGGACGCGGCCGAACACCTTGAAAAAATTTCCTTCCGCGCCCGCGGCGTAAAGAATCCGCGAGTAACCGAGGCTCATTGTGAAAATTCCCGCGAGTGTCGCCACCAGAATGAGGCACGTCATCACGGCCGCCGCGCGCGCGCCATACAACTTCCCGATAAATTCGGACACGACGGCGTGCGAGACCGCAGCCTCCTGCCACGGAATCGTTCCGATGATCACCACGCTCATCAATAGATACAGAACAGCAACGATCAAAACGGAAAACACAATCGCTCTTGGGATATTCTGCGCGGGATTCTTAACTTCGCCGCCGAGATAGGTGATGTTGTTGTATCCGCCGTAGTTATACATAGCGATTAAGGTCGCTGCCGCAAGGCCATAGAAAAACGACTTCGACAGATGGAATGCTCCCGGCGGAAAATCAAATGCCATTTTCGTGTTGATATGTATAAGGCCAGCCCCGATCACCCAAAACATCGCAAAGAGCACCACACCCAGCATCACCACCGAGTAACGGCCGACTTCTTTAATTGGGCGGTACAACAGGAAAGTGATAAGCACACAATCGCCTGCCGCGAGGAAGCCCACGCCGGCATGACTCAGCGCCGGAAAGAAATAATGAGTATATTCAGCAAAGCCGACGCTAGCTGCTGAGATGCCCAGCGGAGCCACAAAAATTGTTTCCCACAGAAAGAGGAAAGAAAATAGGTGGCCCCATGTGCGTGGGTTAAACGCCTCGCGAAAATAAATATAAGCCCCTCCGGCTCCGGGCATCGCGGCGCCCAACTCGGCGTAAATCATTCCATCGCAGACGGAAAACAATGCTCCCAGGAGCCAGCCAAGAACAGCCTGCGGCCCTCCCATCGCGGAAAGAATCACGCCGATGGTGATGAAGGGACCGATGCCAATCATGTCCACCATGTTCACGGCCGTGGATTGAACCAGGCCCATGCCGCGAACAAGTTTTTCGGAGGCTACAGCGATCTCGGGAGGAAGTTGTGGCGCCTGGTTTTCGGCCACGTCACGCGTCCTAGCTCAGTGGCGGCAAGGGTTCTGCCGATTGGGGTTGAAAGGCTCGATCGAATATCGAGCGCGCACTATAGCAGCGTGCTCGGGCACCGACAAGGAAAGAGTGCGAGTATACTGAAACGTTTCGGCATTAACCTACGTCGCGACGAAATCTCCGGGAAAGCACACGGGCCGAAATTTAGATCCTACTTTTGCGATAAGAACAACTGAGCTACGCTGGATGACGGATCGGAGAAAAGCGATAAACGTGAAGATGTGCGGCATTTTCTGGCGATTCGTCTTGAGCGGATGCACGTCATTGCTTTTTTGTTTCGCGCTCGCTCTCGGCGCACGGCAAAATCCACCGTCGCCGCAAACGCATTCATCTCAATCCTCCCGAGTGCTTGACGAGGCACGAGCCTCTCTTACGCGCGGAAACGCAGAAGACGCAATCCAAATTCTCACCAGCTATCTTCAAACTCGACCGGAAGATTCTGCCGCGCGGGCTTTGCTAGGCCAAGCGTACGCAATCGACGGGCAGAACGACCGCGCCGAGGAAGAGCTGCAGACCGTCTTACAATCTGCGCCTGACGACACCACCGCGCTAGCAACACTCGGCGAGATCTACGAACGCGGAGGCCAGCTCGAAAAGGCTGAGCCGATGCTCGCGCATGCGGCAAAAGTTAGCCACGGCGCGCCGCAGATTCGGATGGAGTGGGGTATCGTCCTCGCGCGCTTGCACAAATATAAGGAAGCTCAAAGCGCATTAGCAGGCCTTTCACCACCGAGCGGCAGCGAACAACGAATCGCATTTTTTAGGGTGAAAGCTTCCGTGGCGTTGGGCCTGAAAAATACTTCGGAGGCCGCCGCGGAAATGGAAAAAGCTCTGGCGCTGAATCCGGCCGACCCACGGCTTGTGATGGCCACTTCCGTTGCCGAGCTCCAATCGAAAAATTGGCAACGCGCGGCAACTTTGGCGGAGCCTATCTTTACCCGCACGCACGATTCTCAAGTCGGCCTTGTTTACCTCGAAGCGCAATTGGGAACGCATGCCGATTTCCATCAGACGTTGGAGCTGCTTCACGCGACGCAACTGGCTCCCAAAGACGAAATGGCTTTTCGCCAGCGCCTGGCAGAACTCCTGATCTCTCACGGGAAATTTGCCGAATCCATTGACGAGTTTCAGGCGGTGGCGGATCTCGACCCGAGTAGTCCCGAATCGCAGTTCAATCTCGCTCTCGCGCAATTCCGCGACGGCCGTTTAGACGATGCCTTGGCGAGCGCGGAAAAGTGCAAGGAGCTTGGCGACAGCGCCGAGCTCGAAGACCTGCTCGGCGACATTCAAGAAGCGCG
>DATBYF010000110.1:0-26332 GCA_036513895.1 Candidatus Acidiferrales bacterium | reverse complement strand
GAGAGCTTCCTTACGAAATTGTTTGCGAGCCGCTTCGTCCGCGAGTAGGCCGGCGGGAAGAATCTTCAGCGCGACATCGCGGTCGAGCTGTTCGTCATGCGCGCGATACACTTCGCCCATGCCGCCCGCCCCGATTTTCTCAATCACGCGATAGTGCGAAATCATTCGACCGGCGAGTGGAGACGATTCGGCCATTGGCGCGAATGTTATGCCGCGCCTGACGGCAAGTCAACGCGCCGCCGCGCACGGTTCGGATTTTGGCAAGCGTTTTCTAGCGTTCCGGGCGCCATCCTCGGCAATCTCGATCCCACCCTTTCAATGAATGCCGGGAAGTAGTCTGCGCCAAGCGAAGAAAGCCGCCACCAGGGGACCGGAGTCCCCCTTGACACGGGTACTCAATTCAATTACAGGCGGCGGCCAATGGCATCGTGCCCCCACATTCGCATTCTCGCGATAATCAAAGCACAATTTCTTAAGATTTTCGCGCCCGAATCCCGTTGATTCCCCGATACTTCCACCAACGCTTACACACTGTGGATTTGCGCGCACCCCAAGGCGTATGATATAATTGGTTGATTTAGTTACCCTAACATTATGATACTTAACAAGTTAACAGGAGAAGACTGCTCGGGGGTACGATCGATGGGCACGGATCGGGTCCTGGCCATGAAACGCTACGCAAATTTGCAGAGTCCAATGCTCCTCCAGGAAGCGATTTCTAATCGAGACTGGAAATTATTAGAAACGCCCGCAACTCCAACAAAACAATCACCGGAGGTCATGTCTAATCGAGACAAAATGAGGGGGTCAACCGGCGCGCAATTAACCCTTTTTTCGCGGCGCGCTTCCTTTCTTCGGCTTCTTCGCCGGCGCCACAGGCTTCGACGCAATCACCGGATCGCCCGTCGCAGCCTTTGCGACGTCCCCCCCACCCGCGCGCGCAATATCGGCGAGCAACCGGCCGCTCGAAACCGACTTGGGCTCATCAACCGTAATGTCGTTCGGGCTGGCATATTCGTCGCGATGCTTGATCAGCAGCCACGATTCCTTCGTGGAGCTTCCGAAGCCGCGCGTGCGCACGAGCACCCAGGAGCCGTGAAGCTTCTTCCCATGCAATATAAATTTGAGATCGCCCTTTTCGAGCGCCGCGCTGACGTCGGGAACCTGCGGCTCCCACGTCCCGTTGTCCCACACCATCACCGTCCCGCCGCCATATTCGCCCGCGGGAATGATTCCCTCGAAACTGGCGTAATCAATCGGATGATCTTCCACATGCATCGCCAGACGCTTCACCGAAGGATCGGTCGAAGGCCCTTTCGGAACCGCCCACGAGAGCAGCACTCCATGCCACTCCAGCCGAAAATCGTAATGCAGCCGCGTCGCCGAGTGTTTCTGCACCACGAAAATCCGCGACGGGCCCTTCGCCTTCTCCGGGCCCTTCGCCTTTTCCGGGGCCTTCGCTTTTTCCGGGCTCTTTTTGCCCTCCGGCTCGGGCGTAACTTTAAAACGGCGCTTGCTGCGATATTCTTTGAGCGTCACAAGTTCTCCAGTTCGCGAACGCGAATTTCATTCTCGATCCTAGCTCAGACGAGTATTTCGAATCCAGTTCGTCGCGCGCGAATCGCAAGGCGTCTCAGGCAACGCAGCTCCTTGTCGCCACTTGGCACTAACAATTCTTTCTTCGTGCACCGAATGCTCAGTTTTGTTGGGAATTTTACAACTTCTCGAAATTTGGTAGCGATACGGGGATTCGAACCCCGATTCCGGCCTTGAGAGGGCCGTGTCCTAACCCTTAGACGATATCGCCAGCGGTGATTCGCGCACGACGCGGAAGAGATGAAATTGCAACGGAGGCGCCGCGGACGTGGTTAAAGAATTTTGCCACGTTAGCTGGCACGGCGCAAGCCGACGCAGGCAGACGAGTTCATCTGCGGCGTGCAGATTGAATTGCGTAGGCGAATTTTGGCGCATGAATCGAAGAGGCGTAGCACGGCATCCAAGCTCGCATGGATCTAAAACTGGAAGGCAAGAGGGCGTTTGTTTCGGGAAGCACGGCGGGCATCGGCTTTGCGATTGCGGAAGCTCTGGCGCGAGAGGGCGCTTCGGTGATCGTGAACGGGCGCACTGAATCGAGAGTCGCCGAAGCGTTGAAAAAATTGTCGGCGGCGGGCGTGCGCGGCAAAGTGGAAGGCGTCGCCGCCGATCTCGGGACGGCTGAAGGCGTGAAAATCGCGATCAGCAAATTTCCGGACATGGACATCCTTGTAAATAACGTGGGAATTTTCGGAATCGTGCCATTCGAGCAGATCAGCGATGCGGACTGGTTCCGGATATTCGAAGTCAATGTGATGAGTGGAGTGCGGCTAAGCCGCCAGTATCTGCCGGGCATGATGAAGCACGATTGGGGACGAATCGTTTTTATTTCGAGCGAGAGCGCCGTACAAATTCCGGTCGAAATGATTCATTACGGAATGACGAAGACGGCACAGCTCGCTGTTGCCCGCGGATTGGCAGAGATAACCAAGGACACGCGCGTGACTGTGAATTCGATTTTGGCTGGACCGACCGCATCGGAAGGAGCAGGCGCGTTCGTGCGTGAAATCGCCGCGGAGAAGAAGACCGATGTGGCAACTGTCGAGCGGGAATTCTTCCGCGACGCGCGTCCAAGTTCTCTGCTGCAACGCTTTGCGACGACGGATGAAGTCGCAGCGCTGGTTGCGTTCGTGTGTAGCCCGCTCTCCTCGGCAACGAATGGAGCAGCGTTGCGCGCGGACGGTGGCGTGGTCAGATCAATTCTGTAAGCCGCTATAGAGATTTCCGTCCGGTGGCGGACTTGTACGTGGCGATCGCATGTGCGACGTCCTCGACAAACGTCGTGAACTGGGCTTGCGTGACACCCGAGGGCAACTTCAGCATGCTGCTGCTGATGAGGTTTTTCACCGCGGTCGTCAGGCTTGCATCCACGGTCGTCCAATTGATCGCGCCTGTCGAGCTGGTTGCGGTGATGACGTAAGAATCAATCAGGCGGAGGACGGCGCCCGGCGAAAGCGATACTCCGGTAAATCCCGTCAAGTTAGAGACGGTCTGCTGCGCAAACATTTCCACCTGAGCTTCGGTAGTTTGCGATGGCAGGGTAATGAGGCCCGTTGACGACTCGGAGCTGATGATTGAATTGATGGCGTTGGTTTGAGCGGTTTCGTTCGCAGTACCATTGGCATTCTTGGCGGGCATTGCATCGGCAATTGCGGTTGTCGTGCCAAGCAAAATCACCGATAAGTTGGTGTCCTCAGTGATGTAGAACACGGCGACGGCATAGTTGTTGTAGTTCGTTAGGCTCATTCCCGATGGAACGGTGAGAATTTTCGTGGCGATGGCGTTCCTCACGAAACATCTCACCGCCAACGTCTGGCTGGTATTGCAAGGATTGACTTCCTGAGCGTTAGCCGGCGCTGCGATTGAAAATATAAGGATGGTTGCGGCGACGAGAACAGCGAGAAGATAGCGTTGCATAACTGCCTCCAGCGCGCAGGGCGTCCGCCGTGGCAGTTCCCCAGGGTCGTCCGAAAAAAATGGTCCTTTGGCCGGCGCGGTAGCTAGAGAATCTCGCTTTCGGCAGTTGTATCGCCACTGTCCGACCGTACATACATGGTACGGTCGGGCAGTTGTCCTTGGTACAGGGTAATAGGTCTCATAGCCCGCTAATGCTCGCCCGTTTCACTAACTACTCCCGTCAATCCATCCACGCGATGCTCGTTAATCAATCGCGTTGATCGATCGCGTTGATTGCGTCCGTCAATCGCTCCTTACAAACTCCGGCCCCTTCCGGGCGCGAGGTATTTCCGGGCAGGAACAGGAACGGACATTCGAACGGCGCGTTCTGGGCCTTGTGCTAGGCTCGATTGCGTTGGGCTTGGGGGGGCACGAGTGGCTGCGACTGCTAGCCGGCGGAGTGAGCGAGTTTGTTTGACGCTATTGCTTGAAGTGTCGGGCTCGGATCCTGACGGCAAGGCGTTTGTCGCGGACGCGCACACGCTTTTGATCAGCCGACATGCGGGCGTGATGGTGGCGAACCACGTGTTCAGGGCAGATCAGCTGGTACACGTGCGACGCACGGCGAAGCACGAATCACATCGCGCGGGGATGGCGCGGGTGATCGGGCAATTCGGGCAGCAAGGCAGCAATTTTCTCTACGGAATCGAATGCGTAGACGATAAGGTGGATTTGTGGGGCGTGGAATTTCCGCCGCTCGAAAAATCCGAGGAAGCGGTTGCACGGATGCTTCTCGAATGCACTTATTGCCACGATCGTGAAGTGCTGTATCTCGACCCGATGCAACTCGAGAGTTTTGAGACGAATCACGGGCTCGCGCGGCATTGCAAGAAGTGCGATACGCCGAGCATGTGGGGGCCAGCATCGCACGAGGATCCGAAGAGCGCGGCACACGCCGCCGTCATGCGCGGATTCGGAGACCGTACAGTTTCAGGCTTCGCGGGCGCGAATGAACAACGCGCTGCGGTTCGATTGAAAACGCAGATTACCGCGTGCGTCCGCCAGACGGACACTGATGACGAGTTGGCGGTGTGCGAAGAATTATCTTCAGAAGGATTGAGTTTCAGAAGCAAGCGGCGTTACGTGGAATCCTCGCAGATCGCGATTGCAGTACCGTATGCTGATGCGACCGCGAATATATTCATTCCGGCCCGCGTGGTGAGGGTGGAAGCGATTCCATCGGCGGGATTGTTTCGGCATGGGACGGAATATATTAAGACAGCCGGCAACGGAGATGAGAATAAGTCGTAATTGTTCCTGCCTGAACTGACGGCGATTCCCCGTTCAATTCTTCTACAAAAACCTCAGGGCCAAGGAACTTCAATTCCTTTTTTGCTATTGCGAAGAAAGTCTTACATTCTCTTCCCGACTACGTCGGGCCGGGAAAGCTCATAGCAGGCATGAGCTTCAGGACCGAAAGAATCAGGAGGCGGCGACGACGTTGCGCTCGCGCTGGCGGCGGCGGAAATAGCGCATCGCGATGTTCATGTAGACGTTGCCGTGTTGCGTCTCGAATGAAAGCACCGTGGCTTCGGTATCCGCACCCTCTTTTGCAAGCTGCTCTTCAGTGATTAATTCGGGCGGATAGACTTTGTACGTTGATCCCTGATCATTCAGAAGCGTGACAGCATTGCCGATAACCATATTGGCAAGCTCGCAGACTGTTTCGCGCGTGGCCTGGGCATCAAGTGTAATGTCTTCACCGGCCAAATAGTTTGCAACCCTCGCAGCAGCGCGCGGCTCGACATCGAGAATTACACGGCCTTCGATGGCTCCCTTGATGGCAATCATCGCGGCGACGCCTTTTTTTCGGTAGCCTTCGTCTTGCATATTGAGGCCGCCGATAGTGACGGGCGTTTCCATCGTTTCGGCGAGGACGGTATCAACGGCGCTGATGAATGGCTGAATCAAATCAATTTTCATGGTAAAGCTCCCTGCGCCTAGGCGGGCGCGGTTACGCCTTCGTCGCTCAGAACGTAGCGAATAATTTCGTAAAGCGCGTCAGGCTTGACCGGCTTTTGGACGAAGTGGCGAGCGCCCTTCTGGAGCGCGGCGAGGATATTGTCCTGATAGCCGACCGAGGAGACCATGACAATGCGTGCTTCGGGATGGTCGCGGACAATGCGCTCGACCGCTTCGATTCCCTCCATCTGCGGCATGGTGATGTCCATGAGCACAATATCGGGACTGGTGCGGCCGTATTCGGTGATGGCAGTAAGGCCGTCACCGGCCTCGCCCGCAATGGTGCCGCCAAAAGCCTCAATCATTTTCGCTAGGCTTTTGCGGGCGAAGACGGAATCGTCCACGATGAGGTAGCGCACCGGCTGATTGTCTTTCTTGCGCGTCAAAGCTTCGAACTGTTTCATCACAATCTCCTTCTAGAGCCACGTTCCGCGGCTGCCGGCTCGGCAGTCGAAGAAGCTGAAGTCAATTCCTGGTGAAGTTTTTCTGCGACGCACTGCGCCTGCACGTAGCTGGCGAGAGCAGAAAGCTGAACCACCCGGTCAACAAATCCACGCTCGATGGCGGAGCGCGGCATGCTGTTCACCACGCACGATTCGGAATCTTGGGCGAGGGTCATTCCGCCCGCGGCATGAATCGCGCCCATGCCGGCTGCGCCGTCTTCACCCATACCCGTCATCTGCACGGCTAGCGAGGCGCTGCCAAATTCTTTGGCGACGGAATGGAAAAGGACGTCAACCGACGGACGATGACCGTTGACGGGCGGATTGTCGTCGAGCACGACGATATCGCCTTGCGCGAGTCGCCGCACTTTCATGTGGCGATTGCCGGGGCAGATGAGCGCACGTCCGGCGAGAAGCAAATCACCCGATCGCGCTTCTTTGACTTCGATGGCGCAAGATTCATCGAGGCGCCGCGCAAACATATCGGTGAAGCCTTCCGGCATGTGCTGGACGACGAGAAGGCAGCCGGGAAAATCGTCGGGAAGTTGCGAGAAGACATATTGGAGCGCGGCGGGGCCTCCCGTGGAAACGCCGATGGCCACGACACGCGAAGGGGCACGCCTATCTTCGAGCGGGCTAGTTCCTTTTTGCTTGGCGGTGGGCACCGTCAAAATCATTTTTGGCGCGCCAGAAGAGGCGGCCACCTTGATTTTCAGAGTGAGTTCGTGGGCAATGCTTTGCAGATTTCCCGCGGCGGCTTCGTGAGGCTTGGAAACGAAATCGAAAGCGCCGAGGGCGAGGGCCTTCAGCGTCGAGCTGGCGCCGCGCTCCGTGTGCGAGCTGAAAATGATCACCGGAACATGATGCTTGCGGGTAATCGCGCGCAGCATTTCGATGCCGTCCATGCGCGGCATTTCGAGATCGAGGGTCACGACATGAGGCCGGAGCTCTTCAATTTTTTTCAATCCGAAAGTGCCATCCATCGCCGTGCCGACCACTTCGATCGAAGGATCTTCCGCGAGAATCTGCGGAATCAGCTTTCGCATCAGAGCGGAATCATCCACGACGAGCACACGGATTTGGCCGCTCATGCGATTGCTCCGAGCGGCGCAGCCTTGGTGAGACGCGAAACAACCGCGGCGACATTCAAAATCAACACAACCGTGCCGTCGCCAAGAATGGAAGCGCCGCTGACGAGATCGGAGGACACGAACCGATCGTCGAGCGCCTTCATCACCAGTTCTTCTTCACCGATCAGATTGTCCACAACCAGGCCAAACTTGCGAGTGCCCGCGGAAATGACAATGACGAAAAGACGCTTCGATTTCGAGGCGATGGTGCCGCCCAGGCGCTCCAAACGGACCAGAGCGAGGAGTTGATCACGCAGGCGAAGCACCTCGCGGTCGTCCACAAAGTGAACTTCAGAATCCTGGATACGCGCGATCTCGACAACCGAAGAAAGTGGGACGGCGTAAAGCCGGCCGGAAACGCGGAACATCAAAGCTTGAATGCTGGCGAGGGTGAGCGGCAACAGCAAATGGAATGTGGTGCCGCGACCGCGCTCGGTCGCGATATTGACCGAGCCCTTCAACCGCTGAATGACGCTTTGCACGATATCCATGCCGACGCCCCGGCCGGATATTTGCGTAACCTGGTCGGCGGTGCTGAGCCCGGGCTTGAAAATTAGCTGGAGGGCTTCTGCTTCGTTCATGCGCTCGGCTTCAGACTTGGAGATGATTCCGCGTTCAATGGCGCGCTCGACGATCTTGTCGCGGTTGAGGCCGCGGCCGTCGTCGGCGATTTCGATCACGACTTGATTGCCCTGGTGAAAAGCGTTGAGGCGAATTGTTCCGCGAGCGGGCTTGCCGGCCGCGATGCGTTCGTTGGCGGGCTCGATGCCGTGGTCAGCGGCGTTGCGAACGATATGCACGAGCGGTTCGGCTAGAGCATCGAGAATACCCTTGTCGAGATCGGTGTTCTGGCCGGCCACTTCGAGAGCAATATCCTTGTTTCTCTCCTTGGCAACGTCGCGCACGACGCGGGGGAAGCGTCGGAAAAGCTGCTCGACGGGAACCATGCGAATCTTCATCACGGATTTTTGAAGCTCGTTCAGGACGCGCGCCTGGAAAGCCAAGGCGTCGGCGAATTTTCCGCGCAACGGATCCTTCGCGTGAGCTTTTTCAAATTCGAGAATCGTCCGGGAAAGCATGGATTTGCCGATGATGAGCTCGCCGACAAGGTTCATGACGTTGTCAATGCGGGCGGCATCCACGCGCAGAATATTTTCAGCCGCGGATTCTTTGTTCGCATTCGTAGGCGCAGCGCGACGTTCAACCGTCACTTCCGGCGCCTTCACAGGTTCCGCATGTGGTGGCACGGCCGCGATGGAAATTCCCGACGCGACAGCGGCCGCTTCCGATTCAAGAAGAATATCCAGCAAATCGCGATTTGCGGTCGGTGCCACTTCGATGCGCTCGATGCGGACATCTGCAATCACGGGTGGAATCTTGCACCGGCGTTGAATTATCTCGGGCCGCTGCGAGCTCGAGAGGGCGGCTTCCACTTGACGAGTCTTCGAGATGTCCTCGGCTTCGTCGGGGCGGAACGCCAATATGGTGCCGATACTTTGCAGCGCAGCGCGCACGAGCTGAACGACTGGCGCAGGCATGTCCACGTCGGGGGCGAGGCGCGCTGCGACGTTGTAAATCACATCGCCTTTCTTGGTGGCATCCGAAATCATCAAACGTTCGTATTCCGTCCACGCGAAGCGACCGGCCAGCGGCTCATTCAGAACTTTTTGCTCTGCGGGCTTGTGAAGAACGCGATGGATGTGTTCGCGGAGCGCACCACCGGGAGGAGGTTGCTTGTTCTCGCGATATGCGGCGAGCATGGTGTGAAACGTGTCGGCGGCAGCGAGAACCACTTCCGCTAGCGCGCTGCCGATCGACGCGACGTTGTCGGACGTCATGACGTCTTCGAGCTCATGAGCGAGCTCGCTGAGCTGCTTGAAACCGCATGAAGCCGAATCGCCTTTCAAGGTGTGAACGGCGCGACGCACTTTGCGAATCGTTTCCGTATCGCCGGGACGCTCCTCGAGCTCGAGGCCGCCTTCGTTCATGGCCTGGAGAAGCTCCGCCGCGCTTTCGAAGAAAATCTCGCGAAGCTCGGTGCCGCGTTCGTCGTCGAAGATCACTGCGCTCCCTCAACTCGCTGGTACACGGTCGCGTTATTGCGATGAATCATTTGAAACTTCGTAGTCATCCCGATTAGGCTTTCAGCATGGCCCACGAATAGATAGCCTTCCTGATTGAGGCAGCGATAAAACTTTTCAATCAGACGCTTTTGCTCCGCTTCATCGAAGTAAATCATCACGTTGCGGCAGAAGATCACATCGTTTCTTTGCGGAAGAAATTCCGACTTGAGGTTGTGAAAGTCGAACTGGACGAGATTCTTGAGCGACTGCTTGACGACGTACTTATCGCCGGCCTTTTCGAAATAGCGCAGCCGCGTGGTGTAGTCCACCATCTCCATCTGCGCATCGCTATAAACGCCCTGCCCCGCAGTGAGCAACGCTGAAAAGCTGATATCGGATGCGAGAATTTCCACTTTCCAGGGCGGCGGAATCAGCGGCTTGGGCACAGGCATGTCGAACGGAAGCGGATTGCGGAGGTAGTAGTAGGCGAGCGCGTCACACACCATAATGGCGAGGGTGTAAGGCTCCTGGCCTGTGGAACACCCGGCACTCCAGATGCGAAGGGTCCAATCGCGGCGCTCTTGCTTTCGATGCAGAATTTCTTCGAGAATGCTTTTTTGAAACATGTCGAGCTGGGGCTTGACTCGAAAAAAGCTGGTTTCGTTTACGGTTAGATTCTCTAGCAAGGCGCTCAGTTCGTGCTTGCCCTCGCGACTGTTCACTAGTTTGTAGTAAGCATAGAAGGAATCGAGACCGCAGGCCTTCAAACGGCGTTGCAGACGATCGCGAAGAAAATGCGTGCGTCGCTCGTCGAAATGCATGCCGCACTCCTGATAGATCAGCGTCTGTAAAAGTTTGAGTTCCGCATCAGTAAGAGGAGTTTGTGTGGTGAGCGTGGACATTTTCTCGCTATCCCTAGATCAGATTGAACTCGATTACTTGAGCGCCGGCACTGCTGCATCCCATTCCGTCCTAGTCACCGCGAGATCGTCCAAACGACGGAGATCCGAGCGGCGGATTACTTTATTGAGGTCCAGCAAAATGACCAGGCGGCCTTTCAACTTCGCGACGCCAGTCACATAGTCAACTTCTCCGTCCTGGAATAAATCATGAGGTGCTTCAATTTCCGAAGGCGGAATTTTCAGGACTTCAGAAGCGGAATTTACGAGCAAACCGACGGATCGCTCGTTCAAGTCGACTACGACGATCCTATTTTTCTTGGTGGGCTGAATATTTGTTTCGCCGAAGCGCTTACGAAGATCAACGACCGAAATAATCTTTCCGCGGAGATTGATGACGCCTTCGATATAATCCGGGGCGTTCGGAACGGCAGTGATGGCGGGAACGCGAACAATTTCGCGCACGATCGAAATCGGCACACCGAAAGTCTCAGCGCCGATGCGAAAGCCGACGACCTGTATGTTCTTGTCCATGGCGGCTCCGGACGGCTAAGAGTTCACTAACTCAGCGTAGCGGCCGGCCGAAACTCGCGGCGCCGGTTCGCTGCCGGGCCTGTACTGAGGCGACGGGCGTCCGTTGCCATTGCCGCCGAGCACGAAACGATCCATGGATGTAATCAGGCCGCGCGAAAGCTGCGACATTTGTTCGGCGGTGGCGGCCAGTTGCGTGGAGCCAGACGTAGACTGCTGGACAAGCTCGCGCATCTTTTCCATGGCGCGAACGACAGCCTGCGCGCCCGATGCCTGCTCTTCCACCGACGAATTGATTTCCTGAGTGATCTCGGTGAGACGATTCGTTGCTTTGGCGATCTGCGAGGAGCCGTTCGATTGCTCGGTAGTGGCAGCGCCGATTTCCTGGGCGAACTTGTAGACTTCGGTGACGACGTTTGAAATTTTCGAGAGCGCGGTATTGAGATCGCTGCCGAGCAGCAAGCCCTCTTGAACCATAGCCGTGCTCTTGTCCATGTTCTCGACGGCTTCCCGCGCCTCTTTCTGAATTCCTTCGATCAGCTCGGAAATTTCCTTGGTGGATTGGGTTGATTTCTCGGCTAGCTTGCGAACTTCTTCGGCAACCACAGCGAAACCGAGACCGTGCTCGCCGGCGCGTGCGGCTTCGATGGCCGCGTTCAACGCAAGCAAGTTTGTTTGCTCAGCGAGATCGTCAATAACTTCGACGATTTTGCCGATATCGTCCGCGCGGCGGCCAAGAGCTCCGATGATATTCGCCGAGGTCTGGATGGCCGAGTTAGTGCGGTTGAGCCCGTCGGTGGTCTTCTCCATCGTCGCGATTCCGGTGTGCACTTCTTCACGGGAGCGATAAGCGATGTCTAGAAGGACTTTGGCGGTGTCCGCGACGCGCTGAATTGAGGTGACCATTTGATCGATCGAAGCCGATGTTTCAGCGACACTTGATGCCTGCACCTGCGTATTCTTGACGACGTTTTGAACGTTGATGCTCATTTCGTGCATCGTGCTGGTTACTTCGTCGATTGCCGCCGCGGCTTGCACACTTACCTTGGCCGATTCCTCGGAAGCGTTGGCCATCTGGCCGGAGCCATCGGCGACTTGTGCTGCGCTGTGGCGGACCTGGCGAACGATGTCGTGGAGTCCAGCAACCATTAGCGAGAAAGCATTTGCGAGGGTGTCGCGTTCGGATCGCGGCGTGACAGTGACCGAAAGCTGCCCTTCGGCGATGGATGCGGACACCGCCGCCATGTCCTTAAGGTGCGCAATCATCTTGTTGAAATTGTCGGCGAGTTGCCCCACTTCGTCGTCGCGATGAATGTCAATCTTCTGGTCCATGTTTCCGGTGTCGCCGATTTCACGCGCGACGGCGATGAGGTGGCCGAGCGGAAGCGTGATGGACCGCGACGTGTAGTAGGCTATTCCGACGCCCATCAGAATTGCGATGAGGATTCCGACGACGCTGGCCACGGTGCTCCAAACCGCAGCGCCGGCTGCCGAGGCGTTCGATTCATCCAAAGCCTGGCCGACCGAACGGCTGGCTTCATCAAGCAGGACGGAGGTTTTGCTCATCCACGCGCTCGGATTCTGTTGCAGATAGAAAATCTGGAGATCGGAGACGGTTGCGTCTCCCGCATCCACTTGATGGCGCTTGGCGATTAGGGGCTTGGCGAAATTGTCCATCCAAGTGTGCTCGCCCTCTTCAACTTGAGCTAGCGTGGAGCGAAGCGTCGGGTCTTTCGCGTTTTGTTGTCCTGCGCGAAGAGCCGTGATCAGGTCGCTGTAGACCTTAGTGACTTTGTCTTCATCTCGCGTGTCGCCGCTGAGAAGGTAGTTGCGCAGCTCGAGTCCTTCGATCAGCACCTCGTATCGAATGCTCTCGATCGTCTGCATGTCCGAGAGAGTGTCGGTGGCTATGGACCGCGTTCTGTGCTCGCGCGTCACCGTCAAGATGCTAAGGAAAAATAGCGCCAGCATCACCGCCAGAATGGCGCCGAATCCCAGATACAGCTTGTTTCCGATCATCATCTCGAATTGCCTCCGCTTGCCGCCGAGCACGCCGCTCGCAGCAAGGCTTCCGCACTAACTCGCTGGATTCTTGAACTCGAACTCAATGACTTCAGTTGAATCCTTGGGAGCCGAATCGAATTTCCACTGCTTCACGGCATCAAGAGCAGCGTTCGCCAACACTGGACTTCCGCCGACGACCCGCGCGTCCTTGACGTGGCCATCGGCTGTAATCGTTACTGCGACTTTGACTTTGCCTTCAACGTTCATGCGTTTTGCCAGCACCGGATAAGTGGGAGCGATCTTCGTTTGCACTTTTCGTTTCGCTGCGACGACGGCGCCGTCCTGACCCAAAATCGCTTGCGGGAGAACGAGTAACGCCGCAATTCCAAAAGTAACCGCGGTTCGAATCAAGTTTGTCTTGAACATCGTCACACCCATACCCACCCGCAAAGAGCTCCCGTAAAGGAAAATGCACGGTGGGTGCCAGTGCTTGTGTGATTTTTTGAGGCGCGTCGGATAGGGCAATTCCGGACGTAAGTCGCTTCGCATCATGCGATTAGGTTAGCCGGAGAAGTCGTGATTTTGCCCGACAAGCCTGACGATTCGTCTCACAGCAGGAATAGTTGACTTGAACCGGTCTCACCTTGCGACGGAGCGAGAAGAAGGGTGAGTGTCGATTTCAGCACGTCTCGCACTGCATTTCTTGACTCAAAATGAGATGAGACCGTACGTTGGTTAAGTTGGTAATGAGCTCAAAAGATTGCGGCGTATCACGCAGGCCCCAAATCCTTCATGCGTGCGGCAAAAAAAATTCGCGAGATCCCTTCGCGTCTCAATGGCTCCTTCGAGACGCTTCTTGCGCAGTTCTCCGCGGCGACGCGAGAACTTAAACCTTCGATCGGACCCACAGCATTCGTTAGGCGTTTCACGTCCAACGCAACAAGAATCCTCGAAACGACTTCAGCGGCTCTCGTCCTTGTGAGAGGCGGGGATTGGGAATTGGCGTCCGCGGAAGGCGGCGCGAATCGAATTTCCCACGAGAGGCAAGTGCAGCTCGCGGAAGCGCTTTCGCAGATGACATGGAATGCCGCTGAGGCAGTCCGGCTCGATTCTGCAATTGAGATTTTCGGCCCCGAGCTGGCGGAAGAGCTTGGCGGTGATGAGCTCGCGCTCGCGCGGTTGACTGGCAGTGAAGGCGACTTGATGGGTGTCTTGTGTCTCGTCGGACGAGACCGGGCATTCGCGGCAGCGGAGCGAAATTTACTCGAGGCGCTCGCGGGCCACGCTTCGGTCGCGCTCGAAAATGCGCGCTTGTTCTCATGGATCGAACGATCGAAGAAACAATGGATCGAAGATTTCGACGCGATCACCGACTTTATCGTGGTCCACGACGCGAGCGACCGCATATTGCGCGTCAATCGATCACTTGCCGACCATCTCCAACTGCGGCCCTCGGAACTCATCGGCCGGCATATGGAGATTCTTCGCGCGCTGGCCGTCGAAAGAAGCAAGCACATCTGCCCGTTCTGCCGCGATTCTCGCGCCGGAACCGAAGAGTACGAACTGCCAGCTCAAGAACGCACGTATTTGGTTTCTACGTCGCGATTGCGCAGCCTGCCGGAAGATGACTTGCGCACAGTACACGTGCTGAAGGACATCACCGACAGGCGCGAAGCCGAGCGCCGCTACCGCGAGCTTTTCGACAATATTCAGGAAGGCGTTTTCTTCTGCACGCCTAACGGGCAATTCATTGAAGTAAATGACGCGCTCGTTCGAATGCTCGGCTATCAGAATCGCGGCGAGCTGCTCAACGCAAATCTTTTCGAACAGCTCTGCCTGCGGCCGGAATTGCAGCGGCGCTGCGTCCGCGCGGCTGAAGAAGGCGGCATGCTTCGCAACCACGAGGAGGTGCTGCTGCGCCGCGATGGTGCGTGGATCCATACGCTGCAGAATATTCTGATCGTTCGAGACACGGCAGGGCGCGTGATTCAGTATCGCGGGTTAATGCTCGACATCACCGAGCAAAAATCCTATCAGGCGCAGTTGCAGCGCGAGCGCGACTTCAATAAGAACATCCTAAATAACACGCGCAGCATGATCCTCGTGCTTGATACAGCCGGCTTGATCAGCTACGCAAATCGCCGCTGTTTCGAAACAGGCCATCGCGAGATTGAACTTATAGGCCATCCGCTTTCAGAATTCATCGTGCCGAGCAGGCGAAAATCGCTCGCGGAAGCGCTGCGCGGAGCTTTGCGCGGCGTGCCCATCGAGAATATCGAGCTGCCATTTATTCGCGGCGATGGAACCACGGGCCAGTTCTCGATAAGCCTCAGCCCGATGCGCGATGAGCAGGGAAATATCAACAGCATCGTCGTGGTGATGACGGACGTCACGGATGCCGCCGTTCTGCAAGCAAAATTGATGCACACGGAGAAAATGGCAGCGGTGGGACAACTCGTCTCCGGCGTGGCGCACGAAGTAAATAATCCCCTGGCGGCGATTCTGGGTTTCACCGATCTCCTTCTTGAAAATGCCGATTTGCCAGAATCTGCCAAAGACGAACTGCGCGTGATCTTGCAGGAAGCGCAGCGCACAAAAGTGATCATTCAAAGCCTGCTCAGCTTCGCGCGGCAAAAACCCGAACAGCGCGAAGCGCTGCAGATCAACGCAGTGTTGCGGCAAACGCTCAAACTTCGCGCTTACGATTTTTCGAACCACGGTGTCGAAGTGGTTGAGCACTTCGAGGACGATCTTCCCGCCATCATCGGCGACGTCCACCAACTTCAGCAGGTATTTCTCAATATCGTAAACAACGCGTACGACGCCGTGCAGGAAACCGGGCGCCCCGGACGCATCGAAATACAAACTTCGCATGCGAACGGGCAGGTTGAAATCCGTTTCCGCGACACTGGCCCGGGAATTGAAGATGTAGATCGAATTTTCGAACCGTTCTTCACCACGAAAGAGGTCGGCAAAGGGACGGGTCTCGGCCTGAGCATTTGCTACGGAATTGTTCGAGCTCATCTCGGCGACATTTCTTGCGAGAACAACGCTGGCGGCGACGGCAGCACATTCATCGTGCGGCTTCCCGTAGCCGCCGAGACAGCGATTGCTGCGGCAGCGTCGGCGGAGCGTGCGCAATGAAAGCCGCGAAGATGGCTGCCGCGCCGTCCATCGCCCCGATTCTTCTGATCGAGGACGAAGCTTCCGTGGCGGCGTTCGTTCGCGCCGCGCTTGAACGCCGCGGCTACTGCGTGGTGCCCTCGCCCTCGGCGGCCGACGGACTGCGTCTTTTGGAGACGCGAGATTTCTGCGGCGTGATATCGGATATTCGGACGCCTGGCGGAGTGAGCGGCGCGGACGTCCATTCCTGGATGCGCCAGCATAAGCCGGAGTTATTGGAGCACTTGATTTTCATCACAGGCGATATCGCCAATCGCGCGACGGCCGCGTTACTGGAAGAGAGCGGCGCACCTTTTGTGGAGAAGCCGTTTCGCGTGGCACAAATACTTTCGATGGTCGAGACGACGATAGGAAAGCCCAGGGAACACCATGACAGATAGCCAGGCAATCCGTTTCTTGATTGTGGACGACGAGCAGAACATCCGGCGGCTGTGCGTAACCGTGGGATCGGCGCTCGGATTCGAGTGCGTCGAAGCCGAGAGCGCCGAGAATGCGCTGATCAATACAGAGAGCGCTCTGCCCGACATCGTCGTAACCGACTTGAAACTGCCAGGTTCCTCGGGAGTGGATTTGTTGCGAGAAGTGAAATCGCGAGTGCCGCACACGGAAGTGGCGATCATGACCGGCCACGGCTCGATTGAATCCGCTGTGGACGCAATGAAACTCGGCGCCTACGACTACATCGAAAAGCCTTTTCGCGTGGAGAAACTCCGCCTCCTGTTGCAGCGCATGGCCGAAAAAATTCGCCTCGTGAACGAGAACCGCTTTCTGCGCGAGCGAGTGGATACCGATTCGCGTCTCGATGGCTTCATTGGATCATCGGCAAACATTCAGGAAGTGCTGCGAATGATTTCGCGGCTGAAGGACACGCGCACACCCGTGCTTATCTCCGGGGAGAGCGGAACGGGAAAAGAGCTCGTTGCGCGCGCGATTCATTTCCACGGGCCGTTTGCCCACCTCCCGTTCGTTGCGGTTGATTGCGGCACGCTTGTGCCGACGCTGATGGAAAGCGAACTCTTCGGGCACGAGAAGGGCGCGTTCACCGGCGCGCTGCGCACCAAGCCGGGACTTTTTCAATCGGCCAACGGCGGTACAGTGTTCCTCGACGAGATCGGCGAGCTGCCGCTCGAAATGCAAGCCAAGCTTCTGCGCGTGCTGCAGGAAAAAGAAGTCCGGCCGGTCGGAAGCAATCACCAAGTGCCTGTAGATGTTCGCGTGATCGCTGCGACCAATCGCGACCTCGAGGCCGCGTACCGCGCGGGAACATTCCGCAAGGACTTGTATTTCCGTCTCAATGTGGTGGTGGTGAATCTTCCAAATCTCCGTGAGCGGCGATCGGACATTCCCGTTCTCGCGCACTATTTCCTCGACCGCTACGCTCCAGGAGAGAACATTCAGATTTCGACAGCGGCGATGAAGTGCCTTCTGCAATACGACTGGCCCGGCAACGTTCGCGAACTCGAGAACTCAATCGCCCGAGCGGTGACATTGGGAAATCACGCGACGATCGGCATCGCTGATCTTCCTCCCATAATTCAATCCGTGCCTGATGAAGGCCTGGACCGATCCGGGCACGATGGACTTTCCAATGCGGCGCTTGCCGACATGGAGCGCGTGACCATCCTTCGCGTTTTCGAGCAGGTAGGCGGCGACAAGGCGCTCGCGGGAAAGTTGCTCGGGATCAGCCGCGCCACGCTCTACCGGAAATTGAAACTTTACGGCATTCCTGTGAGAGCGGTTACACGTTCCACGGAGCGGACGCAACTGGCCTCGTGAGAGTCCGGCACTCAACTGAGCGATCGTGCCTCACGCGTTGAAAAAAATTCGACAAAAAGATTACTCGCACGAAGTTGAGACAGCTTGTTTCAGCGTGAGACGATTGAGCGCACCTAGCCCATTCCAATCATTAAAAGCCTGAATAAAATCAACGCGTTGCGAATCTCGTCGCGCCTCGCGCTTTGGCCGCTGCCGTGCACTCTATTCAATCCGGAATAGACTGTCCACATCGCAAGAATCGTGCCAACTGAACACTGGATCTCGAAATTATGAGCCGGAAGACAAAGTTCCCGCCAGAACAAGCCGCACCAGAGACGGAAGCGCTCAATAACTCACCAGAAAGTACGAGCGCGCTTCTCGATAACGCGGTCGATAAGTGGAGCGAAGCCCGCGCCGCTTATCCGATTTACGCGGCGCTAGCGAAGCAATGCGAGCTTTCAGAAGTGCAATATCCAGCGGGCCAGTTGCCTCCCTCAAAGCCGACGCGGGAAATTTTCGAGCGCGACCTTCAATGGCTGGACGAGATTGACGCAAAGATCAAAGCGTTTCAAATTCGGCAGCTTCCGCCGGCGACTATCAATGCTCACGAAGAACCGTTGCGCTCCTTCATTCACCGCCAACTGAGAAAGCCGGATAAATCGGAATCCGATCGCGACAAAATTGACTTCTTGATCGTTCAATACTTCGCTCTTTGTGCGCCCGAGACGATGTATCACGAGGAGATTACCCTCGAAGACGTCGCGCGCGTTCTCGAACCGGTGTTGTGGAATTCCGATTCGGCCCCGGTTGAATGGTGCTCGCAACTCGAGATTATTCTGCATTCGGTTAAGGAGTGCAGAAGCCTGCGCGACTTGCTTGAGAACGGCGTCCTCGAACAAGGACGGCTTCTGAAGGAATCTTCCGGCCCGCTGTTTTACGATCCGGCAGCGCTGATTACTTTCGCGCGCTTCAATTTCCTCATGCGCCGCGCGTTTATTCGCCTGCTCCATACCGACCAGGACGCGGTAATCAAGGCCGTCGACGAACTCGAGCGAGCCGGGGTGCGAAGTGTGGACTGCCGGCGGGCGGGTTATTCAGCGGCGGAGTCGATCGGTAGTCTGCGACTATTTGCGCAGAACTGGCGGCCGCTCTACCAGAAGGATTATGCGGAAAACGCTGTGAACCGCTCTTTCGAGCAGCTTCTAGCGCTGCGCGCGGATCTCGAAGACGCCGTTGCGAAGCTTCATCTTCAATTCGCCGAGCCCGCAGCGTCGGCGGAAACCGAACTTCAATCGGCTTCGCATGAAAATGCAGCGGTAGCGACAGAGCCGGAGAAAGCGCCGACTGCAGACGCTGCGCCTGAACTGGAAACAGAGGCGGAATCGCAAGGCGATGCAACTTCACAAGAAAACGCCATAGAAGCAACGAACGTATCTCCCGAATCAGCGTTGGAATCAGCGAGTTTACCAATCGCAGATGAGAGCGCCGCTCCATTAGTTCCCGTCCATGAAATTGCCGGAGAGCCGGTCAAAGTTATGGATCCAAGCGCGCCGACGCCAAGCGCAGAAGACACAGCGTCCCCCAAAGCAGATCCAGCCGGCGCTTCTGAGCCGGTTACTCATGTTCCAGCCGAAGCTGAAGCGTGTCTGAAATCAATTTTGGAGCAGTTGACCGCTGCGGCGCCCTCGCGCGGGCGTTCCATGTCCACGATCGTGCTGAAAAACTCAAAAGTGCTGCTCTCTTCGTGGGAAGTTGCGGCATTCGTCAGCGATACCGGCCAGGATTCGGAAGATTTGCGTCGCGCAGTAGTCGCGCGAGGAATGATTGCACTCGCTATGGATTCGCGAAAGCAAACGGGCGAAACGGAATCCCTGGGAAAAGCGCTTGCATGGGCTCGAGCAGAAGTTTCGTACTTCCAGGGACGCATAGAACAATCGAAGCTATCGAAAAGCATCGAAGCAGTGGTCAACCTCGGTATCAGCACCAAGCGCCTTCTCTCGTTCATGGAAGAAGCGGAAAAGCTGCAACCCTGATTGCAAGTTCGGCGGGTAAGTCTCGATTTGGTTTCTGACTCGATTTAAGTCCCCCTTCAATCCAATTGAGACAGATTCTCAGCCTGAGATAACTGCGCTCAATGCATCTCTAATCCGGCGCTAATCTGTTCGTTTCGTAAGACCTAAATAGCTGAAAACAAGAGAACTCAGGAATCTGCGTCGCGCGGGCCGGGCACCGACAGGTGGCGTGCGACGTGCATTTCTTTTTCTGGAGTTTTGTGCGTGCCTCGAGCATAGAAATGAAATCCAAAGCAACTACGCTTACTGCCTGCGAGCTGGACGAACTGCGAGAGCTGATCGCCGAGCGCTCGGGGATCGTGTTCGATGCGGCGCGCGAGCGCTCTTTTACGACGCGCGTTCGCGATTATGTTATCGAAAGAAAGCTGCAAGGCGTGGCGGAACTGCTGCGCGTGGTGCATGGCAGCAGTTCGGAATACGACGGGATGCTGGAAAGCCTGCTGGAGCAGGAAGCTTCGTTTTTCCGCTACCCGGCAGTGTTCGAGGCGCTTGCCAAAAAAATCGTCCCTGAAATACAAGAGAAGAAATTCTGGGACAACCCGCGCACGCTTCGGATCTGGAGCGCCGCGTGTTCAACCGGCGAAGAGGCGTATTCGATTGCGATTGCCGTAGCGGATGCCCTGCCGTTCGCAGAGGCTTGGCGCATCGAAATTCTGGCCACCGACATCAGCCTTCGCGCGCTGCAGCACGCTGAGCGCGGAGTCTATAGCGCGCGAAGGCTCGAAGATCTCACCAGGCAGCAGATCGAAAATTACTTCACGAAAACGCGGCACGGCTACGTCGTAAAGCCGCGCATCCGGAGAATGGTGACATTCACACCCATGAATCTCACCCGCGCCGTTCACGTCGGCCGCATGGATTGCATCTTTTGCATGAACGTACTGATGTACTTTTCAGAAGAGGGACGCAATTCCATTCTTCAGCGTTTCTCGGAATGCCTCGAACCTGGTGGATATTTCCTGCTTGGGGATGCGGAGGAGCTCGACGACAGATCGCTGCGTCTCGAAAGTCTGATACTCGCCGGCTGTCAAATTTATCGTAAGCCTGCAACAGAAGGCGCAATTCGACACGCGGTCGTCGCGGAGGGCAGCCTATAAAGCCTTCGAATGGCGCTGATCTCGAACTACCGCCAAGCGAACCCTCGGCGCAGTGAAACTTGGTAGAGCAATCTCTAAAATCAAACAGGCGGCGCCCATTTCTGAGCACCGCCTTTTGTTTTTGCCCGACAGAATTGCGAGCCGGCTTTAAGTAAATACCTAGCGGTGCGAGTGGCCGCCTCCTGAACTGCCGTGGCCGCCACTTGATCCGTGAGAGCTGCCCTGGCTCGGTGCACTTGAGCCGTGTGTGCTCGGCGCGCGCGAGCTGCCGCCGGATGGGTACGAAGGCGGCCGCGACGTCACGCTCGGACGGCCGTTGCTGCCATTACCGTAGGTGCGCGGAGTCACCATCGGCCGGTTCATTTGCAGTGGCGGCCGATAGGTACCCGACCCGCCGTAGACCGACTGTGCACGAGGAGGAGCGCCCGACCCGCCGTAAACCGACTGTGGACGAGAACCGCTTGATCCACCATAGCCTGCGGGCGGACGATAGCTCGGTTGAGCGCTCTGTGGCCGCGCACCCTGCGGAGCAGCCGAATTTCTATCGAATCCGCCATTTGCGCCAGGTCGTTGGTTCGAATACGCGCTTCCCGCATTTCCGGTCGACGACGGCCGCGACGGGTTACCACCGGTCGAAGAGTTAAAGCGCTGCCAACCATTGCGTGCGGGAGCTTGCGTCGAGCCCTGACCGTTCGAAGGCGAACCGGGACGATCGCTCGAGCCGTTGCTTCTGGCACCAAACGATTGACCGTTGCCCACTTCTCTGTTCGTTGGACGATTGGACTCATTGCCTGAACCGCGCGCTTCGCCGTTGTTCGAATTGTTCACGGAACTAGTCTTTCCGGCCATGGTGTTCCGAGCGTTCTCAGTTCCGCCAACGGGCGAGAAGTGCCCATCCTTCTGAATCGCCTGCTGCATGTGCGCAGCCTGCTGTGAAAACGACTCGGGACGCGAAGCCGGAGTCTGCTTCGAGAAGAAATGCTCTGTCCCTCCGCGGGCGGTCACCGAGCCCGCGCCTCGAAAATTGCCTGAAGCACTCAAGCTCGCATGCGACGGCACAACCGGCAGATTGCCCGTCATGCCGCGAGCACTGCGCAAGGTGTCGAGGCTTGCAGGCGTCGCGCGAACCGCGCCTCGGCCAAAGTTGTTTGCTGACACAGTCGAGAGGCCCTGGCGCACGCGATCGTTCGTCCACACATTGCGGACATTTGAGAAGCGGTCTCCGCCATGCAGCGGGCCCCAGCCGCCGCGGAAATTATTCGCGTCACGGAGACCCCCGAAACCCACGGCCCCAAAGCGGCCTCGATATCCGCCCCACCAGGGATGGTAAAAATCACATGGACCAATCGGCAACCAGCCAAACGATCCAAAACCAAATCCGATTCCGATGCCGGATCCGAATCCGAAGAAGGAAACGTAAGCCGGCGCCCAGATTGGACGATAGAAACCAACTCCGAAGCCGCCGTAGATCGGTCCAGGCCACCATGCCCATCCGCCGCCGTACACGAACCAACGGCCATAGTGATATGGCGCCCAGCCCCACGGCTCTGTCGAAACCCATGTCCAGCCGTAGTATGGTTCCCAAACCCAGCTGCCCGCGCTGTAAGGAGCCCAGCCCGGCGCTTGGTTCGGAACCCATACCTGACCGTAATCAGGAACTTCGGTCCACTTGCCGTTCGCATCCAGATCTTGCGTGCCGGTGTAGTAGCGGTCGGTGTGTTTCCAACTGTCGGCATGTTCAATCAGGCGGTCGCGATCCTGGTTGAACGCGTCCCAATCCGTCTTCGACGTCGCATCACTCACTTTGTATTGCACGTCGTTACCGTTGCCCTGCACCGTGATCATCTGTCCGCTGCGAACACGCGTGCTGCCTTGAGGCGTGGAAATAGTCAGTTCGCCGCGCCGCACCGTGACTTCCGACTGCCCGCCGCTGTTCACGAAGATGCTGAAGCTGGTTTCTTTGTCGGGTTGCACCGCGACGTTCGGAGTATCAATTTCGACGTTTGCTTCGTTGCCCTTGAATTGACTGAAGTACGCGAGGCCTTCGCCCACTTGAACTTGAATTTGATTGCGATTCAGCGTCGCGATATTCGCGCTTGAATTGTCGCCAAGACGCAATACGTTTGCGAAATCGAGTTGGATTTCCGCGCGGGAATTGTTGCCGGTCATCACTTTGTCGCCAGGCGCCAATGGTGTATTCAAAGTAGCAGTCGACACATCGCCGGAATCGCCGCGCTGCGTGGTCACATCGCCTCTGATCATGCTAACGCGCGCCGCGCCGGGAGCGTTTTGGTCATCCGCACTCGGCTGCGCCTCAGGCCCCCCCTGATCAGGTTGACCATTTTGATCAGCTTGATCGGGACCATACCCCGGAACTTGAGGGGCTACCTGATCTTGATTTGGAGGCGGGCCGGGATTCTGAGCCCGCGCTGCCTCGCCCACAAAAAGAGAAAATATGATTGCCGCCGCGGCTGCAAGAATTCTATTGGTGATGTTCGTTTTGGTTGTCTTCATTATCGTTCCACCCGATAAAGGCCGAACCAATTCCAAGGCCTAACTCCAGCCTTTATGATGCAGGGTGAATGCCAAATGAGCACTTTGAATGCTGCCGACGAAGCTATTTGTTATGTTTAGTTTATAAGGATATTTCGTTCCCTCACGTCGAAGTCGAGAGCGCGGAGGTGGTTGATTTCAACCACGAGCGGTTGCGTGCAGCCACTAATCTCGCAGACACTACTCTTGTTTGTCCGCCTCGTCGCTGATGCCGATCTTCGAAAGCCGATACCGCAGCGCATTTCGTGATAGCCCAAGCATCCGCGCGGCTTGGCTCTTATTGCCATTAGCGCGGCGCAGAGCCTCGCGAATCATCTCGTCTTCCCATTGCTCCAGAGTCTGCCCTTCCGGAATTAGCGGAGCCGCACCTGATGCCGGTTTCGCTCGAACGATGTCGAGATGAACATCGCCGGCCTGCAGCACCGGCCCTTCCGACAGTGCGACGGCGCGCTCAATTATATTTTCCAGCTCGCGCACATTACCTGGCCAGTGAAACGCCATCAGCAAGTTCAGCGCTTCCGGAGCGATGCCGGTAAATTGTTTCCCCGCTTGGCTCGAAAAACGATCGAGAAACAGTTTCACGAGATCGGGAATATCTTCTTTGTGCTCGCGAAGCGGAGGAATATCAATCGGCACCACATTGAGCCGGTAGTAGAGATCCTGCCGGAACGTACCCTCTTCCAGCGCCGCGCGAAGATCGCGATTCGTGGCGGCGATCAACCGCACATCCACCTTGATTGTCTTCGTTCCGCCAAGACGTTCGAATTCGCGCTCCTGAAGAACGCGGAGCAGCTTTACCTGCGTTGCCGGAGGCACATCGCCGATCTCATCAAGAAATAAAGTGCCCTTGTCGGCCAATTCAAATTTGCCGGGCTTGCTGGTCGCAGCACCGGTAAACGCGCCTTTTTCATAACCAAAAAGTTCGCTTTCGAGAAGATTTTCGGGAATCGCGGTGCTATTGATTTTAACGAACGGCCCATTTGCGCGCCGCGATTTTTGATGAATGGCGTGCGCGATCAAATCCTTGCCTACGCCGCTTTCGCCGCCAATCAGAACAGTGGACTGCGTCGCGGCCACGCGCTCAACCATCGCAAGAACTTCCTGCATCTTTGAGCTTCGCGCGATGATATTCGGATATTCGTAGCGGTGCCCCAGCGCCTCGCGCAGCGAGCGGTTCTCTTCCCGCAGCTTGCGCACGTCGAGTTCTTTGTGAACGATCATGCGCATCTCGGCCAGCGAAAACGGCTTCAGAACGTAATCGCTCGCGCCCGCCTTCATTGCTTCGACTGCGGTTTCAACGGAGCCGTAAGCCGTCATCACCACTACCGGCAAATTCGCATTCTGCCGTTTGATCGTCTGAAGAAATTCGAGCCCGCCCATGCCCGGCAGCTTGAGATCGGTTAAGACCAGATCAACAGAGTTCTGCCGCAAAAGTTCGATGCCAGTTTCGACATCGGGCGCGGAAAGCGTCTGGAAACCGTCCTCGCCCAGATTCAGTTCGAGAAGCCGGCGCATTTTAGCTTCGTCTTCGACGATGAGAATGGTTGACATGAAATTACGCGCCGGAACCTATTAGTCGCCGGCTCGGCGAATCCTCAGCGGCCTCGCCGGCCTCAGGGAAAAACACCGAAAAGCACGCGCCCTGGCCTGACGACGCTTCGAGGCGCAGTGTGCCGTGATGGTCATCCACAATTTTCGAGACGATAGCGAGCCCCAGCCCGACGCCGCTTTTCTTCGAAGTCACAAACGGATTGAAAATTTGCTCTCGCAATTCTTCCGGCACACCGGGGCCGGAATCTGACAATTGAACTTCGACGCCGCGAACACGATCTCGCTGAGCGGCACGAATCGTCACGCGCAAAGTTCCGCCACCCGTCATCGCTTCATAAGCATTCTGAGCCAGATTAATGAAAACCTGCTCGCAAAAATTTTCGTCGAGAGGAACCTCCGGCAAATTCGATTCATAGTTTCGTTCCACTTGAACGGCAGGCCCGGTCCATTGAGCCGCCACGGCCCTTAGAGCGCGCTCGACGACGTCCGCGACCGAATGCATTGCAGTTTCCAGATGCTGAGGCCGCGCGAAATCGAGGAATCGTGTGACGAGAGCGCTAAGCCGGTTCACTTCGCTCGAAATATAGCTCGCCAATTCGCTGGCAAGAGGATTGGAGTCCTGCAGTTTTTGCTGCAGCATTTCGGCGGAGCCTTTGATGACGCCGAGCGGATTGCGAATCTCGTGCGCCAGGCCCGCGGAAAGCTGCCCGAGTGCCGCCAGCCGTTCCGACCGGCGCGCTTCCGCCTGAATCAGTTCGAGCCGCCGGTTAGTATTCTCCAATTCTTCCGCAAGCAGTTGATAGCGGCGCGTCTGCCTTCGATTCTCGACGGCGAAGCGATTGACAATCACCCCTGCGAGAAAAAAGAAGAGAATGCGAATCGTCAACTCTGTGATCGCCGAAGTGGTCAGCTCATATTGCTGAATGGCGGGATAAAGGTAAGAGCAGTATGCGGCTGAGGCGATCGCTGTCCAAATCAGCGTGCCCCAGGGACCAAAATAAATCGCCGCTGTGACAACGGGCAAATAATAAATTGGATAGTAGCTGCTGGTGATTGCCACTTCGCCCGTGTGGTCGATCAAAAGCGTCGCAAGCAAAATCTTGAGAAGCACCGCGTAGTACCGGCCGCGCGTCGGGAAATACGCGATTAGCCGCCCCTCAAGGAGTTGCAGCACGCCAATCGCAAGCAGGATGAATTGCTTATGGACTTCCTCGATGGGCGGAAGAATCGCGAGGCCGGCCAAAAACGCCAGCCACAGCAAATCCATCCAACTAAACTGTTCGCGTTCGCGAAGCGTCATGCTCTATTGTGCCTCTACTCACATCAAATTGACGTCGCTGTCCCGACTAGATAACGCTGTCATCACGCCTAGACAACGTCGTCATCCCGACCAGATAACGTTGTCATCCCGTCTCTGACGAACCTAGCAATGTCAAGACACACGAGCGCGTCGCTGCGGATGAGACGCGGCGGTGTGTTTTGTTTTTTCTACCAGAGCCTTTTGCTTTGCCAAGACCAAGACTCGTATTCTCGGAATCAC
>DATBYF010000109.1:0-8604 GCA_036513895.1 Candidatus Acidiferrales bacterium | reverse complement strand
TGGGTTCCCGGAGGCGGGAGCCTCCGGGCTCTGATGGAATTCGGGTTCGCTCTTCGAGCTATTTAGAAACAACGTTAGTGTCCGAATCCGCTCACTTTATACTCGAATCGGAGTCCAACTTCGAAGCGTCTAATGTGGAGTTTGGAGTTGAAGTGTCCTAAGATAGCTGGTCTCTCCTCCGGGGGAATTTTCGCGCTGTATGTGTGTTACACCACTTAATCTCACTGATCTGCAGGTGCGTCCCGTGCCGCGCAAGTTGCGAGGGGTATTGGGAGACGTGCGCGCGCTGGGTTTGGCTGCTGTGCTTCTCATCGTCTCCGCGAGTTTTGCCGGATGTGCGAAGAAGGACGCTTCGGCGCAAGGGCCGCCGCCTGCTGTCGCGGTCAAGACGATCGTCGCTCAGAACGCGACGATTCCGGATGAATCGGAGTACCTCGCGACGTTGAAGTCGCGCAACTCGGCCACGATCAATCCACAGGTCGAAGGGTCCATCACGAAAATTTTCGTCAAATCGGGTGACCGCGTGGCGGCGGGCAAATCGCTGATGGAAATTGATCCGATCAAGCAGCAAGCGACGTTGCAGAGCCAGACGGCGGCGCGGTCGGCGCAGGAAGCGACGCTTTCCTACGCGAAAGTGCAGCTTGAGCGAGAGAAGAAACTTTTTGACGCGGGCATTGTTGCCAAACAGGAGCTTGACCAGGCGCAGACGACATACGACGCCGCCGAGAAGCAGCTCGAATCGTTGCAAGCGCAGGAAAACGAACAACAGGTACAACTTCATTATTACAGTGTCCTCGCGCCGTCGAGCGGAATTATTGGCGACGTACCGGTGCGCGTGGGGGATCGCGTCACGACGACAACGACGCTAACGACCGTGGATGAACCTGGAAGCCTCGAAGCGTACATTTCCGTGCCGGTCGAAAACGCGAAAAATCTGAAGATAGGGCTGCCCGTGCAGCTACTCGATCCTGCCGGCGCGGTGATGGCAGAGACGCGGATCGATTTCATTTCGCCCGAAACCGATCCTTCCACGCAGTCGGTGCTGGCAAAAGCCACGGTCAGCAATCCGAAAGACATCTTGCGCACGGCCCAATTCGCGCGAGCGCGGATTATTTGGGGGACGCATCAGGGAACGCTGATTCCGGTGCTCGCGGTGTCGCGGATCAACGGCCAATATTTCGCATTCGTCGCCGAGAAGTCCGGCGGGACGACGGTGGCGAAACAGCGATTGCTGCACGTGGGCGATCTAATCGGCAATAGCTATGCTGTGCTCGACGGAATCAAACCAGGCGATCACATCATCGTCGAAGGGACGCAAATTCTCGGCGATGGCTCTCCAATCACCGAATCTCCGGCCGCCGCTGTCGCCGGAACTGCCGGAGCGCCGCAATCCTAAGACCGGGCTAAAACGAATTCATGTTCGTTGACTTCTTCATCAAGCGGCCAATCTTTGCGACGGTGTGCGCGCTGCTGATTATTCTGGCGGGCGCGGTCTCGATTCCGACGCTGCCCGTGGCGCAGTTCCCCAACTTAGCTCCTCCGCAAGTCACCGTATCGGCTTTCTACAACGGCGCGAGCGCCCAGGCCGTCGAAACTTCCGTAACGATTCCGCTCGAGCAGCAGATTAACGGCGTTGAGGGCATGAAGTATATGACTTCGACGAGCGGAAATGATGGCTCGTGCGGAATTACGGTGACGTTTGACGTGTCGCGCAACGTCGACCTTGCCGCGGTGGACGTGCAAAATCGCGTTAACACTGCGCTCGGGCGGATGCCGAACGAAGTGAAGACGACGGGCATCACGATCACCAAGGCGGCGAGCGGCTTCGTACTCGGCGCGGGCGTTTATGCGGAGAACGGCGAGTACGACAGTCTCTTTATCAGCAACTACGTGGATATTTATGTTCGCGACGCGCTGAAACGCGTGAGAGGTGTCGCCGACGTATTTAATTTCTCGCCGCGCGAATACTCGATGCGGCTTTGGCTCGACCCGACGCGGCTCGCGAGTCGCGGGTTGACGGCGACGGATGTCGTGGCGGCGCTCAGCGAACAAAACGTTCAAGTCGCGGCGGGCGAGGTCGGGCAGCCGCCGTCGGTTCCCGGGCAGATGTATCAGATCAGCGTGCGCGCCGTGGGGCGGCTTACCGAACCTTCCGAGTTCGACAACATTATTTTGAAGACGGGCAACGACGGCACGCTGATTCGATTGAAGGATGTCGGGCGTGCGGAGCTTGGCGCTGAAAGCTACGCTTCGAATCTGCGATTTAACGGGCACGATGCGATCGGGTTTGGCGTCACGCAGCTTCCCGGTGCTAATGCGCTTGATGTGGATCGCGAAGTGAAAGCGGAATTGATTCGCCTTTCGAAACGGTTTCCTCCGGGATTGAAGGCCGCAGTTGCGTTTGATTCGACGACGGTGATCGGCGAATCCATCCGAGATGTTCTCTACACGTTGCTTGAGGCGATTCTGCTCGTCATCGCGGTAATTTACATTTTCCTTCAGGATTGGCGCACCACGATTATTCCGGCTGTCACGATTCCGGTATCGCTGGTCGGCACGTTTGTATTCGTGAAGATGCTGGGATTTTCGATCAACACGCTTACGCTGTTCGGAATTACGCTGGCCACCGGGCTTGTCGTTGACGATGCGATTGTGGTGATCGAAAACGTCGAACGGCACATTGCCGAGGGAGTGGCAGACGCGCACGATGCTGCGTCGGTGGCGATGGATGAGGTTGCCGGAGCCGTGGTGGCGACATCGCTTGTCCTTGTGGCCGTGTTCGTTCCCGTGGCATTTTTCCCCGGGACGACGGGAATTCTCTTCCGCCAATTTGCGCTGACGATCGCGTTCTCCGTGTCGATTTCGGCGTTCAACGCCCTGACGCTGACTCCGGCGCTATCCGCGCTCTTGCTCGGCCACGTGCGCGGGGAGACAGGCGCAATTTGGAGGGCGTTCAACCGCGGCGTGACGGGAATGACGCAGGCTTATCGGACAACACTGCATCACATCATGCGATGGAAATTTGCTGCGCTCATTGTGTTTCTGTGCGGACTGGGACTCACCTATTTCCTCTACCAAAAAGTCCCGCGCGGATTTATTCCCGATGAGGACGCCGGCTACTTCATCATTGCCGTGCAAGCGCCGCAGGGCGCGTCGCTCGGCTACACCACGAATATTCTTGGACAGGTGGAAGCGGCGCTGAGCAAATCACCGGAAATTGATGGCGCGTTCAGCGTGGTGGGATTCAGTTTCAACGGCGGCGCGCCGAATCTGGGTCTCGCGTTCGCCAGCCTTAAACCATTTGATCAGCGGCAGGGCGAGGAACACTCGGTCGCGACGGTGATTGGCCGGTTGCGCGAGCCGCTGAGCCACATTTCAGGGGCGATCGTTGTCCCGTTTTCCCCGCCTGCGGTGCAGGGACTTGGAAATTTCGGCGGCTTCCAATTCGTAGTGGAAGACTTGGGCGGGAACACAGTGCAGGCGCTCTCCCAAGCCACCAATGAACTGGCGCGCCAGGGAAACGCGAGCAGCGATTTGCGCGGCCTGTTTACGAGCTTCACGGCGAACGATCCGCAATTCGTGGTGACGTTCGACCGCGAAAAAGCGAAGGCTTTGGGCGTGCCCCTGAGTCAAATTACCGACGCGCTGCAAGTCTATATGGGCTCGATTTACGTGAATGATTTTGATTTTAACAATCGCGCGTATCGCGTCTATATCCAGGCGGATAAACAATTTCGCTCGTCGCCGCAAGACTTGCAGCAATACTACGTGCGCGCAGCGTCCGGCGCGATGGTGCCGCTGCAAAGCGTGATTCGCGTCGAGACCGTTGCTTCGCCGCAAGTGATCAGCCATTACAATTTATTCCGCTCCGCCGAAATTGACGGCTCGGCCGCGCCCGGGCGCAGCTCGGGCGATGCCATCGCGGCGATGGACAAGCTGGCGACTCGCGTGCTCCCTCGCGGATTCGGATATGAATGGACCGGGCTATCTCTCGAAGAATTGCAATCCGGCAGCACGACTGTGGTGCTTTTCAGCCTCGGCTTGCTCGTGGTGTATTTGACGCTCGCGGCGCAGTATGAAAGCTTTTCGCTGCCATTGATCGTTCTATTTGCTGTGCCCATGGCACTTCTTGGAGCGCTCGCCGCTCAATCGCTGCGCGGACTCGAAAACGACGTGTACTGCCAAATCGGGCTGGTGATGCTGATCGGACTTTCGAGTAAGAACGCGATTCTGATTGTCGAGTTCGCGGAACAATTGCGGCGAAAGTTTGGACTGAGCATCGTCGAGGCATCGATTGAAGCAGCGCGAATCCGGCTGCGGCCGATTTTGATGACTTCGCTCGCGTTTATTTTCGGAGTGCTTCCCCTTGTGCTGGCGCGGGGCGCAGGCCGAGTTGGACGGCAGTCAGTGGGGACGACCGTGTTTGGCGGCATGATAGCGGCGACGTCGCTCAATCTTCTGTTTATTCCTGTGCTGTACGTGATTGTGAAGAGTCTGCAGGAGCGCCTGATGCCAGAGCGGCATCCAACTGTATCTCACACGCAGCCGGAGCCCGGCGACTAAGACCTGCCGTTCGCTCGCTTCCGATCTCGTTCACTGCCCGCTCTGTTTATTAAACGGTGCGGGCATCATCTGGCAGTGGTAGAATGCGCGCACGCTTTTCGCATTTCGACTCGAGGGACTGCATGCCGAAACTCTCATTGACGTTCGAAGCACGCCTTCATGTTGCGCGGCGCACGATTCATCCCGCGACGACAACAATTTCAAGATGCTTTTTGGCGGCGGCTTTGACTTTCGCGGCCATCTTGCTGCTGTCAGGCGTCGCTTCAGGCCAGACTTTTGAGACTTCGACGATTGCACTTAAATCAGATTGGAAAGTTCAATCCTCGGCGAAAATTTTCGGCGGCGGCGGCGGTGCGATTTCGCAACTGGGCTTCCCCACTCCAGATTGGTATCCGGCGACCGTGCCAAATACCGTGGTGGCTGCGCTCGTAGACGACAAAATTTTTCCAGATCCGAACTACGGCATGAATCTTCGCACGTATCCGGGAATGAGTTACAAGATCGGCGAGAATTTTTCGTGGGAAGAAATGCGAAAAGACAGTCCATACCGCGTGTCTTGGTGGTATCGGACGGAATTTAAAGTTCCGGCTGACTGGCATGGCAAAAGCATCTGGCTGAACTTTCAGGGGATTAATTACCGCGCAAATATCTGGTTGAACGGGCGGCAGATCGCTAACTCCAACGACGTTGCCGGTGCCTTTCGTCGCTACGAATTTGAAATTAGTTCTGGGCTTGCTACCGGCAAAGCGAACGCACTCGCCGTGGAGATCTTTCCGCCGACCGCGCACGATCTCGCGATTACATTCGTGGATTGGAATCCGCTGCCGCCGGACAAGGACATGGGCCTCTGGGGCGATGTTTTTTTGGTGGCCAGCGGCCCAGTGGCCGTCCGAAACGCGCAAGTGGAAACGAAACTCGATCTGCCAAGTCTGGACAATGCGCACTTGACGGTTCGCGTGGAGGCGCATAACTCGACGCCGCAGCCAGTCGAAGGAATTCTGCGCGGCGCGCTTGGCGACGTGAAGTTTGAGCAGAAAGCTTCGCTCGCCGCCAACGAAACCAAGGAAATCACTTTTACGCCTGAACAATTCGCGCAGTTGAATATCTCCGAGCCACACATCTGGTGGCCGTATGGCATGGGCAAGCAGGACATGTACTACCTTCAGCTTGAATTTAATATCGGAAAGAAAACTTCGGACCGCATTGGACTTAAGTTCGGCATCGATCAAATCACGTCGAGGCTTACTCCAAAGGGCGGCACTCAATTCAGCGTAAATGGAAAAGACGTGCTGATTCGCGGCGGCGGCTGGACGCCGGACATGTTTCTTCACCAGGATCCCACGCGATGGGAAGACGATTTCCGTTACGTTCGCGGCATGAACTTGAATACGGTGCGGCTGGAAGGCAAGTTGATGTCCGACGATTTTTTCGATCTGGCGGACCGATACGGAATTTTGGTGATGCCGGGCTGGTGCTGCTGCGATCATTGGGAAAAATGGGCCAAATGGAAACCGGAAGACCGCAAAGTGGCCACGGCATCACTGCACGATCAGATCGCGCGGCTGCGGAATCATCCAAGCGTGTTTGTGTGGCTCAACGGCAGCGACAACCCGCCGCCAGCCGAGATCGAAAAGGCTTATCTTGATGTACTGAAGCAGGAGCACTGGCCGAAGCCGGTGCTTTCCTCGGCCTCCGAGAAACGAACGTCGGTGACCGGCCCTTCCGGGGTGAAGATGACTGGCCCATACGATTACGTTCCGCCGAATTACTGGCTTGAGGATCACGAACACGGCGGCGCCTTCGGATTCAACACCGAGACAAGCCCAGGGCCTGCGATTCCGCCGGTGGACAGCCTGAAACGCATGATGCCGGAAAAACAGCTCTGGCCGATCAACGACGTCTGGGATTATCACGCGGGCGGCGGACAGTTCAAAGATCTTGGCTTGTATAACCTGGCTCTCGACAAGCGCTACGGCCCGGCGAGAAATCTGGCGGATTACGAATGGAAATCGCAGGCGATGGCGTACGAAGGCGAGCGCGCATTGTTCGAAGCCTTTGGGAGAAACAAGGGCACGGCCACCGGCGTGATTCAATGGATGCTGAATAATGCGTGGCCATCGATGATTTGGCATCTGTACGACTTTTACATGCGGCCCGGCGGCGGATATTTCGGCACGAAGAAAGCATGCGAGCCGCTGCACGTCCAGTATTCATATGACAATCAATCCGTGGTCGTTGTGAACGATGAACTGAATTCTTTTACTGGATTGAAAGTAACCGCGACGGTTTACGACGTCAATGCGACGGAGAAGTATACGCACAGCGAGACGATTGATTCACCGGCTGGCAGCGTGACCAACGCTCTGAAAGTGCCCGAAGTTCGCGGAATTACGACAACCTACTTCATCAATCTCAAGCTCGAAGATTCCACTGGCGCGCCGGTGAGTTCGAATTTCTATTGGCTCTCGACGAAGCCCGATGTGCTCTCTTCGGGCGGCTACACCTGGTACACCACACCGCAAAGAGCGTTTGCCGACATGCGCGACCTTGCGCGCCTTACGCCAGTGACGCTGAAATATTCGATTGATACTCAGAACGGTAAAGATGAGGGTACGACGACTGTCCACGTTTCAAATCCAAGCGAGCATCTGGCGTTCCTCGTTCACCTGCGGCTCACGCGCGGAGCCGGCGGCGAAGAAATTTTGCCGGTATTGTGGGATGACAATTATTTCGAATTGCTGCCGGGAGAGTCGCGCTACATCAAGGCGACATACTGGATGCGCGATCTCGGCAAGGCCGAGGCTGATCTAGAAGTGAGCGGCTGGAACGTAACGAGCGCCGCGCCGAATTGAGTCGGTGTCGGCCATTCCGTTTAGCGTGGTGTTATGCCGGCGTGGCTGCGCGGAATGGCCATGTAGCAGAAAGTTTGGCGCGAATCAGAAATACCACCACGCCGACGGCCAGCGTCAGAACACCCACGCCCACATAGCCCCAACCTGATGTTGTAAACACGAACGCCCAACCGAAAAACGCAATTACCGCCGGCACAGGATATAGCCACATTTTGAACGGCCGAGACGAGTCAGGGAATTTCTTGCGCAGCAGGGGAATCGCGAATACCTGTCCCAGAAACTGAACGAGGATTCGCGTGGTAATCAGCGCGCTGATGACCTGATCGAGCTTGAAGAATGCCGCGCCGATAGAAACGGCGCCCAGAACGAGCAGCGATACGTGCGGATATTTCTTCGTCGGATGTAGTTTTCCAAAGACGCGAAAAAAATAGCCATCGTTCGCCGCTGCGTATGGAATTCGCGAGTATCCCAGGAGAAGCGCGAAAACGGAGCCGAATGCCGTCCAAAGAATCATGATTGTAATAATGATGGCGGCGGCGCGGCCATGGAGCCGCTCCATGAAGTCCGAGACGAGAAACGTCGAATTCATCGCTTCGCGCCAGGGCACCACGCCTATCAATGCGAGATGAATGAGAATATATCCAACGGCGCAGACGGCAATCGAATACAGGATCGAACGCGGAATCACGCGGCCAGGATCGCGAACTTCGTCGCCGATGTAACACACATCGTAGTAGCCCATATAGTTGTAGACCGCGATGAGGGTCGCGCCGCCAAGGCCCAGGAAAAATCCGCGCTGGAATGCGAATGCGCCCGGCGGAAAATCAAATGCCAGTTTCGCGTTGAAATGGGGAAAGCCGACAATTAGTACAGCCGCCATGGTCGCGAGAGTTCCGATCCATAGCGTCACGGTGACTTTGCCGAGGAAATTGATTTGCCTGCTTAGCAGAATCACCGCGAGGACGCCGACGCCCGCCGCCACAAATTGCTGCCCGCGCATAGACAGACCCGGCCAAAGATACGCGGAGTAGTTTCCGAACCCTATCATTCCAGAGGCAATTTCAAGCGGCCCGCTGATGACGAATTGCCAGATGAATAGGAACGCCATTAGGCGGCCCCACGTCTGATGCCCGTAGGCCTCACGCAAGAAGTGGTACGTACCGCCTGAACCTGGCAAGGCCGCGCCGAG
>DATBYF010000108.1:0-64540 GCA_036513895.1 Candidatus Acidiferrales bacterium | reverse complement strand
ACGTCGCCATTCTGCGTCGTTGCCGTCACAGTTCCCGAAACGCCGCCGACGTTGATGTCTCCCTTCTCCGTCTTGGCAATAATCGTGGCTTTCGACGGAACGTGAACTTCGAAATCCACCTTCGCATGTCCGCGGCCAGATGTTCCCGATGAATGAACGTCGTATACGCCATTTGCGCCGGGCGTAATCGCTACCGTGATTTCTTCTGCACGCTTGCGCGATTCTTGATCGCTCAGCGACGTAACCGTCTTGGTGGCCACCACGCGAAGCTCCGCCGTATCCTCCGCGAAAACTGTAATGTCGCCCTGATCGGTGTTTATCGAAATCGTCGAGTTCGCGGGAATTTTCTGCGCGGGGAGATCTTCGGCCACCGGAACGCCCTTGTTCGTCCACATATCGCCGAAGTCTAGATCCGGGAATCGCGCCCGCACGCGGTCATAGCTATCCAGTCCCAAAGCCAGAAAAACTAAAAGCCCCAGCAGCGCAATTTCTCCTCCGGTAATGACCGGCCGCCGCGGAGCTCCGGAGTTGCGATACGAAAAGTTCTCAATGAGTTTAGCGATTCCCCAAATAATGAGAAGAAGTGGCCAATAAACTCTGAAGAAATGGGCGATGCCGATTTCCGGATGGAAACGATGGACAAGAAACAGAACGCCGATCAGAATCAGGACCAGCCCGCCAAACAACCCTTGCCGGTGTTCCTGGTCGTTGCTCATATTTGTGTTCGATCACGAGCGCCCTGCATCCCCAGGCCGCAGTTCACGCGTCCTTCTCCTTCTGTATGTGCCCTGCCGTCGATGCCGTCGCTTCCAGGAGCTTCACTGCGCCAATAACGATTAAAATCACCGGCCAGAGTTCCCCAAACGTAATTCGATTCGAGAATTGCTGAATGAGAAATAGCACTCCGATTGTGATGAGGATCGCCGGCCCCATCAGCCCGCCTAACCGGCACCTCGCACACGTGCAACGCGCCTTATCCGACTCGTCGGACATTATCTTGTGCCTCCCCTGGGCGTGCCGTAGCCGCGCTTTACCAGCAGCCACACGCCAATCGCGATAAGTATCAGCGGCCAGCCGCGATCAATCACTTCGCCGCGAATCAAACCGAAATTCCCCAGCAGCGCGAGAATTCCCAGGCCGACAAGAACGAGCGCGCCGACAGGAAGCCTTCCGGCGGGCGCAGGTTCAGCCACGGGCGCGCCGATGGAGCGCGCTTTCGCCACTCGATATGCGTCAACTGCCATGTAAATAGGAAAAAGTCCGAAAGCAACCCATCCAAGCGCCGCGAGATCGCCAAGCGCGCCGGTGATGCCCGCTGCAAGTAGGCCGCCCCAGATGGCCACATGAATGATTGCCTTCGTGTATTCGCCGTTGTAGACCGCGCCCAGTCCGGGGATCAGCCCCAGCGCTGCGGCCGCTCCCGGATTGACGTCAGATTTCGCCGCGGGCGTTGTCATCTGCGCCGAAATCGCCGACGCAACGCAAGGCTCACAGTAAAGCGCGCCCTTCACATCGCGCGTGCACTCCGGACAGAGTGGCTTGCCGCAATTCCGGCAAAAGCCGGTAGCATCCACTTCCGGGTGAACGGCGCACTTCATTGGTGGCTCCTCGCGGCTTCGCGCGTGACGACGTAGGCGTACAAATTCGCGTCGAGTGTCGAGCTGCGGCCCGGGCGCGAATCTTGTTGCGATTTTTCCTGCGGCGTCGGCGAGGCCGGAGCTTCTTCACGCTCGCGCTCACGCGCTGGCGATTCTTCCGGTCTCAGTTTCGACTGAATCTCGTAAACGACTTTCAAATCGTTCACGTACTTCAGCGTGCGCCCATAGGTGAGATGGGCCTGTCGGTTGGCAGCCCGATAAATGTTCGCGGGTGCGAGATCGCCCTTCCTGATTTTCGCGGGGCTCAGGCCGGCGGCGTAGCCGAGAATGATTAACGTCACCGCACAGGTGAGCGCACCCATCGCGAACTTCGGCTGCACCAGGAACGGCGCCCACGCGAACCACCCCCGCCATCCCTTTTTCTCCGTCCGCGGACCAATCGTCTGATCGAGTATCGAATCGATGAGAAGCGGCGGAACTTCCACGGGCGCGAGCGAACGCATTCGCCGGACAGCCCCGCCCACCTGCTCAATCAAGCGCGCACACTCGGCGCAACTGTCCACGTGGCGATTCAGCTCCGCCACTTCAGCAGGGTCGAGACGATTATCGAGATAATCGCTCAACCGCTCTTCGATTTGTGCGCAAGTCCAGTTCATTTTTCTCTCGTTGACGCTAGGCTGGCCGCAATCCCAACTGTTCGAGAATTCGGGCCAGCTCAATCCGGCCCCGGTTAATTCTCGATTTTACAGTGCCTTCGGGCACGGATAGAACCTCTTGAATCTCGTTGTATTCCAAACCCTGCAAGTCCCGCAGGATCACCGCTTCTCGCAATTCAGGCGAAAGCCGCGAAAGCGCATGCTGTATCTGATCGCTCAGTTCCGCGTCGGCCACCTGCTTGAACGGCGTCCGCGTGGACGAGTGCTTTTCCTCAAGCTGCGGCATCTCGTCTTCGAGCGAATCCGTCAGCCGGTCGCGCTTCGTCCGCCGGTAGTGATCCACCAGCAAATTGCGCGTCACGCTGGTGAGCCACGTTGGAAATCCTCCCGCCGCCGACCGGTAGCTCGCAAGCGACCGGTAGATCTTGAGAAAGACTTCCTGGCTCAGATCTTCCGCTTCGTGCGGATTCCCTGTGAAGCGATAGCACAGCCCGAACACGCGGCGCGCGTGCCGATGCACCAACTCCTCCCACGCCGGTCCGTCGCCCCGCAGGCATTTTTGTACCAGTTGGGCATCGGGCTCCAATCCTTGTCAGCCTCACAGCCGCCATCGCCTTTCGGCCTCATCAAGAGAAACGCAATTTTGTGCCGAAAAGTTCCGTGGCTGGGCGGCATATTAGCCACGCTTGCTCCCAAAACACAAGTACGCTCGCAACTTACAGGAAGTTACCAGTCGTAGGGCCGCCGCTTGTTTGCCCTGCCTGCCCTGAGTTTTCGAAGGGAGCCTCGAAGGGCCGCGACCCCCTTCGCCGTTCGAGTCGTAATATTGTTTTTTACCCCACCTTTGAAAAAACCCTGTGGACGGTCAATCCCATTGAGCCCAAAGGCCTTGTATAGTACTAAAAATGTCACAACATTTGCTGGTACCCGGGGGTCACATGGTAATGTGTAACAACGCAAAAATGTTAGACCACAGACCAGCGCGGTTTGGGAAAGCCTGTCGAGGCAAGAGGGACGCTACGCAAATTTGCGGAGTCCAGTACTCGATTTCTACTCGATACACGTAGCGATTAGAAATCGCCGTAACCGATAGAAAACATGGAACGGAGGCCAATTCTACTCGATACAAAATCACTAACTGCGTCGGCAACAATCACGACTCGGCCATAGGGAATCGCAAATATCACATGCTCCTGTACATAATAAAAGCGACATCGCGATTCTCAGCAATCTTGACCAAAAAATCGGCGCCGTCCAGCACCGCTTCGATTTCCTTATACGCCGGCGCAATAAACACAACGTAAATCCGCCGCGGGTTTTCACGAAGTGACTTGCCGATGTTTTCGATAGCCTTGGCGAGAGGCATTGCCTCGGACGGCCGGTTAAAAAATAATACGGAAGGTTCCGGCGGCAAAGAGTACTCGGTGAAGTCCATGCAATGCGCTTCGAGCGATTTGCATTTTTGTTCAGGACTCGAATATTTCGAGATGTTTTTCTGCGCGATGGCATGAAGTTCGGGCGCGAACTCGATGCCGATGATCCGCTTGAAAGGGAAGTTCGACGCGAATAACAGCGCGCGCCCCTTTCCCGAGCCGTAATCAATGAAGACGAATTCGTTGAACTCGATGTCAAGAGTTGACATCGCTTTGCGAAATTGTTCCAGGTCAACGGGCAGATAATTGAAACCATAAATCCAATTCGGACTCGGGATCTCGAGGTCGCTCAAGAATGTCACGCCGCCAGTATCTCCATCGGTGTCAACGCCGTGGGCGATATCGAATTCGCTCCGCGCCGTTTCGCGCGCAAGTTGCTTCGCCGCCCGATGTTCCCGGAATAATTGAATCGGCAGAAGCACGCCGCGCAAAATCGATGCCATCACTCCGCGTCTGGCGAGCGATTTCTTGATACGAGGAATGATGGTCTTCGTGAGCCGCGGCACAAACGTTCTCCCGCGCCGATGATAGCACCTCACTCCGCTCGGCCGGACGCGCCGAATTCCGATTCAGAAATCGCAGCCATCAAACTGCCCGCAAGAAATAGCGTCTTTGCCCTCGAAACTTGACACCTTGCGCGCTTAGCTGCTACGGTCGCGTCGGATGCGCCGATCGCTTCGCAAGTTCATCATCCTCTTTCTGGCGGTCATCGCCCTCGCCGCGCTCCTCTACAAATTCCGTAACTCGATTGCGCTCGAAGGATTCCGTTGGAGCCTTCTCGGCAACGCGTGGCGCCACGCGAATCTCTATTTGCTCTTGTCGGGCGTCGTGGCCACGTACATCGCATACCTCATCCGCGCCTTTCGCTGGCAACGAATGTCCCGCTATCTAGGTCCGAGCAAGATCGCAAGTCTTTATCCGGCGACGTTGATGGGCTTCGCCTGCCTGTTCCTACTCGGTCGCGCGGGCGAACCGATCCGTCCGCTTCTCATCGCGCGTAAAGAAAATTTACCGGTCTCCGGAATGTTCGGGGTCTATCTGCTCGAGCGCGTTCTCGATCTGGGAGCCACCGCGATATTTGCGGGCCTCGCTCTCATCGCAATCTCGCGCGGCGGTGTCGCTGCCGCGGCTGGAACTCCTCTGATGCACGCCGTGCAGACCGGCGGGGCAGCCATCCTCGCCGTCTTCGCTGTACTCACCGCGTTTCTAATTTATTTCCGCCTTCATGGCGCCGGAGTTGTAGCCAGCCGATTTGAGCGCTCGGTTGTCGAAGGGCACACGCAATCCGGCTGGCGGGCCAAACTCGCAGCGCTGATCGCCGGATTGAGTGAGGGACTCCACGCCCTACGCAGCTGGAGCGATCTCGGCGCAGCCGTCGGCTGGACCGCCGCGCACTGGATTCTCGTCGTGTTCATTTATGTTTGGGTCGCGCACGCCTTCGGTGGCACTCTTGCGACGCTCACTTTCTCTGGCGCGATGCTGGTGTTGGCTTTCACGATGATCGGTTCTGCGCTGCAACTGCCAGGTGTCGGCGGCGGCGCGCAGGTGGCCACGTTTCTTGTTTTCACTGTGATCTTTGGAGTAGAAAAGGAGCCGGCCGCAGCGGCAGCCATTTCGATCTGGCTGATTACGTTCGCAAGTTCGATTCTGGTGGGCATTCCGTTGCTGCTTCGCGAAGGCTGGTCGATGGGCGAATTAAAGCGCGTCGCCAGCGCCGAAAAGGATGCGGCGGTGCTTGAAGCCGAAGAACTCTTGGCTGAGGAAAATATGGACGAGCACGCGCGAGCTGATGCCCGTAGTGCCAAGCGAGACGCCCGGCGATGAAGTGTCCTTTCTGCGCCAACATCAACGACAAAGTCGTGGATTCGCGCGAAGGCCGCGCCGGTGATCTGATTCGCCGCCGGCGGCAATGCCTCAAATGCAATCGCCGCTTCACCACCTACGAGCGGATTGACGAAGTGCCTTACATGGTCATCAAGAAAGATGGCCGCCGCGAGCGCTTCGACCGCAAAAAAATTCTTCAGGGACTGCTGAAGGCTTGTGAGAAGCGTCCCGTTCCGACCGCGAAGCTCGAGGGCATCGTGGATGAGGCCGAACAGGTCGTGAGCGAATCCGCCGAGCGCGAACTCACCACGGTAGAAATCGGCGCGCTGCTGATGTCACGCCTCAAAAAGCTCGACAAAGTTGCCTACGTGCGCTTCGCTTCCGTCTATTCGGATTTCAAAGATGTGAAGGAATTTATGAACGAGCTGAAGGGGCTGCTTCGCGATCGCACTCGAAAGTGATTCGCGATGGGTTCCCGGAGGCGGGAGCCTCCGGGCTCTGAATTATTCTTTACGTTGATGCAGCAGCTTATCTGGTGCGATGACGAGACAGCGTGTCACGCGTGCCAGACACCAGCTGCGAAATTCTTGAGCGTCCGAAATCCGAGTTCTTCGTATAGCTTCACCGCCGTCGCATTCAAGGAAGTTACCGTCAATGACAGCGAATGAAAGTGCCGCGCCCGCAACGCCTGAATAGATGCTTCCATTAAATAGCGGCCAATCCCGGCGCCGCGATAGCCCGGCCTGACGCAGATTTGTGTAGTATGTCCCACGCCTTCGGCCACCGTTGACGTCAACACCATCCCAATGGGCGGCTCGCCGCTCGCTTCGCGCACCAGGAACGATGCCTCCGGCAGAAATTGTCCGCATCCCGGCAGGATCACGATATTACGAAGAAATTTCATGCCGCCCGCTTCGCTCCGGTATTGATCGTTGATGTCTCCATCCACATGATCGGCGTAAGCAATTTGTATCAGCCTGGCGCATGTTTCGAAGTTGCGGTCGCTCCATCTTTCAAGCTTCATACCCGACGAAAGAGTGGTGCCTTTCAACTTCACCTCTGAAATTTTCAGCATCATGAACTGACGCTGATACAGCCGGAAATGTTGCGAAAGCAGCGCGGCATCGAGCGGCCCGCCAAACGGCATGATCTGCGCTTCCACTCGATTCACGCGCGGCGTGGCGCGGAGCGTGGCGAGCATTTCGCCAAGCAGGCTATCGGTAACTTCGCCTTGCGGAAAGCGCGGAGAAGCGAACAATCCACCGATTAGTCCCTTATGATCTTCGAGAACATAGAAGCCATATCCAGCGGCCTCGTATCCCTCGCGCGCGACATACCCGCCAAGCGTGTGCGAATCCACAAAGCGCCGGATCAAATCGAGAGAAGGACGGTAATCCCAGGAGAGTTCATCGCGCCAGTAGCGAGCTTCTTCGTCAAACAGGCGCTCGAGGTCGCGCGTCTGCATCTGCCGGAGGTCGAGGAGCTGGACCGCCTTGGACTTTTGCTCCACGGCTCGATTATAGCCTCGCCTCGGTTTGCGCCAAAATATTACTCACGCGGCAAATAAGTAAGCGGCGCCAAGCGGCGCGCTTTCTGAACTGTGCTAACATCCCGCACGATATCAATTTAGAGAGGTTTATTACAGAGTTCCGATGTCGTTGCTTTCAGAGCTCCGGTACCCGACAACCCCAGCCGCAAAGATCATTTCCGGGGTTCTGGCCGTACTATTATTTGCCTTTTTCGGGACCACGGTCACCGCTGCATTTCTCCTGCGCCAGGTATTGAAACCTTCCCGCAACCCTACGACGATGGACCTCAGCGTGATGATGGGCCATCCGGCCACATTTTCATTTCCCGTGGACGGAGGCGAGAGGGAAGGTTGGTTTTTCCCGGGCTTGCAGGGAGCGGCCACGATTGTTTTCTGCCATGGTTACGGCTCACAGCGCGGCGATATTCTCACGCTCGTATCGGCGCTGCAGGATCAGCAGTACAACGTCTTCGTATTTGATTTTGCCGGACACGGGGCGAGCCCGAACGCGACCACGCTAGGCTATCGCGAAGCCGATGAACTCCGCTCGGCGATCAACGCGCTGGCTGGACGTTCCGATGTGGATCCGAAACATTTCGGAGTTTGGGGAATGGATCTCGGCGCCTATGCCGCGTTCAAAGCGGCTGAAGCCGATCCGCGCATCGTCGCCATCGCAGCGGATTCGGCTTATGACGACCCCGTCGATTTGTTGCGCATCCAGGTAAAAAAGACGGGACTGACGGCGCTGCCGTTCGTGATGCGCTTCTGCGAGATTGGATTTTATCTCCTCAACTATCAATACCGGCAAGACCCGCCGGTCTCTGCTCATTTCGGCCGTCTGCTCGGAACCGCCAAGCTCTTCATCCAGTCGCAAGACCGCCCGCTTCTCGCGCTGGCCACAAGTGAACTCTTTCAGAAGGCTCCTGATCCCAAGCGTCAGCAATCAACTCGGGTGTCGTATACCGAAATGGGCGACGAAGATCGCAAGATGTACGAGAACATGCTCTCTTCATTTTTTCTGCTAAATCTTCCTGTTTCAGGTCAAGCGGTCCGTTAACAGACTTATTGAGTTCAGCTCTGAGGTGGCCCGTCTTCGTGAGCGATTTGGCCAGCCCACCGGAAACCCGCGGCAAGATGCCGGCGCCACGCGCATCCGCCGCGACAGCTACGGCTGCTCGGGCACTACGAGCGCCCTGACGCATGGCGGATTGCCGAACTGCGAGATATTTCCCACCATCGCTTTATCGCCCAGATCATTTAGGCCGTCGGGCGACGTGAACACAACCGATACCCCCACCATTTCGGGCGTCCACTCCGGAAGCTCCCTTCCGTAATAAAAGTTCAATCCGTATTCCCAATTACGATTCACTTGATAGACCGCGATCGATTCATCCCGATGCACCACGAACCACGCGCGCGGCGGCAGTAATGGCCGGGCGGAGAGCTGCGGAGTCTTGATCGAAAGAGCGATTCCGCCGACCGTCAGCACAAATAGCACGCACGCGGCCAGCATCCCGGTAGCCACCCGCGGCCGCGCCAGGAACGGAGTAGTGCTTACAACGAAAAACACCAGGATTTCAAATGCGCGGATGTCTCGCACGAAATAGTCGGGAATATATGGTGCAAACTGGTGCGCGACCCAGAACAAGATCAGCCAAAGGGTCACACCCGCAGCGGCGAGCAAGTACCGCACCGGCCACTTCGTTCGATCGATCCATCTTTCGAACCCGATAGCGAGAAGCAGCGCGAGCGCAGGAATTGCCGGCAGAATGTAACCTGGCAATTTCGATTGCGATGCGCTGAAGAAGACCACGGGGAAAACCGCCCAGCATGCGGCGAAGAATCCTGGAGAATTACGCCAGGACTTTTCGTGCCATAGACGCCGCCCTTCTGCGGCGGCAGGAAAGAGAAGAATTGTCCACGGAATCAGCGCGAAGAGCAGAATCGGTCCGAAGAACCAGAACGGCTGGACGTGCTGAAATACCGGACTGAAATAGCGCTCGACGTTGTGGAGCAAAAAAAATGTCCGCAAAAAGTCCGGGTTTCGCGCCGCGCAGATTACGTACCACGGCACCGCGACAATCGCGAACGCCCCAACAACATACCAATCCACGAACCGCCGCAACGCTCTCCAGTTGCGCGTGCAAGCCGCCCACAGCGCCAAGCTTCCGCCCGCGAGAACGATTGCGGCCGGCCCTTTCGCGAGCGTGGCCGCGCCGAGCCACGCGCCCATGCATGCGCCAAGGACCGCGGCGCTCGTCTTTGTCCCGACGAGTGCCGTCGTAGTGGCCGGCGACAACTGAGAATCAGCGGATGCTTGTGGCGGCAAGCCGCGCAACAGGCCTTCCTCACGCAGAATTCCGCCGGCGCAAACCATGGCGCATGCCAAACTCGCGCTGAATAGCATGTCCGGCGTGGCAGCGTGCGAGAATGCAATCGCAGCGCCCGTCGTCGAAAAAATCATCACGGCAATCCATGCGGTTCTTTCACCGTATTCTTTCAGCGCAAACCAGGCGATGGCGCACGCGGCCAGCAGCGCGGCGATCGCCGAGGGCAATCGCGCAGCAATTTCTCCCGACTTCAGAAATCGAAATGCAATTCCAGCCGCCCAATAATAGAGAACCGGCTTCTCGAACCACGGCTGCCCGTAAAGGCGCGGCGTCACCCAATCGTGCGTTTGGGCCATCGCCCGCGCAATCCACGCGTAACGCGGCTCATCCGGCCCAACGAGGCCGACGGTGGCGAGTTGAGTAAAAAACGCCACGGCCGGAACGAAACCGGCGACCGTGATAGCAATTATTTTTAGCGCGCGTTGGCTCTTGGTCAATGTGCTGCAAGTTTATCAAAAGACGCCGCGCGATTTTGACCCGCCAGGATTCGAATTCCCAGATTTGAATCATCAGAATTAAAGCTCATATTTGTACTCCAAATTTGAAGACGTGTCCCCGTTGAAGAAATTATCAGAGCAGGTTTCGCGGAAAAACGCGGTCATCCCGAGCGAAGCGAAAGGTTTCCCTTTGGTTTATATGCTAACAATAAGAGGGATTCCTCGTCACTGCGCTCCTCGGAATGACTCAAGTTGTTCCAAGGTAGCTCGTTCGCTCACGTCTATGCCAGAATGGCCGCAGATGCGCGAACGCCTCGAGTTTTTTGCCGCGTGGTCGGTGATGAAGGGAATGGGATTGCTCCCGCGTCCGCTCGCGCGCAGCGTAGGCGCCGCATTCGCCTGGCTCGCGTATTGGATTCGCGCGCCTCTGCGCCGCGCCGCGGATTTCAATCTCAAACTCGCCTTTCCCGATTGGAACGAGTCGCAGCGCCGCGAAACCATCCGCAAGATGGTGCGCAACATCGGCTGGATGGGCGCCGAATTCACACAGTTTCCAAAATACAATCGCGAAAATATCGAGCGCGTCATCGTTCTCAGCGGCAATGAAAATTATCTTGAAGCCCTAGGCCGCGGAAACGGTCTGTTGTTCCTTACCGGGCACATGGGCCCGTGGGAACTCTCATCGTTCGCGCATGCCGTATACGGCTATCCGTGCTACTTTTTGGCGCGCCCCATTGAGAATCGCCGCGTGGACGCGCTCGTGAATCAATATCGCTGTCTTTCGGGCTGCCGCGTGATTGATAAGAATGACTCTGCGCGCGCTATGTTCAGAATTTTACGCGGAGGCGGCGCGATCGGCGTGCTCGCCGACCAGAACACCGCTCTTGGCGAGGGCGTATTCGTCCCATTTTTTGGAATTCCTGCGTGCAGTACTTCGGGATTGGCGCGATTGGCGTTGCGCACGAGCGCGGCCGTAGTGCCTGGTTACGCTTTCTGGGATGATGCGCTCGGCAAATATCGTTTGCACTTTGAGCCCGCGGTCGATCTTGTCCACACAGACAACGAAGAGAGCGACGTGGTTGCGAATACGGCCAAATTCATGAAAGTCGTTGAGAATTTCGCGCGTGCGCACCCGGATCAATGGCTTTGGGTGCATAAGCGCTGGAAAACGCGGCCGCCGGGCGAAGAGCCGATCTATCCGTTCTAACGTCGCTCGTTTCGCATCGCGCTGAAACTGAGGAGCGAACGGCTCAACAATTCGTGTTCATCTCGAAACTCGGATTCCGTGAGGCTTATATGACTCGCACTGCTGCAGAGCTAGCCCAATATCTTCACGCGCAAATCGAGGGCGACCCGCGCGCTCCAATTACTTCGCTCGCTAGCCCGGAGAACGCCGGCCCCGATAGCTTGATCTACGTCGAGAGCGAAAAGCATCGCGCAAGGGCTCAGGCATCGCGCGCCGCCTGTATCCTGACGCCTCCGGACATGGAGTTGACCGGAAAAACGGTTATTCGCGTTGCGTCACCAAAATTGGCATTCGCCAAGGCAGCCGCCTGGCTCTTTCCGCGCAAAACCGTTCACGCGAACGTTCATCCAACTGCCATCGTCTCGCCCAGAGCGCGCATTTCCGCTGAAGCATCTATCGGGGCCAACGTTGTGATCGAGGACGATGTCTCGATCGACCCCGGCACCGAAATTGGGGCGTTCTGCTTCATCGGACAGGGCTCCTCAATCGGTGAGAATTGCCACCTTTATCCGCGCGTTTCGCTTTACGCAGGGGTCCGCATCGGCCGAGGCGTCGTCATTCACTCTGGGGCAGTTATCGGCGCGGATGGTTTTGGCTACGTCTTTGGAGAAGGGCGCTATTGGAAATTCCCCCAAATTGGACGAGTCGAAATAGGCGATGACGTCGAGATTGGCGCCAATACCACAGTGGATCGCGGCGCCCTGGACGCTACCCGCATTGCCAACGGCGCCAAGATCGACAACCTTGTTCAGATCGCCCACAACGTCCAAATCGGCGAAAATACCGTCATTGCTGCGCAAACCGGCATTTCCGGCAGCACAGTGGTTGGGAGCGGCGTCGTCATCGGCGGGCAGGTTGGGATCGCGGATCACTGTACAATTGAGGACAGTGCTATCGTCGGAGCGCAAGCGGGAATCCCTACTGGAAAGCGTATCCGCTCGGGTCAGATCGTCTGGGGCACTCCTGCGCGGCCACTGGAGCGGTTCAAGGAACAGTACGCTTGGTTGTCGCGCCTGCCGGAAATAGGAAAGCGCCTTCGCAAAATGGAATAAGCATGTCTCGATTTGTACACAGAATGATTTTCCACTGGTTCAGCGTTTGTTCGAAAGTCTCTCGAGGCTGCCTGAACCGCCCCCAGCACGCCAGTCCCCGCGCCAGTCTTTTTTGTTGACCCGAGAGCCATTAACCTAGATAATTTACTGGGGCCGTCCGTATCTAACTGGAACCGCTAGGGATCGACGATACAACCGCCAGCGGTTCTCGACCATCTTTCAAGATACGGCGGCGGGGGTCGTTTGTAGTCGAGGCCGTCGGGGCAGTTACATATGGGGATCGAACCCGGGCGGTGCCGATTGGCAACCGGCTTTTACTTCACGCAGCCGGCTATCCCGGAACGTTAGTTTGGGTTCGAACCGTGCGCCGATCGATGGCTGGCGCGCATCCAATCACATAACTTAGGAGCTAGTGAGTTTCTATGTCGGAAGGATTGATGACATCGCGACCATCAAGCGGCCAACACGGTGGCGCTACGGCAACCGTCCCGATTCGCACCCTTGAGGGACTCGTCGATCTGGCCGTGGACCGCACCACGCGGTGGCTGCTCTCGGCTCAATTCCCGGCAGGCTGCTGGTGGGGCGAGCTCGAGGCCGATGTAACCCTCAATTCCGACTATATCGTCTACAACCACGTCATCGGAGAACAGAAGTCTCCTAAGATCGCGAAACTCGCCAACCACATTCGACGCCTTCAATTGCCCGATGGCGGTTGGAACATCTTCCCGAAGGGTCCGGCCGAGCTCAACGCGACGATCAAGGCCTATTTTGCTCTAAAGCTCATCGGGGACGATCCCGGCGCACGCCATATGCGCAAAGCGCGAGAGAGAGCCGTTGCTCTCGGTGGCATCGAGAGTTCCAACTCGTACGCGCGTCTCCATTTGGCTCTTATGGGCGCCGTCGATTGGGACCTTGCGCCCGCGATTCCGCCTGAACTTATTCTTCTTCCGCGCTGGTTTTTCGTAAATCTCTATGAAATGTCATCCTGGACGCGGGCTATTATTGTGACCCTCTCCGTCCTGTACGGGCTGAAACCCGACTGGAAGATAGCTCCCGCAGGATTCGTTGACGAGCTTTTCGCCGAGCCCAATCGCAAGCGAAAAGCGTTCGAGTGGGATCGCGAACTGGTCTCCTGGCGGAATTTTTTTCTTGCCACGGACCGGGCCATGAAGTTCTACGAGCGATTGCCCTGGAAGCCTTTCCGCGCTCAAGCTCTCAAGAAATCCAAGAAGTGGCTCTTCGATCACATGGATCGCAGCGAAGGCTTGGCAGCGATTTATCCGTCCATACAGAATTCGATTTTCTGTCTGCACGCTTTGGGTTACGACTTCGACTCTCCGCTCGTGAAGCAGCAAATGAAGTATTTCTCAGGCCACGAACTCGAAGATGGCGACGAGATCCGCATGCAACCGTGCGTTTCGCCGGTGTGGGACACCGCCATCGCGATGGTTTCACTCGAAGAAGCGGGCGTTGATCCTCGGCATTCTGCGCTCGTGAAGGCTTCGAATTGGATGCTCGACGCGCAAATCACCGGCGGCGGCGATTGGCAAGTGAAGAATCGCGACGCTGAATCCGGCGGCTGGGCCTTCGAATTCCGCAACGATCACTTTCCGGATGTTGATGACACCGCTTTCGTGCTCATGGCCCTCGCTCGCGTCGCTTATCCCGACAAACAACGCATGGAAAGCGCTCTGCGTCGCGGCCTTGCTTGGATGCTCAGCATGCAGAATCGCGACGGCGGCTGGGGTGCATTTGATCGCGACAACAATCTCACTCTTCTGAACAACATTCCGTATGCCGATCACAACGCCATGCTCGATCCTTCGACCGCCGATGTCACCGCTCGATCGATCGAAGCTCTCGCCAAACTCGGCTGGCCTGCTGACCACCCGGCAATCGAAAGCGCACTCGAGTTCCTGCGAAAAGATCAGGCGCCTGATGGCCCCTGGTATGGACGATGGGGCGTCAACTATGTTTACGGTACGAGCGGCGTTTTGCGCGCGATGGAAGCTCTCGGACTTGGCAATGCTCCCGAGTCCCAGCACGCTGCCAGTTGGCTCCGCTCCGTGCAGAATCCAGACGGCGGTTTTGGTGAATCTCTGCACTCCTACTCCGACTCCAATTGGAAGGGGAGAGGCTCAAGCACTGCGTCGCAGACGGCTTGGGGCTTGATCGGATTGCTCGCTATTTCCGGAACGGACGATCCTGCGGTTTACGCAGCCGTGAAATATCTGGTGGACACTCAGAACGAGGATGGCACTTGGGACGAGGAAGAATTTACCGGCACAGGTTTCCCCTCGGTCTTCTACCTGAAATACCACCTGTATCGAAATTCATTTCCGCTGTATGCCCTGGCGCACTATCGCAATCTTCGAGATGGACGACGCGAATTCTCCGCCATCAAGCCCGGGCCACAAGGTATCGCATATCGAAAATTGCATCGGGGGATTGAATGAGATTTCCGCTTAGCCTGACAGCCAACCTGACAGGCTACCTCGCAGGAAAAAAGATCCGCGGGGAAGAGAAGTTTCCGTTGGTGATGATGCTCGAGCCGTTGCACGCGTGCAATCTCACCTGCACCGGATGCGGCCGCATTCGCGAGTACAAATCCACCATTCACGAAATGCTGACCGTCGAGCAATGTCTCGCGGCTCTCGATGATTGCGGCGCTCCCATAGTCTCCATCTGCGGTGGCGAGCCCATGATCTATCCCGAAATTGGCCGCCTCACATCCGAAATCCTGAAGCGCAAGAAGAACATTTATCTCTGTACCAACGGCATGTTCATCCGCAAGCGCCTCAATGAATTCAAGCCTACTTCGCGCTTTTTCTTCAACGTTCATCTCGATGGGCTCGAGAAAACGCATGATCTGTGCGTCGAGAAGGACGGCGTCTTCCGCGAAGCGATTGACGGCATCAAGGCCGCCAAAGCCGCCGGTTTCCTGGTCTGCTCTAACACCACTATCTACAAGGAAACCGATCTCGAAGAAATCGCCGAGCTGTTCGAAGTTCTCCGCGGACTGGGCGTCGACGGCTACATGATGTCGCCCGCGTATTCCTACGCCGCCGTTCAAACGAAAGACATTTTCATGTCGCGCGAGGAAACCCGCGAAAAATTCCAGCGTGCCAGCCAGCTCCTCGAAGATTTCAACGTCATCACCTCGCCCATCTACATGGAATATTTGCGCGGCGAGCGCGAGCTGATGTGCACGGCCTGGGGCAATCCCACTTACAACCCTCGTGGCTGGAAGGGCCCGTGCTACTTGATGACCGACGCCCATCACGCCTCCTTCAAAGAGTTCATTGACAACACGCCGTGGGAAAAATACGGCCGCGGCCGCGATCCTCGCTGCCAGGATTGCATGGTGCAATCTGGTTACGAGCCTTCGGCCGTCCTCGGTGGTAATAAAAAATTGGGCGACACCTGGAAAATGCTGAAGTGGCAGCTCTCCGGCCGCATGGGCGGCGCAAAGAAGGGCGCGAAGACGAACGGCACCGGCCACGTGCGCGCCAATGGCAACGGTCACTCGAATGGCCACTCAAGTGGTCAGGGTAACGGACACTCAACCGGCGCTCTCATCCCGATCAATGGCGCGCCAAAGGAAGAGGTTTTCCGAATTCTATGAAGACGCTCGTCACGGGCGCCACGGGTTTCGTGGGCAGCCACGTCGCGGGACGACTTCTCTCCGCCGGGCACTCTGTGCGAGTCCTGGCTCGGCGCGAGAGCGACGCGCGAGCACTGCGCGGAATGGATGTCGAGCGCGTCGAAGGCGACCTGCGCGATTCTGCCTCTCTCGATCGAGCCCTCTCCGGCATCGCCTGGGTTTTCCACGTAGCCGCTGATTACCGTCTCTGGTCGCGGAATCCCGAAGAAATTTACTGGAGCAACGTTACCGGCACTCTCAATTTGCTTGAGGCCGCACGCCGCGCCGATGTCGAACACTTCATTTACACCGGCACAGTCGCAACCGTCGCTGTCGATCGCCTGTCTCTTCCGAACGAATCCACAACTACGTCGCTCGATGAAATGATCGGCCACTACAAGCGCTCCAAGTGGCTCGCAGAACGGGAAGTTCTGAAGGCCGCGCAATCCGGATTGCCTGCCGTTATCGCTATGCCCACGACACCCGTCGGTCCCGGCGATTGGAAACCGACGCCTACCGGAAAAATCATCGTGGATTTCCTCACTGGGAAAATGCCGGGCTACGTCGAGACTGGCCTAAATTTCGTCGCGGTCGAAGATGTCGCCGCGGGCCATCTCCTCGTCGCCGAAAAGGGCCGCATCGGCGAACGCTATTTGCTCGGCGCGGAAAATCTCACGCTCAAGCAGGTCCTCGACGCGCTCGCGGAAATCGCTGGCACGCCCGCGCCGCGATTGAAAATTCCTCACAGCGTCGCGCTCGGCTACGCTTACGCCGAAAACGCCGTTTCGCGAATTCTCGGCCGCGAGCCGCAAATTCCCGTCGAAGGCGTGAAAATTGCCCGGCACAAAATGTTCGTGGATTGCTCGAAGGCCACTCGTGAATTGGGTTTCGCGGCAGGCCCGGTCAGCGCGGCGCTCGGTCGCGCCGTGAATTGGTACGAAAAGAACGGATATTTGCCAACGGGAGCCCGGCGCACAATCGCTGCCGCGGCTTAATATGAAAGTTCTAGTCACATTTGCGGTCGAGACCGAATTCGCGCCGTGGAAAAAGGCGCTGACCCTGCCCAGCCGTGTCGACAACGGATTCACCATTCACCAATTCGCCCTCGGCGAAGTCTCCGCCGATTTTGTAGTCACAGGCATGGGCGCGGAAAACGCGACTCGTTGCGGCGAAATTCTGATGCGCGAGCCATACGACGCCGTTATCGCCGCAGGCTTTGCCGGCTCTCTCCGCTCTGAGTTGAACGCGGGCGACGTGATCGTGGCCACGGCTGTTCAACGCCAGAGCCCGACACTCGGCAACCCGCAAGCGCTAAATTCCGATCGCGATCTTGCAGCGCTCGCGGCTGCAAACGGCGCGACAGTCGTCGAGACGCTCCTCAGCGTGGAGAAGATCGCCGCCACCATCCAAGAAAAATCTCAACTCGCGCCACTCGCAAACGCCGCGGATATGGAATCGTTCGAAATTCTCTCAGCGGCCCGCACGCACAAAATTCCAGGAGTCGCGATCCGCGTAATCTCAGATTCCTTGAACCAAGATCTTCCTGCAGGCGTGAACTCGCTCGTAGATGAAATGGGTGCCGTGAATGTTTCTGGCGTCGCAAAGTATATAGTCAGTCATCCATTGGCCGCGCCCGGGGTCATCAGCCTGGGCCGCCGCAGCAAGAGCGCTGCTGAAACTCTCAAGCGCTTCCTGGAGTCGTATATTCGGGGTCTTTCGATCGCTTCAAACGAACAGCCGCACGAGGAACTTCTGGGAGTAGCAGCCCGATGAGCCGCACTACCGCCATCATCGATTCCGGTTCAGACCTTCGGCCAAGTTCGAAGACGATGCGCGCCGCCGTCTATCGCGGCCAAGGGCGCGTCAGCGTCGAAACCGTGCCCATTCCCGAAATTCGTGAGGGTGAAGTCCTTTTCCGCGTAGCCGCATGTGGAATCTGCGGCACCGACATCAAAAAAATTCATCACGGCTTCGTGCCGCCGCCTCAGATTTTCGGCCACGAGCTTGCCGGAACAGTTGTCGAAGTCGGCGACGGCGTCACGCGCTTCAAGCCCGGCGATCGCGTTGTCAGCTTCCATCACGTTCCCTGTGGCGATTGCTATTTCTGCGAGCGCAAGCATTTCTCGCAATGCACCGGCTACAAAAAGACCGGCCTCACCGCCGGCTTCGATCCGAACGGCGGCGGCTTCGCGCAATACGTTCGTGCCATGCCCTGGATCGTCGAGCGCGGGATGATACCTCTGCCCGCCGATGTCTCGTTCGAAGAAGCCACGTTCGTCGAGCCGGTGAACACCTGTCTCAAAGCGGTCCGCAAGGCTCGCATCGCTCCCGGTGAAATCGTGGTCGTCATCGGCCAAGGCCCCATCGGTCTGCTCTTGATGCTTCTGGCGAAGTGCGAAGGCGCTGTCGTTTACACGAGCGATCCGATGCCGGGCCGTCGCGCCGCCAGCATCCGTTTCGGCGCCGCCGAATCCTTCGATCCGGCCGGCGTGAATTTGCTGGAAGAAATTCGACGCCGCACCCAAGGCCGCGGCGCGGACGCAATCCTCCTCGCCGTCCCAAGCCCAAGCCTCGTGCCCGAAGCGCTCGCTCTCGCCCGTCCCGGCGGCCGCGTCCTGCTTTTCGCTCACAACGATCCTGTGATGCAGCTCGATTTTCCCGCCGCAGCCGTCGGCGTGGAAGAAAAGGAAATCCTCGGCAGCTATAGCGCCTCGATTGAAGATCAGGAGGAATCCGCGCGCCTCGTATTCGAAAGGAAGCTCCCGGTTAAGCAGTTGATTTCTCACCGTTTCCCCCTGGAGGACATCGCCAGCGCACTGGAGTTGGCAGCCCACCCGGCGGGTGATACCTTAAAAGTGGTGGTCGTGAACTCATGAGCACCCATCAAAGCGAACATAACGGACACATGACCGCCGCGGTCCTCTACGGCCGCGAAAATCTTCGCGTCGAGACCGTGGACATCCCGCCCATCGGCCCTAGCGATGTCCTCGTCAAAGTCGCAGTCGCGCTCACGTGCGGCACCGACCTCAAAGTTTGGAAGCAGGGTTTTCACGCGCGGATGATCCAGCCGCCATCGGTCTTCGGCCACGAGCTTGCCGGCGTGATCGAATCGACTGGCGACGACGTTAACGATCACGTTAAAGCGGGGATGCGCGTCGTACCGGGAAATTCGGCGCCCTGCGGCATCTGCCTCTATTGCCGCAAGGGCCAGCCCAATCTTTGCGAAGATCTGCTTTTCAATAACGGCGCCTACGCCGAATACATCCGGATTCCCGCGCGCATCGTCCAGCAGAACATGCTAGAAATCCCCGATCACGTTCCTTTCAAAGACGCCGCGATGGTCGAGCCGCTGGCCTGCGTGTTGCGCGGCATCCATGAGATGAACGTGCAGGCGGGTGACACAGCCGTCGTCATCGGATGCGGCCCCATCGGATTGAAGTTCATTCGTATTCTGTCCGCGCGCAACGTGCGCGTGATCGCCCTCGGCAAGCGAAAGAGCCAGATTCGAGCTGCCGAACGCCTAGGTGCCATGGCTGCACTCGACGTGTCCTCGATGGGATATCCCATCGCCCGCGTCCGCGAACTCACTGACGGCATGCGCGGCGCCGACGCGGTCATCGAAGCCGTTGGGTCGCCGCTCACCTGGCAATGGGCGGTGCAAATGGTGCGCAAGGGCGGCACGGTGAATTTGTTTGGTGGTTGTCCGCGCGGCTCCGAAGTCAAGTTCGATCCCGCTGCGCTCCACTATTCCGAAATCACCATAAAGTCGACGTTCCATCATTCGCCCAAATTTATTCGCGAGGCTCTGGATTCTATCGCCCGCGGCGAAGTCCGGCCGGCTGATTTCATCACCGGCGAAGCTCCTCTTTCCGAACTGCCTCACATTTTTGAAGAAATGAAGCATCGGAATGGAGAATTGAAGACCGCAGTTATTCCGTAATTGTCCCGGCTTGTCCGGGATTTCCATGCAGGCGACACCCGAACTGGAGATAGCACGCAATCTGCCGCGTGCAGGTTGCTCGATTGATGAGGCGCGCCGGTACACCCGCTGGCTCGCGACGCACCACTACGAGAATTTCAACGTTGTCTCGTGGCTGCTGCCGCGCCGCCTGCACCAGCACTTCTACAATGTCTATGCCTACTGCCGCTGGGCCGACGATCTGGGCGATGAAGTCCCTGATCCGCAAAAGGCGCTGAAGCTTCTCGATGCCTGGGACGAAGAGTTGCAGAACATGTATCGCGGCAATCCTTCGCATCCCGTTTTCGTCGCCCTCGCTGGAACCGTGCGCGAGCTCGATATTCCCATTGATCCATTTCGCGATCTTCTAATCGCCTTCCGCCATGACCAGACGGTTCACCGCTACGAAAATTGGCAAGCCGTGCTCGACTATTGCCGCTATTCGGCAAATCCCGTTGGCCGGCTGGTGCTTTACCTCACCGGCTATCGCGATCCCGAGCGGCAGGCGCTCTCCGACGCGACTTGCACGGCATTGCAGCTCGCTAATTTCTGGCAGGACGTCGATCGCGATCTCGAGAAAGGCCGCATATACATCCCGCTCGATGTTCTCCAGAAGCACGGTCTGACGGCGGACGATGTTGTCGCGCGGCGATTCGACGAGCGTTTCGTGAAAGTCATGAAGGAATTGATCGTACATACGCATGCGCATTTCTCGCAGGGTGCGCCGCTCGCTCGCCGGGTTTCAGCCGAGATTCGCGTGGATATAGAATTATTTACAAAAGGCGGGCTCGCCGTCCTCGACGGAATTGAGTCAGTCGGCTATGACACGCTGCACCATCGCCCCGCGATCGGCCGTGCCACGCAAATTCGCCTGGTCGGCGGCGCGATTCTCGAGCGCTGCATGTCTTGGCTCTGGCCAAGTGATACAACCGACGCTTCGTCGCCGCAAAATCGCGCTTCGCAGAATGGCTCGTCGCAACATAGCTCATCACAAGACCCAGCCGGAATCGCGGGTCGTCATGTCTGAGCGTCCCATTCGCGAGCAATTGTCGGTTTCGGATTCCTACGATTACTGCCGAAACATCGCGCGAGTGGCCGCACGCAATTTTTATTATGGCTTTCGCCTGCTGCCGGCGCAAAAGCGCGACGCCCTCTGCGCACTCTACGCTTTCATGCGCGGCGCCGACGACATATCCGATGAGCCCGGCGAGATTTCCGCGAAGCAGCGCGGCCTCGCTGCGCTTCGCGCGGAAATGGATCGCGCGCTTGCCGGTGACGTAAGCGGCTCGCCGGTTTGGCCCGCATTTCGCGATACTGTCGTGCGTTTTCAAATCCCCAAGCGGTATCTCCACGATTTAATTTCCGGCGCGGAAATGGATTTGACGGTCAACGTATACGAAACGTTCGATCGCCTGCGCGAATATTGCTATCGCGTTGCGGGCACGGTTGGGCTTTGCTGCGTGCACGTTTTCCGATTCAGCGATCCACGCGCTCCCGAACTAGCCGAGCGGCTCGGCATCGCATTTCAGCTCACCAATATTTTGCGCGATGTCTCGAAAGATTACGAAATGGGGCGCGTTTATTTGCCGCAGGAAGATCTCGACCGCTTCGATTGCAATTCGGCGGAAGAATTCCGGCAGAGTACGGCGAGTAAAAAGTTTGTCGAGCTCGCGCAATTTGAAGCCGCGCGCGCGTGGCAATACTACGGCGACGGTTGGCCATTGCTCGATCTTGTGGAGGAGGATAGTCGCGCGGCGCTCTGGGCGCTCGCTCGAATCTACGCAGGCATTCTCGAGAAAATCGAGTCGCGAGGTTACGACGTTCTGGCGTCGCCGCCCGCGCGCCTTTCTTCGGCGGAGAAAGTCTGGATTCTGGCGCGAGCGCGCCTTGGTTGGCGGGATCCCAATTATGTCGTTCGAATGCGTAAACGTGATCGGCGGCGGGCTGGCGGGCCTCTCGGCCGCCGTCGCGCTGGCTGATTCGGGTGTTCGGGTGCGGCTGTTTGAGAAGCGGCCGCATCTCGGCGGACGAGCTACTTCGTATCTCCTTCCCGGCGGAAGTCACATTGATAACTGCCAGCATGTCACGCTCGGCTGCTGCACCAATCTCGCGGATTTCTATAACCGCGTCGGTTCGGCCGGGCAGATCCGATACTACGATCAACTTTATTTTGCCGATGCGCGCGGTGATCGCTTCACCATCGCGCCATCGTCGCTCGCGCCGCCGTTTCACATGATGTTTTCGTTCTTGCGATTCTCGGCGCTCACTTGGGCGGACAAAGTTGCCATCGGAAGAGCGATGATGCAAATCGCGACCACGGGAGGGCATCCGCCGGGAGTGGAAGGCACGTCCATGCTCGATTGGCTGCATCGCATGAAGCAAACGCCGGCGGCCATCGAACGATTTTGGCGCGTCGTGCTGGTCAGCGCGCTTGACGAAGAGCTGGCGCGCACCGACGCGCACTACGGAATTGACGTGTTCTGGAAAGCATTTCTCTCGAATCGCGAAGGCTTTCGTCTCGGAATTCCAGCAGTCCCGCTTTCCGAACTTTACGACGGCTGCCGCGCCGCAATCGAAAAGCGCGGCGGGGAAGTGCGCACTCGCGCGACGGTACGCGAGCTGCGCATCGAACAAGGACACACGAACTCGATCGTATTCGATGATGGCTCGGAGGAAACCGCCGACGCGTTCGTCATGGCTATGCCGCAGTCCGCGGTGCTCGACATCATCGATCCCGCACTTGCCGCCTCCGACGGAAGTTTTGCGGGCTTGCAGCATTTGCACGACGCGCCCATCACCGGAATCCATCTTTGGTTCGATCGCCACGTGATGGACGAGCCGTTTCTCACGCTGCTTGATCACACCGTGCAATGGATTTTCAACAAGACGCTGCTCCATTCGAAATCCGCGCACGCAGCATCGTCGAACGGCAATCCATCTGCCGCTGCAACAAAAGTTGGCGTCGTGTCCGAGGACGGAGACGGGGAACAGTATTTGCAGCTCGTGATCAGCGCGTCCTACGATCTCGTCTCGCGCTCCCGCCAGGAAATCGTGGAGATGTGCGTACGCGAATTGCAAGATGTTTTGCCCGCCACGCGCGACGCCAAGCTCGTGAAATCCACCGTGATCAAAGAAGTTGCCGCGACGTTTTCGCCCGAGCCCGGCTCCGATCAATATCGCCCAGGGCCGCGCTGCAGCGTCGAGAATCTTTTTCTTGCCGGCGATTGGACGCGCACCGGCTGGCCCGCAACGATGGAAGGCGCAGTGCGCAGCGGCTACATCGCTGCCGAAGCCGTTCTCACTTCGGCAGGCAAACCGCAAAAATTTGTTCAGCCGGACTTGCCTGCGCAAGGCCTGTGCGCTCGCTGGGCCCGCAACGGACAACGCGCGTGATAACGCCGCGCACCGCTTCGTTGATGTCGAAGTCGCCATGGTCGCGCGTGATATCGGCAAATGTTGATGTGCAGTGGGGCACCACACTCGAATTGAGCGATGGGGCTTGGCGTTTCAGAGTATGATGGGGCATCCCCCCGGAGGAATTCATGGACCGGAAGTATAGCCAGAAGGGATACCACGAGCGCGAGCGCGATCGTGAAGAGAAAAAAAAGGATCACCGGCCGCCGGAGCCGCGGCCGCGGCAGGATCAACTCGGTCCGCGCACCCCGCGCATGGTGGGAACCGTAACGCGTGGGCGCTGCGCGAGTTGCGGCGCTGTGCTGATGCCCGGATTCGATCCCAACGGCCAGTGTCCCCGCTGCCAGTTTGAATTGCATTCCTGCAAGCAGTGCCGGCATTTCGATACCGGCGCGCAATTCGAGTGCACGCAAAAAATTCTCGAGCGCATCGCCAAGAAGGATGCCAGGAACGAATGCCCATTTTTTGAATTCCGGATGACCGTCGAAAAAGATACTTCGCCGGTTGCGTATGCGGCTCCGGCGCCGGCAGCGACACCGGTTGCTGCGGGATCACCGTCGAATCCAAGAGATGCGCGGCAGGCATTCGAAGACCTCTTCAAGAAGTAACTCACTCCTTTTTTCATCGCATTTATCGCAGCAGATCAAACAGGAAAGAGCGTAGGTTCGCTCGCGGGCTGATCCGCAATTTTTTCAAGACGCGGGTAGTGATGCCGGAGGGGCTCGGGTACGCTCACTTTTGCGCCTGAAAGAAGGTGAATCAGCTCGAGCGCGTTGACGATGCCTTTGGCTTCGAAGTGATTGTTGGTGATGACGAAGGTCGTTTCCGCGTGCGCCGCCGTTTTTTGTATTCGCTCGCTCCATGGCGCTAGCTCTTCTTCGGTGTAGAGGTAGTTGTAGCGCTCGGAGGAAGGCGTCAACGGGTCATCGCTGAACCACGTGTCGTAGCGGCGGCCGTGAAGGCGAACGTAGCCGATGCGCGAAGTGGCGCGGCCAGTCGGCTTCACGGATTTTCCGATCACGGGCTGGTCAATATTGCAGAAGCCGACCTGGTGCTTGCGCAACCAATCGAAGAATGGCGGAGCCATCCAGCTCGAATGCCGGACTTCGACGACCAGCGGGTAGGTGGAAAATTCTTGCGCCAAGGTTTCGAGGCGGCCGAAATTTTCTGGCGTGTTGTGAAACGAAAAAGGGAATTGCAGGAGCATGGCGCCGAGGCGGTTGCCTTCGGCGAGGACATCGAAGCCTTCACGTACCGCGGCGACGTCGGCTGGGCTTGTTCCGGTTTCGTGGGTGAATCGCTGCCAGAGTTTTGCGCTGAAGAGGAATCGCGGATTCGCGGCGACGTGCGCGAGCCACTGGCGGCAAAGGTCGGCCCGCGCCGGCTGGTAAAACGAAGTGTTGATTTCAATGGTGTCGAAATACTGCGCGAGGAATTCGGCCTCGTGAAATCCCTTCTCGCGGCGCGTGGGGTAGACGATTCCTTTCCAGTCGGAGTAGGACCAGCCGGCCGGGCCGACCAGAATACGGTGCTGGCTGCTCGCGTCGGGTTTTTGGGTTCGAGGCATTTTGGGCTGCGCGTGCGATCGCGTCGGGCGCATTACATTCGGCGCTTCCGGCATGGCACGCGCCCGCACAGGGTATGCCGCGGTTTGATGTGGTGTCAAATTCATGCGCGCCAGGCGTCTTGCGACCCCTTGCTTTGTATCGAGTATGAGTTTGCTTTCCAAGTCGTAGGTGAGCTCTCCGGCCGACTGAAATTTGAAGATGCCCCGGTGAAAGCCGGTCGCTTCAAATGCCGGGAGGTGTATTTGCCACGAAATTGTGATGGTGCGGCATCGAAAAGTGCGGGCGCGGGACATCGTTTGAAAACTTAGGGCTGGCTGGTAGGCAGGCGGTACAGGAGAGGGCGAGGGTCAGGATTCGACGCGGAGTCATAGCCAGACTGTACGGGACGGGCGGGATGGAGGTTTTTTGGGGGGGAGGCGCCTAGGATTTCCTCAGTTGGAATTAAAAATTGCGAAGTTGCTGCAAAACGTAAACTGTCTCGGTGGTATTATGCGCACGCTGAGCCACGGTCGCACCCGACTACAACCAGGTGTATTCCAGCCCGACGGGAAAGCGACCCGAAATCGGTGGCACAGGGAGAGCTGCGAATGGACGAGATGATGTTTGTCGGAGCGATCGGCCTGGCGGGAATTTTGATCGGCGCAATCATCGGATACGTGATTGCGTCGACGAAAACGAAAGATGCGCTGGAGACGTACACGCTGCAATCGTACGGCAACACGCGAATCCTGGAGAGCTCGGCCGTGGAGCTTCGCAATAAAGTGGCGGAGATGAAGAACGCCGCGGAAGCAAAAGCGAAAGAGAATGCAAGATTGCAGGAACAATTGAGAGCGGAAGCCGAATTAAAAGCGGCAGCGCAAGCCGAGCTCAGGGATGCGCGGGCGTCGCTCGAAGCGTTTACCGGCGATCGGGACAAACTGATTGCGGAGAGCCAGCGCCGAGCGGTGGCAGAAAACAAATTGGCGCAATCGCAAATCAGCTTCGACGTGCTGCGAAAATCAATTGAGGATGCGGAAGTAAGGATGGTTGATGCGTTCAACGCACTATCGTCGTCGGCGTTGAGGAGCAACAACGAGACGTTCATGAGCTTCGCGAAGAGCACGTTCGAATCAATTCAGGCGCGGGCGGAAGGCAATCTCGACACGCGCCAGCAATCCATCGAAGGACTGGTAACGCCGCTGAAAGACGCGCTTGGGCGGTACGAGAAACAGATTGACCAACTGGAGCGGACGCGGCAGAACGCCTTCGGCAGCCTCGAAGAGCAATTGAAGTCGCTGGCGAGCACGAATCTAAAGCTGCAAAACGAAACGGGCGGGCTGGCAAACGCGCTTCGAACGCCGCAGGTTCGCGGGCGATGGGGCGAAATGACGCTGCGGCGCGCGGCGGAACTGGCGGGGATGTCGGCGCAATGCGATTTCACTGAGGCGGAGGTATCGAACGGAGGCGAACGGCGACAGCAGCCGGACATGATCGTGAAGCTGCCTGGGGACCGACGGATTGCCGTGGACGCGAAGGTTCCGCTGCAAGCGTATCTTGACGCACTGGCTGCGCCGACCGACGAGCAGCGCAGTGCCGAATTTTCCAAGCACGCGCAATTGGTGCGAAGCCACATGAACCAGCTGGCTTCACGCGAATATTGGGAACAACTCCAACCGGCGCCTGAATTTGTGGTTCTTTTCCTGCCGGGCGAATCGTTCTTTGCTGCGGCGGTGGAGAAAGACCGGACGCTTATTGAAGACGGCATTGCGGCGAGGGTGATTTTGGCGACGCCGGCGACGTTGATCGCGCTGTTGCGAGCGGTGGCGTTTGGCTGGCGGCAAGAAGCGGTGGCGAAGAATTCGGAGGACATTACCGACCTCGGGCGGCAACTGCACGAGCAGATTCGGGCGTTCATTACGCATTTCGAGGATATGGGGACGTCGCTGAAGGGAGCAGTGGATCGGTTTAATGATGCGCGGGCGTCGCTCGAGAGTAGCGTACTGCCGGCAGCGAGAAAATTTAGAGATTTGAATGCGGCAAATGGCGAGGAGATTCGGGAGATTTCCGGGATAAACGATGTGCCGGGAGCGATAGCTGCGCCGGAAGCGCAAACGGCGAACGGCGAGGATGCAAAGCGAGCGCGCGCGGCGCGTGGCGGCTCGAATGGATGATTGTTGGTGCGCGATCTGCGGCGGCGTGCGAAGAGAATTATTAGCTGCAGTATTACGTGAGGCGGTTGGGCGTTGGGTTCCCGGAGGCGGGAGCCTCCGGGCTCTGAAGTGGATGCGTGCTAGTATTCCCCGCAAGTTTTTAAAAATCGTGACAGTTTAAACAGGAGAGTTTCCTTGGGCCAGGTTCTTCGCGTGTGTCGCTTTATCTCGATGAGACGGATTTTCGTTGTCGTGAGCGTCGCGCTGCTTTGTCCTATGTTTGCGTGGACGCTCCCGGCGCAGACGCGGCCTGCGGGCGAGCCGAAGAAAATTATTATTGATACGGATCCGGGGACGGATGATGCGATCGCGCTGCTGCTGGCGTTTCATTCGCCGGAAGTGAAGGTGGAGGCGGTGACGATCGTCGCGGGGAACGTGACGTCGGATATGGGGATCGATAACGCGCTGAAAATTGCGAGCCTCGTTGGGCGCTGCGATGTGCCGATTGCGAGGGGCTCGACGCGGCCGCTTCTCGAACCGCTGGCTACGGGATTATTTTGGAATGGGCCGGGCGGCGTGGGCGGCGCGAAATTGCCGGCGTCGAAGTGCCAGGCGAGTCCGGTGTTTGGGCCCGATCTGATCATCGAGACGATTCACAAATATCCGCATCAGATCACACTTGTTCCCATCGGGCCGCTGACGAATATCGCGCTGGCGATCGGGAAAGATCCGTCGATCGTGCCGCTGGTGAAAGAAGTGATCTTGATGGGCGGCGGCATCACCGGGGGAAACGTGAATGCGGTTTCGGAGTACAACGTGCACAGCGATCCGGAAGCCGCGGCGATGGTGTTCAACGCCGGCTGGCCGATCACGATGGTGGGACTCGATGTGACGGAAATTACGCTGGTGACCGATGAGGACGTAGCGAAGCTCGAGCGGCATCCGGGGCCGGAGACGGAATTTGCCGCGACTGTGCTGCGTTATCAGATTGGTACGTACAAGGGCACGGGGATTTTTCACGGCGGCGCGATTCATGATGCGCTGGCGGTGGGCGGAGCGATCGATCACACGTTTATGACCACACAGGATATGCGCGTGGACATCGAGACGCAGGGCAAATTTACGCGCGGAATGACGGTGGCGAACCGGAAGAACGTGGTGGAGAAGGAAGCGGTGACTGGCGATCATGTGGAATCGGTGGGCGTGGAGGCGGTGACGCCGAACGTTCATGTGGCGACGGGGATTGACGCGCGGCGATTCGTGGATTTTCTGCTTTCGCGCATCGGAAATCATTAATCATTGCTTGGTGGCGATTGCGAGGCGCTCAGCTGGCGAGTTTGGGTGGCGCGCGTTGACTTGTGTTGGGGCGCAGAATAGAATTCGCTTGCATGCCTGATTCCTCTCCACTTTCTGGGCGAACGATTTCGCATTACCGCATCGTCGAGAAGCTGGGCGGCGGCGGGATGGGTGTGGTCTATAAGGCGGAAGACAATCGGCTTCACCGCTTCGTCGCTCTCAAGTTTTTGCCGCAGGAAGTTGCCAGCGATCCGCAGGCGCTCGCCCGTTTCCAACGCGAGGCGCAAGCTGCTTCGGCGCTAAATCATCCGAATATTTGCACCATTCACGATATCGGCGAGCAGGACGGGCAGGCGTTCATCGTGATGGAGTTTTTGGACGGCACGACTTTGAAGCACCGGTTGGGCGGCAAGCCTCTCGAGGTTAATCTGCTTCTTGATTACGCCGAGCAGATTGCGGACGCGCTCGACGCAGCGCATTCGGCCGGCATCATCCATCGGGACATCAAGCCTGCGAACATTTTCATTACCAAGCGCGGGCAGTTGAAGGTGCTCGATTTCGGCCTGGCGAAGTCACTGGCGCCGCCCACCCCGCTGTCAGCCTCGGCGACGCAGGATTTTGCGGGTGTTAATCCCGAACATCTAACCAGTCCGGGAAGCACGCTGGGAACGATTGCGTATATGTCGCCGGAACAGGCGCGCGCGCGGGAACTCGATGCGCGCTCGGACATTTTTTCGTTCGGGACGGTTCTCTATGAGATGGCGACGGGCGCGCTGCCATTTCGTGGGGAAAGCACCGCCGTGATTTTCGAATCCATTCTCGGCAAATCGCCGATTTCGCCGCTGCGATTGAATCCTGAGCTCCCGGCAAAGCTCGAAGAGATCATTGAGAAAGTGCTCGAGAAAGATCCTGACATGCGCTGCCAAACGGCGGCTGAACTGCGCGCGGACCTGAAACGGCTCAAGCGCAATCTTCTTTCGAATTCGAGCCGCCAGCCTGCGGCGGAAAAGGCCGAATCGTCGAGCGCGCATACCCCTCAACCGGCTCATCCTGCTAATACCGCACCGGCGAATAAGTCCGTTGCCGTGCTGTACTTCGAAAATCAGGGCGGCTCGAAGGAAGATGAATACCTGCGCGACGGCATCACTGAGGATGTTCTTACCGAGCTCTCGAAGATTCGAGGCTTGAATACTTTTTCGCGCGCCACAGTGCTGGCATTCCGCGACAAGTCAGTGACGCCCGCGCAGATTGGGCAGCAGCTTGGCGCGGCGTATGTGCTGACGGGGACGTTGAGACGTGCTGGCGCGCGGCTGCGTATCAATACTCAACTCGTGGATACGCGCACGGATTTTCCGGTGTGGTCGGAGCGATTTGATCGGGAGATGAAGGACGTTTTCGAAGTGCAGGACGAGATCGCCCGCAAGATTGCCGAGGCTCTGCGCGTGACGCTGTCGCCGCAAGAGCTGGAAGCGCTCGCGGTCAAGCCCACGGAAAATCTGCAAGCGTACGACCTCTATCTGCGCGGTAAGAGATATGCGCGGCGGCAGACACGGCAGGACCTTGAGTTCGCGCTGCAGATGTTCGAGAACGCCGTGTCGATGGATTCGAGTTTCGCTTTGGCTTACGCCGCGTGCGCCAATGCGTGCGCGATGTTCTACTGTAATTTCAGTCGCGATCAATTGTGGGTAGAACGCGCGCGGGAAGCTTCGGGCAAGGCCGTAGCTCTGCGCTGGGATTTGCCCGAAGTGCAGGTCAGCCAGGCTTGGGTACTGTACGCCGCGGAACTGCACGATGAGGCGGTGCGAATGGTGAGGAAGGCTATTGAGCGGAGGCCCGACTGCGAGGGCGCGTATTATTTGCTCTGCCGCTCCCTGTTCGCCGCGGGACGCCACCAGGAAGTTCTCGATGTAGCTGAATCCGCGATTGAAGCAAGCGGTGAAGACTACAATGTCTACGTGCCCATCTTAAACGCTGCCGGCGCTCTGAAAAAAGAAGAGGTGGGACTCGACATCTGCAGAAGATTCATCGCGGCGCTGGAGAATCATTTAAAGCAGGTGCCCGAGGATCCGCGCGCGCGGGTCTTGCTGGGCGTCAACTACGCGAGTACGGGACGCGAGGAAGACGCCATGCGCGAACTCAATCTGGCCATCACGTTGCGCGCCAACGAAGCCTCCATTCTTTATAACGCGGCTTGCGCGTTTTGCACTCTGAAAAGGAAGCCGGAAGCTCTCGATGCGTTGCGCAAGGCTTGGGAGGCTGGTTTTCACGATTCGGTATGGGCGCGCCGGGATCCTGAGCTTGCCTTGCTTCGCGGCGACCCGGAATTTGAGCGCCTGTACCCGGAAAAGCCTGCGGTGCCGCCGGCGTCTTCTCGCTAGCTTCGAAAATGCAGAAGCGCGTAAGCGTACCGCAGATTCCTCGTCGGACCCTCGTCGGGTCCTCTTCGGAGAGACAGAAATTAGCTGAGTGGCTTTAGAGTCGACGATTTGATTGGTTCGATTCAAAAACGCCGGCAAGATGCCGGCGCTACGATTGACTCATTGCCATTTATTAAAGATTGCTGCAGAAATTTCTTCGTGCTCCTTGAAGTTTCCCATGGTGCTAAAAGCCGACCCGGAAGACGACGCGCGGAATTCATCTGAAGCCGCGTTGACTTGTCTTGGGGCGCAGAATAGAATTCGCTTGCATGCCTGATTCTTCTCCACTTTCTGGGCGCACGGTTTCCCACTATCGCGTCTTGGACAAACTTGGTGGCGGCGGAATGGGGGTGGTGTATGAGGCCGAGGATGAAAGCCTTGGACGTCACGTCGCACTGAAGTTCCTTCCGGACGACGTCGCCAGCGACCGCGGGGCACTCGAACGCTTCCAGCGCGAAGCACGCGCTGCCTCTGCACTAAATCATCCGCATATTTGCACGATTTACGAAATCGGTCAGCACGATGGCCGCCCGTTCCTTGCCATGGAGCTGATGAAGGGCCAGACGCTCAAACATCGCATCGGGGGAAAGCCGCTCGCCGCAGAGGAAGCGCTGGAAATTGCGGCTCAGATCGCCGACGCTCTTGATGCCGCTCACACCGAGGGAATCGTTCACAGAGACATTAAGCCCGCAAATATTTTCCTAACCAAGCGGGAACAGGTAAAGATTCTCGACTTCGGTCTCGCGAAACTGATTCGCGGACGAGGCATGTCGGGTGAATCGGCCGCGGCGACTGTGGATGCCGTGGCGGCGATGCTCACGAGTCCCGGAACCGCCATTGGCACGGTTGCGTACATGTCGCCCGAGCAGGTGCGAGGCGAAGAACTGGACGCGCGGACGGATTTATTCTCGTTTGGCGTCGTTCTCTACGAGATGGTGACAGGTGTTTTGCCGTTCCGCGGCGAGACTTCGGGTGTGGTCACGAACGCCATTCTTGAGGGATCGCCCGTAGCTCCGGTGCGTCTGAATTCCGACGTCCCTACAGAACTCGAACGGATTATCAGCAAAGCGCTCGAAAAGAATCGCAAACTGCGCTACCAGAGCGCGGCTGAAATGCACGCCGACTTGCAGCGATTCAAGCGGGATTTGGAATCGAGCCGACGGCCCGCCGTTGAGAAGAGCATCTCGGCTTCAGGGGCGCACGCGCCCGCAGCCCTACAAAAATCAGTAGCGGTGCTTTATTTCGAAAATCAGAGTGGCTCGAAGGAAGATGAGTATCTGCGCGACGGAATTACGGAGGACGTTCTCACCGAGCTCTCGAAGATCCGAGGGTTGAACACGTTTTCCCGCGCGACCGTTCTGGCATTCCGCGACAAGTCAGTGACACCCACGCAGATTGGGCAGCAGCTCGGTGCCGCGTACGTTCTCACGGGCACGATTCGACGCGCCGGCGCGCGGCTGCGCATCAACGCGCAGCTCGTGGACACGCGCACGGATTTTCCGGTGTGGTCGGAGCGATTTGACCGGGAGATGAAGGACGTCTTCGAAGTGCAGGACGAAATTGCCCGCAAGATTGCCGAAGCGTTGCGCGTGACGCTATCTCCGCAAGAGCTCGAGGCGTTGGCCGTCAAGCCCACGGAAAATCTGCAGGCCTACGACCTCTACCTTCGCGGCAAACGATACGCACGACGGCAGACCCGGCAGGACCTCGAATTCGCGCTGCAAATGTTCGAAAACGCAGTAGCGATGGACCCCAGTTTCGCGCTGGCCTACGCGGCCTGCGCCAATGCCTGCGCGATGTTCTACTGCAACTACAGCCGCGATCAGGTGTGGGTGGAACGCGCGCGAGAAGCTTCCGGCAAGGCGGTGGCCTTGCGCTGGGATTTGCCCGAAGTGCAAGTCAGCCAGGCATGGGTGCTCTACGCAGCGGAATTGCATAACGAAGCTGTACGCATGGTCAAAAAAGCCATCGAACGCAAACGCGATTGCGAGGGCGCCTACTATCTTCTCTGCCGCTCACTCTTCGCCGCGGGGCGCTACCAGGAAGTTATTGACATAGCGGAAGCCGCGATCGAAGCGAGCGGAGAGGACTACAACGCTTATGTCCCCATCCTTAACTCTTTCGGTGCCATGCACCAAGAGGAAGGTATGCGCAATATGACGCTGCGAAGCCTGGCAGCTCTGGAAAATCACTTGAAACAAGTGCCCGAAGATGCGCGGGCGCGGGTCCTGCTGGGCGCCTTTTGCGCCGAATTGGGACGTGAGGAAGACGCCGTGCGCGAGCTCAATCTGGCGATCACGTTGCGCGCCAACGAAGCGTCAATTCTTTATAATGCAGCCTGCGCGTATTGCATTTTGAAAAGAAAGCCCGAGGCCATGGATGCCTTGCGAAAGGCTTGGGAGGCTGGTTTTCACGATTCCGCCTGGGCCCGCCGCGATCCGGGACTAGTGATTCTTCACGGCGACCCGGAATTTGAACGGCTGTATCCCGAGAAGCCCGCGACGACGTCCGGCTCCAGTCCCAACTAGCTCGCAGCAACGCAAGCGTAACGCGCAATCCTGAAGTTGCAAGGATCGCCTCGCCGGTGCGCGTTGACTTGGTTTGGTGCGCAGCATAAGATTTGCGGCGATGGCTGAATCTTTCCCGCTGGCTGGACGCACGATTTCGCATTACCGCATCGTCGAGAAAATCGGCGGCGGCGGGATGGGAGTCGTATTTAAGGCCGAGGATGCGAAGCTCGGCCGCTTTGTTGCGCTGAAATTCCTGCCGGAAAATCTGGCCGCGGACCGCCAGGCCCTCGAACGCTTCCGTCGCGAAGCCCGCGCGGCTTCTGCTCTGAATCATCCCAATATCTGCACAATTTACGACGTGGACGAAGTGGACGGCCAATCGTTCATCGCCATGGAATTCCTCGATGGGCAGACGCTGAAACACAAGATCGAAAATAAAGCGCTGCCGGTCGAGCAGGTGCTCGATATCGGCGTGCAGATTTCGGACGGCCTCGATGCGGCGCATTCCGAGGGAATCGTCCATCGCGACATCAAGCCGGCGAATATATTCATCACGCGGCGCGGGCACGCCAAGATTCTCGATTTCGGATTGGCTAAGCTGATGGCCGATCGAAGAACCGACCTCGAGGGCGATACGGTCACTTCGATGGATTCTCCGCACGTAGCGCCGGAGCTGCTGACGACGCCGGGCACGGCGATGGGGACTGTGGCGTACATGTCACCCGAGCAGGTGCGCGGCGACGAAGTCGACGCGCGGACGGATTTGTTTTCGTTCGGGCTGGTCGTTTATGAGATGGCGACAGGGCAGCTCGCCTACCCGGGGAAGACTTCCGGAATTATCACCGATGGAATTTTGAATCGCGCGCCGGTGCCACCGAGCCAGATCAATCCCGCTATGCCCGCGAAACTCGAAGAAATCATCGGGAAGGCTACCGAGAAAGATCGCAGCATGCGTTATCAGAGTGCCGCAGATATGCGCACGGATTTGCAGCGTCTGAAACGGGATATTGATGCGGGACGCGTGATTGCGGAATCGGGCGGCGCGGTTCCGACTGCAAGCGGAACTGGCATCGCGCCGGCGAAGGAAGGCGCGGGCAGTTCAGCGAAGATTCCCGCGGTGGCGGGCTCGGGTGGTTCGGCGGCGGTTATTACGACAGTTTCGCCTGCAGCGCGGCCGAAATGGATGATTCCGGTCGTGGCAGCCGCAATTGTTCTCGTGCTCGTCGTGGGCGGCTATTTTTATTTTCACCGCGCGCCAATCCTCACGGAAAAGGACACGATCGTTCTGGCGGATTTCGCGAATACGACGGGCGAAGCAGTGTTCGACGGGCCAACGCTAAAGGAAGCGCTGGCGGTTGACCTCGGTCAATCGCCGTTCTTGAATATTCTTTCGGAAGATAAGGTAACTGAGACGCTGCGGTTGATGGGCCGCACGCCGGAAGAGCATCTGACGAAGGACACGACGAAAGAAATTTGCGAGCGCGCTGGCGGAAAAGTTTATGTAGCGGGATCGATCGCGGGGCTCGGGAACGAGTACGTGCTTTCGCTGGATGCGTTCAACTGCAACACGGGCGATGCCGTGGCGCGCGAACAGGCGCAGACAACCGGCAAGGATAAGTTGCTCGCGACGTTGAGCGACACCGCGGCCAAACTCCGCGCGAAGCTCGGTGAGTCGCTTGCCTCGATTCAGAAATTCGACGCGCCGCTCGATCAGGCAACCACCAGCTCACTCGAAGCCCTGAAAATCTTCAGCCTCGGCGAGAAGTCCCGGCGTGAAAAAGGAGTTCTCGAAGGCGCGGCTCAGTTTCGCCGGGCCGTCGAGCTCGATCCGAATTTTGCGATGGCCTACGCGAACCTCGCGATTTGCGAATACGATCTCAATCAGATCGCGCTATCGAAAAACGAAATCACCAAAGCCTTCGAGCTTCGGGACCGCGTTACGCAGCGCGAGAAGTTGCACATCACGACGTTCTACTACGACATCGGCATGGGCGAGATGGAAAAGGCCACGGAGAGTTACAAAGATTGGATTCAGACCTATCCACGCGATGCACAGGCGCACTTGGACCTCGGCGTTGCGTATTCCGAAATGGGCCAATACGAACAGGCCGTACAGGAATTCCGTGAAGCGTTGCGCCTCGAGCCGGATAACGTCATCGAAATCGGCGACCTTGCCGCGGTGTACATTTCGCTGAACCGTCTTGATGAAGCGCAGACGATATTCGGCGACGCTGAGGCGAGGAAAATTGGCGATGCCTTCTTGCGCGAAAGTATTTATGGGTTGGCGTTTCTTCGAGATGACGCGGCAACAATGCGCAAAGAGTTCGAGTGGTCAGTGGGAAAGCCGGGCTTTGAAGACGCAATGCTGGCAATGCAGGCGGATACGGAAGCGTACGGCGGGCATTTGAAGAAGGCGCGTGAGCTTTCCAAAAGAGCTCTTGCCTCGGCTTCGTCGGCCGATGCGAAGGAAACTGGCGCACTCTGGCAGGTTTTTGGAGCGTTGCGCGAAGCAGCGTTCGGGATTCAAAAAGATGCGCACGAAGACGCCGCGGCGTCTCTGGCCATGGCGCCGGACAGCCGGGACACGCAGATTCTTGCGGGCGTGGTGTTTGCGCGAAGCGGAGACGCCGGACGAGCCCACGCGCTAGTCGAGTCTTTGAACAAGAGCTATCCGGTGAATACGATTCTCGAATCTGAATGGATTCCAGCGATTAATGCGCAAGTCGAGCTCGGCCGCGGGAATGGATCGAAGGCGGTCGAACTGCTTCAACCGGCCACGCCTTACGAGCTTGGACAGACTGTAGGAAGTCTCAACAATTCGTGCATGTATCAGGTTTACTTGCGCGGCGAAGCGTACCTGCAAGCGAAACAGGGAACCGCGGCCGCTGCGGAATTCCAGAAGCTCCTCGATCATCGCGGGATTGTATGGAATTGCTGGACGGGCGCGCTGGCGCATCTCGGTCTCGCACGAGCGCGCGCGGAAGCAGGCGACATCGGCGGCGCTCGAACGGCCTATCAGGATTTCTTCGCGCTCTGGAAGGATGCCGATCCTGACATTCCCATCCTCATCGCCGCGAAGTCCGAATACGCCAAGTTCAAGTGACGGTGGCCGGTTCGCGCCTATCGTAGTTCCCATCTGAGTCTTCTTCATTCTCTCCTTGACAGCTTAGGAGTGTTTGGAGTAGTCTCCTAATCATCTTAGGAGGGCTCGGTGACCGATCAGGCTCAATTGCTCCCCGGCACTCTCGATCTTCTGATTCTCAGAGCAGTCTCGCTAGGCCCCCTGCACGGATACGGCATTCTTCTGCGTATCGGGCAGATTTCCGGCAACGCGCTGCTCATCGAACAGGGCGCGCTCTATCCCGGGCTATTTCGGCTGGTACGCCAGGGAGTTCTCAAGGCGAGTTGGGGCACGTCGGAGAACAATCGCCGAGCCAAGTTTTACGAGCTTACCGCCGCGGGGCGCAAGCGTTTGCGCGAAGAGACCAACAACTGGAATCGTCTCGTCAATGCCATCGGGGCGGCGCTTTCCGAGCAAACGGAGGAAGCATGAAATTCCTCTACTCGCTTCGGTTCCGCATCGCCGCACTTTTCGGGCATTCGCAGATGAATGCTGAGATCGAGGAAGAGCTTCGCTCGCATATCGAGCTTCGTGCTGATGATCTGGTGCGTTCCGGTCTCCCTCGCGCTGAAGCCGAGCGTCGTGCGCGCCTCGAATTTGGCGGCCATGTGCGGTTCAAAGAGGCGTGCCGCGATGCCTTGGGTGGCAATTTTATCGAGAGTCTCATCGAGGATGTTCGCTTCGGCCTTCGAATGTTGCGCAAGTCTCCCGGCTTTACCGCAGTAGCCGTTGGTACGCTCGCCTTGGGCATCGGCGCAAACGCCTTGGTTTTTAGCGTAATGAACGCGCTGATCTTGCGACCGCTCAATGTGCCGCAACCGCAGAGCCTCTACGCAATCGAGCGCAGAGCCAGCTTCCTGGATCCGTCGCAGTCCTATCCCGACTATCTCGATCTGCGCAATCGAAATCGCAGCTTTGACAGTCTGGCAGCCTTCACCATCACGGAGGCTGGTCTGGACACAGGCCAAAATGCAACTCCCTCGTGGGCCGAGGAAGTAAGTGGAAACTATTTTGACGCGTTGGGCATTCAGCCCTATCTCGGGCGTTTCTTCCACGGATCCGATGAGCGCGGACCAAACAGCGCCCCGTATTTAGTTCTCGCATACGGCTATTGGCACGTACATTTTCAAGATGATCCTCACGTGGTGGGCCGCACTGTCGGAATCAACAAGCATCCTTTCACCATTCTCGGCGTAGCTCCGCTCGGTTTTCACGGGACATTGTTGTTTGGAGCACCCGATTTCTTTGTGCCCATGGTTAACCAAGAGCAGGTAGAGGGTTCGAACACTCTCAATGCGCGCGGAAACCGCTGGGTATTTATGGTCATGGGGCATCTGAAGCCGGGAGTCACTCCGGCGCAGGCGGTTGCGGATCTGAACTCGATTGGCGCGTATTTCGGAAAGAATTATCCCAAAGATGATGGACAGATGACGTTTACACTCGCGCGACCAAGTCTTTATGGCGACTATCTTGGGCGTCCGATACGTGCATTCGTTACGGCTCTGATGCTGCTTGCCGGATTAATTCTGTTGGCGGCGTGCGCCAACCTTGGGAGTCTATTTGCGGCGCGGGCCTCTGACCGCGCGCGAGAAATTGCCCTGCGGCTCGCGCTTGGATCAAGCCGCCTGCGCGTTCTGCGGCAATTATTCACCGAAGCCATTCTGCTTTCATTGATGGGAGGCGCCGTCGGGCTATGGGGCAGCGTGATGCTTTTGGGCTGGCTGCGCGCGTGGCAGCCGGTACCCAGGTATCCGATGAATCTGCCGCTGGATCCGGATTTTCATGTTTATCTAGTCGCATTGCTGCTCGCGTTGGCGAGTGGATTTCTCTTTGGCGCAGTCCCCGTGAGGCAAGTTCTTCGCACGGATCCATATCAGATCGTGAAGTCCGGATCGATCGTCAACATCGGGCGGCGGATTACTGCCCGCGACCTTTTGCTCGCGGTGCAAATTGCGATCTGCGCGGTGCTGGTCACTTCTTCTATGGTTGCCGTGCGTGGGCTGGCGCGCTCGATGCACAGCAATTTTGGCTTTGAGCCGCGAAACGCGATGCTGGTGGACACGGACCTGAACATGTCCGGCTATAGCGGCGACGCCATGCTCGCAATGCAAAAGCGCATGATTGATGGCGTTGCGACGATCCCCGGCGTGATCTCCGTGGGATTGATTGACTGGCCGCCTCTTCATGAGGCTTGGAACAGCACGAGCGTCTTCACCGACGCAACTGCGGATCTGAGAGCGTCGAATGCGGCTGCTGAAGTCGTTGTGTACAGCATCTCGCCGGATTACTTCCGAGCCGCGGGTACTTCGCTATTGGCGGGCAGAAGTGTTGCCTGGACTGACGACAAAAACTCCCCGCGCGTGGCCGTAGTGAACCGGGAGTTTGCTCGCAGGTTGTTCGGCTCCGCAACGAATGCGATGGGCAATTACTACAAGCGGCAGGATGGGACGCGAATACAAGTGGTGGGCATTACGGAGGATGGGAAATACACGAACCTCACGGAAGATCCACATCCGGCAATGTTTCTCTCAAATCTGCAATTCCCGATTAGCGAGATGCATATGGTGGTCCGCTCGAATGCCGATCCGCAGCATGTCGCAGCCGCCATCAAGAGCGAATTGAATGGCCTCGATGCCGGGCTGCCTTTTTACACTCAAACGTGGGAGGAAAAACTCAACAGCGCTTTGTTCGCCTCCCGCGTAGCCACTATTTCACTTGGCGTGCTGGGAGTTATGGGCGCGATGCTGTCCATAACCGGCATCTTTGGAATGGCGGCGTATTCGGTGAGCAAGCGGAAGAGGGAACTGGGAATTCGCATCGCCCTTGGCGCGCAACGCAAAGAAGTTTTGCAGGCGGCATTAGGTCGAGCGTTCAAACTGCTGGCGTTTGGATCTGCGGCAGGTTTGCTGCTGGGAATTTTAGCGAGCCGGGTACTTGCGTCAATCGTGTATCAGGCAACGCCGCGCGATCCACTGGTATTGGCCGGCGTCGTTCTAGCGATGATGTTGGTTGGATTGCTGGCTACGTGGATTCCCGCGCAACGCGCGCTCTCGATCGATCCTTCCATACTGATGCGCGAGGAGTGAGCTGCTCCGGCGCTTCTGGTGCGGTAATTTGTAGCGGGTCAACTTTGTTGGCTCGGCCGTACGAAATTCGACCTATTTATCCAACATGAAAACAGGCGAAAGAAATTCGTTATTGTCGCGGGACTCTTCTATGGCATTATCTGGGCGGAATCGTCGCTAACCGGCGCGTACATCAGCACTTCGGGCGGCGATAAAAACTCTTATTGACGATCGTCAACACAGGTAAACAGCCTTCGGTTTCCGGCTATCAGCCCGCGTCCACCGATCGCGGCGCGCTCATCGTCGTAACGATGCTCTTCTTTTTCTGGGGCTTCATCACCGTTCTCAACGACATTCTCGTCCCGCACCTGAAAGCCATATTTGCTCTGAATTACGCCGAAGTGATGCTGATCCAGTTTGCGTTCTTCTCGGCGTACTTCATTTTTTCGCTTCCGTCGGCAAAAGTGATTGACACGATCGGCTACAAGAAGACCATGGTCGCCGGTTTATTGACCATGACCGTGGGCGCGCTGCTTTTCATTCCCGCGGCGAGCGCGCCATCGTATCCGCTTTTTCTTGGCGCACTGATGGTGCTCGCTGCCGGAATCACGGCGCTGCAAGTGGCCGCGAATCCTTATGTGGCTGTCTTGGGCCCGCCTGAGACGGCATCGAGCCGCTTGAATCTCACGCAAGCCTTCAATTCTTTGGGGACGACGATCGGGCCCTATATTGGCGGACTGATGATTTTGAGCGCGAACCCCAAGACGATGGAACAGATCCGCCAGATGCCGGCCGACGCATTGCAGGCCTACCGCGTGCACGAAGCCGCCACAGTGAAGCTTCCTTACTTGATCATCGCGGCCATTCTGCTTGGAGTTGCGGCCATCATCGCGACCTACAAACTGCCGGCAATTCCGCAGGCACAACGTACCGATAGCAACGCTCCCAAGGCGAGCCTGTGGAAATATCGCCAGCTCATTTTCGGCGCGATTGGAATCTTCGTGTACGTTGGCGCGGAAGTATCGATCGGAAGCCTGCTGATCAATTATCTCGGCCAGCCGGAAATTGGAAATTTGCCGGAGGTTACGGCCGCGCGCTTTGTGACGTACTACTGGGGCGGCGCGATGGTCGGAAGATTCATCGGCTCGGCTATTCTGCAGAAGGTTCGAACGGGAACGGTTTTAGCCATAGCCGCCATCGCGGCGTTCTTGCTGGTTTGTGCGTCCATGCTGACTCTCGGCAACGTCGCCATGTGGACCATCATTGCAGTCGGGCTGTTTAATTCCGTCATGTTCCCGAGTATTTTTACCTTGGGGATCGCCGAACTCGGGCCGCTCACTGGTGATGGCTCGGGCGTTCTGGTGATGGCCATCGTTGGCGGAGCAATCCTGCCGCTGGTGCAGGGCGTGATGGCGGATCGAATCGGAATTCATCACGCGTTCATTTTGCCGGCGGTTTGCTATTTATATATTTTCTACTACGCGCTTTGGGGCTCTCGACCCGTCCCAGTCGAAGTGAATTGAGCGCGCAGCCTGCTCGTCGTTGCTTCCACATCGCCGCCGGGAAGGTTCGTTCGGAGCGGCGCAAATGACTCGCATTTTCAATCCTTTTCGAGGCGCCTTGCTACGAGTGTTGTGTGCAATTGTGCCGTTCGCATGCCTGCCCGCCTCGGGAGCCAATGACAAGTACAAAGATCATTGGGTCGCGACATGGAGCACTGCCAACTTCGATCTTGCAAATCCGGATGCCGTCGTTCTTTTTAGCTCACCTGGCGTTCCCGACTCGCTCGAGAATCAGACCATTCGCGAAATTGTGCACACCACCATAGGCGGGCGCGAGATTCAAATTCGCTTGTCGAACGCCTTCGGCGCCAAGCCGATCACGTTCGATTCTGTTTACGCCGGCTTGGAAGCGGATGGTGCGGCGCTCGCCGCTGGCACGAATCACGCCGTTACATTCGGCGGCTCGAAATCCGTCATGATACCGGAAGGCTCCGAAGCGCTCAGTGATCCAATTCCTCTGTCCGTTGGCGCGGAACAAAATCTGGTGATCAGCCTTTTCACAACGGGATCAGCGCGCTTGGCGACTGGCCACCCCGCTGCATATCAAACCAATTTCATTTCCACGGCCGGCAATTTTGCCGCTGACGAAGGTGCAAGCGCATTCACGAAAACAATGGGGTCGTGGTATTTCCTCGGTGAGATTGACGTGCTCGCATCACGGAAAGTGCGAGGAGCCGTAGTCGCGTTTGGCGATTCAATCACAGACGGAGCGTCCACGAGGCCGGGCACAAACGCGCGATGGACCGATGTTCTGGCGCGCCGGCTGCTTGCGGGCCGGGAACGGAGCGCAATGGCCGTACTCAATGCCGGAATTGCCGGTAATCGCGTGCTCTCGAGTTCGCCTTGCTTCGGAGCTAACGCCTTGGCCAGGCTCGATCGCGACGCTTTCGAGCACTCCGGCGTTCGCGACATCATCCTCTTCGAAGGCACGAACGACATTGGCCAGCCTGACACGCCCGCTTCTTCCATACGGGCTAAATTCGCCCCGTGTCTAACCCGCACACAAATCACCGCCGATGATTTGATCGCCGGGTACAAACAAATCATCGAACAGGCGCACGCAGCAGGATTGAAAATCTTCGGCGCGACGATACTTCCGTACAAAGGATTCGGAGGCTGGACGGAACAAGGTGAATCGAAGCGCCAAGCCGCGAATCATTGGGTCAGGGAATCGGGCGCGTTTGACGGCGTGATTGATTTTGATGCGGCTCTGCGAGATGCGGCGAATCCCACAATTTTAAATCCCGCCTATGACAGCGGCGACCACCTGCATCCCAATCCCGCAGGCCACGAAGCCCTGGCAAACGCGATTGACCTTGCGCTCTTCCGCTAGCAAGATATTTCTTCAGGGTCTGAGACTCGATGATTTTCCGCGACCGCAAGTGTGCCGGCCAAAAACTCGCCGAACAGTTAGCCCGATTTCGCGAAAATGCAAGTTTCGTTGTACTTGGTCTGCCGCGCGGCGGCGTTCCGGTTGCTGCTGAAATTGCGCAGGAACTGGGGGCGCCCCTAGACGTTTTCGTCGTTCGCAAGCTGGGCGTGCCGCAACACGAAGAGCTTGCTTTCGGAGCGATCGCATCGGGAGGCGTTCGTGTCGTAGATACCGAAATCGTCGATGAACTGGCGATCCCGAATGCCGCCATCAACGGCGTCCTCGAGCGCGAAATGAAAGAGCTTCAGCGCCGCGAGCTCGCCTACCGCCGGGGCATGCCTGCGGTGGATGTAAAAGATCGCATCGTGATTCTCGTAGACGACGGCATTGCCACCGGAGCGAGTATGCGCGCCGCCGTTGAGGCTCTCCGCAAGCTCGGTCCGGCGCGAATCGTCGTCGCGGTTCCAGTGGCGTCGCCGCACGCGGTCCGTCAGCTTTCGAAAGTGGCCGACGAAGTCGTGTGTTTATCAGCGCCCGAAGATTTTTCCGCGGTCGGCCAGTGGTATGCGGATTTTCAGAGCACCACGGACGAAGAAGTCACAGCCGCGCTGGAATCCGCAGCACAACGCAAAACAATCCACGCAAATTAATCGCGCGTTCCTGCCGCAGGTGAGCGAAGCAGATCGTATAAGAAGGTTCTACTTTACGTTCGAGCGGAAGCCCCCGAATTTGCGGCAGTCTTCTTATTCCCAATCATCAAATAAGCAGAAATCGCGCCATTAGCTGCAAGAAGAGCGCAAAGAAGCATGGTCACGCGAAATGCCTCAAGAAACGAATTCGCGATAGCGGTAGAGACCGCCTCGCGCTCGTTCGCTCCCAAGCCCGCGGGGATTTCGATCGCGGCCAGCTTTGTCCGTTGTTTGAGAATATCCTGACGCACGGACTCCGTCACCTCAACATGCGCGAGACGCCGGTTCAGCCCGTTGTTGAATACCGACGTCACAACAATTCCGAGAACGGCGATCGCAATTAATCCGGAAATTCGCGCGACGGCATTGTTGATTCCCGAAGCCGCGCCAACATTGGCCTGATCCGCGGCGCCCATGATGGCGGTCGTCAGCGGTGCCACGCTCACCGCCAGACCAAAACCGAGAATCACGATCCCGGGGAAAAATCTGATCCAATAGCTGCCACTCCCGAATGGCCAGGCCAATAGCAGGAATGCCGCAGCGACGATCGAAGGGCCAATGATCAACGGCGGCCGCGCTCCGAAGCGATCCGCCAGCCCTCCAGACCAGCGCGACAGCGCAAACATCAATAAAATCGACGGAATAAACGCTGCACCTGCCGCCGTTGCCGAGTAGTGCTCGACTTCAATCAAGTTCATCGGGAATAGAAAGAGAAAAACCCCAAGCGCTGCGTACAGAAGAAAGGTGAGGATGTTCGCGCCTGTGAAATCGGGAGATTTAAAAAGTTCTGGCGGCACCATCGGAGCTTTCGCCCGCTTCTCCGCGAACCAAAACAGCACCAGGCAGACTGCGCCCAGAACGACGGCGCCGATAACGCGAACATCCGACCACGTCAGTTGCGACGATTCGATCAGACCGTACACTACACCGCCAAGTCCAAAAGTCGCGAGCAACGCGCCGCGCCAATCCACCGGCCCGCGCACTGTTTCGGCGCGGCTTTCCGGCACGTGCCAAATGCTAAGGACGATAACCCCGATCGCTATCGGCAAATTCAAGAGAAACGCCCATCGCCAGGAGGCATGCTGGATGAGCCATCCGCCGAGAACCGGCCCTATCACGGCGGTGATCGCAGTGAAACCGGACCAAGTTCCGATGGCGCGGCCGCGTTCGTTGTCTTCGAACGATGCGCCGATGATGGACAGGCTGCCGGGAACTAGGAACGAAGCGCCGAATCCTTGCACCGCGCGCGCGGCGATCAACTGATGAATGCCCGTTGCCGCGCCGCACCACGCCGATGCCGCCGCGAAAACGCAAACTCCGAATAGAAACATCCGACGGCGACCGAATGTGTCCCCAAGCGAACCGCCAACAAGGATCAGCGAGCCAAGCAACAGCAAATATGCTTCGACCACCCACTGCAAGTCCGTAACGGTCGCTCCAAAACTCGTCTGCAAAGCCGGAAGCGCGACGTTCACGACCGTGCTATCAATGAACGCCATGCTCGAACCGAGTATCGTAGCGACGAGAATCCACGGCTTCGAACCTGCGGCCGCTAATCCGGTAACCGAGCCGGTGGAATTTGCGATGGCGTCAGATGGCGATTTCATTCAAATCGGCGGTCAAACCAAAACAACATCTACGGAGGAAGCCGTGGGGAGTATTGCCGATTCCTCGATGAAAATCGATGAAAAGGGAAGCAGTAGGGAGAAATCGCGAGTTCGAGCGGTGCAAAAAAGAAGGCCCGCGGCGAGGCGGGCCTTTGGGGGAGAAAAGCCCTTGGGCCAATGCGCGGATGGCCGCAGAACTCTTTCCTCAGCGGCAGTTTAGAGGCGGCCCCGCCACAAGTCAAGAAAGAATGCTACAAACGCAGTTTCCGATAAGCTGCTTATTTTCCGTAACTTAAAAGGTCGACAGGCGAAGGTTGTGGAAAAATGGCCAAACCTACGGCCGGGTAGACCCGGAGACGCCGTAGAAGTCCTCTGAATTGATAGGTTTACTACCGAGTCCTAATTGCAACACATCGAGCTGATCGCCGCGATCAAAGACACGCCCCGGCAGCAGCCGCTTCACGGCAATTCGCACGCCGCCGAATGCCAGCCCAGCGACGAGCGCAAACCCGCAAAGAAATCCAGTTCCATAGATAATTCCAACGAGGACGCTGCCGATATTGGGGTCACTCAGCGAAAATCCGGGCTCGTTCCAAGTCAATTCGGCGCCCGTGTGGACGTTGTCCAGAATCAGCGCAGCTTGCGTTTGCGAATGCGCCTTAAACACCAGGCCAACGAGCGTCAAAGAGCGCTTGGCATAAACCACCGGCTTCCCGCTTCCGTTCTGTAAGCCGCCGACGTCGAGAAAACCTGTCCACTCTTCCATTTTTTTCGTTGCAACTTGCGGAGTCGGGAAGTCCGCGATCAGAAGAGTGAGATCCTCGCCGTTGATTCGATAGCTTGCGACTTCCGCCTCAACGCCGCTGCCAAATCCGAGCCAATCGCCATCCGCGACCGGAAAGTATTCATGCAACGTCGCAGGACCCAGAACGTAACAGTCGGAATCGGTAACGAATGAACTTTGCGGCAGGTGGCCGTAGAGCGTCGGGTAAGGGCCGGGATTGGAAGTGGGAGCTACTGCCGCTGCCAGGCTTTTTAGCCCAGCCGCCTCGCTTCCGGAGATTGTCGGACCAAGTACATCCAACACGAAACTGCCCTGCAGAATCAGCGCTCGGCCCGGAGCAATCACAGAGTGATCGGTAACATCCGCGCGGTGAAAATCACCCTTCTGGGCGTATGGGGAAAGCTCGTATGAGACAGACTGACCGCTCGCGTGGAACACCGTCAATGTCGGGGGATACGCGTGGATCGACCCCTGGCGAAGCCCAGACGATCGCAGATACGAATACAGCCCGTACGCACCGGTGGGATCTTTTAGCCGGTAGAGAATCACCTGTAACGTGCCTGTACCATGCGTGTACGAACGGGTCGACGCATTCGACAAGCCGTATTCCTGCAGAACAGAAGGGCTCGCAAGCAGACTTCCCGACGGCACAGCGGTTTCCGCGCCAGTCGCAGTCCACAAGGCAAAGTTCGCCGGCAACGTTTCCTGTGGCGGCGAGGGCGCGCCCGCAAGAACCGCAGGGAGCAACACGAAAGCCACGATAATTGAGAATAAAAAGTTGAGTTTGCGCATGCTACTTGTTATTAGATGCCGGAAACTACTTTGGGTTCCCGGCAGAATCAAGCGGCGATCCTTGCCGCGAAGGCATTGGTTTCTGGAGGTTATACGACAGGCTGTTCAAATTATCGAGATAGCTGGTCACGCCCTTATAGAGACCCTCGGCGATACGCTGCCGCTGGTCAGGCTTCTTCAGCATTTTCTCGTCGTTCGAGTTGCTTAGGAACGAAATCTCAGCCAGAACCGAGGGCATATTCGCCCCGATGAGCACCACAAACGGCGCTTTCTTGACGCCTCGATTTTTCTCCGAATTATTCACTTGCTGCAAACGCTTCGTAAGCGAATCCTGAATGTCGCCCGCCAGCTCCTTCGATTCCTCGATCTTTTCGTTCCGTGCAATTTTCTGAATCATGTTCTGAAGATCGTGCAAGCCCGTATCCGCCAGCGCGTTTTCTCGCGCGGCTACTTCCATCGCGTCCTGCGACGTCGCGAAATTCAAATAATACGTCTCGACGCCACGCGCATCGTGATCGTGGCTCGAATTCGCGTGAATGGAGATGAAAAGATCGGCCTTCGCTTGATTCGCAATCGCGGTGCGCTCCTCGAGCGGAATGAACGTGTCATCCGAGCGCGTGTACACAACCTCAGCTCCCGGCAGGCGTTCCTGAATCATTTTTCCAAGCCGCAGCGCCACATCGAGGCAAAGATCTTTCTCCATTAACCCATGCGCGCCAACCGTGCCCGTGTCGTGCCCGCCGTGCCCGGCATCAATCACGATTCGATTGATCTTCAATCCCAGAGCGCGCGTCAGCGAGCGTTCGCCGTCACGCGTCGGTTTCGGCTCAGGCACCAGCGCCGCAACTTCGCGGCTCTGCCCGGATGCCGGACGAATTGGTAGCCGGTCAACCGGTTTCGGACCGATCGACGTCGCCACCGCTGGCTTTTCAATTCCGATTGGTGGAGGAGGCGCCGCGGCATAAACTTTTATGTGTTTTGCGTCGGGCGGCTCGGTTGTCTGGTCTGCGAGAACAGTGCGCGCCATTGGCGCAGCTTTCGTCGTCGTGTCAGCCTTGGGCGTCGCGTCGGGTGTAGCAGCCGCATGATTCGAAGCTTCGGAGTTACGCCGAGAAGTTCCATGCACATCGGTTCCGTGCACGTCAATCACGAGACGATACGGATTCTGAAGCAAATACGCTGAGTATTGCTTGACCGTATCTACATCCAGAACGATCCGCACCACTCCATCTTTATTCTGTCCCAGGCGAATAGACTTCAAAAAGCCGCTCTCGACTTCGATGGTTTTCTGCGTTACACCGGGATCGAGTTTCGCATCATGCAGGTCAAAGAAAATGCGGTCAGGATTGCCGATTCGAGTGGCTCTGTACTTGATCGAGTCACCGAGATTGATCACCACACGCGTGTAGTTCTCCGCGTTCCAAGTGCGCACGCCCGTGACGCGTGCAATGCCCGCTTGAGCGCCGCCTTCGATCGGATTGATCGGCGCGGTTGATGGTTCATCAGACTGGTCGGAAGCGGGTTCGACAGTATCGCGGTCCCGATCCGGAGCAGCCGGTTGCCGGTTGTGCGCCGTCGTTGCGGGCATCGCAGAAGCATCGTTGCGCGCTTGCGCGATTTGCTTTATCGCGATCCTGGCCTCAACGATTCTCGGCGACTTCGGAAACTTCTGAATGAACTCTTTGTAGGTTTTCTCCGCCGAATCTGGATCCCTCAATTCGTTTTGCTGGATGTCAGCGATCGAGAAGAGCGCCGAAGACGCGTACCGGCTGTGCGGATATTCCTTTAGAAGATAGTTGTATGAACTAATTGCCATCTTGAAAAAGGCCGGATCGTACTGGCGGCCCATCTCGATGGAAAGTTCAGCAGATGCCACAAGCGAGGGCGTGACGATTTCCGCGTCCGACGTGTACGCATAAACTTTCTTATACGCGGCGAGGACTTGCCTATATGCTTCAAGACTGCGCTGGCCCTGCGGATGGCTTTCGAGTTCCGTGCGGAGCGATACCGCCTTCTCAAACTGCCGGCGCCCCTGATCAATATTATTATTTTGCGCCGAAGACGGCCCCGCAAGACACACAATTGCCGTCAAAACTCCGACGGCCGCCAGAATCGCACGGCGAATTGCCGGCATTGTTGCGCCTGGGCTAGTTTCAAATCGTCTTCGCGTCATTCGTTCGTAAAAACTACCCGGCCGTTCGGATCCACTTCGCGCCGCACGGGAATTCGCGGCTTCGCTGAGAACGATGGATCACGACCTGAACCGGGCCGGAAATAGGAGTCTGTGACTTTTCGGACATAAGAACGCGTTTCCGGAATGTTTGGTATACCTCCGACCCGTTCCACCGCCCCCGGCCCCGCATTATACGCGGCCAGAGACTTATTGAGGTCTCCATGGAACCGATCGAGGAGCGAGCGCAAATAGGCCGCTCCGCCGTTCACATTCTGTACCGGATCGAACGCATTTCCTACACCCATTTGTCCTGCCGTTGATGGGATCAATTGCATCAATCCCAATGCTCCCTTGCGCGAGATCGCCGTCTGGTTCCATCCGGATTCAACCCCAATTACAGCTTTCACCAAGGCTGGATCCAGATTGTGCTTCGTGGCAGCATCTTGAACAATCCGTTCGAGACGCTCCTGTGGCACGGTTGCTGCGTGTACCGGCGTTTCGCTCGTTAGACGCGTCTCAGCACCCAACTGTGGTGAAACCCGGGTGCCAAAAGGCGCTATACGATGAGATGCCGCTACCGGCGTCTCGGCGTTAACGAACACAAGATTGCCTTTGTCATTCGTACTAGACGCGATTTGCGCGCATGCCGGCAGCGCTAATCCTAGCCACATGCCGCAAGCCACAGCCGCAATCGATATAGCTCTCTTGTTCATCATCGCAAGGGGAAGGCAGAAACTCCAAATTCCGCACGAATAATGCGACCACGCCGAAAAGGGAGGTCCCTCCCGCGTGGAACTGGCGCTTCAAGGAATTATAGCATTCGTTCGAGCAGGCTATAGGCATCGGAGATAGCACTTTCTAAAGCGGTTGTGTCTTTTCCGCCAGCCTCCGCGATGTCGGGCCGGCCGCCACCAGAGCCGCCGACTTTTCGAGCTAATTCCTGTACGATCTTCCCCGCCTGCACACGGCTTGTAAGATCCTTGGTAACCCCTGTGATTAGAGCCACTTTGCCGTCGTCTGCAGCACCCAGAATAACCACGCCGGAGCCTAATTTTTGTCGCAACGAGTCCACAAGCTGCCGCATTCCATCCCGATCAACGCCGGAAACTGTTGATGCCAGGACGTTTACGTCCTTAATCTTCCGCGCTGACTCGAGCAGCGTATCCACCATCGAGACGGCGGTCTTGCGCCGCTGTCCTTCGAGTTCCTTCTCAAGCTGCTTGACGGTCTGCGCCTGGCGCTCCACGGCCGCCAGAACCTCGTCTGGGCTCGATTTGACGAGGCCGGCGATCTTCCGCAACGTTTCGAGCGCCTGTTGATATTCCGCGAGCGCCCGTTCGCCGCTGATGGCCTCGATTCGTCGCACCCCGGCAGCTGCGGATTGCTCGGAGACAATTTTGAACACACCAATATCGCCTGAGCGCGTCACATGCGTGCCACCGCATAGCTCTTTGCTGTAGAAGCCGCGCGGGTACTCAGCATCAGGAATCGTCACCACGCGAACATTCGCGTCCGGATATTTGTCGCCAAAGAACGCGAGGGCGCCGGACGCCAGCGCGGCGTCAATATTCATGAGATCGGTGCAAACTTCCGAGTTGCGGCGAATCTCTTCATTCACCTGCTGCTCGATTTCGGCGAGGTCACTTGGATCAACCGCCGCAAAATGCGAGAAATCGAAGCGCAAATGATCGGGCGCAACGAGAGAGCCAGCCTGCTTAACGTGCGTCCCCAGAATATTTCTCAGCGCGGAATGCAGAAGATGCGTCGCAGTGTGATTGCGCCGGTCACGCGCGCGGCGAACCGGGTCAGCTACAGTCGCCACGCGATCGCCAACATGAAGAGTTTCCGTGGCAACCACACGATGCGCCACGAGCCGCGATACCGGGTAATACGCGCCGCGAACTTCCGCAAGCTGCTGGGTCTCGCGATTGTCGAGGAACAAGCCCGTATCGGCGACCTGTCCGCCCGATTCGGCATAAATCGTCGTTCGGTCGAGAACGACTTCGCCCTCCGCGCCCGCAGGAAGTTCGTTGACCAGCCCATCTTTCGTGACAATCGCTTCAATCCGGCAATCCCGCGTCTCCGTGCCAAAATAAAAATCGGGCTCCGTTCTCGATATTTCAGCCACCTTCCAATACACCGGGCTCGCCACGTCTTTGTGCACGCCCTTCCACGAGGACTTCGCGCGCGAGCGTTGCTCCTCCATGGCGCGGTCGTAATCGGCCCAGTCCACCTCCACGCCGGCATCGCGCGTCACGTCTTCAATAAAGTCGCGCGGAAGCCCGTATGTGTCGTAGAGCTTGAACGCCTTGGCGCCGGGCAGCACGAATTTCCTCCTGAGTGCGGAAGCCTGGGATTTTCCAGTCGCACTCCCCGATTCCATCTCTGCAAGGAAAGGCGCAAGCTCTTCGTCGAGATGCGAAAGTCCCAACGCTACGGCGCGAACGAATCGTCGTTCTTCCTCGTCGAGAATGCTGCTGATCCGCGCTGCATGCTCTTCGAGTTCTGGATAGGCATCCACCATCTCCGCGCGCACCGCCGCCGACATCACCGATAGAAACGGCGCCGGCGCATTCAACATTCGCGCGTGCCGCAACGCCCGCCGAATGATTTTCCGAAGCACGTATCCGCGGCCGTCGTTCGAAGGAACGACGCCGTCGGAAATTAGAAACGTTGCGGCGCGGGAGTGATCGGCAATAATCCGAAGCGACGGCTGAATTTCCCCCCGATTCCGATCAACATTGGCTAATCGCGCAGCTTCTTCGATCAGCGGTTGAAATAGATCCGTATCGAAATTGCTGATTTTGCCCTGCACAACCGCCGCCATGCGTTCCAGCCCGAGGCCCGTATCCACCGACGGCTTCGGCAGGGGATTGAGTGTGCCGCTCGCATCCCGATTGAACTGCATGAACACGAGATTCCAAATCTCGACATATCGCCCGCAATCGCATGGAAACTGGCAATCGGCATGGCCCTGATCCGACGCCTTCGGACCCATATCGTAATGAATCTCGCTGCACGGCCCGCATGGCCCCGTATCGCCCATTGCCCAGAAATTTTCAGCAATGCCCAGTTCGTGAATGCGATTCTTCTCGACTCCCTGATTCACCCACTCATCGTAAGCCTCAGCATCGCGCGCGATGCCTTCCTCGCCCTTGAAAATCGTCACGTACAGCTTGTCCTTCGGAATCGCGAACCATTGCGGCGAAGTAACCAGCTCCCACGCAAACGCAATCGCATCCTTCTTGAAATAATCGCCAAACGAAAAATTCCCGAGCATCTCAAAAAACGTGTGATGGCGATTTGTAAATCCAACATTCTCGAGATCGTTATGCTTGCCGCCGGCGCGCACGCATTTCTGACACGTCGTCGCGCGCTTGTAATCCCGCTGCTCGACGCCGAGAAAAACATCCTTAAACTGGTTCATCCCGGCGTTGGTAAAAAGCAGCGTCGGATCATTCGTCGGAACGAGCGAAGAGCTCCGCACCCGCCGGTGCCCCTTCTCCTCGAAAAATCCCAAAAACGTCTCGCGAATCTCGTTGCCAGTCAATTTGTCCTCAGGAATTTCCCAACAAATTCATTATCGCAGAGTGATTCGCGCCTCGCAAACGAACGCCCGCGAGCGCACGGAACGAAATTGCTCGCCCGCGCGTATATAGATATGGCAGGCTTGGGGGCGATCATGAAGTTCTTACTGTGGTGCATTCTCTTGGTACTGTGCTGGCCGCTGGCGTTGCTCGCGCTGGTGCTATATCCCATCGTTTGGCTGCTATTGTTGCCGTTCCGTATCGTCGGAATAGCGGTGGATGGAGCGCTCGAGCTGGTTCGCGCGATCATTCTATTCCCAGTTCGCATCCTGCGCGGGCCACGCACGGCGTAACCAGTCCAATCGTCGAACGCTACTCTTCTTCCGGCGACGATTCCGCAATGTCGGCGATGGCAGCCGCATCCACACGCGCCGCTCGCAGCGCATCCCTCACGGCGTCACCCGAAAAACCCGCCCGCAGCAGCCCACGATACAGCGACGCAGCCTTGCGCTGATCAATCCTTCCTCGAAAATTCGTCAGTTTGCGCTTCAGCCGCACGCCAATAAGCTCCGCTTCACTCGTCTCCGCAAACACAGCCTCGAGCGCCGCTTCAATATACCGGTCAGGCACGCCGCGCTGCCGCAACTCGCGCGCAATGCGATACCGCCCCTGGCGCCGCGCCAGTCCGTGCACGCGCGCAAATTCCGCCGCAAATCGACCATCATCGAGATACTTATTTTGCCTGAGCCGCGCGAGAACCGCTTTCGCGTCGTCCGCGCTCTCAGCCCGCCGCTCAAGCAGCTGCCGCATCTCGTGCACCGAATGCGCCCGCCGCATCAACGCGCGCAAAGCTGCAGCATAAAGCTCAGCTTCCGTACCGAGTTTACGAGGCGAACGTGACCGCACAAAACGAAGATAGTGACTTGCAAGAAAAGAAGCAAGCAAACCGCTCAACCCGATGCCAGTTGCATGAGTTTTGCAGCGAGCGCAGTAATTACAGTCCTAAATACATGCCTTGCGCAAAACCGATTACGGTGAAGGCGCGGTTGCCTGTTTTGAAAGATCCCGTAAGGAAATGTCGATACCCGCGCACTTGACCACCTGGAAGTCGAGAATCGCGTGCCCTTTGTACGCCAAATCTAGACGCGATGGAGTGACCCAATTCATGTCCACGCTGGTTATTCCGGACGGATAAGCTGAATCGTTAGAAAGTTCCAAGATTTCTACTGGTGGCTGCGAACCATTGATCCGCCTCAGATACACACTGGTTTGAACACTAGCCGTCCCGGGTCCACCGTATTGCTCGGTGTGAGCTTTCGCAAGCCAATTCCCATCCGGAGACCGGACTTCCGCCGACCAGATCGTCGCGGAATCCTGACAACCGGACGCCAAGACGCAGATTCCAAAGAACAATATTAGAGTCAGTCCATTTCGCATCTTTATGCAGCGCCTAGTATATTCAGCTCGGGCCCTCCATACACTGCTCCGTAAATCAGGCGCGTCCGTTTTAAATTTTAGATTCGGGATTTCGAGTCCGGGATTTCCAGATTGAGGCTTTACATTCGAAATTTAGAATTTCAGATCTCCGCGCCCGCTCTTACCTTGGCCCGGTTCTCTCAAACTCATTAATCGCGCGTTCCATCTCTTCGCGCGCAGAATCCGCTGTCGAGCGCACGCCCTGAACGCGCAACCGGAACTCATCCGGATTCGAAGCCCGCATCAACGCCTCTTCCAGCGTAATCAACCCGCGCGCATACAAATCGTAAATAGACTGATCGAAAGTCTGCATCCCATACTGCGAAGTCCCGGCGGCGATCGCGTCGCGAATCATGCGCGTCTTGTCCGGATTCATGATGCAATCGCGAATATATCCCGTCGCAATCATCACTTCCACCGCAGGAACGCGGCCAAGCAAATCGGCCCGCCGCACAAGGCGTTGGCTGACCACAGCGCGCAGCGTGCTCGCCAGTTGCAGCCGAATCTGTTTCTGCTCCGGCGGCGGAAACACAGCAATAATGCGCTGAATCGTCTCGGTCGCATCGAGAGTGTGCAAGGTCGAAAGCACAAGGTGGCCGGTTTCAGCCGCAAGCAGCGCCGTCTGAATTGTCTCGATGTCGCGCATTTCGCCGACGAGTATTACGTCGGGATCCTGCCGCAGCGCAGCGCGCAAGGCCGTCGAAAAATTCGACGTATCCACTTCCACTTCGCGCTGATTGATGAAACCTTTCTTGTCCCGATGCAGATATTCAATCGGGTCCTCAATGGTAATCACATGCTCTTGTCTCAGCGAATTGATGCGGTCAATCATCGCCGCAAGCGTTGTAGTCTTGCCGGAGCCGGTCGTGCCCGTCACCAGAATCATTCCGCGCTGCTCTTCGCAAATCTTTTGCAGCACGCGCGGCAGTTCGAGCTCTTCAATCGTCCGGATTTTCGTCGGAATCACGCGCAGAACCATGCCGACATTCCCGCGCTGCTGAAAAACGTTTACGCGGAACCGGCCAAGCCCGGCCACGCCGTAGGCCATATCCAACTCGGCAGTTTCTTTGAATTTTTGCTTCTGGCGGTTCGTCATCATGCTGAACGCCATGGAAAGCATTTCTTCCGGAGTGACGCGCGGAACATCGCCAACGGGGTTCAGAATGCCGTCAACACGCAGGTAGGGGTGATTGCCGACCTTCAGGTGAAGGTCGGACGCTCGATTTTCGACAGCGCGGCGCAGCAAATCGTCGATGCTGATTGCCATTTTCGGAAATCCCCTTCACCCTCACGCCCTACGGTCAACGTAGCACGGGGTTTAAGGGAGCGGCAATCACCCGGACGATAACAATTTCCAGACAAACAACCCGCCCGCTACCAAGCATTTGAGCGTACATCCGAATAACCGGATATAAAGTCAAACGGTCGAGGTACTTTCCCCAAATAACTCGCCGAAACCCAGCTATTTCCTAGGTGTCGGCTGCTGGGGAGTCCTCGCGCCTCCGCCAAAAACCTGCATGGGGTCCTCTTGCACCTGCTGAAACCCCGCAGGAACGTCGAACAGGCCCGTGTCGAGCGAATCTGTCGAGAATGCAGTTACCGCCGTAGTCATTTCCATCAGCGCATTCGGGTCAGGATGCGGATTCGGAGGCAACGTACTGGCCGCCGGCGCGGAATCACTGTCCTTCTTCTTTCTGCCAAACATCCCACCCAAGCCTTTCATAACCGCCGCTCCTTCGAGCGAGCTGGGAGAGTTGTCGGTCTGTGACGCCGGCGGATTCGATGCATTCGGGTTAGATGCGGCGTTGTTTTGCGCCCCCACATTCTGGGTCTGCCCATCGGCTGTCGCAGACATGGTCATGCTGACGTAAGACAGCATCGGAAAACCCTTCAGCGCGTCGGAATTCTTCTGCAGCTCAGACATGCCCTCGGCAGCTCGGGGATCAATCTGGATGCCGGGCATCGACGGGATCTTCATCCAGGATACCTCTTCGCCCAAGCGCCGGTAGAACTGCGCGAACTCCAGGTAGCCAGTAACGTTTGGCGCCACGTAAGTGTCCATGTGCATGGCGGACGTAAAGGTCGCGGAGTTAGGCTGCCCGGGCGGCGGCGCGTCGGGGCCGGTAGCAGTGCCTTGCATGGCGAGGTCTATCTCCACGTTGGTTTCGTTGGTGGCTTGGCCCAGGATCGTGCGTCCAGCGCCGCCTGGCGTCACTTTGACGGTAGGCTTAAGAGTGAGCTGCACGTCCTGCGGCACGGGTTTCTGCTGCGGCGTCTGCGGATTCTGCTGCGCCTGCTGCTGCATCTGCTGCGCCGCCTGCTCCATTGCGGCTTTGATCTGATCGAAGGTCGCCACGGCGTAGGTTTTATTATTGTTGTCGATGAAAATCACGCGCCTCGCGCCCACGTCAATGATCTGTGAGGTGCCATCCTCGTTATCGGTGCGCAGTCGATCGCCCTTAACGTAGTGCGTCCTGGTGGTTGGCTGCAGCATGTCTTTTTCCTGCTTCTTGGAATCTCCGTGAGAGAACTTGGAAACGAACTTCACCATTGTGAGCAGCGAGCCGCCGGTCATCTGCGACGTCTCGGTATACTTGAAATCGGCATGCGCGGGCGCGGCAGAGCTTAAGAGCAAAAACCCAGCGAGTAAGGCCCGAACGATTTTCATGGATTCTCCTACCTTTAGGATCAAGATTTTGTGAGCGCCTTCAAGATTCCTTCAAAAGAAAACTTCCGTAAATCCAGCCCGCCACAACGCCCCCGAAGAGCGGTCCGACCCAATATACTCCTTGATTCTGCCAGTGATGCGCCACAAGCGCCGGTCCAAACGCGCGCGCTGGATTCATAGCCGCTCCAGTAAACGGCCCCGCGACAAGCACATCCATCGTCACAGCCAATCCGATCGCAAATCCAGCGATTCTATTGAATGCGCCGTTCGGGTCGACTGCCGTCGCAAACACCACGAAAACCAGCAAAAACGTCGCGATCCCCTCAAGAACCATACCGTGGGCCCGCGTGAAATCGAGCGCCAGATCAGGCGTCCCGAGCCCCACAGTACGCCAAATCGAGTCCGAAATCGCGAGCGTGAGTACGTACGCAGCGAGCGTAGCGCCCAGCAGTTGCGACACTCCATAAGAAATCGCATTGAGCGTGCTGATTTTTTTCGTAACCCAGAATCCGATCGTCACCGCTGGGTTCAGATGTCCGCCCGAAATGTGTCCCAGCGCCGTGAACATCACCGCCGTCGCCAGCCCATACGCGGCAGCAATCCCCAGAACGCCGATCCCGTGCTGCCCTTGCGCCCGCAAATACGCGTCCGCGCAAATCGAGCCCGCCCCGACGAAAATCAGAGTAAACGTCCCGATAAATTCCGAAAGCAGCTTTTGCGCCAGACTATACAGGCCAACCTCCACGACGAACTCAGTGTCTGCTGAAGCGTTATCGAGATGACGTGGAACGCGCGCGATTCTACTCAATCAAACCGGCAGAGTCAAAATGCGGATGGTGAAGCGAGTGATTCAATTGGGGAGAAAAAGTGCAACGAACGCGAATCCAAATAGAACCACGGCAGTAACAAGCGGCAGCCGTGACCAGCCTCGTTTAGGTGCGAGGCGCCAGTAGGTGAGGTAAAGCGTAGCATTCTGCATTTTGAATCCCCGCTGCCGTTCATATCCCAAACTCTTGAGGCGAGCGGAAACCCAATATAGAAGTACGTTCGCAATTACTATGCAAGGTAAAGAAATTGTCCAGAAGTGAATCGCAACCACCGTCGGACAGCCTAACCCGGCTCAGCGAACCCCAGCGCCTTCTTGCACCCGCACCGGCGTAAGCCAGCCGTGCAGATCTGCCTTTTCGCCGCTCGTGATAGCGAAAAACTCGTCCTGAAGCTGCTTGGTAATAGGCCCGCGCGAGCCGCTGCCCACCTTGATATGATCCACCGAGCGAATCGGCGTGACCTCAACGGCAGTCCCCACAAAAAATATCTCGTCGGCGAGGTAGAGCATCTCGCGAGGAATAATCTGCTCGCTGACAGGCAGCTTCAAATCGCGGCAGAGCGCCATAATCGTATCGCGCGTGATGCCCGGAAGCGGCCCATTCGATAGCGGCGGCGTAAAAAGCGCGCCGTTCCTGACGATAAAAATATTCTCGCCCGAACCTTCGCTCACCTGCCCGTGCACATCGAGCGCAATCGCTTCGGCGTAGCCGTTCGCCTGCGCCTCCATACGAATCAACGCGGAACTCATGTAATTTCCCGCTGCCTTCGCCATCTGCGGCAGCGTATTCGGCGCCGGCCGCTGCCACGAACTGACGCCCACATCCACGCCATTCCGCAGCGCCTCTTCGCCGAGATAACGGCCCCAATCCCAGCACGCCATGTAAACTTCAATCGGACAATTCATGGGATTCACGCCCACGTCGCCATACCCGCGCATCACGATGGGCCGCAGATAGCACGATTCCATCTTGTTGACGCGAACAACTTCGCTGGCCGCATGGCAAAGTTCATCCAGCGTGAACGGATTCTCCATCCGGTAAATCGTCCCGGAATCAAGCAAGCGCTGCATGTGCTCGCGCAGGCGGAAAATCGCCGGTCCCTGCGGCGTCGAATAGCAGCGAATGCCCTCAAACACAGCGGAAGCGTAATTGACCACGTGAGAGAGCACGTGAATCCGCGCGTCATCCCACGCGATCATTTTGCCATTGTGCCAAATCTTATCGGTTTTCGTTAACGCCATCAGCGCACTCCGTCAGTCTTATCGTCGCTAATCTATGTCCGCGAGAAAAGTATAGCACACGCATTTTCAGCCCCACCCAAGCCATCACGCCGCCCGTGACGCATCAGGAAAGACAAAATGGACGCAGTGACTCCAATGTCCCCAACGCCCGACCATGCAATCGTAGCGCCGGCATCTTGCCGGCGTTTTTCCGCGCGCCCGCTGGACAAAAAGTTGTGGGCACGATCTCGGTGTCGCGGAGGCAAATTTGCCGCGCCGTACTCTTCGTCTGAAATCTGAAATTCAAATTCTCCACCGAGCGTATCAATTCCCCGGATTATATTTCCCCAGCCAATCCAACAATTCCTGAAAAACACTCCGTCTCTGCTCCGCCAACTGCGGAAAATGCGGCGAACCGGGATACGTCACCATCCTCACCGTCTTCCCGCGTTCCGCCAGCAACACAAAATATTCCCGCCCCTGCAGCATCGGCACACGCTGATCCGCCTCACCATGCAAAATCAACAATGGCGTCGTCACCCGGTCGGCAAACATCACCGCAGAAAACTCCAGAAACGGCGTGGGATCCTTCTCCTGATACCGCATGTCGTAATCCACCTGGGAAATATCGCTCTCCGGAATAAAACTCAGCCAATCCGTAATTCCCGCGCCTTCAACGGCCGCTTTGTATCGCTGCGTTTGCGTCACCGTCCACGACGTCATGAAACCGCCCGCGCTCCATCCAAAAATCGCCAGCCTGCTCGGGTCCGCCCATCCCTGCGCAATCGCAAAATCCGTCGCACTCTCGTCATCCTGGTACGCGCGATCGCCGAAATGCTGATAGATGGCGTTCAGAAAATCCGACCCGTAGCCAGTCGATCCGCGGTACTCGGGCTGCATCACAACGTATCCAACTCCCGCGATCAGGCGCACGAACACATCGAATCGCACCGCATCGTTCGCTTCCGGCCCGCCATGCGGCAGCACCAAAAACGGATACTTCTTGCCGCTCTCATAATTCGTCGGCAACGTCAAAATTCCCTCTAAATGCGTGCCGTCCTTGGCGATCCAACTCACCACCCGCGTCTCGCCAAGCGCCACATTCGCGAGCGTGTCATCGCCCTCATGCGTGATTTTCTGAAGCTCGTTACCCCGAAGCACCGCCACATTCCCGGAATGCATCGGATCGCCGACATTAAATGCCAGCGCCCCGGACGACGAAGTGAACGCGCCGCGCACCGGCGCTCCAAATATCGCTCCGCCCGGCCAGCGGTATGCCGGCTCAAGTTTTCCATCGCGATACGAATAGATTTCCGCGCTCGTCCCCTTTTGCATTTCTACCCAGACGGCCCCGCGCGCATCATTCACCACATTCCCAATCGATCCCTCGAGCTTCGGCGTCTGATCCGCAGGAGTTCCTCCCGTCGCCGCCACAGTCCACAGATGATCGGGCGTCAGCACATCGGTCGTCGTGCTCGCAAACGCCAAATCTTTCCCGCCATTCGCCCACGCAATTCCCGCCACCGCATTATTCACGTCGGCAATTCGTCGTGCGCCCGACGCACTGCACACATAAATCGTCGCGCGCACGTCGTGATGCCCGATTTTTTGAAATCGATTCACCACCGCGATCTGCGAGCCGTCCGCCGACCATGCAAAATCCGAAATGTCCTTCAACTCCGGGCACCACCACCCACCGTCGCCGCCATTCACGCTCGTAACATAGAAACTCGATACCTCGTTCTCCACCACATGCCGCACATCCGCCAACGGATCCTTCGCCCTCGGATCGGAAATCACAGCGAATCGCGTTCCATCAGGCGAAATCTCCGCCCGCCTGACTCCATTCGGCAGAGAAATAATCTGCGTCGGCTTCGCGGCATCGAGCGGCACAATCCCCAGCTGCCCCTTCTTCGCCACATCAAGCTTTCCATAAAGCGCCGCTCCATCTTTCATGAAATCCCGCGGCTCGAAAGACTCCGGTAACTCCAGCTTCCGCCGGTTTCCGCCGCTCGCGTCCATCAAATACCATTCGCGTTTCGTCGGCCCCTTTTCTCCGTCGTAGCTGACCACGAACAGAATCGTCTTGCCATCCGGCGAAATTGCCACCGCGCGAGCCTGATGCAGCGCCGAATAATCGTTTATTCCAAACGGATGCTTCTGCGCCCGCGCCGTCCCCACGCTGCCAAAACTTGCCAGCGCGAACCAGCCAAGCACGATCACACGCACCAAATTCCGCCGCAGCCTACTGCGCATCATAGAATTTCCCTCGAAGTTCAAATTTCGCAAGGCCCCCAACATACCATAGCCGCCATGCGCCGCGATTGCGTCCACGGGCGAGCAGGCGTAAAATCCGCCGCGATGCCCCGAAATATTCCACTGACCTTCGATCCTATTTCACGCTCGAGGTGGCGTCATGAGAAAATCCCTACTTCCAGTAGTCTCGCTCTTCAGTCTAAGTCTCCTTAGCGCGTGCGGCAGCGGCAGCAGCGGCCGCTCTACAAATCCACCCCCTGCTTCGACAACTCACTTCTCCATCACCGCTCCGGCCACCGCCACGGTCGGAACCGGCGTCTCCTTCGCCGTCGCCGCCCTCGACTCCTCTAACGCCCTGGTCTCGACCTACTCCGGCACGGTGCAATTTACCAGCACCGACGCCCAAGCCGTCCTGCCAGCCAACTCGACTCTGACGAACGGCACCGCAAACTTCTCGGCAACGCTGAACACTGCCGGAAGCCAAACCATCTCAGCAACCGATACCGTAACGGCTTCGATCACCGGCACCTCCGCCGCAATCACGGTGAACGCGCCGATAGGATTCCAGCCCACCGGCAACATGGAGACTCCGCGCGCTGAACACACCGCCACGCTTCTCACCACCGGCGAAGTTCTCGTCGCAGGCGGGATCGATAACACCGCCGCAGTTCTCGGGACGGCGGAACTTTACGATTCTTCCGCAGCCAGTTTCACGCCGACAGGCAGCATGGTATCCGCCCGCGCCGGCCACACCGCCGTCTCTCTCAATAGCGGCAAAGTCCTGGTGGCCGGCGGAGTGGACACCAACGGCAACTTCCTCGCGAGCGCCGAACTCTTCGATCCCGCCACCGGCACTTTCGTTGCGACGGGCAGCATGAATGCCGCGCGCACCGGGCACACCGCAACGCTACTCCAGGACGGTACAGTGCTAGTAACAGGCGGTCAGAGCACCAGCGCCGCCGCCCTCGCCACCGCGGAACTCTTCGATCCCGCCAGCGGCACGTTCTCGCTCACGGGTAGCATGACTTCCGTGCGCGCTCAACACGCTGCGGCATTGCTCCAGGATGGCACCGTGCTTGTCGCTGGCGGCCATGATGCTTCCACAAACGCCCTCGCCACCGCGGAACTCTTCAATCCGGCCAACGGCGCCTTCACCCCCACCGGCAGCCTGAATACCGCGCGCTTCGAACACACTGCCACGACGCTCAGCAATGGCATGGTGCTCGTGGCAGGAGGGATTGACGGAAATGGTGATACTTTCGCGAGTGCCGAACTATTCGATCCCGGCGTCGGGACATTCACACTTACGGGCAGCCTGAACACAGCGCGCTTCCTGCACACTGCTACGCTGCTCAACGACGGAACTGTAATCTTTGCGGGAGGCGCCGCGCTCACCCTCACTTCTTGCGGCATCAATTGCGAAACCCTAGTACCGGTATCAATTGCGAGCGCGGAAATTTTCACGCCCGCCCCTGCGACCTTCGCCCCAACCGCTGGCATGCAAACCCCACGGGCCACACATACGGCCACGTTGCTGAATGGTGGCAGCGTACTGGTGACGGGAGGGACATCCGTTCAGTTGCAGGGAAGACAAATCATATCAACGGTTCTCGCGACCGCTGAGCTGTTTCATTAGCGCGAGATTGACGACAACCTAGTACACAAGTCCCACGACGGCTGAGGATGCGATCGTAGCGCCGGCATCCTGCCGGCCTTTTTCCGCGCGTCGGCTGGAGAAAAATTCCCAGGCAGCATGTTAGCGCTAGGCATTCAAACTTGCCGCACCGCACTCTTTAATCTGAAATCTCAAATCTGAAATTCGAAATGCTGGCTCAGCGGGTTTGCGTGCAAACAAGCCCTGGCGTAAAATGCGCCTCGATGCCCGACGCTTCTTCACTCACCGGCCGCACCATCTCGCATTATCGCGTGCTCGAAAAACTCGGCGCCGGCGGCATGGGCGTGGTCTACAAAGCCGAGGACACTCGCCTCGATCGCGCCGTCGCCCTGAAGTTTCTTCCCGACGATGTCGCCCACGACGCGCAAGCCCTCGAGCGCTTCAAGCGCGAAGCCAAAGCCACATCCGCGCTCAATCATCCCAACATCTGCACCATTTACGACATTGGCGACGACGCAGGCCGCACCTTCATCGCCATGGAATATCTCGACGGCACCACATTGAAGCACCGCCTCGGCGGCAAGCCGCTCGAGCTCGATCCGCTTCTCGATTTCGCCATACAAATTGCCGACGCGCTAGATGCGGCGCATTCCGCCGGCATCATTCACCGCGACATCAAGCCCGCGAACATATTCGTCACCAAGCGCTCGCAAGTGAAAGTCCTCGACTTCGGCCTCGCAAAATCGCTGGCGGCGCCGAGCACTCTCTCCGCCTCCGCCACGCAGGATTTTGCCGGCCTGAATCCCGAACATCTCACCAGTCCGGGAAGCACTCTCGGCACCGTTGCCTACATGTCGCCGGAACAGGCCCGCGCCCGCAATCTCGATGCGCGCTCCGATATTTTTTCCTTCGGCACCGTCCTCTACGAGATGGCCACAGGCACCCTGCCATTTCGCGGCGAAAGTACCGCCGTCATTTTCGAATCCATCCTCGGCAAAGCGCCGGTCCCGCCCGTGCGATTAAATCCCGAAGTGCCCCAGAAGCTCGAAGCCATCATCGAGAAGGCCCTCGAGAAAGACCCCGACCTGCGCTGCCAAACCGCCGCCGAACTTCGCGCCGATTTGAAGCGGCTCAAGCGCGACATTGACTCAGGCCGTCGCCCCGGCACCGAAAAGAGTGCTTCCGGCTCCGGCGCACATGCAGCCGCAACCCCAGCCCACCAAAAATCAGTTGCCGTGCTTTACTTCGAAAATCAGAGCGGCGCAAAAGAAGATGAATATTTCCGCGATGGCATCACCGAAGACATCGTCACGGAACTCTGGAAAATCAAGCAGCTCGAAATCTTTCCCCGCTCCGAGATGCTCGCATTTCGCGACAAGCAGGTGACGCCGCTGCAGGTTGGCCAGCAGCTCGGCGCCGCGTACGTCCTCGAAGGCTCCATCCGCCGCGCCGGCAATCGCGTGCGCATCACCGCGCAGCTTGTCGAAGTCGCATCGCGCCATTTCGTCTGGGTCGAGCGCTTCGACCGCCAGCTCGAAGACGTTTTCGCCATTCAGGAAGAAATCGCCCGCAGCATCGCCCAGGCCCTGCGCATCACCCTCACGCCGCAGGAAGAGAAGACCATGGCGCGCAAGCCCACGGAAAATCCGCAGGCTTACGATTTTTATCTGCGTGGACGCGGCTACACGCGCCGCGAAAACATGGATTACGCCCTGCAAATGTTCGAGCAAGCCATCCAGCTCGATCCGAATTTTGCTCTCGCGCACGCTGGAATCGCCCACCTCTGCGGCCTCATCTACGAAATTCGCGAACAGGATCCGAAATGGATAGATCGAGGACTAGCCGCCTGCGACCGCGCCATTGCGGTCGCTCCCGACCTGCCCGAAGTGCTAGTAGCGCGCGCCCGCATCTTTTACGCCCAGAAAAAATTCGACGAGGCCATCCAGGCGGCATTGCAGGCCATCGAACGCAAGAACGACACCGATGGATCCTGGAACATTCTCGGCCGCGCCTATTTCGCCTCCGGCCGCTTCGAGGAAGCCGCCGCGCTCACTGAGCGCGCACTCGAAGCCAATGGCGACGACTACAACACTTACCCGCCGTACGACCAAGCCTTGGAGCGCCTGGGCCGCAAGAAGGAAGCCGAACACCTGCGCGAGCGCGTCGTCAAGGTCCTTCGCCAGCAACTCGAGCTCGTCCCCGAGGACGTGCGCGCCCGCATCTTGCTCGCCACTTACCTCGCCTACACTCAAAAAGATGAAGAAGAGAGCATCCGCCACTTGCAAACCGCCGTCGCCCTGCGCCCCGGCGATCCCAACACGATCTACAATGCCGCCTGCACCTACGGCGTCCTTGGAAAAAAGGCAGAAGCCCTCGATACTCTCAAGAAATCCTTCGCCGCCGGATACGGCAACGCAGACTGGGCCGCCAACGACCCCGACCTAACCTGCCTCCACGACGACCCCGAATTCCAAAAGCTAATCCACCCCGAAGCAGCAGGATCTAAATCGTAGCGCCACCTCACAAGTTGCGGAAAAAGCAGAAAAGTTGTCATCCCGTCTCTGACGAACCTAGCAATGTCAAGACACACGAGCGCGTCGCTGCGGATGAGACGCGGCGGTGTGTTTTGTTTTTTCTACCAGAGCCTTTTGCTTTGCCAAGACCAAGACTCGTATTCTCGGAATCAC
>DATBYF010000107.1:0-112668 GCA_036513895.1 Candidatus Acidiferrales bacterium | reverse complement strand
GGAAATTGGTTACTGGAAGCAGCGGCTGATCGAAATGCTCGAGCAGCGATTTGCGGAGCGCGTGATTCGCGGCCGAATCGGCGACGCGGCGCTCTTATCTGCGGCGGAAGAAATTGCCAACCGCCGGAAAGATCCGTACTCCGTGGTCAACGAAATTCTCGAACAAGTCGGTCTGGGAGACGCGACGTGAAACTCGGTGATCTCGAGTTCTGGATTCTCAATGACGGCGGATTCCGGCTTGATGGCGGCGCGATGTTTGGCATCGTCCCGAAGCCGCTGTGGGAGAAGAAAATTCCCGCCGATGACCGCAATCGCATCGGCCTCGAAATGAATTGCCTCCTAGTGCGAGCGGCAGGAAAGACGCTACTTGTCGAAACAGGGGCGGGCGATAAATGGGACGCAAAACGCCGCGACATCTATGCCTTCGATACGGGCAAGCGTCTGCCGGAACAGCTTGCCGCGCGGGGGGTCGGTCTCGATCAGATTGATTACGTTGTGAACACTCACCTTCATTTTGACCACTGCGGTTGGAACACGCGTATCGAGGATGGGCGCACGATTCCGACATTTCCGAACGCCCAATACGTCGTGCAGCGCGGCGAGCTTGAGCACGCGAAGCACCCCACGGCGAAGGACCGCGGCAGCTATGTCGCCGACAATTTTCTCGCCATCGAACACGCGGGAAAGTGGATGCTCCTAGATGGCGATCGCGAGATTGTGCCGGGCGTCGAAGTCATTCGGGTTCCCGGTCACAACGCGGACATTCAGTGCGTCCGGCTTTCCGGCGGGGGGAAATCGGCTTTCTTTTTCGCCGATCTGGTTCCCACAACAGCTCACCTCTCTTATCCCTGGATTATGTCTTACGATCTGTATCCTCTAACGACGCTTGATAACAAGCGCAAGTGGATTCCGGAGGTCGCGCGGAGCGGAACACTCGCAATCTTCGCTCATGACGCAAAAATTCCGGCGGCGCGGCTCCGTTTGCATAATGACGAAATTGAGATCGAGCCTGTAGAGGTGGTGTAGAAGTGTCGTCGCAGAGTTTCCGTTAACGAGGTGATGTGACGAGATGGCTGCCAAGACCAAATCGCGACGAAAACACGCTGCCGATCCGCCGCCGATTGGAATTATCGGTGGTAGCGGGCTCTATTCTATCGAAGGCTTCTCGGATGTGAAGGAGGTGCGCGTGCGCACTCCGTTCGGAGATCCCTCCGATGCGATCGTGATCGGCTCTCTCCACGGAAAGCGCGTCGCGTTTCTCGCGCGTCATGGACGAGGCCATCGTTTCTCGCCGAGCGACATCAACTATCGCGCCAACATCTGCGCCATGAAAATGTTGGGTGCCGAACGCCTGATCTCCGTCAGCGCTGTTGGATCGCTTCGCGAAGAACTTCGGCCGCTCGACTTTCTCGTGCCTGACCAGTTTTTCGACCGCACGCGAGGTAGGATCTCTACTTTTTTTGGTGGCGGCGTTGTCGCCCATGTCGGCTTCGATAAGCCAACGTGCACGCAGCTTTCCGGCCTTCTCGCTGACGCCTGCAATCGCGTGAAGGTGAGCGTTCATCGCGGCGGCACATACGTCTGCATGGAAGGCCCGCAATTTTCCACTTTGGCGGAATCTCACACTTACCGGAAGCACGGCTTTGACGTGATCGGCATGACTAATCTCACCGAAGCGAAGCTCGCGCGAGAGGCAGAGCTTTGCTACGCCACGGTTGCCATGATCACCGACTATGATTGCTGGCACGTTGCGCACAGCTCCGTAAGCGTCGCTCAAATCATCGAGAATTTGACGCGTAACGCCGAAAACGCCCGGAACGTAATTCACGACGTTGTGAAAGCGATGCCGGATACTCGCGAGTGCAAATGCGGCGCCGCTCTGGCCCACGCGATTCTTACCGATCGCAAAATGATTCCTGCGGCTGCGAAGAAGCGGCTCGCTCCAATCGCAGGCAAGTATCTATCTTGATCCTGAAACGGGCTTGAACCTGACTTGAACCTGGAGAATAAATGCCCTTACTTGTTGTCGGCTCGGTCGCGTATGACGCCATCAAAACTCCGCACGGCAGCGTCCCGCGCACATTAGGCGGCGCCGCAAGTTATTTCGCGCTGGCCGCCAGCAATTTCACGCCGGTTCGCCTCGTGGGCGTGGTCGGCGACGATTTTGGTAAGAAAGAGGAGCAAATCTTACGCCGCCGTCACATCGATCTCGAGGGGCTTGAGCGCGCTCAAGGAAAAACATTCTTCTGGGCCGGTCGCTACAACCAGAACATGAACGAACGCACCACTCTCGTGACCGAATTGAATGTCTTCGCGAAATTTAATCCGAAACTCCCCGACTCCTATCGCGACTCGCCTTACATTTTCCTCGCAAACATTGACCCGACTCTGCAGCGCTCAGTCCTGCAACAGGCGCGTCGCAAACCGAAATTGGTCGCACTTGACACCATGAATTACTGGATTGAACGCACCCCCGCCGAACTTCGAGAAACGCTAAAACACACGCAGATTCTCATGATCAACGATGACGAAACGCGACAAATTACCGGCGAGCACAATCTCTTGCGCGCCGCGAAGCACATTTTTAAGATGGGCCCGAAGACGCTGGTGATAAAGCGCGGCGAACATGGCGCTTTGATGGTTCATAATCGCTTTCTGTTTTCCGTGCCAGCATTTCCGTTGGAAGAAGTTCGTGATCCCACAGGGGCAGGCGACAGCTTTGCAGGCGGGTTCATGGGCTATTTAGCCAGCGCTGGCAGCGTAACTGACGAATCGCTGAAGCGCGCAATGGTCTATGGCTCAGTGGTTGGCAGTTTCACGGTTGAGGGGTTTGGTGTGGATCGCCTAAAGACTCTCACTCGCCGCGAAATCAACGCTCGGGCGAAACTGTTTTCCAAGCTGATGGCGTTCAAATTGTAGGTGTTGGCAACGACAGCCAACCTCTTCACGCTCAGCCGAATCCGAATGGACTAAACCGTAGTTCATGCTCGCAGGTGATGCGCGTTTAGTATAAATTTGCGACTATAGTACGGGAGAAAATGCGTTTGACGGGTGTCTCATCCAAAGTGAAGATCGGACTGCTACTTGCGGCAATCGTGACGATTGCAGGCTGCAGCAGCACCACGTTCAATGCGACTCCGACTTTGTCTTCGATCTCTCCCTCTCACATCACTGCCGGCAGCCCCGCCTTCCAGCTCAACGTAGTCGCTCTGAATCTCATTAGCACTACCACCGTGGACTGGAACGGCACTCCGTTAGCTACGACGCTGAATACGACAACTAACCAATTGGCAGCGCAAGTTCCTGCGAGTCTAGTTGCAATTCCAGGATCCGCAGACATTACGGTCGTGAATCCAGCGCCAGGGGGCGGATCGTCAGCCGGCACCACGTTTTTCATCGACCCGGCGAACAATCCCGCGCCAACAATCACGTCCCTGAGCCCAACGAGCGCGAGCGCCGCCGGCGCCGCGTTTTCATTAACCGTCACGGGCACGGGCTTCGCTTCGGGAGTCTCCACGGTGAATTGGAATGGGCAGGCGCGAGCCACGACGTACGTCAGTTCCACGCAGTTGACAGCCGCGATTACCGCCTCCGATATTGCAGCAGCCGGAACCGACTCCGTCTCGGTATCGAATTCGGCACCCGGCGGCGGCAATTCGAACAGCGTACCGTTTTTCGTCGATCCTTCCGGTAATCCGACTCCCGGTATCAGCAGTCTTAATCCGGCCACCGCTTCCGTAGGCGGCGCAGCATTCACGCTTTCTTTGACGGGCCGCGGGTTCGTGAGCACATCAGTAGTGAATTGGAACGGCGCCCCACGCGCGACCACATTCACGAGTTCCGGCCAGCTTTCGGCCGCGATACTCGCAAGTGACATCGTCACGGCGGGCGTCGACAACGTCACAGTCACAAATCCAACTCCGGGCGGTGGTACTTCCTTGGCGCAGCAATTTACCGTCAATAATTCAGTACCCACAATCACCAGCTTGGCGCCCTCAAGTACCGCTGCCGGAGGCGCTGCCTTTTCACTCGCAGTGACTGGCTCGAATTTCGTAGCGAATTCCGCCGTAAATTGGAATGGAAGCGGGAGACAAACGACGTTCGTTAGCTCCACCCAATTAACCGCGGCGATCACCGCCGCAGACATCGCGGTCGGTGGCTCCGCAAGTGTAACCGTGGTGAATCCATCTCCGGGCGGAGGAGCGTCCGGCAGCTTGACGTTTAAAATCACGGGGAGTCAGGCACGGCCTGCGCTCAATCTCAACGCGGCAGCACAGCTCGTTTCTGTCAACGCATTCGGAGGTACCTCGAATGGCCCCAGCGGCGCGCCAAAAATGGACGGCAGCGGCCGCTTCATCGCTTTCCAGTCTGCCGCGACCAATCTTGTGCGTAATGGAGGCGGCGGCCGCGTCTTCGTCAGAGACACTTGCCTCGGCGCCGCGTCATGCACGCCGCAAACCCTCATGATTGACGCGGGCCGCGATGGCAGTCCCGCGAATGGTCCCGCGGGCCGGGGTCTCGCAATCAGCGGCGACGCGCGCTTCGTCGCATTCTCCTCTCGTGCCACGAACCTCACAGCCGGCGCGAGCCCAGACGCCACCCAAATTTATCTCCGCGATACTTGCATGGGCCCCGATGTACCGCCCGATTGCGCGCCCAAAACAACGTTGATTTCGATTTCCCTCGCAGGAGAGTCCGGAAGCGGCGCGAGTGAATTTCCTTCCATCAGCTTCGACGGCCGGTATATCTCGTTCACGTCGGTTTCCGCAGGCCTTGTTCCCGGCGTCGCTGGAGGCGCGCAGATCTATCTGCGCGATACCTGCATGGGCGTCACTGCTCCGCCGCAGTGCGTTCCTCACACCACTTTGGTTTCTCAAGATATGTCCGGCCACGCCGGCAAGGGCGCGAGCCTGCAGAGCTCGATCTCGGCCGATGGCAGATATGTGGCTTTCGACTCCGACGCGGTCAACATGAGCCCCAACCCGATGAATGCAACATCAAGTGTCTTCCTGCGTGATACGTGCCAGGGCAGCGCCGCATCGGCAAATTGCATCCCCTCAACTCGAATGCTTTCCGCGCCCTGGGCCGGTGCGACCGGCGATGGACCAAGTTTTGACCCGGTCATTAACGCTGACGGCCGCTACGTGGCCTTCGTCACTCGCGCCACAAATCTGATCCCCGGATTGCATTCGACAGGCCAGCAAATAGCCATTCGCGATACGTGCCTGGGAGATTCCGCTCCAAAGGGCTGCACACCGTCAATCTCGATGGCCACAGAGGGCGTCATCGGTGAAAGCCATTCTCCAGCCATCAACGCCGACGGCAGCCTTGTTAGCTTCGTAGCCGACGATTCGGCCGCCGCATCCGCCGATTCTTCCGCGATTTCTCCCACTATTCTCAGTTACGTCCACGCGACGTGCGTCGGCGCGTCTACAAGTACCAGCTGTACGCCCCACACCATGTTGATTTCCATCTCGACTACCGGTAAGTCCGACCTGCTGCCGGATCGCAATGCCAGGTTTGCGGTGCCCATCAGCGAGAACGGCACAATTCTCGCCATTTTTACCGTCGCACCGCCTTCCGTCGCTTCCGGCGTGATTGCTAATGCAAGCGGCGTGGGCGATGTTTTCGTGCTGCAATTTCCTTCAGAGCCTTAGCCGCGCGGCGTGCGCCGGGTTGTGTGATTCAGGAATCGGCCGCGTTGGCGTCTCTGGACTCGTTCTCCAAGATTCCTTATTCTCGAATTCTTCGAATGCCCATGCCCCTCAAGCCGCGCGCGCTCCGTCAGGGTGACGCGATTCGAGTCATCGCGCCGTCAAGTCCCGTGGAGGCCGAAAAGCTTGAGCAGGGAATTGCTGAACTCGAGCGCTTGGGCTACACAGTCAAGCGGGATTCGCGCGTGCAATCACGCGAAGGGTATTTCGCAGGCAGCGTTGCCGATCGCGTCAAAGAATTTCTCGCGGCTATTGGCGAGCCGGAGACTCGGGCCGTGATTTGCGCGAGAGGCGGCTACGGCTCGAATTATTTGCTCGATGAACTGCTTGGCGAAATTGACTACGTGAAAGAAATATCGCCGCCGAAAATGCTGATCGGCTACAGCGACGTCACTTCGCTTCAGGTGTTTCTTTGGGAGAAATGCGGCTGGGTCACATTTTACGGTCCGATGGTCGCGGCTGGATTCGACGCCGGAGAGAACTTGACACGTGGTTACGATAGAGCCTCGTTCGAGCAGGCGACTTCGACTACGTCCAGCGGATGGACCGCCAAGCTCGAGGGCGAAACGCTGGTTCGTGGAACCGCCGAGGGACCTGTACTCGGCGGCTGCCTGACGTTGATTCTCTCGACGCTCGGAACGCCATGGGCCATCAATTCGAAGGGAGCGATCCTGGCTCTCGAAGATCGCGGGATGAAGCCATGGCAAGTCGATCGAGCTCTGATGCATTTAAAGCAGGCGGGAAAACTCGACAGAGTCGCTGGTTTACTGTTCGGCGATTTTCCTGAGTGCGAGGGGCCGGCGGGAAGCGCCACCGTCCGCGACGTCATTTCGCGTGTTACGCGAAAGTTTGACGTGCCCGTGGTGTGGAATGTCCCGTTCGGTCACACGGAGCGGCCGATGCTGACGATACCCCTGGGCGTGCGCGCCCGCTTGACGGCGAATGCGTCGCCCACACTCGAATTCCTCGAAGCCGCATGCACGGATGGATAAACCGATTTCTGCATTGAATTTGATGGATCACTGAATCACAAACTGAGGATGAAATGGGACAGTCTGACTTCCTGGGCAATCTGCTGCCGCGAACTTCCGGGCACCTTCACTTGCTCGGCATCGGCGGCGCGGCAATGGCGCCCGTCGCAGGGATGCTGAAAGAGCGAGGTTATTACGTCACTGGTTCGGACGTGAACGTCTATCCCCCCGCATCCACTCTGCTTTCGTCGCTAGGAATAAAATGGAATGAAGGGTTTCGCGAAGAGAACTTGAAGCCTGCGCCGGATCTTGCCGTTATCGGCAACGTTATCGCGCGGGGCAATCCGGAGCTTGAATTTATTCTGGACGAGAAAATCCCATATCGTTCAATGGCGGAAGTCATCGAAGAATTCTTCATTCCCAATCACACCTCGATTGTCGTCGCAGGAACTCACGGCAAGACCACGACCACCGCCATGCTTGCATGGATGTTTCACGTCGCCGGACGCAGGCCGGATTTTCTTGTTGGCGGCGTCGTAACGAACTTCGGCGACAAGAGTTATGGCCTCGGCGGCGGCGAGGAATTCATTATCGAGGGCGACGAATACGAGACCGCCTTTTTCGACCGCGGCCCGAAGTTCCTTCACTATCACCCCGACGAACTGATTCTTACGTCGCTGGAATACGATCACGCGGATATCTATCCGGACCTCGCTTCAATCGCGCTTCAGTTTCGAAGGCTCGTGAATCTCGTGCCTCGCCGCGGACGCATTTTAGTCTGGGGCGAGGGCGATGAAGTTCGTCGCTCTACCGAGAAGGCGCTTTGCCCTGTAGAAACCTTCGGACTGTGCGAAGGCGTGGATTGGTCCGCGGGAGACTTGCATTGGGAAGCGGGAATGACCAATTTTCGAGTCGCTTACCGCGGAAATGAGGTGACTCGAATTCGAATGCCTGTTGCGGGTCGCCACAACGTCCTCGATGCGCTCGCGGCGATTGGGATCGCATACGGCCGCGGAGTTGAATGCGAAGCCATCGAAAATGCCATGGCCACGTTCCATGGCGTGCGCAAGCGGATGGAGCATAAGGGCGAAGAGGGTGGCGTGCTTGTCGTCGAGGATTTCGCGCATCATCCGACAGCCATCAAGCTGACCCTCGAGGCAGCGCGCACCCAATGGCCGAACCGGCGCATTTGGGCGGCGCTCGAGCCTCGCTCGAATACAATGCGCCGAAAGATTTTCGAGAAAGTTCTGCCCGAGGCCCTCGCGGTGGCCGACAGCGTCGCCATCGGACCGGTGAGCCGCGCCCAACTTCTGGCTGACGAAGAACGATTCTCCCCTGCTAAGGTCGCTGAGGCTGTTCGGGCGCATGGCAAGCCTGCTTGTGCATTTGACTCCGCAACCGAAATCGCGGACTATCTCGCGGCTGAGTCGAAGCCGGGCGATGTGGTGCTCGTGATGTCCAACGGAAGCTTCGATGGCTTGAGCGAAAAACTTCTTGAAAGGCTGAAGTCGAAATCAGTCGCTCGTTTGTGAACACTTCAAACCGCACGCGCTCGATTTTGCTTTTCCTATTTCTGTTTGTCGTTCCGCAATCCGCACGAGCGACGATTCGATACCGAATCTCGCTCAGCCATCCGGACGAACATCTCTTTCACGTGGCCGTCACTATTCCCAAAGCGCCGCTTGGCACGATCGTGGCGATTCCCGCATGGAACGCCCTTTACGAAGTTCGAGATTTTGCATATCGCGTTCGTGACGTCCAAGCCTTTATGGTCCACGGCGAAGGCCAGTCTGCGCGAATCGCGGTTCGTAAGCTTGACAAGCAAACATGGCAACTCGGAGAGCCGCAAACAGGTTCGGGCGGAGGAGACGCCGGCGATCTTTCCGTCAGTTACGCAATCGAATGGGATGGAGCGGGACCGTTCGATTCGCAACTGAACGCGCAGCATGCTTTCGTCAATTTTGCTGAAGTACTAATGTACTCACCTGACCGGCGCGCGGAAGAGTCGGTGGTTCAGTTTACAGATGTTCCCGCGGGCTGGAAAATCGCAGCGCAACTGCCGGTCGCCGGAGCGCCAAATGGATTCGTTGCAAAAAGCTACGACTTGCTCGTAGATGCGCCAGTCGAGGCGGGGAAATTCGACACTTTTACGTTCGCGGAGTCTGGCGCTCGATTCCGCGCCATAGTTGACGCCAAAGGCTGGGATCGCGTTTTTCTCCAGGACGGTCTTCGCAAAATCGTCGCGTACGAACTACGTTTGATGGGTGGCGCTCCTTTCGACGAGTACACGTTTTTCATCCACATCGGATCGTACGTTGATGTAGGTGGTGGAGGGATGGAACACGCGAACTGCACGGCAATCGGGGCCGGCTCGCAACAGGACGTTCTGCAGATTGCCGCACACGAATTTTTCCATGCGTGGAACGTCAAGCGAATTCGCCCGCAGACTCTCGAACCCGTGGATTACACGAAGGAGCAATGGACGCGAGCGCTGTGGTTCGCAGAGGGAGTTACCAGCACCTATGGAGCATTCGCCCTGCTTCGTTCCGGAGAATGGAACAAAGAAAAGTTCTACTCCGATTTGGCGGAGGAAATCCGGCATCTGCAGAATAGTCCCGCGCATTCCTGGCAGAGCGTCGAGGAATCGAGCCTCGATACATGGCTCGATAAATACCCGGCCTACAATTCTCCGCAGCGCAGCATCTCGTATTACAACAAGGGCAAAATTCTCGGAGACATGCTCGATCTTGCTATTCGCGATGCTTCGGATAATCGGAAGTCCCTCGATGACGTAATGCGCAGCATGAATACCGAATTCGCGAAGCGCGGCCGCTTTTACAACGACAGTGCCGACATTCGCGCAACTGTCGAGCAGGTCAGCGGCAAGAGCTTCGAGGATTTCTTCCGCCGCTATGTTTCTGGCGTCGAGGAGATTCCGTACGATCAATTTTTTGCCTTTGCAGGACTGAGGCTAAAGGAAACGCCGCGAACCGAGGCGGGTCCGGGTTTCTCCCGCTCGCGTGGTGCTGGCGGCAACTGGCTCATTTCTCGCGTTGAGACGGGAAGCAACGCCGAAAAAGCCGGACTCCGTGACGGTGACGAAGTTGTTACGATTGACGGCGACAAGCCGCCGCGCAATGCCGACGCTTGGATGCGCAGCCATTCGCCGGGCGATACGGTTACGCTGCATGTGGTGCGAGAAGGGCAGGAGCGCGACGTCGCCCTCGTACTTGCGAGCCGCGAGATTAAAGAAAGCAGCGTTGAGGAAATTGAAAACCCGACGCCTCGCCAGCTTCGCATCCGCGACGGATTTCTACACGGTACCACCGATTGAACGCCGGTAAGTTCCCATGATTCGCACCGTCTTTCTTATCACTTACGTCGGCCTGGCCATCGCCATCATTCTGCCATTCTTTATTCTGTATTCCTGGATCACGGGATCGCCGGAAGCAATGTACGAAATGGCCATGAAGACGTTGCGGTCGGGCCTTCGAATCGTGGGAGTACGTGTTCGCGTCGAGGGTGTGGAAAATATTCCTGATCGAACGTGCATTTTTGCGTCGAACCACGTCAGTAACATAGATCCGGTTGCTCTTGTTCCGTTCATCCCGCGACGCGTGGCAATTCTCGCGAAAAAGCAGGTTTTTCGGATTCCGATCCTCGCCACTGGCATGCGTATGTGCCAAATGGTACCGGTAGACCGTGAAGATAAAGAATCCGCGGCGTCGAGCGTCAATAAGGCAATTCAATATCTTCGCAGCGGCACTTCCTTTTTGGTGTATCCCGAAGGGACGCGAAGCCCGGATGGACGGCTGCGGGCCTTCAAGAGCGGAACTTTTGTAATGGCGCTCGAAGCAAGAGTGCCTGTGGTACCGGTTTCGTTAATTGGAACGCAGCGATTGATGCCTAAGGGCAAATCCTCTCTTCGGCCCGGGGAAGTGATCGTCAGGTTTGGACCGGCTGTGGACTCGACTGATTATAAGTTCGAGCGGCGCGAGGTGTTACGGGAGCGGGTTCACGACTTGGTCGAGGCAGGATTGCCTGACGATCAGCGGCCGCTGCCGAAAAGTTAATGCTGACTGCCGTTTTTATTGCGCTCGCGACTTCAGTTTCTCAATTTCCGCAGTTAGATCACGTACTTGTTTCTGCAATTCCGGCAAATGATTGAATATCGCCACAGATTTCAGCCAGTCTTTATTTTCAATCGCCGGATATCCGGAATAGAGCGCGCCCGGGGGCACGTCGTTGGGCACGCCACTTTGCGAAGTTACCACCGCGCCGTCGCCGATCGTCAGATGCCCCGCCGCCCCCACTTGCCCCGCGAGGATGCAATTCTTGCCAACGCGCGTTGAGCCTGCCAAGCCGGCCTGTCCGCAGAGCAAGGAATTCTCGCCAACTTTCGACGCGTGCCCCACCTGCACGAGATTATCAATCTTTGCGCCTCGCGAAATTCGCGTCTCTCCAATCGTCGCGCGATCAATGATAGCGCCGGCTTGAATCTCCACGTCGTCTTCGATCACGGCGATGCCCGCTTGTCGGATTTTGTACCAGCTTCCGTCAGCTTGCTTCGCAAATCCGAATCCATCCGAACCAACCACTGCGCTGTTTTGAAGCGTCACGCGATCGCCCAGATGGCATCCTTCGCGCACAATCGCATGAGAGTGGGCGAAAAACCTGTCGCCGATTCTCACGTCGCGATAGATGGTCACAAAGCTGTGCAGAATCGCATTGCGCCCAATCTCGACATTTTCACCGATGTAGCAGTACGGCCCGATGTGCGCGCCAGCGCCTATTTTAGCGGTGTCCGACACGACCGCCGTCGCATGAACTTCCGCAGAAAATTTCGGCGCCGGATGAAAAAATTCAAGAGCACGCGCGAAATCGAGATATGCATTTTTGGAGCGGAGGGCTGCTAACGGCACATCACCCGCATCGGATGCGATCAGGATTGCCGACGCGCGCGTCGTGGCCACGGCCGGACGGTAGCGACGGTTGGCGAGAAATGTCAATTGGCCCGGCGCCGCTTCTTCGATGCCCGCCACATCCGTGATTTCAATTCCCGCATCGCCCTCGAGTTTGCAAGCCAGGCGTTCGGCTATCTCGCCGAGTTTCATAATGTGCCTCCGATACGAAACAACACCGAAATAACAATTTACCTCACTCCTGTGCCGAGTTGCCTATGGGACGGGAATTTACTGCAGACAGTACTCGCGGGAGAATTGAATTCGCGGCGCCCGTGTTCTTCGCTGTTGCCGACGAGACTCTCACTCACTAAAAAGCCGCGGTTGGTTGGGTATCGCCACCGCCGGACGTTGAGGCTTCTTCACCGTGCCCACTATCCCCAGGACTTTCACTTCGGTAAGCGCCGTCCGCGGAATAAACATCCGCAGACAGTTACCATGCAAGTCCGGCGGCGTAAACTGGACGCCCCGATCGAGCGTCTCAAGCAGCTCATTCGAGCTAATACCTTCCAGCGTCTGACGATCGCGGAACGTCAGTTTGAGCCATAGTCCTTCAAGCTTGGGGCGGCTGAGGAAGTTTCTGCGTTCCGGCTCAAAGGGTTGGTTCAGGTCGGCGACGAAATAGATGGCTTTGACGCCCCCCAGAGCGATTTCCTTATGCTCGCCGTCCGGCGTCAGTAAATCTACTGACTCGGCGGACGGCAACCCTGATGGATTCAAGTAACCTTTCAGCGGGCTTCCATCCTCCAACAGGACTACGACCTTTTTGTGTGTGGAAGTAGGCGCGGCGCGCTTCAAATCAGAGTTCCTTTTGGGAAGGCAGTTGCGAAACCTGGAAAGTTATGTTATCTTTTGGTGAAAGTGTTGTCAACTTGTTGGTGTTAAAAGGGTTAGAATCGGAGCTTCCGGCGATTGACCGAGAAAAGGCAGATTCTCCAATCCGCCTCGGCCATAACCCTAGCGACCATTATCAGCCGCATTCTAGGGTACTTACGAGACGAACGCATCACTCTTCTGCTGGGCACCTCCGTAGCCGCGGACTCGTTTATCCTCGCGTTTCGGATACCAAATCTCTTGCGCCGTCTGATCGGCGAAGGCTCGATGACGGCGGCCTTCATACCCGTCTTCACCGGCTATATCACGGGGAAATCGCGGACGGAAATTTGGGAGTTTGCGCAACGCGCTTTCTGGACACTTACCGTCCTGTTGGCACCGCTGACCGTCCTCGGCGTGGTCTTTTCGGATCGCGTCATGGACTTGTTCACGCTCGCAGGAGGTCACCGGATCGATTTGGGGCTGGCGGTGTATCTCAACCGCATCATTTTCCCCTACGTGTTTTTTGTGGGGCTTTCGGCTCTGGCAATGGCAATTCTGAACAGCTACAACGTGTTTGGACTGCCCGCCTCCACGCCAATCGTCTTCAACCTCACCTTAATTACATTTTCGTTCGCCGCGGTATATACACCAATCGTCAATCTAGCGCCGCCGCAATACCGAAGCCCAGCGGTGGCCCTGGCTGTCGCCGTTCTCCTCGCGGGCGCACTGCAATTTTTTATGCAGGTTCCGGCGCTTCTGCGGCGCGGAATGCGATTTCACTTTCAAATTTCACTCAAGGACCGGGGCATCCGAACGGTTGCGAAACTCATGATTCCGAGCTTTTTCGGGATTGGCCTCTATCAAATCAACTTTTTCGTAGATACGATTTTTGCGATGTCGCCGAAACTCCCGCAGGGAAGCATCACATCGCTGTACGTAGCCGACCGCGTCGTCGAATTGGTACTCGGAAGTTTCGCACTCGCGATATCAACAGCGCTGCTGCCAACGCTTTCTCGGCAGGCGAATCAGCAGCGATTGGGCGACATGACCGCGACGTTTGGTTACGCGCTGCGGCTCGTTTCATTCGTCACAATACCGGCGGCGGTCGGGCTGGCACTGTTGCGGCAACCCATCGTCCGCGTGCTCTTCCAGCACGGGCAATTTGTAGCGGCATCCACCGCCCTCACGACGCGCCCCTTGCTTTGCTATTCGCTCGGCCTGCCCGCGTTTGCCGGCGTGAAATTGATCGTCCCGGTGTTCTACTCGTTGCGGGACACGGCGACTCCGGTTCGCGTTGCCGCGGTAGCTTTGTGCGCAAATATTTTACTCAACGTCGGCTTTCTTTTTTTTCTGGCGCAAAGGCTTTCAAACGCCGGCCCAGCGCTGGCAACCGCAATCGCAGCCTACGTGAATTTCGGCGCGCTCTTCGTAATTTTCCGCGGGAGATTTGGACGCGTTGGAGCGACGGCGCTGCTAGCCTCTCTGGGACGGACCATAGTTTGCGCACTGGCAATGGCCGTAGCCTGCATCTTGTTGATGCGAGGCTACCAATCGATTCCAAGCGACCGGTTCTTGCCGCAAGCGGCAGGATTGGCGGCGATCATCACGGCGGCAGTGGCAATATACATGGGCGCGGCATGGTTGATGCGTTGCGAAGAAGTGCATGAAGTGATCGCATTCGTTCGCAGCACAATGCTGGCTGGGCGCTCAGTTTGATTGCGATCGCGCTAACTTATAAATTATAGGCAGCGGCCTATGTTTCCGACCCTGGGGGATCAGTGGAAGCGGCAATCCGTTCATTTTTAAATTATTTGCGCGTGGAGAAAGGCGTCTCGGCCAATACGCTCGACGCCTACCGCCGCGACGTCGAAAAGTTTGCGGCGTTTGCAGCGGGCCAACGAGTCACGCTCGACAAAGTGACGCGGGACGAGATCGTCGATTTTCTGCGCCATCTCTATCACCGGAGACTTGACAGCCGCACGGTGGCGCGCCACTTAGTGACCATCCGCCATTTCTTCAGGTTCGCGCTGGCCGAGGGAATGATCAGCGACGATCCGGCGGAGACCGTAGAGTCGCCGCGATTTCGCAGCAGCTTGCCAATGTTTTTGACGGTCGAGGAAGTTGAGCGCCTCATCGGACAACCGGATGCCAGCACCGTTATCGGATTGCGCGACAAAGCCATGGTTGAAGTTATGTATTCGGCAGGCCTGCGCGTCTCCGAGTTGTGCAAGTTGCGGCTAAACGACATTTATTACGATAAGGGCTACGTTCGATGCATCGGAAAGGGTGACAAAGAACGCCTCGTGCCGATAGGACGGCGCGCCATTGAAGTTGTGCGCCGATACCTAAAAGAATCGCGGCCAAAACTCGCGCGCGAGAACACACCGCCGCTATTGTTTCTGAGCCGGAAGGGCGGAGAATGTTCGCGGCATAGTTTTTGGAAGACAATCTCTGATTGCGGACGCCTGGCGGGCATTCGAAAAAAACTAAAGCCTCATATGCTGAGGCACAGCTTTGCCACGCATTTGCTGGATCGCGGCGCGGATTTGCGCGCGGTTCAAATGATGCTTGGCCACTCGGACATCGCCACGACGCAAATTTATACCCATGTGGTGGAAGAACGGCTGAAGCAGGTCTATCGCGAGCACCATCCGCGTGCCTGATCTAAAGAATTAGATTGTGAAAACGGCGCTCGCCAGCGGCAGCGCCGAGAAACGACGACAAATTTGTCGGGACTTGGGAGGACTTTTAAGCCTCATGCCTGATTACATGTTTTTGCTCGAAAGCCGCCTATCGCCGGAGCAACGCGCCGCGTTGGTACGCGTGCAGGAGCTCGCGCGTGCGCAAGATTCGAATGTCTATCTGACTGGCGGCGCTGTGCGCGACCTGATTTCCGGAATGCCAATCCGTGATCTCGATTTCACCATCGAGGGAAACCCGCTGCGAATTGTCCGCGAACTCGAAAAAGGCGGCGCACGCGTTGTCTCCGAGAGCGAGAACCTGCGGCACTACGAAATCATTTTCGCCGGCGATGCCGACGGCTCAATTTCTGCAGCGCGCGATGATTTCTACGAGCGGCCTGGCGCCAAGCCCGAGATTCGCTGGTCCACGGTGATGGAAGATCTTCGCCGGCGCGATTTCTCTCTGAACGCGATCGCGATTTCATTGAATCCGGCATCGCGCGGACTTCTGCTCGATCCTACGAATGGCCTCGCCGATCTCGAGAAGCGGGAAGTGCGTGCTCTCTCGATTCACGCATTCACGAATCAACCGATACGTCTCATGCGCATTCTTCGTTACTGCGTGCGTATGGATTTCAAGCAAGAAAGCCGCACTCAGGAATGGTTCGATCTGGCAATCGGCCGCGGCCTTCACGAACACCTCGGGGGTCGCGCTGTTGGCAGGGAAGTGCTGGCCCTTGGCCGCGAGGACAATCCCGGCGGCGTGTTGAAGCAATGGGAAGCTCACGGACTCATCGCCGCAATTCATCCAAACCTGCCCCGGCGCCACCCGGACTACGACGGCCTAAATCGCTTGCATCGAGCCCGCGAAGCATTTTTGTCGGCAGGAGTACGTCCTCGCCTCGGCACCGCCGTCACGTATTTCCTGCTGGCGCGATTGAAGGACCGTGAAGCCTCTTCGGCTTTGCGAAGTATGGAATTTTCGGCCAAGGAAATGGCCGCATACAACGAATTGGTGCCAGAGACAGAAAAGGTTTTGAAGACGCTGAAGGGCCGCAAAACGAATGCCCCAAAGGATGCATATTTCTATCTCGGTAGCGTTCCCCCTGAGCGCCTTGCATTTCTTCAGGCCGAGTACGGAAATTCGAAGGCCGGCGCCAAGATCCGGAACTATTTGCAGAAGTGGCGGCCGATGCGTGCCAGCATGCCGATAGCAGAACTAGACGCGTTGGGCGTGCCGCGCGGGCCCAAGTTTGACAAAGTGCTGGAGGACTTTTTCGAAGCGCAACTTCGCGGCAAGGGCAAAGATCCGATCGAGCGCACCAAAATTCTCAAGCGGCTTGCCGGAATAAAGGACGAGCCCAAGAAGAAGATCGAGGAAAAGAAAAAGTCCAAGCAGAAACACAAAGCAGCGATTATGTCGGCGCAAGCCGCTGCTGAGTCCGGGAAGGCGCCTGCTGCTGCGCCCGAGGCTTCGAAAGTCGCTAAGCCGCAGCCGCCCAAGGCCGAAGCGGCAAAGCCCGCAGCGCCGGCGGCCGAGAAAGCTCATGCTCGCCCCGCCGCGAAAGTGAAGAAATCGGCGAAGCCGGCGAAAAAATCGCGCAAGCGCTGATCTCCAGAATTCGATGCGGTTGTTGGCGTCATCAACTTTTGTGAACGATTGATTGCACCTGGATTAAAATAGACTCGCATGGATCGCCCGAACTTCGTCCATCTTCATCTGCACACGGATTACTCGCTGCTCGACGGAGCCTGCGAAGTCGGCGAACTAACCGCCGAAGCCGCCCGCCGGGGAATGCCCGCTGTCGCGGTTACGGACCACGGTAATCTCTTCGCCGCCGCAAATTTCTATCACGAAGCCACATTGCGGGGAGTCAAGCCGATCATCGGCTGCGAAGTCTATGTCGCCCCGGGAAGCCATAAGACCCGGGGTGCGGACGCCGAGCGATCTAATCATCTCGTTCTTCTTTGCGAAAACGATGAAGGCTACCGAAATCTCATCAAGCTGGTTTCCACCGGATTCCTCGAAGGTTTTTACTACAAGCCGCGCATAGATCACGATCTTCTCGCTCGGCACAGCAAGGGATTGATTGCCCTCTCTGCTTGCTTGCGCGGTGAAGTCACCGAAGCCGTCTCCGAAAAGAAGCTCGATAGAGCGCGCGAGTCCGCCTATCGCTTGCAGGAAATTTTTGGGAAAGGGAATTTTTTTCTGGAAATTCAGGATCAGGGGATGGAAATCGAGACGTGGGTGAACCGCGATCTCGTGCAACTTTCGCGCGAAACCGGCATCCCCCTCGTCGCCACGAACGATACGCATTATTTGAAGCAGTCGGACGCCCGTCCCCAGGAAGTTCTGATGTGCATTCAGACGGGCAAGTCCATGAGCGACGTCAATCGCATGAAATTTGCGACGGACCAATTTTATTTCAAGACGGCGGAAGAAATGGCTCGCGTCTTCCGCGAACTGCCGGACGCCGTGGGGCGCACTGTCGCGATCGCTGAACGATGCCGCGTAAAAATTCAGCGTGTTGATAATCCCTTTCCTGAATTTCAGGTGCCTGAGGGCCACACCGCGAACTCCTATTTCGAAAAGGTCGCGCGCGAAGGATTCGTCTCGCGATTGCCGCAGCTCGAAAAATTAGCGTCGAAGGGACTGCTTCGCCAGCCGCTCGATTCCTACGAGCGCCGACTCTCGAGTGAAATCGAGATGATCAAGCAGATGAATTTTGCGGGCTACTTCTTGATCGTGTGGGATTTTATTCATTACGCGCGCGTGCAGGGAGTTCCGGTAGGACCCGGCCGCGGCTCAGCGGCGGGAAGCCTGGTTAGCTATGCTTTGCGCATCACCGATATTGATCCCCTCCAGTACGATCTGCTTTTCGAGAGATTTCTGAATCCGGAACGCGTGTCGCTGCCTGACATTGATATTGATTTCTGCTATCGCCGGCGTGGCGAGGTGATCGAGTACGTCCGCAAGAAATACGGCGACCAGTGCGTCGCGCAAATTATTACGTTTGGGACGATGGCGGCGAAAGCAGCGATCAAAGATGTGGGCCGCGCGCTTGATATGCCCTATGGCGACGTGGACCGGCTCGCCAAACTCATTCCCAATCAGCTCAACATCAAGCTCGAAGATGCCTTGAAGCAATCTTCACAGCTCGCGCAACTGAAAAAAGACGACGAAAAGATCGGCGATCTCATTAACGTTGCTCTACGCCTCGAAGGACTTGCACGCCACGCCTCCACCCACGCGGCAGGAGTCGTGATCTCGCCCCGCCCTCTTACTGAAATCGTTCCTCTCTATAAGTCGAGCAAGGATGAAGTAACGACGCAGTACGACATGAACGATCTCGAGCGCATTGGCCTACTGAAAATGGACTTTCTCGGGCTGACGACGCTTACGGTGTTGTGCGACGCTGTCTTGCTCATTCGCCAGAATCGCGGAGTCGAATTCGACCTGGCCAGCCTCCCGACCGATGACGCGGAGACTTATAAGCTTTTTGCCAGCGGCAATACGACCGGGATATTTCAATTTGAATCGCACGGCATGCGCGACGTCCTGCGGCGCTATCAGCCGACCCGGCTCGAAGACCTGACTGCGCTCAACGCGCTCTATCGCCCCGGTCCAATCCAAGGCGGAATGATTGACGACTTTATCGCGCGCAAACATGGCAAGAAGCAAGTCACTTATGACTTGCCGGAGTTGAAAGACATCCTGTCGGAAACCTGGGGAGTAATTCTGTACCAGGAACAGGTGATGCAAATCGCCAACCGGCTGGCGGGTTTCTCACTTGGCCAAGCGGACATACTTCGAAAGGCCATGGGCAAGAAGAATAAAGAAGACATGGCCGCGCAGCGCGAGAAGTTTACCGCCGGCAGCACGGCACGCAAAGTGCCCGTGAAAAAAGCGGAGAAGATTTTCGATTTAATGGCGGAATTTGCAGGCTATGGCTTCAATAAGTCGCATTCGTGCGCGTATGCGGTCGTAGCCTATCAAACCGCTTATTTGAAACGGCATTATCCGGTTGAATTCATGGCTGCAATGCTTACAGCGGAAACGGGGAATACCGATAGGCTGGTGAAATACATCGCCGAAGCCCGTGACTTGGGAATTACGGTTCTATCTCCGGACGTTCATGAAAGCTCGCTCGATTTCACGCCCGTGGGCGAACACATTCGTTTTGGATTGGCGGCGATCAAGAACGTGGGGGAGAGCACGGCAAGAGGAATCGTCGAAGCTCGCAAGAAGCATGGGCGATTCACCGACCTTTTCGAGGTTTGCGCCGCGCTCGACTCCGGATTATTGAACCGCCGAGTGCTGGAGAGTTTGGTCAAGTCTGGTGCCTTCGATTCGCTGGGAGGCACCCGCGCCGGCCATTGGGCGAGCATTGACGATGCGATGAGGCACGGCCAGCGGCTGAATCGCGAGCGAGCCAGTGGTCAGAATGCTTTCTTCGGCGCCATGGCCTCTGCTGCGCCCGCGCCGGCTCGACAACCGGCCGCCGTTGATGAATGGACCGAGGAAGAGCGCCTCGCAGGTGAATACGCTGTGCTTGGTTTCTACATTTCCGGGCATCCGCTCGAGAAATATGCGGGACGCCTCGCGGAAGTGAAAGCCATTGATATAGGCATGCTCGAGAGCCAGAAAAATGGCTCGGATGTAGTCGTGGCTGGAATCGTGGTGCAAACTCGCCCAATGCGCTCGAAAAGAGATAACCAGCGCTGGGCGATAGTTACGCTCCAGGACAGAACGGCCGTCGTGGAGTGCCTTGTCTTTTCAGAACCGTTCGCGCGGCTCGAGGCGGTTCTCAAGACTTCCGTGCCCTTGCTTGTAAAAGGGCGCGTAGCAGTGGAAGATGCTGGCACGCGGCTGCGCATCATGGACGCGAAGCCGCTGGAGCAGATGCTCGAACGCTCGCCCGCTCTCTTGCGCGTTCGCGTAGATTTGAGCGCAGCGGACGAGAGCTTGCTCGAGCGGCTCGACCAACTGATGGCCAGCCGCCCGGGGCGCTGCAAAGTTGAATTTGGTCTCGTCGGCGGCGACGGCTCGGAAGCGACACTCGAATCGGATCGCTTGGTCCGCGCAGACTCCGAATTGCTCGATCAGATTCGCGTGATTTGTGGAGCGGACTCGGTTCTTATGTAATCGGTACGCAGTTGATGAAAAAACAGGATAAAAAACGCCAGCGCGAGATTGACACGCTTGAGCGCGAAGTCGACGACCTTTTGACGCTCACTGGCGTCGACAACGCCATGGCTCTCGAGCGCCTCCAGCGCCAGGTGGCGGAATTGAAGCGGGATTTTTACGCGCACCTTGGCGCTTGGCAGCGGTTGCAACTGGCGCGACACCCTCAACGCCCGCAGACACTCGACTATATTCAATTGCTGTTCGACGACTTTCTTGAAATTCATGGCGACCGCGCGTTTGCTGATGATCCGGCGATGGTCTGCGGAATGGCCACCTACCACGGCAGCCCGGTGATGGTGATTGGCCAGCAAAAAGGGCATGACACCAAGCAGCGCATCGCGCGAAATTTTGGGCAGGCCAAGCCAGAAGGCTATCGCAAAGCGTTGCGAGCTATGAATCTTGCGGCCAAGTACAATCGGCCGATTCTTACGTTTATTGATACTCCCGGCGCGTATCCCGGAGTCGACGCGGAGGAGCGCGGTCAGGCGGAAGCGATCGCGGTGAATCTCCGTGAGATGGCCCGGCTGCCGGTTCCAATTCTGGTGACCATTACGGGCGAAGGCGGCTCGGGTGGCGCGCTGGCGATTGCCGTGGGCGATCGAATTCACATGTTCGAGAATTCCGTGTATTCGGTTATTTCGCCTGAGGGCTGCGCGACCATCATGTGGCGCAGCGCGGGGAAGGCCGAGATCGCCGCGGAAGCTCTCCGCATTACTGCTAAGGATCTTCTCGATCTGAACTTGATTGACGAAATTATTCCAGAACCCGAAGGTGGTGCCCACGTTGATTACGAGGGAGCGGCGCGATTTCTCGATGCCGCACTGGTGAACTCGCTTCGTGAGTTCTCACGCTTGCCCGCGCAGGAGCTCATTGCCCGCCGCTACGAGAAGTTCCGCCGCATGGGCCAATTTTTCGCCTAGTCGATCGCCGACCGCCGCACAAACAGCGACACCCGCCGCTACGTCTCAAATCTGCGCCAGCACCGACGCGAAGAGCGGCCTAGCGTCCGACGTGGCCACCGCACTTGTAGCGCCGGGCTTCACGCCCGGCATCTTCGCTTCGCCTAAAATAACCGATGATGAGACGGCAATTAGCAAATTCTAATCGATACACGAAAACGATCAGAAATTTCTCTAACTGCAACATAATGCAAGACTTAATAAATTTCTAATCGTAACAAAATTGAGGCCCTTTCTGATCGCTCAAGCTGCCGTAATCGAGCACGAATACCTTTGCCTGACGCGCATCTCAGCTGTGTCCAGTACTCGACAGTTGGGCTTTGGACACTGCGCAGGATGCCGCGGTTGCGGGGTTATCTCGCGTCGCATACCTTACAATTGAGGTAGGCGCGAGGTAATCCGAAATCATGTCTGAGGTTTTCCGGCCGTTCGAACGTCTCGTGGAAATTAGTGTACTCGGACGGACCTTCCTCGTCCCCGAGAAGAATTCGGTACTCCGCTGCTTCCAGTTCATCAGCCCCGACACGATTCCGTACGGGCGATTCTGCTGGAATCAGGAGTGTCAATATTGCCGGGTGGATTGCCAGCTTGCCGACGACACCCAAGCGCGGCCCATCTTGAGCTGCAAGTTTATGGTTTCAGAGGGTATGAACATTTCGCAGTTGGCACCGGAATTGGTCGGTTGTTTGCGTTCGAAGCTCGGGCCCTGACCGGCCCGGATTCACTGCAACGTCCTCGCAGTTATCTCCCCAGCCCGTCGCTGTTACCTCGTTGTGGTAGAATCTCCATTTGACGGAAACACTTTAGGCGTCCGGGATAAGCTTTCGAGATAACCGTTCGGTATAAAAATGACTGCGCGCGTCAAATTTTCGGTCGGTTCGGCAATCATCATCGTCACCCTGCTGTCGCTGGCCTATGTCGGTTTCACTGAAAGCAAAACGTATTACCACACCCTGACTGAGCTTCAGAGCTTGCAAGGATCCGCCCTGCATCAGCGCATGCGCGTTTCAGGAAATGTTCAGGATGGCTCGATTCAGCGCTTGCCTGGGCGCGTGGATTTCGTGCTCGTAGAGCAGGGCAAAGTCTTAAACGTCAGCTATGCCGGGCGAGATCCGCTTCCCGATACTTTCAAAGGTGGAGCGCAGGCGCTGGTGGAAGGGAAGTTAATGCCCGACGGCCGGTTCGTGGCCGATCAAGTTCAGGCAAAGTGTGCATCGAAGTATCAAGCCACGCCGCAGCAACCCGCCTCGACGGGCGCTGCGAATACCTCTTCTTCAACCCTGGCCCCCTCGAACTCGAGGTTGAGTTGACCAAGGCGATTTAGTGGACATATTTGGTTCATTTGCTTTAGTTCTCGCGCTGATTGCGGCTGTCTATGCCGTCGGCGCCGGCATCGCGGCAATCCGCACTCGTAATCCTCTGCTGACCAAGAGCGCTCGAAACGCTGGCATGTCCGTTTTTATTCTCGTCAGCATGGCCGTCGTTTCGCTCGAATATCTTTTCTTTACGAATAATTTTTCGATGGCGTACGTCGCGGAGCATAGCAACCGCGATCTTCCGATCTTTTACAAGTTTGCCGCGCTATGGGCCGGGCAGGAAGGCTCGCTGCTTTTCTGGAGCTGGCTGCTCTCCATTTACGCGTTCCTGGCGCTTTTTCTCAATCGCCGCAAACATCCTGAGCTGATGCCGTACGTCGGCGTGGTTCTCGCCACAGTCCAAACTTTCTTCCTCGTTTTGAATAACTTCGTGGCCACGCCGTTTCAGATCCTGGGCCATGCGAGCGCCGGCGGCGCACTAACTGTTGTTGCGCAGGCGGATGGCCACGGGCTGAATCCGCTGCTCCAGTATCCGGAGATGGTGATTCATCCGCCGATGCTTTACCTGGGATACACCGGCTTCACAGTGCCATTCGCCTTCGCCATGGCGGCGCTTCTTGGGCGTTATCCCGGCGAAAAATGGATTCACATCACGCGTCGCTGGACGATGGTCGCGTGGACGTTCCAGAGTGTGGGGATTCTTCTAGGTGCACATTGGGCGTACGCCGTCCTCGGATGGGGCGGCTACTGGGCGTGGGATCCGGTCGAGAATGCTTCGTTCTTGCCGTGGATAACCGGAACGGCATTTCTACATTCGGTGATGATGCAGGAGAAGCGCGGGATGCTGAAGGTGTGGAACGTGTGGCTTGTTTTCGTCACGTTCATGCTGTGCATTCTCGGTACGCTCTTGACCCGCTCGGGCGTTGTCAGCTCCGTGCACGCATTCGCGCAATCTTCCATCGGCACGTGGTTCACTTGTTTCCTGGCATTTATTCTCGTCGCCTGTGTCCTGGCGTTCTGGAAGAATCGCGATTATCTGCGCAGCGATAATCAGCTGGATTCGCTTGTATCGCGGGAGTCGAGTTTTCTCTTCAACAATCTCGTTCTTCTGGCCGGATGTTTCGCCGTGCTTTGGGGAACGCTCTTTCCAGTAATTTCGGAATGGGTTGAAGGAACGAAGATTAGTGTCGGCGCTCCCTTTTTTAACAAAGTAACGATACCGATTGCACTGTTCCTGCTTTTCCTTACAGGCGTTGGGCCTCTCCTCGCATGGCGCAAGACTTCATATGACAGCCTGAAGCGGAATTTTGCATGGCCTATGGCCGGAGGTATCGCAGCGGGCGTCATCGCGCTCGTACTCGGTCTCCGTTACATTTATCCGCTCATTTGCTTGATCATGTCCGTATTCGTGACGCTGACGATTGCAGCGGAATTCTGGCGCGGCGCAAGCGTGATTTCCGCGCGCTCGGGAACGAACATCATCGCGTCTGCCGGTCAGCTCGTAATGCGCAACACGCGGCGCTATGGCGGCTATATCGTTCACTTTGCCATCGTCGTGATCTTCATCGGCATCTCGGGTCAGGCGTTCAATAGTGATATTCAGCAGGAGATGGCGGTAGGGTCGCGAATGAACATCGGGCCGTACACGATCGTATGCCAAAATTTCGACGAAGTGAAAAATCCGAATTACGATTCCGAGCGCGCGACGCTAGAAATTTTGCTCGACGGCAAATCGCTGATGATGCTTTATCCGGAACGCCGCTTCTTCCTGGCTAGCCAGGTGACGGAAACGATGGTGGCGATACAGTCCACGCCATTGCGCGATCTTTACGTCGTGTACGCGGGACGCAGCCCGGAGACCAATCGGCCGGTGATTCACGCCTACCTCAATCCACTCGTTAAATGCATCTGGTTCGGTGGTTTAATCCTCGTACTTGGCACCGCGCTGGCACTTATACCGAGCACCCAGCCCGTGATGGTGCTTCGCGGCGCGACAGAAGCGTCGCCCGCACCTGGTTCGCCTTTGCCGCAGTCAGTTGGAGTCGCGCATGGCGATGATTGAGCCGGTCGCAGAGCCTATCGCGCTCCTCGCGCGCATGAATCGGTCAGTAATGCTCTCCACATTAGTTCTAAACTTGTTGGTGGTTCCGCTCGCTTTGGCGCAGCAGAGCGACCGCGCCAAAGCACTCAGCATGCGCATGATGTGCGTGTGTAGTTGCAACCAGGTACTCGGAGTCTGCAACCACGTTGGCTGCACTTATTCGCACGATATGCTGAAGGAAATTGACACGCGAGTTGCCCGCAGCGAATCGGACGATTTGATCGTCCAGAATTTTGTGCAGGAATACGGCGCGGCGGTCCTTCTTCTGCCCGCTGCCAAGGGATTCAATATTTGGATGTGGCTGATGCCGATCATTGCGGTCATAGGCGGAATCGTTGTGGTGCGGTTTGCGCTCGTGCATTGGCGCAAAAATGCGGTAGAAGTCGCGCCGTCTCGCGTTTCTGCCGATTTAATCGCACGGGCTCGGCGCGAAATGGGGCCTGATGAGTAGCGCAGCGATTGCGATGGCTTGCGTCCTGCTCGCTGCCGCGGCCGTGATATTCATTTTCTTGATTGACGCGGATGCTTCGGATTCCGCGCCGCGCCGTTCTCGCCTCGATATTCTTCTCGAGCGCCGCGATGCGATCTACGATAATCTTCGCGATCTTCGCTTCGAGTATCGCGCGGGCAAATTTTCCGAACAGGATTATGAGGACATGAGGCAATCCCTCGAATCCGAGGCTGCTCGAGTTCTCGGCGAGATGGATCTATTTACGGGCGGCGCTCCCACGCCGGCGACGCGCCAGGCCATGTCGCGCAAACCGGTGCCGCGCAGCTCCTGATGCCAAACATGAATAAAGGGAATTCAAAGCGGATGAAATCAAATTTGCTGAAGGCTGCCGCGCTGATTGCCGCGGTACTGGCGGCTGCCTCGATTTCGTTCGCTGGGACTGCGACCGGCACAATTCGCAACGGGACGAACGGAAAGCCGGGGGCGCGCCTTGATGTGATTTTGATTCAATTGCAGGGCGGCATGCAGCCCGTAGAGACGGTGAAGTCCGACGCGGAAGGCCATTTTACGCTCGACAACCCAGCGATCGGCTCGGGTCCGATGCTGATCCGCGTGCCGTACAAAGGCGTCAATTACCATACGCCGCTGACACCTGGCTCGCCGTCCGTTTCCGTCGAAATTTTCGACCCCACCGACAAGGAGTCGGCGATATCGATTACCCAGCACGATATCGTGCTGCAACCCTCCGCCTCTTCGCTGGTTCTTGGCGAAGAATTTACGATCGAAAACGACACGCAGCCGCCGGTGGCGTTTTATAAGGATTCCGGCACGTTTTCTTTCGTCGTACCGAAGGACGCACAGGTCCAGCAAGTGTCCGCCTGGTCGTCGTCCGGAATGCCGGTGACTCAAGGCACGATTGACAAAGGTAATGGCCAGATGGCGATTGCATTCGCATTTCGCCCCGGAAAGAACGGCGTGCGCATCGCTTACCAGCTTCCTTACGCATCGAATCAGGCGACGCTCGAAATGGTTTCGCCCTATGCCGCAAAGCAAGTGCTGTTGGTCGCGCCACCGTCGGTGCAAGTGAACGCAGCCGGATTCGCGGCTGGCGGTCAACAGGAGGGCTGGGCGATTTACGGGCGCGAGGCGGTTCCTCCGAATACGCCGCTGCAGATTTCGATTGCGGGCACGGCGCCTCCGCCGACGGATGCCACTGCCAATGGTGGCGGAGGCGGGAGCGATAATCCATCTGTGAATTCGCGCGCAAGCGATACCACTGCCCAAGTCACAACGCTTCCCGGTAGACTCGATAGTTTGAAATGGATTCTCGTCGGGGGCTTTGCCGCTCTATTCGCGTTGGGGGTTGTTTATTTGTGGCGGCGTCCTCAAATGGCGCTCGCGGGCGTGGACGAAGTACCTTTCGCAGCGCCAGTTGCGGCTACCCGAAGCTCTGCGACGTCCACAAAAGCCGCGCCACTGGCTTCGCAGGTTGATAGCGAGGTTCGCGGCAGTTTGGATGAGCTGAAGGAAAAACTGTTCCGTCTCGAATTACGGCATCAGGCCGGCACAATTTCGGATCAGGATTACAGCAACCAGCGCGCGCAATTCGAGCGAACCCTTCGCGATCTCGTGCGGGGCTGAGATCACTTCCTTGGAATCAGCGGGAGGAGTCGAGCGTCTCGGTTTGAGCTTCGATCGAGTGGAAAAACGTTACGGCTCACTGATCGCTCTTCGAAGTATCTCTCTAGAAATCCTCCCCGGAGAATTTGTCGCTCTGCTCGGTCCCAACGGAGCAGGGAAGACCACGCTCTTGCGAACTGCCGCGCTACTCGTGCGCCCGAATTCCGGCCGCGTGCGATTCTCCGGATTTTCCGACGATTCCGCCATTGGAATGAAAAGCAGGGTCGGCATGGTCGCGCACAGCACGCTGCTCTACGACGAGCTGACCGCCGAGGAAAATTTGATTTTCTTCTCGCGGCTTTACGGTGTCTCCGATCCGGCCGCTCGATCGGCGGAATTGCTTGCGGCTTGCGGGCTCGCCACGCGCGCGACGAGCCTCGTACGTACTTTTTCGCGCGGCATGCGGCAGCGCCTAGCAATCGCCCGCTCGCTCGTTCATTCGCCTCGCCTGCTCCTTCTCGATGAACCTTCCTCGGGCCTCGATGTCGCCGGCCGCGAATGGTTCGCGGAGGCGCTCGCCGCTTTGCGAATAGACGGCTGTACGATTCTTGTCAGCACCCACGCGCGCAATGAAGTCCTGCGCATGGCCACTCGCGCGATTCGCATCGCCGCAGGACAGATCGACGCCGATTCGGGCCACGACGGCGACCCCGGGCCTCTTCTCGCCCGGCTTCAGGCGGAAAATTGAATGGGCACCTGGCAAGCCGCCACAACGATTTTGTTCAAAGAAGTTCGTGCCGAGTTTCGCGCCCGAGAATTGCTCAACACCACGTTTATTTTTGCGCTCGTAGTCGTCGTGCTCTTTAGCTTCGCGTTCGATCCCACCGCCGCGGAATCCCGCCGCTTCGGTCCGGGCTTGCTTTGGATTGCGCTGCTTTTCGCGGGCTCTCTGATGCTCCAGCCGTCCTTCGCGAGAGAGCATGCCAATGACACTCTGGACGCACTATGCCTCGCGCCAGTCAGCCCATTCGCGATTCTTCTGGGCAAAATTTTGGCCAACGTAATTTTTTTGGGCGCATGCGAAGTTCTTTTGCTCCCGATTTTCGCCGTGTTTTACAATGTAGCGTTGGTCCCTGTGCTTGGGCGATTGGTGATTGTGCTCGCGCTCGGGACGTTCGGTCTGGCGGTTACGGGGACTGTGTTCTCAGCCGTAGCGGCGCAGGCGCGGATGCGCGAACTGCTGCTGCCTCTGCTGTTGCTTCCGGTCCTCGTGCCGCTTCTGCTCGCGTCGGTGGAAGCGACCGCGGGTTTGCTCTCAGATACGCCCGAGCTTCAGAGGACCTGGATCGAATTGCTTGTCGGGTTTGACGTGTTGTTTTTTACCGTGTCGTGGCTGCTTTCGGATTTCTTGCTTCAGGAGTAGGGCGGATATTTTGACAAAGCACTTAGTTCCTTCGATAGCGGTCGGCGGATTGATGGCGTTCGGAGGCTACGCCGCGCTTTTCATCGCGCCGGACGAATCAACCATGCACGCGATCCAGCGAATTTTCTATTTCCACGCGCCCAGCGGCATGGTCGCTTTGATTGCATTCACAATTTGTTTCGTCGCGAACATCGGTTATCTGGTCGGCCGCAAGCCGCATTGGGATTGGCTCGCCGTGGCGGCGGCCGAGGTAGGCGTCGCGTTCAACACAGTTGTGCTGATCACCGGCCCGATCTGGGCGAAACCCGCTTGGGGAATCTGGTGGGCCTGGGACGCGCGCCTCACATCCACGCTGGTTCTTTGGCTGCTGTACATTTCGTTCCTGCTATTGCGCGATCTCATTGCCGATCCCGATCGCCGCTCCACGTTCTCGGCCATCTACGGCATCTTTCTTTTTCTCGATGTGCCGCTCGTCTATTTTTCGATTCGCATTTGGCGGACGCAACATCCGCAGCCTGTAATTCTCGGCGGGCAGGGATCTGGCCTCGATCCGACTATGCGAAAAGTCTTCTACTTGTGTTGGCTCGCGCTCACAGGGGTGATGGTAATTCTCATTCGGCAGCGCTATCAACTCGAGCGCGCCAGGAATGAAGTAGAAGAGCTGCGCATCGAAGCGGAGCGCCAGACTCCCGCGGTTGGGCAGGTGTGAATTCTGGGCACGTCCGGATTCTGAGTACGTAGCGTCGCAGGAGATTATTCAATGAAGAATTTCGAGAGTTTGTTCGTCGCCTGGATGATTGTCTGGGCTGTATTTTTCGGCTACCAAGTGACGATCGCGCGCCGCCTCTCTCAGCTTCAAAGCGAAATTGAGCGCTTGAAGTCTCAACTCGGCAAATAACCGCGGCGTGGCGTCGCTGCTTGCTGCTCGGTCGCTTGCACATCGCGTTCGAACCTATTCCTCATCGTCATCTGAGGTCATTTTTTGAAGAAGATCGCAGTCGTGCTCTTCCAGTTAGGCGGACCCGACACCACCACCGCAGTCGAACCTTTCCTCTACAATCTTTTCTGCGATCCCGACATCATCGACTTCCCGATGGCCTGGATCGCCCGGCGAGCTCTCGCGAAATTCATTTCCACGCGCCGCTCGAAAGTCGTCGCGCAGCATTACCAGGAAATTGGCGGCGGCTCGCCCATTCGCCGCCTCACCGAACAGCAGGGGGCGGCACTCGAGAAAGCGCTAAGCCCGTGGGTCCGCGCAAAAACGATCGTAGCGATGCGTTATTGGCACCCGCTTACGAACGAGGCCCTCGCGGCTCTTAAGAACGAAACGTACGACGATCTCGTGCTACTTCCTCTTTACCCGCATTATTCCTTCGCGACGACTAGGAGCAGCCTGAAAGAGTGGAAACGCCAGACTCGCGACGGCCTCGCCGGCAAAGGGCGCCTCGTCGAGAATTTCTACAATCATCCGTTGTATGTCGAATCCTTGCGCGCTCGTATTGATGAAAAACTTTCCGAATTGCAGAATCCGAACGATGTGTTTCTCGTCTTCAGCGCGCACGGACTCCCGATGAAGCTCGTCAATGCCGGCGATCCCTACCCCCAACAGATCGAAGAAACGATGCGCCTCGTCCTGGCGCGCGGCGGCTGGAACAATCCGCGGGTTCTGTGCTACCAGAGCCGCGTCGGTCCGCAAAAGTGGCTGGAGCCCTCGCTGACGCAAACGATCGAGCGTCTGGCCCGCGAAGGCGTCAAGCGGATGCTCATTATTCCGATTTCTTTCGTGACGGATCACATCGAAACGCTTCACGAAATCAATATCGAAGCTCGCGAAGAAGCCGAGAAACTCGGCGTGCAAGAATTCAGCATGATGGGCGCGCTCAACGACTCGCCGATTTTCATACGCGCGCTCGCCGACCTCGTTTTGAAGGCCGCCGGATTCGAGCAGGGAATTGACACGCCGGGCGATTCATAGCTGTTTTGCGGGCTTTTGGCGTTCCTAATATCTTTGCATTACCCAATGGATTTCCGTTATCCGCTTGACTCTTTTCCAACGCCGGAATATAAATCCTGTGCAAGCAAATCGCACTTTTTAGAGGTTTATTAGGCGTAGGAGTTCGACCGCACTCTATCGGGCCTATGGCAGATCAAACGGACGGAAAGGTGACGCAGGCTGAGACCGCGCCTGTTCCACCTTCTGCTGGCGGCGCAAAAGCCTCCGCGGAAAGCAAGGAAGCGGTCGGCAAAATCAATAAGAGCCGCCGTCGTATTGTTTGGGCTTGTATTTGGGGCTATCTCGGCGTCAATTTCTTGATGTTCCTCAGGTTTTTCTTCCCACGCGCCCTTTACGAACCCAATACCATTTTCACCATCGGCTTCCCGTCAGACTTCAGCCTGGGAATTGACCAGCGCTTCCTGATGACCAATCGCGTGTGGGTTGTGAAAGAACCCGACCGACTGTTTGTGATTTTCGCGCGCTGCACGCATCTGGGCTGCACTCCCGAATGGAAGCCTTCCGAAAACAAATTCAAGTGCCCGTGCCACGGCAGCGGCTATGACAGCGAAGGCGTGAATTTCGAGGGCCCAGCGCCGCGCCCGATGGATCGCGCATTCGTTCAACTCGACCCTACGGGAAAAGTTGTCGTGGACTCCAGCCGCCTTTACGTGGACGATCCTCGCGCTGGCGTAAATCATTTCAATGATGCGGGAGCTTTTCTGAACGTTTAGTCTGATACTTTGGTTCGCTCAAAAAGTGATACAGGGGGTTGGTTCTAATGCCGGACGAAAAGGACCCGACGAGCGGTAATGGCGGCAACGGCGGAAATGGCCGCAAGACCGGTGTCCTCGAGCAGGTTCAAGATTCGGCGAAGGCGCTGAAGGAAACCGTTCAGGCTAAGGCCAAAGATCAGCTCGAAGAGCTGAAGCAACCTGAAAAAACTCAGCTCTATCGCTCCATTTTTCGTGTCAAGCACGACGAAGAACCGCGCAATCGAGCCCTCAGCGTACTCAGCAACGTTTTCTTTCACCTTCATCCGGCCAAGGTCAATCGCGACGCTGTCCGCTATAACTTCACCTGGGGAATGGGCGGCATAACATTTTATTTGTTCGTCGTGCTGACGTTTACAGGCGTTCTGCTGATGTTTTATTACCACCCATCAAAGGTGCAGGCCTTCCGCGACATTCTCTATCTCGAAAACGACGTCCCCTTCGGCAAGCTTCTCCGCAACATGCACCGCTGGGCCGCGCACTTGATGATCATCGCGGTCTGGCTGCACATGTTCCGCGTGTTCATGACCGGCTCCTACAAGCGTCCGCGCGAATTCAATTGGTGCATCGGCGTTCTGCTGATGGTCCTGACGCTTCTGCTATCGTTTACCGGATATTTGCTGCCGGACGACCAACTCGGATTCTGGGCCGTCACCGTTGGCACGAATATGGCGCGCGCCACGCCTCTCGTAGGTAACGAAGGACCGTTCGGCTCTTTATTAGGGATGACGCCATACAACGACGTCCGATTCGCTTTGCTAGGTGGCTCCATCGTTGACGCCAACGCGCTCTTGCGCGCCTATATTTGGCATTGCATTGCGATTCCGTTGATCGCTGCGATTTTCATGGCGCTTCATTTCTGGCGCGTTCGCAAAGACGGCGGAATTTCCGGCCCAGCGCCCATGATGCTGGAATCCGAAATCAAGGAAGAGAAGGGCCACCGCCCGGTAATTTTGCGGCCCAGCGGCCTTCAGTAAATGAAGCAGTAGCAGTAAATGACGCGAGAGGTTGACTGATGGATTGGCGGCAAATTTGGGAAGTCGTTTCTACCCCGGACAACGTCCCGATTGTTGCGCTGCTGTTTCTCGTGCCGTTTTACACGTGGTACGCGTTCCGCCAGGCGCTTGCCAACGATCGCTTGATTGCCGTCCTCGGTTCCGATCCCGCTGCCGCCAAGACTCAATATCGTAAAACGCAACCCTGGGATCCCAAGTGGGAGCGCGAGGTTCACACCTGGCCGTACCTAATGCGCATGGAATTTCTGGTCGCCATCATCGTGACCGTGATTCTCATGGCGTGGTCGTTGACGCTGAATGCTCCGCTGGAAGAGCCGTCAAATCCCAATGTCACGATGAATCCGGCCAAAGCGCCTTGGTATTTCCTCGGACTTCAGGAAATGCTGGTTTATTTCGATCCATGGATCGCCGGCGTAATTATGCCAACGCTAATCATTGTTGGATTGATGGCGGTTCCGTACATCGATACGAATCCTCTAGGTAACGGCTATTACACGTACCACCAACGGCGTTTTGCAATTTGGACATTCCTAGTCGGATTCATTGGCCTTTGGGTGGTGATGATAGTCATCGGCACGTTCATTCGCGGTCCGGGATGGATGTGGTTCTGGCCCGGCCAAACATGGGACGCTGAACGTGTGGATTACGCCGTAAACCGAAATCTCGATGAAGTATTTAGGATAAACGGCTCATGGCTCGCGCTGCTGCTTCCCGCATCCGCGAAGCCGAACGCGGCCATATGGGCGCGCGTCATCTTCGGAATATTTCCGATGGCGCTCTTCTTCATCGTCGCGGGCCTCGCCGTCCACAAAATATGCATGATGACGGACTTCAGCCGCAAAATGTATCGCCGGATGAGCCTCGTTCAGCTCATCACCATGTATACATTCCTGATTTTGATGATTTCGCTTCCGGTGAAGATCCTTTTGCGGCTCGTCTTTACGATTAAATACATCTGGGTGACGCCATGGTTCAGTATCTGAGGACTCCGCGCAATTTGGCTCAAATAAAAATCGCCCGTACCGCTTCCCAGGAGGCACGGCTTGCCTGACGTTCCGCCCAAAGGCCCGCAGCAGGACGATCCGATCACCAGCAGTTCTTTCAGCTTTCCGCTGATGATCGCGGCGGTCCTGCTGATGATCACCGTCGCGTGGTCCATGTGGGACGAAATGTACGGTCTCCGTCCGTGGCGGCTCTACCAGCGGCGTTTCGCCAGCGCTTATTCCTCGTATCTCCAAAAGGATGTAGCTCAGCAAAAGAAGCTCGAGACCGATGTTTATTCTTCGCCGGACTACAAAAAGCTCGCCGAGCAGGCCGACTCTCTCGAAAAAGCTGCCAAACCCAAAGATGACCAGATAGCCGAGCAGATCGCCATCCTCGATAAACAGCGTGCCGCCATCGGCGATGCGTTCAAAGATGCTCGAGGGAAAATCGGACATCTTGTATACGAATACGAAATCGCTCCGGCAAGCGATAAGAGCGAGAAAGCATCGCGCCTGAAGGAATTGAACGAAGCCAAGCAGGGTCCTTGGAAAGTAGACTGGCCTCTGCCCAATGGTCAGATCGAAAAAGACAAAAAGTTTACCGCCGATGAGTTGAACGACACATTTACGAGCCTTATGGCTCAGCGCGCTGCGCTCGTCGCCGCACGCGGTGAAAATGACGCCGCCGCGAAGGCCGCCCGCATCCAGGCAAATCAGTATCTCTCCGACCATTTGCCCGGGCTGAACTCGACCGCTCTTGAGGGATTGCTTGCGAGCGCTCGCGACTGGGATGAAACGCTAATTCAAATCAATGTGAATCCCTCCGGCGCCTCGATAAACAATCTTGGCGGCGCCGGCTTGGTGGATCGTTGTCAGTCATGTCATTTGGGCACCGATCAAAAGCTCGTGCCCTCGCTCATGACGTTGACCAAGGCCGACCTTGGAATGGCGAAGAGTAACGACGCGCCGTTCACTAGCCACCCCGATCCCGAGCTCCTCAGGATTCACACACTCGAAAAATTCGGATGTTCGCCGTGCCACGGCGGCAATGGTCGCGCCATTGATTCGGTTCGTCGCGGCCACGGCCGCTACGAGCATTGGCTCTGGCCCCTCTATTATTCTGAAAATTACGACGCGGGATGCCAGCAGTGCCACTCGGCCGATATGGTCACCGATCACGCGGCTGTGCTGAATGAAGGCAAGCAGCTGTATCGCCAGCGCGGCTGCATCGGCTGCCATCGCTTTCAGGGCTTCGACAATCAGGACGAACAGCTGGTTTCCACGCGCCAGCAAATCACGCAGCTTTCAAGCGACAAAGCTCAGGATGAACTGGAAATTCCGCGGTTCCAAAAACTCGGCGACAACGCTCCTGACAATCAAGCCGCCAACGCGTTCTACGCCAAGGCTACCAATCTCACCGTTACCGTCAGCCGCATTGACACGCAGATCGTCGAGGACGAGCGTCGCAGCCACACGCTTCTGCAGGAAGTGAAAAAGGTTGGGCCTGATTTGAAAGAAGCGCGCATGAAGCTCCGGAAAGAGTGGATTCCGTACTGGCTTGGCCACACCCACGAATTCCGTCCCACCACAAAAATGCCGCAATTCCGATTCCCATCGGATGATGAGATTCCAGCCATCGCTGCATTCATTTGGCAGCAGGGTTTGACGAGCCCGGCGCTCGAACACCAGCCGGCGGGCAATGCCGCCCACGGCAAGGAGCTCTTCGAATCGCGGGGCTGCCTCGCCTGCCATTCCATTGGCGAAGGCCCAAACCTGGTCGGCGGCACATTCGCGGCAAATCTAAGCCGCGTCGGAGAGAAGGACAATTACGATTACCTGGTCCGCTGGGTCCACAATCCGCGCCAGCGCACCCGCCCCTATTGCCCGTTCGAGAAACGCGATCTCGGGCCTGAGGACTACGCCAAACACAATTTGCCCTACGTCTTTGATCTCGATCATTCGCGCTGCCCGAACGACGGTCATGAGCTCGTCATTCAGCAGCCCACCGTCATGCCGAGCCTGCGGCTGCCAATTGAGGACGCACGCGACATCGCAACGTACCTTATGACGCAGAAGCATTCCGACGCGAGTTACGAGGATGCGAATTACATGGACGATCCGGCGCTGAGGACCAAGGGCCAGGATCTCGTGCGTCATTACGGTTGCGCGGGTTGCCACGAAATCAGCGGCCTCGAAGATGAAGGCCGCATCGGAACTGAGCTAACCAACGAAGGCAGCAAGCCCATCGAGCGTCTTGATTTTGCGCTGTTCACGGAAGATGCGAAGCGGGGAATTCTGCCCGACGGCAAGCCTGCGATGCGCGACGGCAAGCAAACAGCCTGGTTCGATTCGAAAGGATTTTTCGAGCAGAAGCTGATGAATCCGGCCGTGTACGACCTCGGAAAGTACCACACCAATCCGATGGATGCCCTGCGCATGCCCAAGCCGAATCTGCGCTCCAATGAAGAGCTCGAATCGCTTGTCACGTTCCTGCTCGGCAGCACCGATCCCACGCTTCCTCCGGAGTATATGTATCGGCCGATGGACCGGCGCCGTTACATTCAAGACGGCTGGTGGATCGTCACGAAATATAACTGCATCGGCTGCCATCAAATCGGAATCGGCCAGCGCTCGATCCTGATGGATTTGCCCATGTATCAAGGCGAGAATCACGCCAACCTGCCTCCCGTATTGACGACCGAGGGCGCGCGCGTGAATCCGGAATGGCTGAAGGCGTTCCTCGCGAATCCTGCTCTCAGCACCACCGACACGAACCGAAACGGCGTCCGTTCTTATCTGCAAGTGCGCATGCCCACATTCTCGCTCTCCGACGACGAAATCCGCAGGCTGGTTTTGTTCTTCGAAGCGCTGTCGTCGCAACCCGACCCGTACATTCCGCCGAAGGCGCCGGAAATGACCGCCGAGGAGCGCACGCTCGCTCGCAATTTATTCACGAATCCAGCGGCTCCTTGTTTGAAATGCCATGCCACGGGTAACGAGGCTCACGACAAGACCGCCATCGCTCCGAATTTCCTGCTCGCAAAAGACCGGCTGCAAACGCCCTGGACCGAGCGCTGGATCACCGATCCCGCAAAAATCATCCCCGGAACGGCGATGCCTTCCGGACTCTTCAAGCGAGTGGACGATCACTGGGTTTTCAACGGGCCACAATCGCCCGAGCTCCAGCATTACACCGGCGATCAGGCCGATTTGCTGGTCCGCTATATGTTTACTCTGACTCCACAGGAGCAGGCGGCGCTGGTCGGCCGCACTCCTACTGCCGCAAAGGGTTCAGGCGGCGGCAAATAAGATCCGGTTCCAAACGGTTCGCGTCGCCGGCCGCGCGAGTCGAAGGGTTTCTATTCGTAGGTTAATGTCAGCTAATGTCATAGGATGGATTTCGAGTTCACGAGGAGGATTAATTCCACAATGAAAATCTGGCGTAGTCGCAGTCTGAAAAGTAGTTTGGTAAATAGTCTGATAATCGGATCGGCGCTGGTGATCACCGTCGCCGGCTGCAGCAAGAAGGAAGCTCCTGAATCTACAGAATCCGTGCCCGCTCCGGCAGGCGGATCGGCCACGATTGATCCGTCCACCGTCGGCGAAGTCACCGGTACGGTAACGCTCACTGGCGCGCCTCCCACCTTCAAAGCGATCAACATGAGCGCCGAGCCATATTGCTCGAAGGCGAACACGAAACCGGTTACGCCCCAGGATGTCGTCGTTGGCGATAAAGGCGCGCTCGACAACGTCGTCGTTTACGTGAAGGACGATCTCAGCAAGTATTCGTTCGACACGCCGAAAGGCTCAGTCGCTTTGAATCAACAGGGCTGCATGTACGAACCTCATGTCGTCGCGCTGATGGCCGGACAAACGCTCGAGGTCAAGAACGACGATCAGACCACGCACAACATCCATCCGATGCCGAAAGACAATCGCGAATGGAACACGTCGCAGCCGCCCGGCGCCTCTCCCATCGACAATTCTTTCGCCCGCCAAGAGGTCGCCATCCCGGTCAAGTGCAACGTGCACCCCTGGATGAAGGGCTACATCGCCGTGCTCAAAAATCCATTCTTCGCCGTCACCACCAAGGATGGCAAGTTCGAACTGAAAGGCCTGCCGCCAGGCACCTATACGATTGAAGCTTGGCAGGAACACTACGGCACGGTAGACCAGCACGTCACGATTGGCCCGAAGGAATCGAAGTCCGTTGATCTCAGCTTCAACGCTTCGGCTCCCCCGTCAGGCGATTAATCGTCTCGCGGTTGGTTCGTGGCCAAATAGCTCTGCATGGCTCGTCTTCCCGGTATCAACGCCGGGAAGACGAGCGCTTTTCTTTGACGTGCAACTGGATGCTACTGTAAACGGATCGATCGCCTCGCGGCGCCGACTCAGTTCTTGCGTCTCGCCGTAATTCATAGCAGACTATCGCGTTCCGGGACGAAGTAGAGGTTCTGGCCCGCAGTTGGGGTTCTAGGCCAAAGCAGGGAAGGACCTAGCGTCGAATGCCAGCCGCACCGAATCAAGGCGTACACCGGTTCGCAATCTTCACCGCCTGCTGCACCGTCCTTTTGCTCACCGCCGGCGCCCTGGTCACCAGCAATGACGCCGGCCTCGCCGTCCCCGATTGGCCGCTATCCTACGGTTCGCTCATGCCGCCGATGATTGGCGGCATTTTCTATGAACACGGCCACCGAATGATCGCGACGCTCGTGGGAACGCTCACAATTGCCCTCGCAGTGTGGCTCTCGCTCGTTGAACCGCGTCGCTGGGTCCGTCGCCTGGGATGGACTGCCCTGGGCCTTGTAATCGCTCAGGGGCTCCTCGGTGGCTTGACAGTGCTTCTCTATCTACCGCCGGCCGTTTCCTCGGCTCACGCGACGCTCGCGCAACTCTACTTCATCACCGTTCTAAGCCTCGCCGTGTTCACGAGCCCGTGGTGGCAACGCGACCTCGAGGTCCGCGAAGATGCTGGCTCCCCGCCGCTCCGGACGCTGGCGGTAGCGACGACAGCTTCAATCGTCGTTCAGCTCATTCTCGGCGCGGCCTTCCGCCACAACGCCATCGGAATCACCCCGCACCTAGTAGGCGCCGGCGTTGTTCTGGCAATGGTGATTTGGACAAGCGTGACCGTCAAGAAACGTTTCCGCGATTTTCGGCCATTGCGTCGCGCCATGGCTCTTCTTCACGCCTCAGTCGGAACACAGATTCTTCTCGGCGGCGTAACCTACTGGGTCGTTTTCTACGCCTCGCGAAACGATCCTCAGCCGCTTCCGCTATTCATCTCCGTCACGGTCGCGCACGTCGTCCTTGGCGCCCTGACGCTGGCTGCGAGCATGCTCTTCACTCTCGCTTGCTATCGAATCCTGCGTCCGTCCCGCGCGATAGAAGTTAGCCGGTCGCCAGAGCGTGCCCCGATATGAGACGAGATTTGAGGCCAAGATGAGCCAGCTCCGCGAAGCCACAGTTCCGGCAAGCGAGCGCCTCTCCGCCTACGTAAATCTCGCCAAGCCGGACGTCACCTTCCTGGTCATCATGACCACCGTAGCCGGATTCTACGCCGGCTCGCGCGGCCCGCTCGATTGGGCGCTCCTAGCTCACACTGTCCTCGGCACCACGATGGTTGCCGTTGGCACGGCGGCTCTCAATCACTTCGCCGAGAGGGAATCGGACAAACACATGCGGCGCACATCCTCGCGCCCATTGCCCTCAGGCGTCATTGAGCCCGCGCAAGCATTCTGGTTCGGTGCCGCGCTGGTCACCACAGGCACGGTTTATCTCGGGTTGCTCTCGACATTCCTGGCCGGCCTTCTCGCGTTGCTGACCTCCGCGCTCTATCTGGGCGTCTACACGCCGCTGAAGACCAAGACATCGCTCGCCACACTGATCGGCGCAATCCCCGGCGCGTTGCCCCCGCTAATCGGATGGGCCGCGGCGCATGGTTCACTTTCTCTCGGTGGATGGGTTCTCTTCGCGATTCTGTTCTTCTGGCAGTTCCCGCATTTCCTGGCAATCGCATGGATGTATCGCGAGGATTACGCTCGCGCCGGCATCCAAATGCTCCCGGTCGTCGAGCCAAAAGGGGATCGCACCTTCCGCCAAATCATCGGCACCGCGGCGGTGCTTGTCCCGGTGAGCCTGCTCCCCTCAGTTCTCGGTATCACCGGCGTCGGCTATTTCTTCGGCGCGTTGGTTCTCGGCTTGGCATTGTTCCAGATGTGTTTGTGGGCCGATCGCACGCGCACCAACGTTCGCGCCAAGTGGCTCATGCACGCGACCGTCGTCTACATCCCGCTGTTGCTCGGCTTCATGATCGCGGATCGAATTCCTCGCTGAGCGGAAAAACTCATGTCGTCTACAATCGAGGCACACAACGAAACGATGACCTTCAAAACGAACGAGCTCGAACTTGCCGTCATTTCACTTTTCTTTCTTGTGCTTTCTCTCGTCGGCGTTGTCTGGACATTCACGAGCGGCCTGATTGGCAGCGGCATTGACGGCATTCTGCTGCTCGGAGTTGGACTGCTGATGGCAGGGGTGTTCGCGTTGCAGCTTCTCTTCATCGCCCGCGACGCAGGATTGGTGAAATTTCCGCAGATTGGACCGCCGAAAAAGCCCGTTGCCGCGGCGCCGGCCAAGCCTCCCACGGCAGTCGCTGCGCCGGCGAAGCCGCCCGCCGCACCGGCCAAGTAGACGCCTTGCTCGCACAACCTTCATGGGTCTACCATCTGCCCGCCATCAACGCCACGCTCAACGGCACTAGCGCCGTTTTCCTGCTCACCGGCTACTTCATGATTCGCAACGGAAAAATCCTCGCGCACAAGACGTGCATGCTAACCGCCTTCGTCTGCTCGTCCGTGTTCCTCTGCGGCTATCTCTATTATCACTTCACGATCGGTCTCGTGCGCTTCGGCGGTCAAGGCTGGATCCGCCCGGTTTACTTCACGATTCTGACCACACACACGATCCTGGCCGTCATCATCGTGCCGCTCGTAATCATCGCGCTCTATCGCGCGCTGACGGATCAGTTCGTCCGCCATCGCGCTATCGCCGTGTGGACGTTTCCGCTATGGCTCTACGTTTCAGTCACCGGCGTGATCGTCTACTGGCTGCTTTACGTCGCATACCCGCCTCTCATGCCGGGAACCACAACCACAATCGTGCGCGGCCTGGCGCACATTGTTCGCGCAGTAGGTCAGGCGTGAACGGCACAAGCGGCCCCGTTCCTGAACGCGCCACGCGCCCCTCCGTCGGCGGCAAGTGGACCTATGCGGTCCTCGCGGTCGCGCTTTTGTTCGTGCTGATGCCTTTCCTTTTTTGGAATGCCACATGGTTTGGCCGCCCGCTCACCGATGACCAAATCTCAAAGTCTCTTTCCGATCACAAGCACGCCCGCGAAATCCAACACGCGCTGACGCAGCTCGAAGTTCGCATGGAACGCAACGACACATCGGTCCAGCGCTGGTATCCGCAAATCGTTTCGCTGGCGAGCGATCCGCTCACAGAAATTCGTGTAACCGATGCGTGGGTGATGGGTCAGGACAACACCTCGGAAGAATTCCACCAGGCCCTGCGCAAAATGCTCCTTGATCCGGAGCCGATGGTGCAAAGAAATGCCGCGTTATCACTAGTGCGCTTTGGCGATGATTCCGGGCATGGGGTCATCGTCGGGATGTTGCAGCCATTTGCGATGCCCGCGCCCTCATCTGGCACGGTGCGCGAGCGGCTCAAGCCCGGCGATGCGCTGAATCCAGGTACGCTAGTCGGCCACATTGACTCCGGCAATCACGGGTCGGCCGAAATCCGCGTCGCCGTTCCCGGAACTCTCACCGCGTGGGCCGTGCCCGATAAATCCGCCATTACCGCGGGCCAAACTCTACTTTCCATTGCGCCCAGCAGCGAAATAGTTTGGGAGGCGTTACGCGCGCTCTATCTGATTGGCAAGCCCGAAGATGCGGCCGCGATCGAGCCGTACTTACGCAGCGGGGAAGATACATTCCCGCAAGTCCGCGAACAGGCCCGCCTCACGCTGGAGCGCGTCCGCAGCCGCGGCTCTTCCTAGCCGTCTCTCTCGTTATTCTCTCGCCCGACCTGTCCTTGCGGACAGGCAGTGTCACTCGCCGTTGCAGACTACAATGTAACGATGGAATGCCCCAAGTGTGGCCAGACGGTGCGCGATGTAGCGACGTTTTGCACTCGCTGCCACAACACACTCCGCTTCAAATGTCCGGCATGCTTCAACGAGCAAACCCACGGCGGCAAGTGCGACAAATGCGGCGTTGATTTTCTGAAATATGCGACGGTACTGATCGCTCAAACCCGCGCAGAGGTAGACGAAGAACGTGACCGCCTGGACCGTCGCAGCAGCCTTCTAAAAAATCTAATCTGGATCCCCATTACCGGCGGAATGTCCCTAATCCGCTACTTCCTGCACCCCAAAGAACGCTAGATACCCGGCCGCAACTTCGTGGCACGAACTCTTGTGCGTGGCGCTAAACGTTTGTAGCGCCGGCATCCTGCCCACGAATGTAACGCCCGCCACAATGCTTGGGAATTCCGCGAATCGCCCGCCCGCCTCTACCTGAGCGCGTCATACACCGGTTTTCAGTTCCGGCTTCTCGGGAGGACGTGCCGTTGATTAAAGAATCGGAAGTACCAACCGCCACCCATCACCTCGCAGGCAACCATGCAATCGTAGCGCCGGCATCCTGCCGGCGTCTTTGCGCCCAGCCAGTAATCACAAGCCATACCAGCGCTCCATGTACGCGAGCACGCAGTACTATCCGGCCGCAACGCAAATTTCAAAATGAGAAATCAAAAAATACGGGGGAGGTTCTTGTGGTTTGCTTCAGTAAGGCATCTGCCCAAAAGTAGCTTCAAACTCCGCCAGCGGCACCATATCAATAGCATCCCACGGGCACCCCTCCAGAAACGCCCCATCCGGCCCCTTGCTGGTGCACAGCTTGCACCCAATACAGAGCAGGGGATCAACGCGAATATGTCCGAACGGCGGATGGTCTTCATCCTCCACCCAATACATGCACTCGGCCACCGGGCAATAATCCACGCACGCAGGCGAACCGGAACACCCCGTACACATGTCATTGATCACAGCTACGATGTGCGGCTTCCGCTTGCGCTTGGTCGTCGTGCCCTCTGATATCGGCTCGAGCTTCAGTACTTCGCCATTCGCGTGCGCCGCGACGTCAATGTCCATCACTGCCACGATTGGGCCTCCGAGAATCCGCGCTCATCAGTTTGACTCTGTTCGTCTGCTTCATTTTGGAATGCCGCATTCGTGATGTCAACCGGGTTCACGCTCGTGCCTTCGCCGGCTGCTCCATCGCATGAATCACCGCCTGCGCGAATTCCGCCGTCGTCGCCTTACCGCCCACGTCCGGTGTGAGCGTCCGCCCTTCGCGATACACGCTCGCCAGGGCAGTCTCGGCGCGCTTGGCAGCTTCTTCTTCGTCCATGTAGCGCAACATCATGATCGCGCTCATCAACAGCGCCGTCGGATTCGCGATTCCTTTTCCCGCTATGTCCGGCGCCGTGCCGTGTACAGCCTCGAATAGCGCCATGCCTTCGCCCACGTTAGCGCTCGGCACCACGCCAAGCCCGCCCACGAGACCCGCGGCGAGGTCGCTCATGATGTCGCCATAAAGATTGGTGAGCAGTAACATGTCGAACTGGTGCGGATTCATTACGATTTGCATGCAGGCGTTGTCAATGATCAGCTCGTGATATTCGATGTCCTTATATTCGTTCGCCACCTTGCGTACCGTCGTGAGAAACAGGCCGTCTGAAAGCTTCATGATGTTTGCTTTGTGAATGGCATGTATCTTTTTGCGGCCATATTTTCGCGCATATTCGAACGCGAAGCGCGCGATCCGGTTCGAAGCTTTTTCCGTGATGATTTTCAGGCTCTCCACCACTCCAGGCACCACCGTGTGCTCGAGTCCGGCGTATAAGTCTTCGGTGTTCTCGCGAATCAGTACGATGTCTACATCTTTAAAAACCGATCGCACGCCTTCGAGATTCTTTACCGGCCTCACGTTGGCGTAGAGTTCGAGATTCTTCCGCAGGGCTACGTTTATGCTTGGAGGTCCGCCGGCAATCGCCGTGGCCATCGGCCCTTTGAGCGCCACTCGATTGCGCCGTACCGAATCGAGTACGCCCGCCTGAATGAAATCGAGCCCGCGCCGTTCGAAGTCCGCGCGCGCCGGAATCTCTTCCCAATCAATCTGCACGCCGGTCGCCGCCAGAATATCCTTCACCGCGGCGGCCACTTCCGGGCCGATTCCGTCGCCCGGAATCAAAGTAACTGTCCTTTTCATAAGCAAATCATTCTAAGTGAAAACGCCACATCCTCAAATCATCTCGCACAGCAAATTGCGTTCGATTGCGTGTTCGAGCCGTGTCATCGTCCAAGATGCATAATCCCAATCAATCCCAAAACGCCGCCCACTAGCCCCAGCGCAATCCGCGCCACCATCCCCACGCGATAATTGTGCGTGACCCAGGTCACGATTACGATCGGCAGGGAAGCGAGAAACATCGAGGGAAGGCTATAAAGCAGCGCGAAATTTTGAAATGCATACAGCCCGGACCCAAGCAATATCGCGCGCCCGCCGAATCGTGATATCCGCGGAAGCAGGTACCCGCGAAAATACATCTCTTCGCAAATCGGCACCAGCATGCCCAGCGCCAGCCGCGAAAAAAACGTCACCCAAAGCACAGTATGTCCGTACCCCGCGTATTGCTTGATACCCATGAACACGAATTGATCCGGCAGCCATGAGAACGCCACGCGCGCCCACAGGCGATCTATGGGGACAGAGATTCCGATGGCGCCGATACAAATCAAAAAAACCGCAGGCACTACTGTGAAGTATCTCGATATTGGCCACGTCTCGCGGTATAGAAGAATTCCGTCCAGCGACCATCGCCCATTTCTTCGCTTGCCCTGAAAATAGAGAATACCAAGCTCGATTGGAATCAGCCCTACCACGGAAGCAATGAGCAACGCTGCCAGCGGTGGATATCCCGCGTGCGTCACTGCGGGCATACACGCAATATAAATCGCGGCAGTCGCCGCTCCAGGAATCAGATGCAGCGCAACGGATCGGCCGAGTCCCTGCTGCGGCAACCGCTCGCCATTGGCAGCAGCAGCGGACTCCGCGCTACTCGACATAGTCTCGACAATTTTATCTGCGCCGCTCATTGTCAGCGTTCATTCCACCAGAGCCCGGAGGCTCCCGCCTCCGGGACAAATCGCAATCGAAAGCAAATCTCCGCGTAGGCAGCCTCGCTGCGAAATTCGCCAAGCGAATCCACAGACCCTCGCTCTTTCTTTTTACGCACGCCATGCTAGCCTATATTTGAGGCGATGACCTACGAATGTGAAACGCGGGCTACTCAAAACGAGCGGATTCTGAACACGGCGCAATGACGAAATGTTATTCAGAGCCGGGAAGCACCCGCCTCCCGGGCCCAATTAACGCTTGGCCATATTCTCGACGAGGAGAGTGAATGTTCTTACGTGAGGGTGGGAGCCTCCTTCAGCAGGGGGAAGCTGGACTTCAGTCCGGCGGCAGGGAGCCTGCCTTCTCATGGGCGTTCGGCCGACGGCATTTCGGCCCTTTCAAGGTGACTTCCAACCGCAAAGTCAGAGCGATCGCCAATGGGAAGCAGCATTTCTAATCGAGACACGCAAACGATTAGAAACCGCCGTAACTCTATGAAAACAAAAGGAAGCGATGGCTTCTAATCGAGACAATTTTGCACCCCCTTTGGAGGCAGTGACCGGAGACAAAACGTGTTGTGGCACGCTGCCGGACCGTGGTTAAATCGTGCGTTTGTTTGGTCGCACCAATCCTAACCAATGAGGTTTGAATGTATCGAAAAGCGCTGATGCTCCTGTTGTTCTGCCTGGGCTTCGTAATCCCAAGCCGCGCCGATAAGCGCGCATTCACAATTGAAGATTTGTATCGCGTTCGAGCACTTGCCCACCTGCACGTCTCGCCCGATGGCTCGATGGTCGTGTTCACAGTCGCAACCAGCGATCTCGCCCGCGCCAAGCGCGTCGAGCATATCTGGCTCATGAATTCCAACGGGACGAACGCGCGACAATTCACGAACGGCGACGCTGGCGAGACTTCTCCCGTTTTTTCGCCCGACGGCAGCCACATAGCCTTCGTCAGCGGCCGCGGCGGCTCGAGCGACATCTACATCATCCCGACGGCCGGCGGGGAAGCGGCGCAGCTTACGCATGTCTCCACTGGCGTCGCCGACCCGCTCTGGTCTCCGGATGGCAAGTGGATTGTGTTTTCGAGCGACGTCTATCCTAAATGCGGCGCCGACGATGCCTGCAACAAAAAAATCGCCGACCGCTGGAGCAAGGGTCCGCTTCAAGCACACATGGCCGATGGCTTGCTCTATCGCCATTGGACTTCGTGGAAAGACGGCACGCGCACCCACATCCTCATCGCCGACGTAAGCAACGGTGCAGTACGTGACTTAACGCCAGGCAATTTCGATTCGCCCATGTTTCAACTCTCTGGCCCCTTGCAATACGATTTTTCGCCCGACAGCTCGGAGCTTGCATTTGTTTCGGATCACGATGCCGACCCCGCCTCGTCAACAAACGGGGACGTCTGGCTGGTTTCTGTCACGGGCGAAGGCCAAGCGCGAAATATCACTGCCGCAAATCTGGCATTCGATGGCACGCCGCGCTACTCGCCCGACGGCAAATACATTGCCTATCGCACGCAGAAGCAGCCGGGCTACGAATCGGACCTATTTCGGCTGGCCGTCTACGATCGCGCGGCGGGAACGTCTCGCGTCTTAACAGAATCCTTCCACAACTGGGTAGACGATTACGAATGGGCCCGAGATTCGAAATCTCTCTATTTCAGCGCGCCGGTTGAAGGCGACGAACCCGTTTTCCAGGTGACGCTCGATTCCGGCGGAATTCGCCAGATTCTCTCCGATAACTCGATCGATGCTTTCGACGTCGGCGGCGACGCTCGCGAAATGATCTTCATTCATCGCTCTACCGGCGAGCCCGCCGAGATTTTCTCCGCGGAGCTTTCGGGCGCAAAAAATCCGCAGCCGAAACGGCTTTCCCACTTCAATGACAAGGTTGCCGACGAAGTGGACATTCGCCCCGCCGAGCGCATGTGGGTCACCGGCGCTGCGGGTGCGAAGATCGAAGTCTTTATCGTCAAGCCGCACGGCTTTGACGCTACGAAGAAATATCCGCTGATACTCAACGTTCATGGCGGCCCGCAGCAGCAGTGGGCGGATGCTTTCCGCGGCGATTGGCAGGTTTATCCCGGAGCGGGCTATGTTGTCGCGTTCGCGAATCCTCACGGTTCTACGGGCTACGGCCAGGAATTTACGGCCGAAATTTCCGGCGATTGGGGAGGGGAACCGTTCGACGACCTGATGAAGGTCACCGACGAGCTCGCGAAACTTCCGTACGTGGACGCGAACCGCATGGGTGCGATGGGTTGGTCCTACGGCGGATACATGATGGACTGGTTCGAAGGCCACACGGATCGCTTCAAGGCTATTTCATCAATGATGGGCGTCTTCGATTTGCGCTCGATGGCCGGTGCCACCGAGGAGCAATGGTTTCCCGAGTGGGAATTTAAGGGAAATCCCTGGGATTCGCAGCAATATGTGAAATTCTCGCCATCGTATTTTGTTCAGAATTTCAAGACGCCCTGCCTGGTGATTTCCGGCGAGCAGGACTTTCGCGTGCCGTATACACAATCGCTTCAGATGTTTACGTCGCTGCAGAAAATGAATGTGCCGTCGCGCTTGATCATATATTCGAACGCCGGACATTGGCCAAGTTGGTATGAGATGGCGCTCTATTACACGGCGCACCTAGAATGGTTCCACAAGTATCTCGGTGGCGACCCTCCGCCGTGGACGAGCGAGCAATTTCTGCGGAATGATGTCTTCGATACGACGAGCGGCCAACGGATCGGGCGGCCATAGGGCTGCTACCGATGGCCCACAATATTTTGGCGATCTGGTATAATGGGTGTTGACGAGTTAGGCTTGCGCCTGGCTCCGATTATTGGAGGATACCAAGCATGGTTCAACTAACGCCGGTAGCAGTCGAGAAGGTAAAGGAAATACTGGTGCAGCAGAATCCGGTTCCGACGGGTCTGCGCGTGGCTGTAGTCGGCGGCGGCTGTTCGGGTTTCAGTTATCACATGGCCTTCGAGAATCAGGTCAACGAGAACAACGACAACGTGTACGAATTCGACGGCCTGAAGGTTCTTGTGGATCAAATGTCCGAGATGTACCTCGACGGTATTTCGATCGATTACATCGAATCCATCGAAGGCTCGGGCTTCAAGTTCAACAATCCGAACGTGAAGAGCACCTGCGGCTGCGGCAGCTCCTTTAGCGTCTAATTGGAGCACTCCCGCGCCAGATTGCCGGGCTCCTGGCGGTTATCTACCCAGGAGCCCGTTTTGCGTCTGGCTGCAGCGAGAGCTCCCGTGACCGCGTAGGCTCGCCGCAAGGCTGTAATTTGATATAGGCGCGGTAGCACCGTATTCTACTTACGTAATGAAAATTGCCCTTGCCCAGTTCAATCCTACCGTAGGTGATTTCGACGGCAATTCGGCGCGTATACTGGAAATTGCGCGCGAGGCCAAGTCCCGCGGGGCAGATCTTGCAGTGTTCTCGGAGCTATGCGTCTGCGGATATCCGCCGCAGGATCTCCTCGAACGCCCCGCTTTTGTAGAACGAAACCACACCCAACTCGACAAGCTTGCCAAATGTATCCCGATGCCCAGCATCGTGGGATACGTTGGCAAGGCGCAAGACAATACAGGCAAGCCCGTCGCCAATACAGCAGCTCTGATCGCCGACGGCCGCATCATCTTCGAGCAGCGCAAGATGCTCTTACCCACCTACGACGTCTTCGACGAGTCGCGATACTTTCAGCCAGCACACTCGCAATCGGTAATTCGCCTCGGCGCTGAGCAGCTGGGTATCACCATTTGCGAAGACGGATGGAATGATAAAAATTTCTGGGCGCAGCGGCTCTACGAACGCGATCCGGTGGCAGAGCTTGTCGGGCAGGGAAGTAGCCTCCTGCTGAATATTTCCGCTTCCCCGTTCACAATCGACAAGCGCGGTCTACGCCTCGATATGCTGCGCGCCCTCGCTCGCCAGCACCATGTGCCGGTTGTTTACGTCAATCAGGTCGGTGGTAACGATAGTCTCGTTTTCGATGGCTCGAGTGTGGCGATCGCGCCCGACGGAACGATTGTCGCGCGCGCGCATTCTTTCCAGGATGATCTCGTGTTGTTCGATACGGAGACGCTTGCCGGCGATATCCGCCATGAAACGTCTGATGAGCTAGAAGCCGCATACAAGGCGTTGGTTTGCGGTACGCGTGACTACGTTCGCAAATGCGGATTTTCAAAAGTGGTCGTGGGGTTAAGCGGCGGTGTCGATTCTGCGCTGGTCGTTGCCGTCGCCGTAGATGCCGTCGGCGCCGAGAATGTGCTCGGCGTCGGGATGCCTGGGCCTTTTTCTTCGGAGGGCAGCCTGCGCGACGCGCGAAAGATTGCCGAAAATCTTGGCATAAAATTCATAGTGCTCCCGATTACGGGCGTGTTCGACGAGTATCTACAAGTCCTCGATCCTGTGTTTAGTGGCATCCCTGTGAACGCGACCGAAGAAAATATTCAGGCACGAATTCGCGGCAATCTGCTTATGGCGTTATCAAATAAATTCGGCTCGCTTGTACTGAGCACGGGCAATAAATCGGAGATTGCCGTCGGATATTGCACACTCTATGGCGACATGGCTGGCGGCCTCGCGGTAATTTCCGATGTACCGAAGACGATGGTGTACGAGCTCGCTAGATTGCGAAATCGCGAAAGGGAAGTCATCCCTGTCGAAACGCTGACAAAACCCCCGTCCGCCGAGCTTCGTCCCAATCAGCGCGATTCCGACACGCTGCCGCCCTACGATGTTCTGGACAGGATATTGAAAGCATACGTCGAGGACATGAAGGATCCGGAGGAAATCGCCAGCGATTTCGGATACTCGATTGAACTCGTCCGCAGCATTACTCGGCGAGTAGACCAGAACGAATACAAACGAAATCAAGCAGCTCCGGGCCTCAAGATTACGTCCAAGGCGTTTAGCGTTGGGCGGCGATTCCCGCTCGCCAATCGTTTCGTGTCGTGAGATTCTTCTCAGCCTCTTAGGATCTTTAGGAGAAATATTTCCATGAAATTCCGAATCGTCCTCGCGCTCGCCGTCATTCTGAATTTTGAGGTTGCTGCTCGCGGCCAGACGCCGCCCGCTGCGCCGAGTTCTTCCGACCAGGCGCATCTCTCGGCGACCATCGAATCATTTCTGCGCAATCTCTTCAGTTGGGGGCTAGATTTCCAGGTCAAACTTGGCCCGTACAAGGACGCAACAATTCCTGGTTACTATGAGGTTGGGATCGAGGTGAAATACAAGGACCAAGACCAGAGGGGCGTCGTGTACGCGAGCAAGGATGGCGCGTACCTCATTCGCGGCGAGCTCTATAAGACCAGCGAAGACCCCTTCGCCTCGGTCCGTAAAGATTTGTCGGCGAAGGGCTCTCCGTCGAAAGGCCCTTCCGACTCAAAAATCACTCTGGTCGAGTTCAGCGACTTTGAATGCCCGCATTGCCGTCAACTGCACGAATACCTCAAAACACTCGAGCAGAAATACCCTCAAGTGCGAATCGTCTTCAAGAACTATCCGATCGAGGCGATACATCCCTGGGCGATGACGGCGGCAATTGCTGGCCACTGCGCCTATGAAACCTCCTCCGACGCATTCTGGAAGATGGAAGCCGCGATCTTTGACCAGCAAGATCTCATCTCAGCTGAAAATGCGTACGAAAAGTTGACGGATGCTGCCGTAGCCGCGGGACTCCAGCGAGACACTTTTCGCGCCTGCCTCGCTGATCCCGCCGCAAAAGAGGTCGTTCAAGTCGACCTCGCCGCCGGCCAAAAGCTGGGAGTCAACAGCACCCCTACCGTGTTCGTAAATGGTCGCGAAGCCATTGGAGGCGATGCCTCCGCCGTGGAGCAACTCATTGATTACGAGCTACATACAAAGCTCTAACAATTACCCAAGAAGAGACTACATAATATAAATTACCGGATGTCAATATATATTTTGCGGCACTGCGATTTGCGAGGATTTTGCTTCGCGGGTCACCCCGGGGCGTGACCTAACGGTTGGGGACAAGGGCTCGCTCCTTGCAGTATCGAGGACCTGCTCGACTCCAACCGGGATGTGGCAATTGAAGGCGGATGAATACCCTGCCACTGGGTGCCTGGCGGGCGTATTCCAAAATCATGGCTGGGACAGCGCTAGCGAATTCTATGGGGGGAACTGCACGCGGTGCATTTCCTGCCGCTGGTCGTTGGTTGTGTCGACAACAAACTGCGTGGCGATTGGAGTGATCCATTCCCCGCAGCCAACGCGCCCGATCGCCCCGCATTTCGGTTCAGAGCGCACAGCGATATCTATTTGCGGGTACTCACTCTGTTCGAGAAATACGGATGGAATCTGGGCGGGCGAATTGTGGCGTCGCGGCTACCGTGTGCGGGTGACGACGGCGCCTATCGCGGCTCCGATCGCCAACCATTTTGTGTTGCGTTTTAGTTGGCGCCAGAAGCTGCCGCCTATTGCGGCGGTGACGGCTGCGTCGCGTTCGCGAGTGAGTGCGGCGGAGCGAGCTTGTTCATCGTTCAAATTTGCATTTGCGGCGGCGAGCTGCGCCTGACATGCGCGACAATCCTGAACGAAGTTATAGAGGGGTTTGAGATCTGCTTCGGGGATTTCGGCGTTTTCGGACTGACCACCGGGCGAAGTGGACGCTTGTGCGTTTTGCGAAGGCGCTGCGCCCGGCGGAATCGGCGATTCGGACCGAGGAGATTTATATTTTGAGAGATCGGACCTAAGCGCATGCAAAAGCTCGGCTGCCGATCGGCGAGGAGTGGGGCTGTCGGGCAGAGAAGTCGCAGTTGCGGCAGAGGGTGCAGATGCGGCAAGCGCGGCACTTCCCTTCTGGGTGACGATTTCCCGTGGTGTGCCGGGTGAATTATCGAGCGTCTGAGATGATCGCGAGTGTGCGTGTTGCGGCGCAGTGCTTAGCGTGATCGGTTGAGGTAAGGGCAGAAATTGTGGCAACGAGCTAATGATTTGCTGCGGAGTCTGAATTTGACGCTTGAGCTCGGCGATTTGATCGAGCGAGGTCTTTAGCTCGGCAGCGCTCTCGTGTTCGCGTGATTCCGCCGCGTTAATTATTTGCTGTTGAGTGGCGAGCGTAGCTTGAAATTGAGCGCGATCCGCGCGCGATTCGAGCCAGGAATACACGAATAGCAGGATGGCGATGATTGTGACGATGGCGGCGAGGATGTGGCGAAGAGACATGGAATCGTTCTGTGAATCACGTACCTACGTTTGCCGATCGCGCGAAGTCACTACTGGGATTGCGAAATGATGGCACTGTAGTTAGCGACGCGCGCTAAAACTTGCGCCGGATATTCCGCGTTTGTGCCGCCGTTCCAGAGCGCGAGAGCGCGCTCGAGCTTGCCTTCGGCGAGCGCGGATTTATGCGCGAAGAGTTCACAGCCGGCGTCTAGGCCGGTCGAGGGATCGCATAGCTCGCTTAGAAATTTCCCGGTGAAGCCGCGCTCGCGCGCTGTCTGCCCCATGACTTGCATTAAGCCCCACGAGATGGCGCGCGAATAGGCCTCCGTATTTGTCGCAGGCTCAACCTTGCAAATGGCAAAAAGGGGCGCTACGTACTTCGCGAAAAATCCTGGCTCGTAGCGGATGGCCCAAGGTTCCCACGCGGATTCCTGCTCGACGATGGCGCAAACGAGCGCAGGATCCAGACGGTGGCGAGCCGCCGCGGCGATCGCCAATTGTACGTACGTGGAATGCACAAAACACACTCCGTAGTAGTTCGGATTGACGCGAGATGCTGGTGCGCTTAATCTCTGCGCCTCCCATGAACGCGACAGTGCATGCCACGATCTCGTCACCAAGAAGCGCCCAATTCCGCGTATTGGGGGAGTTGGTGATGACGATCGCGGCGTGCACGATTTTCTGGGGATGGCCTGAGATTCTGATCCCGGCGCGGGCACGAGCTGGCCTCGCGTTTGGGCTCGCGATTGGGCTTCCGTCCGGCGTCGCCCTGTGGACGACGTATCGGCTTATCGACACGATTCTCGCGCGCTTGCACGTAGCAAGGACGCGGGATGCTTCACAGACCCCAGCCAGTGACGACTGTAAGGAGAAGAAGAGCCAGGTCTTAGCTGAATTTCGCGCGTGAGCTCGTCTTCGACGCGATGAACTGACAGATTTGATCGATGAATGCAGCCGCCGACGTCCTGCTGGCGTTCCTGACCCCATCGCCTGTACGGCGAACCCGCCGGCGGGATGGCGGCGCTGCGCAATTCACGACTTGGATTCTAAGAGCGGCCGGGGCCGTTGAGGCTGACCCAGCGGATTGGGGGCAGCGCGTTGCGGTCAATTCCCTGCTGCTCGCATAGCTTTTCGAGTAAGGCGTAAATTTGTGGAAGATGATTCATGGCCATGTCCTCGACGAAGATGCGTGTTAGTTCATCGTTTCGGATCCGGCGGTAGAGCCAGCGTAGGAATAACGAGAATTGCACAAGCGCGGCGAACGCTGCCGCGAGATGATAGAAGTCGAGGAAGCGGGCCATGGGTGGGAGCCTCGGGTAGCATTGCCAGATTTGAGATTAGAGAATTCGAGTTTTGCGAGCGAATGAGTCGCGGCACTTGTCGCATGCTTTGTTGAGTAAACCGGCGCGTTTTCCCGACGTGATCGGTACGCACGAACCGCGTATGCCGCGTCCTAGATTTGTGCATTGTACATTCGAGGCGATTATCCGAATAGAGAGCCGAGCCCGAGGCCTAGACTGCCGAAGAGGCCCCCGAAGGAGCTGTAATCCGGATTTCCCGACGCGCTCGAGCGAACGCCTAGCAACTGGCTGGGCACGCTCATCGACTTGCCGAGAAGATTGGTGTCGATGCCGTAGGTCTGGCCGAGTGCGCTCAAGCCGGCAAGTTGCTGGCTTTGTGCATCGTTGGCGAACGTGATCTGATTCTGACGGGCTTGCTGCGCCAGATTTTGCGCTTCGGATCGGCCGAGCTGCGCGGTAAGATCGTCGAAGCCGGCGGAATTGTTGGTGCGCGTCACCTGATTCTGCGCCGATTGCGCGAGCGAATCGTAGGCAGTGCGCGCCGAACCCATTCCCTCCTGAGTGATCGCATTCTGCTGCGCGGCTGTGTAGCCGGGGTTGGTGAGCAGCGAATTGATTGTCGGCATCAGGAGTGTGCGGTCTTGCTGCGTCTGCTCATTTTCCTGGCCGAGCATTTGGTTTTGAAGAGCGAGCTGCTGATCGGTGAGTTGACGAGTTTGTTGCTGAGCACCGCGACCCATGTGGATTCTCCTTGGAAGAAAATATGAGACTTGCGGATTTACGATTTTATATTTCGAGTGACTGCGCCACGGTCTCGCTATCGCGGAAGAGGAATTCGGCCGCTCTTATGACCACGTCTACAAGTTGCTACCGGGCGTTCGCGGCTTCAGAGTCGCAGACTCGTTCCGGCAATTATCCGACCGACGTCGTACGAACCAGACGCGGGCAGGATGCTCTGCCACGACTACACGAAGCGGCGGCAGTAGGGTGTCCAGTGATCATCGCATTGCCAGCCGAGCCGCTCGATACGGCGACCGAAGCGCGAGGCGATGCTCGGAGGCAGCCATGCGTGCGCGTCCTCGAGGCCGCGAGCGCGCAAATCTGACTCGCCCGCACGCTGAAGCGCGGCGATTCGAGTGAAGCGATCGCGTGGAGTTCCTGACGCTGGATCCATCAGCAGGTAAATTTCGCACGTCAGACGCGCGAGGGAGGCCATGACGGCGTGGCCGGCATCGTCCTCCACCACAATCTTCGAGAGAAAAAGCGGGTGGCTAAGTTCTGGGAACGCATAGTTGAAACCTTGGGCCGCGTGCATGCGGCGGAGAGCGGAGAGATCGGCGTCGGTGTAAGGGCGAATCAGCATAGGAGAAAGTGACGAGTGACGAGCCAGATGCAGAGAACGTCGGCGCGGTTCGTAATTCCGCGGCGGATTGGCGTCCCCTAGATTGAGCTTTTCACGCACACGACAGCCAACCGTTAGAAAACGCGGTAGCGCAGAATTGGGTTAGCGCGCGAGACGGCTTCAGCGACGTCGAAAGTGTGCGCGCCGGCGGTGACACCATGGGCTGCGAGCGCCGCGGCTACACGCGCGGATACGGGCTTATTGGCAAGCGGATGCGGTATGGGTTCCCATTCAGGATCGGCGGAGAGCGCGTTGTGAACGCCTTCGTCTGCTTCGACGAAGGCGAGAATCATGATTGTGCCGGGAGGCGCGGATGCGTCCGCGCGCGGATCCGCGTGCGCAAAGTGCGATGAGGCGAATAGCGCTGCACTGCGTTGCCAGGCGTCGAGGGTGGTTAGATAGTAGGTGCGGCCTTGCATCTGCGATTTCCTGAGCGAGCGGAGTTTTGGGTCTGAAATTTGAGAATTTAAAATTTGAACATTTGAAATGCAAATAGCGGTCGGCCTGTCGGCCTACGAAACCGATATGCCAATTTTTGTCGTTGCCGCCCAGCACGAAATCTGCGGGCAGGACGCCCGCGCCTCGAGTGACGTCCGCGTGGGGCGCGCTTCAGGAAGTAAATGTGTAATTGTGAGTTAGGACTGTAGCGGCGTGGCGGCCGGCATAGAATTCGTGGATTGGCGCGCAGCTTATCGTCACTTTCCTTCCTTCCTCGTTGATCGCTTCAATACGGCGCAGCGTGAGCCGGCCGAAGCGTCCTTCCAAAATATCCGCGAGGCATAGGCGTTCGGCGCGCATGGGCGAGCCGTCGGCAAGCGTGAAGATGTGATGCGGCGTAACGTCGAGCATCTCTTCGTTTGAAAGATGCAGGCGGATGAATGTGTCGGCCGGAAGGACTTCAAGGCGGACGATGCGCGTCCAGGCATGCTTTCCGCCTGGAAGTGCGCGACCGCCAGGACCAACGCCGCCATTACCCGGACCGAGAAGATGATCCCCGATGCCGCAGGTATCGAGCGGCACAGTACCGCGCTCGCGCGTAAGAACCACTGTGCCAGCACGCAAACAGCTTCCGCTGCCCCCTCCCGAACCACCGCCGCTGCCGGATGAAGGCGTGGCCGCAACCATTGCGCCCTGGCTGAGCGGTATACGTCCTTGCAAAGATTGCTCCTGCGCGGCTGCATTGGTTTTGGCGGACTGCGCGTTTGCTGGCGAGCCCACACCACTCGCGACCCATGCTAGCTCTTGCGCTGCTTCGTCCCAGTAGGGATAGAAGTAATACGTAGTGCCCGCCGCCAGGCCGCTGACTGGGAGCGATCCGCTCCCGACGGATGTGCTGGTGCCGTCGGCGCGAAAAATTGTGAGGCCCGCCCATGACCACGTGATGCTCGATGGCGTAGACGCGTAGGTGAAGCCTGTGCTCCACACCGGTGGAACGGAGCCGCGCATCAGAACACCGGGTTTCGTGGGGTCAACGGCGTTGTTCGACAGCGCGTCGGCGGCCACGCGGGCGAAATCGGTGCCGTCGGTGATGGCCGTGTCGAGGCTGAGTTTGTTTGTCGTGCCGATGGCGTTGACGCCGGTGACGACGCGTTTCAGCGCCTCGTAGAGATGCGGGTTGGCTGCGCGGAGAGCTTCGATTTGGGGAATGGTGAGCATCGGTTGGTTCCGAAAATGGAAAAGAGGAAATGGAAAATGCTCGCGCCGGTTTGGTGCGAACAAATTTAACTCAACTACCGGGCGAGGAAAGCGGCCGGTCTTATGACCAGTCCCACAAAAGCCGATCGATGGCATCGGCGCATCCGCGTGTTAGGAAAAAATGGGAAAGAGAAAATAGAAATCGGAACTGCGATTTTCACTGATTGCGATTCGGCATTCTAGGACGCGTCATTAGACGCGGCGGTTTCTCGTGATCTGCTAAACGAATCTAGTGCGCGACAGAAACCGTTGAGAAGCTTAGCTTGGCGGTGGATACGTTGAGCTGCCAGAAAGCGTCAGGTGCGGTCAAGTAGATGATGTCGGGACGATTCTCTCCGTCGCCGTCGGTGTACACATTCGAAAAGCGTCCGGTTGAAGCGTCGTACGTGTAGTGAGTGGCTCCCCTTCCCAGAGCAAAAGCTGCGGCCGACTGCGGCAGCGATGCAAGCGATTGTTCATCCGCGCCGCCAGACGCCACGGCAGGCATATAGCGAGCATTCGGAAAAGAAAATACCGAGACCGATGCGGGCGCTAGGTTCACTGAGGGATCCATTTCGGCAAGGAGAAACTGATTCGCCGAGGCCGCATAATACACGAAGGCGCGGCTTCCCTGCCCCGCGAAACTCAAATTCATGGTGCCGCGGCCATTCGCATCGGGAGGCGTGGCGGTACCGGTAATAGAACCTGCTGTAACGAGCGCGCCTTCATTTTCAGCGCTCGCGTCTATCGCACCTTTTGAAATCGAGCCCTTTGCGCCGTCAAAAGCGAGAGTAAAACGGCCAACTGACGCGATCCCTTTGGTAACCGAGGAGACCGACGAGGCCGAGGATGCCTCCGCCAAATGGAACACGAAATCGCCGCCGAATTGTGAGAACGTGCCCGGATTCTGTTCGATGAGTTCACCGGTGAGGCGACGCTGATTTGCGTCGAGCCATTTCGGCACTAAGGGCGAATTGTGTAGATTGCTTACGAGAGTGATGAATTGGGCGGCCGGAAGCGACGGAAGAGCGCTATCGAGCGTAATCGTTGCCGTCTCCGCGCCGAACTCGACGCGCCCCGGCGTACAGTCGCCCGAAATTCCGCCGCCAGAAGTAATCTGCCGATTGTCGTTCACGTCCACCGAGCTAACCATCACTTTGCCGTTGTCGAATGACATTCTGCCGACCATTGCGATCGGCTCCCCAGATGAACCAAGGCCCGATAGGTTGAATGCGAAAGTTCCGTTCTGGTGGCAGGCTGATTGTGTACTGGACGAATTAACGATCGTGAATGTGAATGAGGCCGATTTTGTTGGATCGGCCACTGACGTTGCCGTGATTGTCGGTGTATTGTAAGGCGGCTGCGGCGTCGTGTTCGGCGGCGTGTAGAGGACGCTCGTTGCTTCGTTGGCGCTAAGTGAACCGGTGTTCGACGAGGGCGCGATGGACCACGTGACGCCCTGTCCCTGACGGTCATTTGTTACTTGCGCGTTTACCGTGACTCCGGCCGAACCTGCTGCGATTGACGTGAATGGATTCGTGATCTGCACGCTGATCGGAAGTTGAGGCGTTTGAATTACAAATGAATCGAACGCGGACGTGGTGTTACTTGTCACCGATGTAGCTGTGATCGTCGGCGAATTATCCGGCGCTGCCGGAACGGTTGCTGGCGGTGTATATGTCGCGCTGAAGCTGGGCGCGGCGGCAGGCGCCAACGTTCCGCACGCCGGACTGCAGGGTGAACCACCGGCAGCCAACGTCCAATTTACGCCGGCGTTCGCGGAATCAAATTGCACGCTGGCGTTGAGCGTCACAGGCGCAGCACCGGGCGAAATCGTCGAGAACGTGTTCGAGAGGCGCACAACGATGGCTGGTGTGCCGATTTCGAAAATCACGTCGGCAGTGACCGCGGCATTTGTTGGGGCTGCCGCGGTGAGAACGATCTCATTCGGCGTCGGCGGCGTCAACGGGGCCGTGTAGGAAATTGAAGACACCGTGTTGTAGTAAGTCGTGCTGCCGGAGGTCGTCTGCGAAGTGACGGTCGTACCTGAGTTGACAAAAGTGCCGCACGACGAGCTACACGGCGTTGTCGAATCGGACGTGCTGCTCGGAGTATCCAGAGCAAGAGACCAGATGACGCCGGATTGCGTCGTCGAATTCGTCGTCGTGGCGGAGAATGTATAAGTGCCACCTCCGGAGATAGTGCCGGGGCTTGAGGAAACCGTGAGAGCGAGCGGGAATGAAGAGCCTCCGCAGCCGGTCAGCGCAAGAAACAAACCGAGCAGCGTCAGATTACCAAACACCCGTTGCATCCATCCCCCTGAGAACCTACCGCGAAAACGCAACCGCACGCACAATCACGTTGCAGGAATGCGGAATGCAGTTTATAGAACCGCGTCGCACCCCGCAAGTTGGAGTCGCAGCAAGGATTTTCGGTTGCCCGAGAGCGAATGGGCCACCATCAATAGTGAGCCGACATTTTGCCGATGACATAATCCGTCGGTACCGCGCGCGAGAACGCGGCAGGATGCCGCGCCAGGATTAGGCGGCCTGACGTAGGTTAATTGTGGCCGCGGACGACTGACCAGGGGTCGGGCTTGGCCCAGGGCACTAATTTTGTTAGTGAGAACCATGCGCCTTCGGCGCCGATGCTTACTTGATAGGCAACGCGCTCGGCTAGGATGCTGGTGAAAATTTCCATGTCTTGCGTGGCGGGAGAGGCGAGCGGCCATCCGCCGAGGCCTTGCGCGATATTACCTGGAAGCAGAGCTGTGAGCGCGAGTGTACCGGAGCCTTGCACGTTGCCCGTCGCGTAGCCAAAGAGATTGCGGCCGCCGAGACCGGTGCGCGAGAGAAACGCCGTGGTGTAATACGAATTGATTGCGGCGCCATCGTCAGAATATGCGCCGGGAGTGAGGCCATAAATTTTTCCGTTGGCTGCGTTATTGCCGAAGAAAAGTTGCGCCACGCCGCTCGGGCGCTCGATTAGCCCGCAGGAATTTGCCGCGATGAACCACTGCGTCCACTGGCGGCCGTAGCCGGGCTGGCTGAGCATGGTCTGAAGCGGATCGAGGAAGCCTTCGGTGTAATCGAGGACGAGAATTTGCGAAGGCGCAGTGGCCGCGCCCATCGGCACGCCGACGAGAATGCGCTTGTGTTGCGTGTCCACCTCTACCCAGATTTGCGAGCTGTATTCCCAATTGATGGCGTCCCACGTGGGCTGAATTTCCTGCGAGAGTTTGACGGGATTGCCCCCGTCGAAATAGTAAAGACCGGCTCGGCCGGCAATCACCACCCATTCTTCGCCGATCCCCACCCCGCGCGCTGACGGCGTGCCTACCTGATTGGAAACTTCTTCAATGTCCCAGAGCGCGGGTTCGTTTACGCCGTCATCCTGCGTGACGAACAAGCTGCGTTCCTTCACGATGTACAAATAATCCCGCAAGGTGAATGCCGCGCGAATACCCTGCCCGTTGTTCTCGGCTACTTCCAGCAGGCCAGTGACGCCGTCGTAGCTTTCGGCATTGAGCGCGCGTGACGCGCGAACGATGGAAGCATTCTGCGGCGCGAGAGTCGGGAAAATTTCGAGCTGATCCACAAGGAAAGACTCGCTGCTAGGGCCCGGCACGCCATCGGCGTAGACGCGAATGACCATGTCGCTCGGAATCGTTGATTTTGGCGGGATCAATTGCGCGGTGTACTCGACGTAAAAGGTGGTTGCCGTGAGCGCTGTGATGGCCAGGCCCACCCCGATTTCGCCGGCAGTCGGGCTGAAGCAATTGATTCGCAACGTGCCTTGCGAAAGATTGGTGCTGCGTTTCACGCGCGCGCGAACGGAATACTCCGTATTCTTTGCGAGCAGAGCATTGCCCGAAGGATCGGTGACGGCCGATTGCGAAATCATTCCGCGCGCGACGCTCGAACCGTTGCCGCTGATGCGATAGGCATCGCCCCATACAACGTCGCTCGATTCCCTGCTGCCGCCTGCGCCCGATGTGGGATCGCTCGTCCAGCCAAGGGGCAAATCGGAGCCGCCCGTGCCGCCTGCGACATTCCAGCCGCCGTCGAACGTGATGTTGTTCCAGTTCGACATTTTGGCGCGCTCGCCCCACCAGAAGAGGCGATCGGAATAATCCATCACCGCGAGCTGATTCGGCAGCTCGATTTGGCCGAATTGATTGTTCATCGCCGTGCCGCTCAGAAGAATAGTATCGTCGAAATCAACGGTGAGTGAAGTTGTGGTGTTGTCGTTGACGGTCATCGTCGCAGGAACCTGATAAAAATCTGCGCCGCCCGCTCCGGTGAAGGCGAGGAGTCGCGCGACGATGTTGGGCGGGCCCACGGGAATATTTGTGATGGTCACTTGCTTCCCGCCAGCGGCGGTCCAGGAAATTGCCGGCGAAGGCGCGGTCCAGAACCCTTGGCGCGTCACGAAAATCACAACGACTTGGTGCACGCCCGCGGAAATGTTGCCGGCGGCGGCAGCATCGGCAGCGGAAGGGCCGCCGCCTGGGCCGCACTGGCTGACGCGATCGAAGTACGTGTCGTCGAATTGGCGCGGGAGATCCTGGCCGACGAGGCTGTCGCTGAAGGCCATATATTCGCGGCCGAAGAGCGTGGTCGAATTGAGAAAGAGATTCGGGGTGCCGGCCGATGCGACGAGACCGAGAACGCCGGGCGAAGTTTCCTTGTACAGATTGCCGGATGAATCGAATGCCAAAAGGCGCTGGACGAGATTGGCGGTGATGTAGGTTTTGAGGCCATTGACGCTGACGCCGCCGGCGAGTGCTGAAAATTGCGAAACAAGGCCCGCGCGCGTCCGGACGCCGCCGGCAAAAAATTCCACATCGCCGAGATTCGGCGACATCCCGGGAGGAACGTCGGATGGATCGAGCAGCGTGATGAGGCCGCCGAAAGTGCCAAGCGGTACGGGCGCGAAGGATTCAACGGACATTGATAAACCTCAATGGCAAGTGACAAGTGACGAGTGGCGAGCGATAAAATGCGATGCGAATGCACGCGGCCGGAAATCGGGACAGCGTGTGCTATCATCGAGAATTTCAGGGGCTGGAAAATCGCCGATGAAAGGCGGCGATAGACGCAACCCGTGTGCTTGCAAGCGAATCGTAAGGCACGAGATAAGCTCGGCCAGGATACAGAAAGCCGATTGCAATAGGGCGCATCATGAGACGCGCCGGTGTTACAGGTGCTTGAAGGGCCAAGGAGCTAAATTGCGGCGAATTTTGTTTGGATGCGGGGCGCTGTTACTTTGCGCGGTGGCGCTTTTTGCAGTGCGCGCGGGAGCGCAAAATGATTCTGCCGCGACGTCGTCAACTGCATCGGCGCCGGTAACAGCGTCCGTGGTGCGGACTGTCGCGAGCGCAGTTACTGGCTCCGGCTTGGCGACGGATTCGCACGGCCTCCTTGCTTATGCTGCTTCTGACCGTATCGCTCGAATTATTTCAACCGCTTCCAGCAAGGCAATTCCCCTAATGGCCGCGGGCACTGGCGAGCGCGGATCGTTCGGCGACGGTGGGCCAGCGATCAGCGCGCAACTCAATCTTGCTGACGTTACGGCGAAAAGTCCGGCGGCTGGAAGCGGCGTTGCGATTGACGCCGCCGGAAATATGTTCATCGCGGACACGCTGAACGATACGGTACGCCGTGTAGAAGCCGAGACGGGTGTGATTTCAAGCGTTGCCGGCAAATGGGCGAGCGTCGTCACGCCCGACGGGTTTGCGAATCCGCTCGGCGTTGCCGTCGATGCAAATGGAAATCTTTACGTCACAGCGAACAATGCCGTGTATTGCCTCGACGCAGCGACTGGCGCCGTGAATCAAATCGCAAACATCGCCGGCGCGACGACGATTGCAGTCACGCGCGATGGAGCCGAAATTTATGTGGTCGCACCGGCCTTTGCGACTATTTTTCAGGACGGCGAAGGGAGCGCAGCGACTTTTCAAGCAGAACGACCAAGGAAAGGCGCAGCACTTACGAACTCTACTGAGCACGCTGGACTGGGCCTCTCGGTATTCGCGACGTCGGCCTCCGCGACTGCGCCTGCGACAGACTCCGCCTCGTCGCTGTCACGGCTAACAGCAGCACCAACAGGAATCGCTCTCGACGCGAGCGGCAACGTTTTCGTCTCCGAAGCGAGCGCCGACATCATCGAGCGCGTGGACGCGAAAACGCTCCGCGTGACACGAATTGCCGGAAGGCAGACCGCCGGATACTCAGGCGACGGCGGCGCGCCGCTGAAGGCGCAATTCAACGCGCCGGGAGCGCTGGCATTCGATCATTCAGGAAATTTGTTCGTTGCTGACATCGGAAATTCAGTGATTCGCGAGATCACCAACGCTAGCCCCGCACAGGCTGGCAGCGTCACTCTGTCTCCGAACTCGTTCAACTATGGCGATCAGCTCACCGGTGGCCAATCTACGCCGGAGACTTTCACGCTGACGAACAACACGGCTGCAACTGTGAGCGGAATCGCGGTGGGCTTTGCCAGCAGCGCAACGCCAGTCGATTTTACGCAGACGAATTCCTGCAACGGGATGCTCGCTGAAGGCGCGTCGTGCGCCATCAATGTAATTTTTTCACCACACGCGACCGGCCAGCGTAATGCGACGCTCTATGTCACGGATTCCGATCCGACGAGCCCGCAGACCGCGTCGCTCAGCGGCACGGGCGATGATTTCGAGCTATCAATTCCAGCAAATAGCACAGATCAGCTGACCGTGATTGACGGTGAAACCGGAACGTTTATTGTGCAGGCTGCGCCTGACAATGTTTTCAACGGCACGATCACGCTGAATTGCCCCTACAATTTGCCGGTTCAGACCACCTGCACGATTACGACTGAAACGATGACAACTCCTCCGTCGTTGACATTGACGGCTGGAGGCGCGCCTCAAACTTTCAACGTGGCGCTCAAAACGACATTCCGTACTTCAACCACAGGACCATCGCAGACTGTTGTCGCACCATTAGGCGGATCGAAGCCACAATTCCCCGCCCCACCTCGCACGGGAATTGCCGTGGCGTTGATATCGCTGCTGGCGGCGACACTGGGCATTGCGATCTTTGCTTTATCGCGACGCTCAGATGCCCTGCGGCCACGTCTGAATGCGATCGGCGTCGGAATCGCGACGATGCTCATCGTTTTGATTCTGGCGATGGCGTCGGCATGCAGCAGCAATACCACCGGCTCGACTACGCAAACGATCTTCCAGGGTACGCCCGCAGGCACGTACAACATGACGGTGACGGCAACTGCTCAGGGAGCCACGCGCGGCGTGAATATCACGCTAATCGTGCAGTAGATTCAGCCCGCCATATTTGTGCTGTTCGCGTCGAATTTTGAACGATTCAGGATGAATTCCGCGGGCAAACAATCGTCGCGCCGATTTTCCGCACGGCTGACCAAATCTAAAGTGGCCTGGTCTTATGACAGTCCCTATAAAATCGCCGAGGGCGACTCTACAAGTACACCACGTGCCGCCGGTTGCCGTAGGGCTTGCGGCGGCGGCCCTTGAATTGTTCAGGACGCATGTAGCGTTCGATCAAATCATTCGTAGCCTGATACGTCGCTGCCTGCATGTCTGCCGCAAGTGCCCTAGCGCCGCGTGCGCGCGCGGCGAGCGCCGATGTCGCGTAAGCGAGCGCGTCATTCGATGCACGAATCATTACCGGGTCGGTGCCGAGTGTGAGAGGCGGCAACACTTTTTCGTAGCGCAGGCGGACGGTAATTTGTGACGTCGCCCCGATGAGATTAATCATGTCCTCGCGCCATTCCCACATTCGCAGATAAGTGCTCGGCTGAAGATTGGGCAGGCCTCCCGTGATTTTCTCCATCGGAATGAAGAGATCGCACGAGCCGGTTTGCTGCTCCCACAGCTGGTGCGGTACCACGAGATCGGTTGGAAGCTGCGGATCGGAAACGTCGGAGAGTGCTTTGGGCGTTACGCCGTTCGTGAGAGTGAGGTCGAGATCAACCTGAGAGACGAGCACCGAGACGCCAGCCTCCGCGAGCTGGCGCTGCAATCCGCGGTAGGCGGAATTGAGCAGGGGCATCAGCGTCGCGTCGTTGAACACGGTGCCGGCGGTATCGTTGACAAGGGCGCGCGTGAGATTCAGAGCGTCTTCGGCCTGGCCGTATGCTGTGGTTGAAAGGACCGGCATGGTGTCTCCTGGAAATCGTGGCGCGGGCATCTTGCCCGCGAAGAATCATTATTCCCGCCACATAGAAAGACGCGGGCAAGATGCCCCGTCACGATTGATTGGCTGACTACTGCAAAATTAGCAGTTGGCCGATGGCAGCGGCGATTGGCGAAGATAGAGCGCCACGCCGAGGACTGCGCTGATCGCGGCGCTGATGCCGCCGAGTGAAAGCGTGTGGTTCAGTCCGGCGGCGAGGTTGAAATGGCTCGGATCTATGCCGATGGCGGCGAAGCCCGTTACGATGCCGTTTGCGCCGCCGGAGATCGCCGCAGCAACGAGGCCTTTTATCCAAATCTCGAGTTTGAGAATGCGTCGCATGGATGCCATTGGAATGAGAGAGAGATAAACGATTGCCTATATGACGCGGCCGGTAACTGTAGGGTTCTTCGGAAGACGGACCGGCCTTTCAGAATTTGAGTTTCCGTCACGCATCTCAAAAACCGGCCGGCCTTCCGGCGAGCCGCCGATGCGTTCGTGGCGCGGAAAGGATGCCCGTGCCACGAGATTTGCCTTGTTGCGGTAATAGTTTAATGCAGCACGATGAACGGGCTGGCGAAGGTCGTGGTGGTGGCGCCGCATGTGGGGCAGACGGCCGGCACGGCGATGGTAGACGGCAGCGCACCGCCGCTGGAGCTGGTGCTTGACGTCGCACTTCCAAGAATCTCGAAGCCGGTGTTGTAAGCATTACCGGGATAAATCTTTGCCGTCGTGGCGTTGCCTGTGAACGCAAAGATGTAATTTCCGGGCGCGAGCGTGATCGTCCCTTGGGTGCACGAGCCGTCGGTCGGCCCACTGGCAGTGAACGCGGTCGCTCCCCAATTGCACTGCAACGCGCCGCTAAGCGAGTAAATTCCCACATCGTAAAGATCACCGCCCGTGGAATCCGTAGTGCCGATATCAATCGTGAGCTTCGAAAATTGAAGCTGCATTGGAACAAGGAAAGGAATCACATTAATGCCATTGGTTGTGCTGGGAGCAATCTGTACGCTGCCTGCGATGTTGGGCGGCGGAGCATAAAATGTGATCGCGCTTCCGCCTCCTCCACTACCGCACGCTGCGCCCGCATCCTGCAGCAACCCGCCACTTCCCCATTTAGCGCAATTGCCGCTCACCGGCGGCGTGCCTTTCCAGTACGGAACGAACAGCGTCGCTGGCACGCTACCCGTTGGCGGCGAGAATCGAAAAGCCGTTTTCACCGTCGCGTTGTACAAACTGTTTGAGCCGCCGCCGGCCGTCGCGTTGGTGTCGGAGTAGCTCGTGGTGCTCGTGCAATTTGAGATTGAATATGTCGAAGCCGAGCCGAACGTGCCGCCTGCGGCGGTGCTGCGGAAAATGGTGCAGCTCGAGGGATCCGTTCCCGCCGGGGAAGTCCACGAAAGTGAAACGGCGTTGTTCGAACCGCTGAGCGTGACGCTGACTTCGTTCGACCCCGCCGATTTCGAGCCGTCCGAGCCGCAAATCGATTGCATACTGTAATAGTAGGTGCCGTTCGCGAGGGTACCGCCTGTGGTTGGTGTCGCCGTCAAATTGAGCGGCGGAAGCGCGCACGAAAATGAGAGATCTAGCGTGTTCGGCGCGTTGCGAATCAGGCTGGATTCGTACCCGTAGTGCGTGCCATCGCCGAATTCGTGACCGAAATAAGGACTGATTCCGAGATTCGCCTGCGTGTTCCCAGATTGGCCGAGCGCAATCGGAGGTAGGCGCGTCGGTCCGCAGCCGCCGCCGCCAACCATGACGGTTTCTTCCTCGACAGGCTGAGAGCACACGCTGAAGTTCGAACTGACTAATCCCATCCCGTATGCGGATTCAAAAATAGCATTTCCTGTTGATGCGCCGCTCGGATTCGTTGGAGGGCCGGCGTCAGTGCTAACGTAGTTGACGCCGCCGGATGACACCGTCATTAATTGCCCGCCGGGACATGCCGACACGTTTTCAATGTGAACGGGTGCGTTGACGCCGGCATTGATGCCAAGAGCCTGGCCGCCGTTGTAATTCATGAAGGCCCAGCCCGTGCAGTCGTAGAGAGCGGCGTTGTGAAAGATGGCTGGGACGCCGCCTGCATTGCTCGTTGCCGTGTTGTTGATCGTGTAGAACGGCATGGTGGCGTTTTCGATGTACACATTGTCAAAGAACACGTTGCCGCCGCCGTTCGGGCAATTGCTGTTGCCCGTAGTTCCGCGACAATCCCAGATAAACCCGCCCCCTGACCCAATCACATCGCGAAACTGAAAAATCCCTAAGTTGGGCGGAGCCTGGGCAAGGAAAGCAAATACAGCGATGGGAGTGGTTGAGTTGCCGCTCGAATTTTCAAGGCAGCCGCCTCGATAATTCACCGTGAATGAATTGTAGATGGCGAGTGGCGCGTTATCCGTGTTGTCGCTCGCGCCAGTGCGGATACCGTTGCCGGTGTTCGCTGCGATCAGACAGACGTTATCGAAATTTACAAGGCTCGTGGAGTTGAGCTGAACGGCTTGGTTATATCCGCCGATGGCCAGATCGCGCAGCGTAGTGGGCTGGTCACCAGAAAGGAGCTGATTAAGCATTAGAAGTGGGGCTAAGTTAGGGCTAGTGCCAGGTGCGGCGGCTATGCTGGTTTGCGGTGGGCGGGAAAACTGAGCAGCTGTTCCTGTAACCGCGGAGCCGCCTTCGAGTGTTAGCCCTTTGCATGTGGAGGGCACAGACAGGACTGGCGAAGTGGATGGAGTCTGTGGCTGTAAGACTTTGTATTGCCCCGGCGGGAAGTGGACGGCGCCGCCGCCGGTTGGGCCGCTCGCGCACCGAGTTGATTGCAGCCTGAATGGCAGCGGTGCTGTCGGCCGCGCCGGTTGGATCGGCGCCGTATGCGACGACGTCCGTCCAGGGACGCGGGCCTTTCGTGCTCGCGTTGCCGGTTACCTGAAGCGTTCCGGTGCTGACGCTTGACGGTGCGAATGTTCCTGCGTTTAAGGTGCCAGTGACCGTTGCGTTGCCGCCGACGCCGAGATTTCCGCCGAGAGTGATGGACGTTGCGGTGATGGAATTGAAGGCTGGCGTGGTCGGATCGTTCGGAAGAATTGTGTCGGACATCGTGTAAGTGTTGATGCCTGTGCCTGAGATTTGCACGACGTAGCGGCCGGGCGCGGCGTAGAAATGGTAATTGCCGAGGCCGTCGGCTTGAACCGGATTGGCGGATGGAACGGAGAGTGTCGCGTCGGTGTAGAGCGTGGCGAGCGGCGAGCACGGGGCGCCAGTCGCGCCAGAAGCGCAGACGGTTATTGTGGCGCCTGCGATTGGACGGCCGGTTGCGCCAAACGCGATGTCGTCTTTACGTGAGCCCTGCGCGTGCGCGGGGCTAGGCGCGGCCACAATCAATGCGCATGCGAGCAGCAGATACGCGCTCGTGCGTCGCGCGATCCTTGCAAAAAAATTTTCTAGCAGAGTTTCGAAAGATGCCATTGGTTGACCCTCGATGATTTATTTCCTCGATTCAGCTGGCGACCTATTGTGCACCGATTGCCGTAAACATTTGTAGCCCGGGACAAGGCCTAGTTAACCGCGCGCGATTGTTAATCGTGGCGCGGGCACTCTGCCTTGCGGATTTTCTGCGTGGATGTATTAGCAATTTCGCGGGCAGGATGCCCGCGCCACGAGTGCGACGCCCGCCGAGCGTCGGTTCCCGATCCGCTGATTGCCGGCGATCGCTACTCGCTTTGGCGCGCTTTGCGGCCGCCCACATTGTGTTTCGCGGCTTTTTCCTCGTCGAGGACGGCGCCGCAATGTTTGCACAGCGCGACGTGCGGTTTTACTTTTTCGCCGCATGCCGGGCAATCCATCAATTGATGCGGCACGAACGCCCAATCGCGCTCGATGCCAAGAGAAAGAGCGGCGCGGCGGTGCATATCGGAAATCTCGCGATAGGAATGGCCTCGCGCCCACATCGCATCGGCTTCCGAGACGAGATCCTGATACCACGACTGCCGGCGAGCGGATGCTGCCGCGACTTCTGATTCGGTGGGCCGTGCGCCAGCGCAAACGAAGACGCCGTGCACGACGAGATTCTGTATCAAGTCTTCAGCGATTTCGCGCGCGGTGATGGTAAATGGAAAGCGGCGATTGTCGCCGAGATCGAGCGCGTCGCCCCGCGCGGTGATCAGCAGAAGCGAGTACGGCTCGCCTTTCGCCGAGGCCGGGATGTGAAAGATGCCGTAGGTGCGCGAGATGTAAAAATCTTGATCGCCGATATTGGCGATCGTTACGGTAGCTGGATCGCGTTGCGGCGGAGACGATTCGTATGGCGGCTCGGGAACGCGGGCAATGGTGGTGGTCGAATTCGATACGGGTGATTTCAAGATGCCTCCTGAAGGCAAATGGTTGGAATTGCTGACGGTATTCGTGGCGCAGGCATCTCGCCCGCGAAATTGCTAATTTCATCGCCGCAGAAAATCGGCGTGCAGGATGCCCGCGCCACGAGTGCGTTACTTCCGCGACTTATCTGCCGGCGATAGTGACGAACGGCTGCGAGTGAAACGCTGGCGCGTCATCGTCAAGAACTTCATCAATGCGGGAATCCGATTCCCGCTCGCGCAGCGATTCGCGTGTGTCAAGCGCGCGTCGCGATCTGGCGTGCGGTTGCCGGCGCGCCCATTCGATGGCGCGAGCAATTTTGGCGCACGCGGCCGGATCAAGCGAAATGAATTCCCCGCCCTTGCCCGCCAGCGTGAAACAGTGCTCGTATTCCCCGCGGGAAGGATATGGGCCCAGGACCGAAACGAGAATTCCGTCTTCGCGTTCGAGCGTGGCGGCATGCCATATTTTCGGAGAGCCGTATATTTCCGGCGCAATCCAGCGTTCAATATGCCAGCGATCGAAAGGCAAATATTTCGGTACTCGCCGCAACTCAATCGTTGAACGAATGATATTTCCATGCGCATCGTGATCCGTCCAACGTCCGCCGATCCAGCTAAGCCGCGACCAGCCCCACACGACGCGGAAGTTCGGTTCGCCGAATCGATTGCGCCCACCCGCGCGCGCGAGAACTTCGGCAACGGCAGAAGGCGTGTCGTGAGTTTCGCGGATGACTCGAATCATGGGAATGCAGTGACGAGTGACAGGTGACCTGTGACAAGCGAGGCTGAGAATATGCAGTAGAAGTGCCGTGCTTCTCAGGCGTGCCCGGAGCACGTCGCGAATTTCGGGGACAGCGAAAACGCCGCCGTTTTTCTTTGCTACACGATCTCTTGGTTGGTGTTTACTGCAGCTTCGGGAAGTGTGCGAGAAAGACGACGACGTCGCCCGTAATGGCTGCCGGGTATGCGCCGGCGCTCACTTCTGTTCCGCCAGCCGCGAAACATTTCACCTTCCAGCTGTTCAACGCGCTTCCCTGCACCGCAACGTAACTATCTGCGTTGCCGCCTTGACTGGCGATAAGGACGACCTGCGGCGAAGAAACTGATGGAATTGATTTTCCGGATGGCGCGATTTGTTCGATTGCGGTGGTCCAGTCGAGAGTGTCGCCGCCCGTTGTGTAGTTGCCCGAAAAAGCGAGTGTGCCGGTAACGAGGACCGTCGAGCCCGATGCATCCACATTTTGTACCGTGATAGCTATGGCCACGTTGGCCTCCTGGAAAAACAAAGTGACGAGCAAAAGTGACTAGTGACGAACGGTTTTCGTGGCGCGGGCATCCTGCCCGCGATTTTTCTGTACGTCACGCGACGTTGGGACGCGAGCGAAATACCCACGCCACGATGATCCGCGCCACGAATACTGAATGAGTGTTTACAGCGTTTTGGTTTAGTAGCCGGATGGGATGGCGAGAGAATCGATGTACGCCCCGGAGCGCGGCGAATCGTTCCACACCTGGAATCCCGTGACGAAGTAAAAGATGTACGCCGCAGCGAGACCACCGCTGGCGCCGTAAATCGGGAAAACGGTTTGCCCGCCGACATCGTAAAAATCGATGTCCTGCATGACCGCGCGGCCCCAGTGCGAGAGATCGAGGAAATCCACGCGTGACGTGTTGGCGTTGATGGACGATTTAATCGGCACGCCCGCCATCGTTTTCTCGCCGGTAGCAGATCGAGATCGCTTGCGCGCCCGCCCGCTCCTTCCTTAATGATTTGCGAGATCGTGACGCCGAGCTGCTCCCACGCGTGCTCTTGTTCTAGCGACGTGTAAGCGATCAGCTTGCCGACCTGGTTGGTGCCGAGGGATTTCCGCACCTTGTTGATGGCCAGGCGAACGACGCCGGGGGTGAGCGCGGAATTATTGCCGCTGACGTGTGGCGTCGCAAGCTCGACCGGGTAAGTTGCGCGGTTGAGGTTGAGCCATGTGCCGGTGGTGGCGTTGGTCTGGTGGTAGAGAATTCCGAAGAGCGAAACCGGCTGTGCGCCCGAGAGCCCATCGTGAACGATGAGATCGTTGGGAGAAGTGCCGGTCGGAATGTTGTCCACCGTGATTGTGCCGCCGAAGGGATCGACTGCTGTGACGTTGGTCGTCACGCCCGCGGCGACGTTGCGGTTGGTTGTGAGTGTCGGATCGTAAATTTGAATTGTCTGGTTGTAGTAGACGAGGACGGAGCCGGGCGGCTTCGCCATCGTGAATGTGCTGCCGCTGATGGAAGCAATCGTGCCAAGCACACCGTTGCCGTTCGTCTGCATCACTTTGTCGAGGAACGAGCGGAACTGCTGCATGTTGTTTTTCACTTCGCGTTTCGCGGCGTTCTCGATGGCTTTCTCGGGCGAGTTCGAGGCGTATTCGACCAACTTCGAAATTTCCACCGCGTGGCGGAAGAAGACCGGCGTCACTTGCGCGACGTCGTAAGTTGTTCCTGAACCGCGGCCGAGATCGCCGCCGTCGAGATTGGCGAGGCCGGCTTTGCCTCCCGGACGAATCTGCAGCGGAAGCCGCATGTTACGCGAGCTGACGCGTTCAACGTCGCCTCGCTGTTGAATCATGGTGAGAAGGATATCGTCGCGCTCGTAAAGGAGTGGAAGCTTGTCCCGCACCTTTTCAAGTTGCAGCGCGACTGTCTGCGCATTTTGCATTTGTGGCATGGTCCCTAGGTCCCCCTGTGGAATTTTTCAGATGACGTGATTGGTGCGGGATGTCCTCTGCGGACGGTGATGGAGTGCAAATCGAGGAAGGCTTTAATAATTCGTGGTGCGGGCATTCAGCCTGCGAATGTAACGCTCTCGGCGCATGGAACGCGGCAAGACACCTGCGCCACGAACCGTTTCCTGTTCGCCTACAAATTCAAAATGTCCGCGTCTGACAAACGCCGGTAATCAATATCGCGCGGGCTCAACGCGCGCCGCCCGTCGCCTCCTGGCGCTCCTCCGGCGATATCCACGCGGCGCTCGGCCGCCCGCTGGCGCTCCACGCGCGCATTCGATTGCGCGACGACGCCTGACGTCCATTCGTTGATCACTTTTTTCGCGATGCCGGGCAGCGCTTGCCGCGCCCTCGCCACAACCATTCCTGCGATCGCTTGCCGATTTTCAGCTGACCAGTTTCCTGCGCGAAATGCCTGCCGCAATTGCTGCCCAAATGCGTGATTCGACCGCATGGCTGAATCAATTGCGCGATAAATTTCGCCAACCATTCGCTGTCGCGTAGCGCCGGTAGTTCCATCGGGCAGAAGACGATTCACTTGCGTGTGGATGGCATCAAGAACGCCGTTGACGGCTGCTGCGTTGGTTTCGTGGAAGAACGCCGCCTGCGCGGCCATAGCCGGATCCGCGCCATTATTCACGGCGTTGTTCACGCCGTTATTCGTGTCTTGACTCGTGGAGAAAGCCGGCGCCGCATTAGCTCGCGGCGCATTGACTGTGCTCTCGCTGGCCGCTGACGAAACACGATTTCCTGGCTCCAGCGAGTTCCCGGAATCGCTCGAGATCGCCTGCATCATTCGTGCGAGACTGCGAAACGCTGATGGGTTCAGCCGATAGACCGCTGCCGCGAGCTCCGCGTGCGATTCCGGCCGGTTCGAAAAGAAAAGCGTGTCGAGTTTGGCAAGGTCGGCGAGCTGCGCTCCGGCAGCGCGAGCGTCGTCGGCAGTGGGGAATAGTTTCTGAATATCGCGCGCGCTTTGAACATCAGGGAAGATCTCGTGAAACGCCCGCGCGTCGCGCCAGGCGTCACGAAGCGAGGGATTCGCGTCGAAAATAGCGCGGAATTGAGCCGGTTCGGCGGCGGCATCATTGGTACCCGTAGCGTTCAAAGCTGCATCCGCTTCCGCGGTGCTCGACTTTTTATCCGCAGATTTGCCGTGCGCGGGCTCGGAGACGATTCCGAGAATTTCGTCGTCAGTCAGCGATGCATTTCTAGCCGCCGATGTTCCGTGCGAAGTTGCGTGCGAAGCTGCGTGCGTAGACGCGTGCGTCGCGGGTTCCGCGAGTGCACCGGAGGCCGCCGCATTCAGGGCGGAAGAAGAGGTTGCCATTAGTTGCTCCTCAGAAGGATGTATCGCTAAGCACAAGTGTCGGGTAGCACGCGGCAAATTCAATGCAACTCGGCGATCGTAGCGCCGGCATCCTGCCGGCGTTTTTGCGCGGCGTCACTGGGCGGAAAGTCGCCGGCAGGATGCCGGCGCTACGAATGCATTCCAACATTTACTTCACATGCCGACGCGGTCGCAAATATGAGACCGGCAGGGTCTAGATCGTGGCATCCGCAATGTTTCCCGATCTGGAACAAGTTTCATGCTCGAGCCCCTAATCCAATCGCTTCGGTGTGCCGATATAGAAGTCTAGGAGGAATTCCATGACCACCGAGGCCCCAGTCCCTTCCGCAGCTCCCGAAGACATCGTCCTGCCTGAACAGAAAAAGTCGCCCACGGGGCGCGAGCGCCGTAAGCGCCACCGGGCGCAAGTCGCCATGCGAGTGTTGGTTCGCGGAGGCGCGGGTACAGTCGAACCGTTTGAAGATGTCGCCAACACAATTGACGCGTCGCGTGACGGCTTACTCGTTAAAACTTCCCGCGGGGCCTACTGGCAGGGCCAGATCATCGACATTACAGTTCCCTACAACGGTGTGCCGGATCCTATGAATCCTCCGCAGCGGGCGCGCGTCGTGCGTCACATGCTTCTCGAAAACCATCTTTATTACGGCCTCGCGGTTCAATTCCAGAAGACGATGGGAATCACCGCCGAAGGTGTTCTAGTGTCGGGCAGCATTCAGACCCTGGTGCGCGTGCTATCCGTAGAGCCAGACGCGCGCGCGGCCGGCATGATTCGCGATTTACTTGAAGCAGATGGCTATCAAGTGATGAACGTCACGAGCTCAAAAGAAGCGCTCGAAGTACTGAGCACGGATACGCCGGATGTGCTGCTAGCGGTTGCGGAAAGCGGCGAGATTTCCGGCCAGGATTTGTGCGCCATCGTAAAGAAAAATTCGAGACTGCAGCACATTCCCGTCATCCTTTTGATGCATTCAGCGCGACCCGCCGATTATTTGTCGTGCCACGAAGTGGGAGCGGTCGTCTGCATGGCACTGCCGTGTCCGCCGGGGAAACTGCAGCACGCGGTACGTCTCGTGGCCCCGCCGCCAGCGCTGAATTCGAATTACAACGGAAAGGTCAACGTCAGCTCAATCGTGCGAACAACATAGAGCATTCCGGCATTTATAGGGCGGCAGGTCATGCTACCCGCAGGATCGTGCCAAATTGCCCGGTCTGTGGTTGTAGCGCCGGCATCTTGTCGGCATTTTTGTGCGGCGTGACTGGGCCGAAAATCGCCTGCAAGATGCCGGTCACCCTCCCACTCAAATTTCCGTGATAGGACCAAAGTACTATAGGGATTCTAGGACTAGCTTTCTAAACTGTTCATGCGGAATGGTTCGTGGGTCGCTTACATAGGGCCCGACGTTCGCACTCGACCGTCCAGGAGTTTTGCTATGAGCCCGTCGAATCCGGCGCCGCCGGAGGCCATGTCGTCCGCAACGACAGAGGAAAAAAAGCCCGTCGCCGCCGCAACAGCAGCGGATCGGCGGAAGCGCAAGCGTGTCAAATTGTCCGCGCAAGTTCACGTGCGCGGCGGAATTGGCTCAGTCGAAGAATTCCAGGAAGTCTGCAGCAGCGTGGACGTGTCGCGCGACGGCTTGCTGTTCGTCGCGGGCCGTTCCGGCTATTGGGTAGGGCAGCCGCTCGATGTAACGTTTCCTTACACACCATCCTCCGGCATTAATACCGCACAGAAAGCAAAAGTCGCGCGCGTATTTCTGCGTCCGGACCGAAAGTATGGCGTCGCGGTGCAATTCCAGGCCGCGGCAGCGCACGTGGCGAAGCAGCAGACCGGATCGTCCTACGGCTCGAACGCCCTCTACGCTTCCTACGCCGCACAGGCGATTCGCCAGATGGTGCTGCTCGTTGAATCTGACATGCAAGTTGTAGCCACGCTGAGCGCGCTGCTCCAACAGGACGGCTATCATTTCGCGCACGTGCCCAATGCAAAGGCCGCGCTCGATGTTCTGAAAACCGCGATTCCAGTCGCCGTGATCGCCGAAGTCGAAGGCGCGGACATGAACGGCCGCGACCTCTGCGTCATCATCAAAAAGAATGAACGATTGAAGAAAATTCCCGTAATTTTGCTCACGAGTTCAGCCTCGCCGGCCGATTACTCTGAGAGTCATCAGATCGGCGCCGTCGTCTGTATGGCCAAGCCGTTCAATCCCGAGCGGCTGCAGCATATGGTGCGGATGGTAGCCCCGCCGCCGTCGCAGCGCACCGCTTACGGCGGACGCATTGACTCGAATACGGTGAACAGAACGCTCTAGCTACGGAACCTCCCTGGCAAATAAACGCAGTTTTAATCAGACGCTGCAAAGTAGAAGGAGAAAGCAGAGAAAGCGCAATGGGGTGGCCCCAGGGCCACCCCGTTTATTTTCGTGGCGCGCGCATCCGGTCCGCGTCCTTCTGCGGCGGCACTGCTGCCGCCTGCTGCCTCAATAATAATTGCTGATGCAACAGCGCATGCGCGCGCACGTTCGCATATCCCGCCGGAGAATCCACTTTAGCAACTTGTCCCGCGTCCGCGGAAAACCACCGCTTGCACGTCTCAAGCTCGACGGCGTGATTGTCAGCAAACGGATCCGGCACGATACTCGGTACAATTGTTTCCGCGCCGGTTTGCGGATCCCGCTCCATTAACGGCTGCTCGAGGACGAGCTGCGCGATCTCGCGATACTGCTTCGTCCGCGATTCGTCATCTGGAATCACGATTTCATCAAGGCCAATCAGCCTCTTGATCAGCGCCAAGTTATCCGGATGCGCGAGAATCTGTTGAATCTGCGGATCGCTGCTGCCGATCAATTGCAACAAGACCGCGCGCTGCTGCGACCACATCGTCGGATACTGCTCGTCGGTTTCCGGATACGAAAACAAATTGCCCTTCAAATCCGCGATGCGAATCCACTTCGACTCGAACGCCGCGCCCGCGCCGAGTAGCGTCACTTCGACGTCGCTCGGACGATTCTTGCGGAAGCAATCCACGGCTAGAAGCATCACGTCAGCGTGGAAGAATTTCATTGCGCGCCAGACCAGACCAATCCGGCCCATCGCCTGATCGCGGGCCATAGCGTATCCGGCCGCCGTGTCGTTATTCGCCATGGCGCCGCCGAAAAGCGCAGGGAACGCACCCGTAAGAAATTGCGCCACGGGGCCCATCAAATTTGCGGCGTGTTCGGCGAGGTCGGGCGGGATCTGCGCCGGCTCGGGTTGGAAGAATCCTGCCGCAAGTGGCTGCCCAGGCTTTGCGCGCGCGGGATAGTGCGCGCCGGGCTCAGCCGTCTGCGATTGCAACGCGTCAAAATCGAGCACTTCGCTGTCCGCATAAATTGGCGGGATGCCGTACTCGTACGTTTCGATCTGCAAATTCGAAAGCGTGTTGAAGCGTTCCTGCACGGAGATGAGCGCATCGCCAAGCGCAGGCCTGCCGCTCGAGCCGTCGCCGGGCAAAGCATGCAGAACGCGCCAATGGTCGTCCATATTTTCGTTGCGCGATTCGCAATACGCGTCGCCCGCGAACGCGACATAGCATCCATCGGGATAAAGCGCGAGCAACTCGTCGCGCAATTTTGGATCGTCAAGTTGATAGAAGGACCACGGACGCAACCACGTTCGCTGGAACGTGATTAAATTCATGTTGTAATCGCCGCCTTCGGTAAGCGGCCCGCCTTGCGACTGCGAGAGCCGCGCGAGGCGTTCGTATTGCGCCGATTCCCCCGGCGCGACTGGCGGACCAATCTTCGCGGCCGCATTCGGGTACGCCGCTCTCAAGCGCGCCTGATGCACTTCCATGTTCCATTGCAGAAACGGATATTCGTGCATCTCGTTCGCCCAGGATGGAGTTTTCAGCTCGAGCCCGCCGACGATCGTGACAACCTCCTGGCCATTCGGGACGCGCAATCGTGTTCGCGCGGCTGGCACGGTCACCACATCACCCGCCACGTAATCGCCGAGCTCGAAAAGCGCTCCGCACTCGCAAACTGGTGTCTCGGCCCCCGACGCGTTCCCGTAGGGCTGGCTGGAAGGCCGGCCGTTCCTTATTCCGGTGCTAGGCCCCGAGGGCAGCGGCGCGGTAAGCGAAGCACTTACATTCGGTGCTGTGAGCGACGCACTTGAATTCGGCGCGGTAAGCGGCGGACCTACATTCGGCGCGGCGGCATTCCCATTCGCCGGCGTTTCCGCTCCGCACTGCTTGCATCGCCAGACATCCGGCGCGATTTTCACTTGCCGCGCGCCGATTTGCGTCTCGGGATGGAATCCGAAACGCTGGCCGTCCACGACGTAGCGCACGTACGCGCCAACTTTTCCGCTGGTCCACAGCTCAAACGCTTCCTCTACGATTACGTTCCCGATTCGATTGTTCTGCTCCACGAGCTGCGACACTTCCGTTGCTGCTTTAGCCGCGGCGACGTCTTCCTCCGCCTGCGCGGATTGCGGAAAAAATCGCACCCGTGGAATATCCTGCGAGAGAACGGCGATAATCGAAAGCCCAAAAGCTTGGTAAATATTCGTGACGAATTCGTAACGCGGCATGTCTTCGAGCGAAGTCTGATCGCTGAATTTCTGCTCGAACGGGAGATGCCAATTCTGATCCTGCTCGCTCCACCAGAGATATTGCAGACCGCGCCAGAATTGATGCGCCTGCTTGATACGGCGCACTTCCGCGCGGCGCGATGTTTCGGATTCCGTGGTGAAGTCGAACACGATGCGGCGCAATGCAGCCTGCAAACGATCAGGCAGATGCTCGTTGTTCGCGCCGTACGCGACGCCTTCGAGAACGGAAATCGGATCGTCGGGCCGTGCAGGCCCAGTCGCAGGGCTCTCCACCGGCACGACGGCCGGATTCGCCGGCGCTGGTTCGCCCGGAAACGTAATATTGAAATCGTTCGCCATGTGTCCTCGATACATCGGATGGAGTGGCATTCGTGGCGCGGCATCTTGCCCGCGGATTTTTATATCCCTGTCGATCAAAAGGTCGCTGGCAAGTTGCCCGCGCCACGACGGTTTAACGGTGGGTCTGCGTTTATTCTTCGGCCAGCGTGTCCCGCAGAAAACTCACGAGATCGCCCGCTGTGGTGAAAATATGCGTTTCGGGCGCGGGCGCAAAAACTCCGCGAGGCACAAATCCCGGCTCATCCGATGATCCGGAGCGCGCCGCAATTCCCGGAGTCTCCGATGGAACTCCAAACGCGCTGCGCACGCTGTTCGCTCCCGCCGGCGCCGCGTCAATTACTTCGCGGTGAATGTGCGCCACGTATCCGCGAGCATTGCGCCCGCCGGAGCGCGCGCCATTTGGCGCCGCCGAAATATCAATTTCGACGCGATGTATCGCCGTCGCGGGCGAATCATAAGTTCCGTGCCCGTTCGAATCGCCTGCACCATCATCGGTGAACGGATCGCTGGGGCCATCGCCCAATTGCGAAACGTTGCCGAGTGCGCGAGTATTTTCAATCGCCGCGCCCACCGTCGGATTCATGTAATAACGCCCCCGAATCATTGGCATTCTTGCCCTCCGTGTTGCCTCGATTGTCGCGCCTAAGAAACTGTTGCCGGTTCCAGCGGACTGTTGAAGCTGCGCTGCTACAACATCGCATCGGAATTGTCGCGATTTTTCGCACGCCGCGCGTTCTCGATTTCAAGCATTCGCCCGATCTGCTGCCAGGAACGCCGCCGCAACGGATTCGCGGGAACGACGAGCCCCTTCGCGCGAGCAACGCGCCGAGTTTCATCCGCGGAGGGTGCGGCAAGGCTGACGCCCCCAGCAACACTCGCTCCCTGAGAATCGCGATTATCGGCAGCGCTATCGCCCAACTGGCAACCGTAGGGTCCGTCGGAAGGCGGACCGCCTTTTCGAACATTCGCGGCAATCGAGAGATCGCGCCGGCGCTGGCGCTCGATTCCGACATCCACGCGCAGCGGCGGAATGCCCGCGATTCCGAGAATCGAATTCAGCAGCGCGCGATTTTCCGCCCGCAGGCGCGCATTTTCGTTTTCGAGTACGCGCGTATAGCTCGACGCCGTAACCCGCAGCCAAATTACGCGAAGCGTTGAGAACATCCATTCGCTCCTAAGGGAGTAGTTGCCGAAACGTCCGTTGCCGGCCAGCGCTACGAGCGCAGGCTGCGCATTCGCGCCGCGACTAACGCAACGGCGCGCCTGGCCGAGGATGATGCCGCGCAAACGAAATTGGCCCGCCGCGTCGTTGCTCATCGAGCTCCGCCTTGCGCGCCTGAATCGCGCGAATCGTCGAATCGCTCGATGTAACACGTGCAGCAACACGCTGGTCGAACGGCGCATCTGCTCCGGTCTGCGATCGCATGCGCGATTTCAATCCGTAACGCGCCGCATCGGCGGCATCGTCGCCATCCATTTTCTCGATATCTTCAACGCGCGACGAATCACGCACGAGCGATGGCAGCGTGCGAATCAATTCCGCGCAATTTTCCGTAATAATCCATTCGCCCGCTTCGAGCATTTGATACATCAGCAGCCATCCGCCCACGCGATCGTTGTCTGCCGGAACCGGCCGTGGCAGCCCATTCGCAGCAAGCACGTCGCCGATTTGCTCCGCTATCGAAGACTCATCCGTACGCCGCGCAAACGAATCGGGCGACAAATACACATTCGAAATTCTTTCCCCGCGCGAGCGTTCGACAATTTCGTGCGCCAAATTGCGCGGGCTCATGTGCTGGCGCACAAATTCGCGATACGTCACCGTCCGCGTTTTATCCTGCGAGTGCCAATAAACCGCAGCGGGATGCTCGAAGCCCCAATCCATCGAAATCCATCGCGGCCACCAATCCGCGAATCCGATTCTTTCGGCGCGTTCAACATGCCGCGCCGGATCGAAATTGCTGAAGTATTGCCCGGCGAAAACATCCCAATCGCCATCGAGAAAAGCGCGGCGCAAATGCTCCGGCAGCGCGTGAAGCGTCTTCAGGTAATTGGCGTCATTCGCATAAATCGGATTGTCCCAGACGCGCGCGGGAATAAACGCGTAGTCCGCAGGATCGTATTCTCCGGGACGCTCCATTCCCGGCGCGGCCCGCTGATCAATCCAGAGCGATTTCACCCAGGCGTGCCCGATATTTCCAGGATTGGACGCGGCGGCCATATTTGCGAATGCGCCCGGCACCGGGCAGCGATTGCGCGACGTCAGAAATTGCCATTGCTTCAACGTGAAGAGCGTGAGTTCGTCAACGCCGATGAAAAGATATTCAGCGCCTTGATATTGGTAGATGTCATTTTCGCTGCGGCTGTAGCCGAAGCGCGTGGTCGAGCCATTCCACCAGGAAACGGCGTGCTTGGTATCATTGAAGGCGCGATAGAGTTCGCGCGGAACGTCGCGGCGAAAATAGAGCAGCAGCGAAGCCTCGAGTTCGGGAAACGTGCGGCGCATCAGCAGCGAGTTCGCACCCGCGTGCTCGTGCGCTTGAAGAATCGCTTCCATCAACAGCGCTTTCGATTTTCCTGGACCGGCCGCGCCGCCGAAAAGCCGATATTTCGCGGGGCACGCGTGAAATTCCTGCTGCCGCGGAAACGGCTTATAAGGCAGTACAAGACGCGATGACGATGGTTCGCACACCGCCTCCGAATCTTCTCGAGGCTCAGCGCCCGCAAACGCATTTTCAAGCCAACGTTCGAGCCCGGATTGGACAGTAGTTGACATGGGGGATGCGGTCGTGGACATGGAGATGAACTCGTGGAGCGGACATCCTGTTAGCGAAGCATTTACGTCGCCGCACTGGAAAGTAATCAAGCAATCGCGCGAATTTTCTCCCCAACATAAAACGCTGCAGCCCCGCCAAGAAGTGACGCACCGATCGCAATATGATGGAAGCTCAAAACCGCGCCGACGATGACGGCGCCGGCGCCTCCAAGTTGAACCGCATATCCAAGCGTTTTCTTGCTAACAGACATGATGCCTCCTAGATTCAGTGACGAGTGACAACTGACGAACGGGATTCCGAATTTCGTGGCGCGGGCATCTTGCCCGCGAAGTACTTTCGTTCCAGCATGCGGAGGTCCTGATATTCAGCAAACGGCAACAGTGCATGCGTAGCTCTGGCCCTACAAAAGCCCAACACAACTCTACGATTGCTCGGTGGGCGGCACGGCCTGTGCCGGGGAAGCTTCGGCCTGAGCTGCGGCCGCGCGATCGGGTCTCGGTACCACGGTGATGAGCTGAATCGGAACGTTTGTCGTGATGCCAGGCCCGTTAGATCCGGAACGCGCCGCCGGATACGCTTCAAGCAGTCGGCAGGTTTCCTTGGCTGCATCGAGAAGCAGTTTCTCGTTCTGCGATTTATTCAAACGCCGCAGCAACCCCCGAAATAAACGCGCGAGGCGCGCTTCATCGAGCCCCACTCCGCGCATTGCCTCGCCGATTTTTATGCGTGCCTGCGAGGAATTTGGAATTTTAGAGAAGCCTGCAGCTTTCGCAGAAGTCCTCGCGGCGTCTGGCAATTTGACGGTAGCAATCGCCGAGTCCGCCAATTTGGCGAGCTTCGTAGATTTTGATCCGGACGCTTTCGCGGCGGCTCTTGCACCGGCGTCAGCGCCGGGCAGTAGCTTCGCGGATTTCGCCCGCGATGTACGCGCAGCGAGTTTCGGACGTGCCGATTCAGTTTTAGATTTATGTGTTGGCATGATTTAGTTCCCAGGTTTGGTAGGGCTGGTCATAAGCCACCCGGATTTAGGTAATCGCAAGAAAGTCGTAAATTGCCGCCGGTAAGATCCCGGCTCTTCGATTGCATTATTGCTGTCCGCAGGCTGGCCGGAAGGCCGGCCGCGGTTTTCGCACAATCATCACGCGAGAATCTGCACCGTCACGCCGCTACCGCCGGTGATCGACGTGACCTTGGCGCGAATGAACCTGGCATTAACGCCCGAAACACTCCGCGATTCCCCCGCGGTCGCGGTGGATGAATCAACAGTCTGATACTGCGCATCAACGTCCTGCAGCGCCACCTGTAGCGCAATGTTCACCGCGCTCGGCGCCGTGCCGTAGAGCGTTTGCCAGCGAACCGTGCGCCCCTGCTCGCCGCGGCCGGAATAATCCGGCAGTGAAAATTGCTGGCTCGCCTGTGCCGCAGCGGGAGCCTCGGCATTGAATGCGAGAGCAACATCGCCAGGAAAAATCGCGTACGGCGGATTCTGCGTATTGTAATTCGGCATGAAACCTCCTAAGAGTCAGTGACGAGTGAAAAGTGACGATTGACGACCGCACCACGCACGATTTATCGATCGCACTGCGGCTGATCGCGAAAATCTAACACCGGCTGGGCTTACAACCAGTCCTCCAACTGCAACCTCACGCATCCGAACACACAAATACCCGCTGCAAATAAGACCAGGCAATCATAGCGGCGGCATCAGCTGGCGTTCTCGGCCGGAGCTGGCGCGAAGAAAATCACCGGCGCAATGCCGACGCTAGAATTGCCCGATAAAGTTGATTGGGATTCGCTACTTGGAAAAACCTGGGGGCTGCTTGCTACACAAATCGAGCTTACAGTTAAGAATTGTACACGAGTGTCGTCCGTTTGTCAAATAACTAATTCGTAAGGAATTTTAGTTCACGGCCGCATGTAAGCCTCCGGCAGCCAAAACACAGGGCGCTTCGCGATCTTACGGCTTCTCAGATCCCGGTTGCGCCGGACGCAGCGTGAACTCAATTCCATTCTTCGCATTCTCGTCCACCGTGCGCTGCAGGTCCACGCGATCCGCATCCGCGGAATTCTCGCCGCCATACGACGTCAGGTAGTGAAGTTTCCCGGCATCCATCCAATAATCGCGAACGCCGTAGCTCGAGCCGTCCTTAAAATAAATTACAGTGAGCGGTCCGGGCGCCGTCGCCGCTTCTACTTGAGCAGCCTCATCGCTGCCTTCGTAAAGATAATCGCCTATCCACGCATTCGGCGCCGTCACGTCCTGGGCGTTGAAGTCCGCGGGATTGATGTCATAACCGCCGTCCCAGTAGCCGTATCCCAAACCATAACCGTAGCCATACCCAAAGCCGAGACCGAATCCATAGCCGAATCCGCCGCAGGGGCCGAACGCAAAATTAAAGCAGCCGAACCCACCTCGGCCGCGGAAACCTCTTCGCCCGCCAAATCCAAAATTGTTGACGCCAAACCGGATGCTGCCTGTGCCGAACACGGGGATCGGAATGAGTGCGGAGTTCAAGCTAACACCACGCGGAGCCGTTCTCGCTGAAACGGCTCCGCGAAGCCGGGTGGCTGGTTGCGTCGGTGCGGCGATCATGTGGTTGGCAGCCGTGAACGAATTTGAAGGTAAAGTTACGCTCGCTGGCGGACGAGAAGCAGGTTCTTGCCAAATGTGGCTCGACGCCGTGTAGTGCTGCGCCGTCGCCGGTTCATTCTCGCGAACGAAATAGCCGTAGCCGCCGTAAACAACGTGCGGAGCCGGTTCAGGCGCGGCTTCCGTTCCTCCGCGTTCTCCGTTGCCGCCTTCGCCTGCGGGACTACGCTTCCCCGCTTCAATACGTTCCACTGCTCCACGCTCTCCGGCTCCTGCAGATGAGGCCGATGGTGCAGATGCGCGAGGGGTCACTACGCTGCTGGGAGCTGACGCATGTCCGGCTGGCGCAGCAACTCCCGGATGGCTGGCAGGGGCCGCGCCGCCGCTCGAACGGCCTCCGCCCGACGCGTGTCCACCTCCGCCGCCGGCATGCCCGCCACCGCCAACGCCTCCGTGCTGAGCAAACGCCGCGCTCGGGGTTAACAATAGCCAAGCGAACGCAAGTACAGAAGCTGCGAACGGGAAAACGTTGGCCCGAAAAACTGGCGGTTGAAGATTCTTCGGATCCTCTGTGGGGTTAGCCTCGCTGGGGTTAGCCTCGGCGGATTCGGAGCTCTTGAGTGCTTTCATAATCGGCTCCCTCTGTAGCGTGTCATTCATTCTAACTCATTTGACGTTACGCGGTGGGTGAGAGTTGCAGCCGTCCGCAGTGAACGCGTCTATTTTCGCCTCGACCGAGAATGCCCGCGCTGACAAAATCGTGACAATTCCGTTACAACAATTCAGTAGCTCTGTGAGCTCGATCAGGCAAGGACGTAATCGTCGCGCAAATGCGCATTCGCGTCGCGGGCATCTTGCCCGCGAACGTAACGGGTTGCACCGGGCGGCACGCCGGCAAGATGCTCGCGCCACGACCGACTAGTCACCACGATTTCGAATTGCCGCGGCGCAAAGTCCGTGTTAAATCAATGCCCGGGAGTAAATCCGAATGAGATCGCGCGTTCGTCTGAAAACTGCAACCCTAGCCACCATTGCCGCTGCAACTATTCTGGCGCTTGCCTACAGCAAAGGAAAAGCAACCGCCAACGTTACACTGCCGCCAGGCCCATCGGACTATTCTCTGCTCAAAACCATCAAGCTCGTTGGCGACGGCGGCTGGGATTACATCACCTTCGATTCGGAAACGCGCCAACTCTACATTTCCCGCGCGACGAAAGTCGTGGTGCTCAACGTCGACACCGAAAAAGTCGTCGGCGAAATTCCCAATACGCAGGGCGTTCACGGCATCGCGCTGGCGATGGATCTGGGCAAAGGTTTCGTCTCCGACGGCCGCTCGAACGATGTAACGATCTTCGATATGAAAACGCTGAGCACCCTCGGCACCGTTCCAGCCGGCACCAATCCTGATGCGATTGTTTACGATGCCGGGACGAAGCGCGTCTTCACGATGAACGGCCGCAGCCAGAACTCCACCGCCATTGATGCAGTTGCTGGAAAAGTGCTCAGCACCATCGCGCTGCCAGGCAAGCCGGAGTTTGCGGTCTCCGGCGGCCGCGGAGGAATTTTCGTCAACATCGAAGACAAAAGCGAAATGGTTCGAATTGACGCGGAAAAGCTCACCGTAACGAACACGTGGCCTCTCGCGCCGTGCCAATCGCCATCAGGACTGGCGATCGATCGCGTGCAGCGCCGCCTTTTTTCCGGCTGTGAGAATAAGCTGATGACGGTAATGGACGCGGATTCCGGCAAGCTGCTCGCGTCGCTTCCGATAGGCGAAGGCGTGGATGCTACGGGGTTTGATCCCGGTACGAACGATGCGTTCTCGTCAAATGGGCAGAGCGGGACGCTCACCGTTGTGCACGAAGATTCGCCGTCGAAGTTTACGGTCGTCGAAAATATTCCCACCCGCAAAGGCGCGCGCACGATGGCACTCGATCGCGAAACGCATCAAGTTTTTCTCGTCACCGCCGATTTCGGCCCGCCACCCGCCGCCACTGCCGATAATCCACATCCGCGCCCTTCAATCGTGCCCGGCTCGTTCGTAGTACTCGTTTACGCGAAGCAGGCAAATGACAAGTGACAAGAGACAACGCCTGCAGCCCGAATAACAACTGTCGGATTTGTTTCAGAACACGCTCGTCATTCGTCACTTGTCGCTCGTCACTTCTTCACCCCCGTCGTATCATGTAAATGTGATCCATGTCCGACATTCCACTAAAAATCATCATTACGCCCAATCCTGCGCTCGCTGACGACGAGGTACGTATTCGCATCACCGGCGCGCCGCCGCGCACCCCTGTCAAAATCGTCGCCTGGACGATGGACGACCTGAATCGCCGCTGGGAATCGCGCGCGGAATTTATGTCGCGCCTGGACGGCACCGTGATCCTCAGCCAGGACGCGCCGCGAAGCGGAACGTATAGCGGCGTGGACCCTGTGGGGCTCTTCTGGTCCATGCGGCTCAATCCCGGCGATGCTGGCCAGAACGACCAATACTTGAAAAAGGAACTCGCGCCAAGCGAGATCACATTCGAAGCAACCACGCCGAATATGCTGCAAACCGCGCGCGAACGCCTTGAAAAGCAATTCGTGCCGCAAGGGACGATCGTGCGCGCCGTCGAGGAAGAAGGCCTGACGGGATTGCTATTTCTGCCTTCAGGCGAAGTTCGCGAGCAGCAATATTTCGACGCCGACGGAACGCCTCGCGCCGTGACTCAGTCATTGTTGAGCGCTTCGAAGAAATCGGCGGCGGTCGGCGCCATCGAGGACGAGCGCTTGCCTGTGGTCATCACGCTCGGCGGCTCAGGCGGCGGGCTCGATTGGGAAGTCGCGGCGGCGCTGGCGGGCCACGGCTACGCCGGGTTCGCGCTTCCCTACTTCGGATTCCATCCGCTGCCGCCTTCGCTCAATAGCATCCCGCTCGAATATTTCGAGCGCGCCATCGCCTGGCTTTGCCGGCAGCCGGAAATCGATCCCGGCAGAATCGCGGTGTACGGAATTTCGCGCGGCGCTGAGCTAGCGTTGCTGCTGGCGTCAAAAATTCCGCTGCTGCGCGCCGTGATTGGAATCGTCCCTGGCCACGTGACGTGGCAAGGCACCGGCCGCGCTCCGGACGACGGGAAATCTCCAGGCGGCAAAAATGGGGCTCGATCGTCGTGGACCTATCGCGGAGAGCAACTTCCGTTCGTGCCCTACTCGATGGGCTGGTTTCGCATTTGGACCGCGGTGCGCGTGATTACATTTCGCAAAGCGGTGCGCTTCCTCGATCTGCACCACGACTCGCTTCGGCAGCGCCATTTCGTCGAGCTCGCGGGAATTCCCGTCGAGCACATTCGCGCGCCGATTTTGCTGGTGTCCGCAGGCGACGATGCTGTGTGGCCCTCCGAAGCCATGGCGGAAGCAGCGGTGCGGCGGCTCCAGGCGCGCGGCTTCGAATACGAGGCGCTACACGTGAAGAGTCCCGGCGCGGGACATTTGCTGAGGCTGCCGTACACGCCGGCAACGACGGTAGTATCAAAGGTTCCGACGTTCGATTTGCGAGTGGCGTTCGGCGGCGACCCAAAGGCCACGGCACAGGCCCGCGTGGTAGCCTGGCGCGAAACACTAAAATTTTTGCAGCGCCATTTGTAGATTCAAGGCGGGATAGCAGCAACCGCACCAGGAGAGCGATCGCCCATCGCGTGAGATTTGCGTCGCGAAAGGATGAAGCAAAATGGCGCCGAAGAAATCGAAGCCCAAACGTACCGCAAAAGCGGCTCCTCGCAAAATTGCGTCAAATGGCGCCGCAAAAAGCGCTCAAAAAGCGCAATTCCGCGCCGTATTCGACTCGATTCGCGCGATGCTCGAAACACTCGCTCCGCAGCTCAGCGTCTTCGCCGACAAGCCCGACAATTATTATCTCAACACCAAATCGCCGAGCTGGAGAGGCAAACCGCTTTTCTTCGCCGCCGTCCAACTCAAGAAGAGCTACGTCAGCTATCACCTGTTCCCGGTCTACATGAATCCCGGTCTGCTCGCCGGCATGTCGTCGGAACTGAAGAAACATATGCAGGGCAAGGCCTGCTTCAATTTCACCGAAGTAGACATGATCCTGTTCATGGAGCTGGCCGTATTGACCACCGCAGGCTTCCGCGAATACGAACGCAAGGGATTCCTGTAGGAATTACGCAGCAGACGATTCGTGGCGCGTGCATCTTGCCCGCGACTGCCTGACCGATCACTCGTATCGCAGCGCCACCATCGGGTCCACGCGCATCGCACGGCGCGCCGGGATGTAGCACGCAACTAACGCGCACATTAGCAGAATCACCGAGACAGCCACGAGCGTGAGCGGATCGCCCGGCCTCACTCCGAAGAGCAAACTTGTGAGTAGCCGCGTCGCCCCAATGGTTGCCACAATTCCTACTGCTGCGCCAATCGCCGCGACGCCCAGCCCTTGCCTCAAGACGAGCCCGAGCATGTCTGCGCGTTGCGCGCCCAGCGTCATGCGAATTCCAAACTCGTTAGTGCGCTGCGCAACGCCATAAGACATCACGCCATAAATCCCCACCATGGCAAGAATCAGCGCAAGGCCCGCAAAAAGCGCGAGCAGTGCCGAATCAAGCCGCGGTTGCGCCGTAGCCCTCGCGAGGTATTCATCCATCGTCTTGGGGTCGAAAATCACCACATCTTTGTCGAGCGCGCGCACCTGCTCGCGAATCGCGGGGATCAGCGTCGCGGGCGGCACTGAGGTCCGTACCACGCCGTATTGCCACTCGAATCCCGTTTGCTCCTCGGGCGTGTAGCACTCCGCCTCGTCGGCCGAGTCGAGGCCGCGCACTTTCACGTTGCCGACCACGCCGATAATTTCGCGAAACGGCGCGGGGCCAACCTCGGACACGCCGGGCTTGATGTGTTTGCCGATGGGGTCCTCGCCCGGAAACGCTTTGCTCGCGAGCGCCTGATTCACGACGATCACCATCGGCGCGGTGGCATTGTCTGTGGCGGAGAACGCCCTGCCCTTCAGCAGCGGGATCTGCATCGTTCGGAAATAATCCACGCTGACGGCGCGGAAGTGCACGTGCGGCTCTTCGCTCTTCGGAACAGGGCGGCCGTCGATTTGGTACGAGGTCCGAATCACTGCATCGCTGAACGGCAACGGTACGCCCGTGCTGGCCGATTCGACACCGGGCAACGCGCGCATTCGCTCGCTTAACTGCCGGAAAAACGCCTTGATAGCTTCCGGCTTCGAATACCGGCTGCTCGGCAGATCAATCGCGAAAGTGACCACGCCGTGAGAATTGAAGCCCGGATTGACGTGCTGCAAATTCGAGAGGCTCTCAATTAGCAATCCGGCGCAGCTTAATAGAATTACGGCCAGCGCCATTTCTCCGACAATCAGAATATTCCGCAAGCGGTGCTGCCTCGCGCTTTGGCTCGAGCTGCGGCCGCCTTCCTTCAGGATTTCTGAGAGCGGCTGGCTCGAAAGCTGGAGCGCGGGCGCAATGCCAAAAAGAAATCCCGTTACGACTGAGGCGATGAAAGTGAAAGCGAGGACGCGCGCATCAAGAGCGGTCCCGGCGACGCGCGGAAACTGTCCTGTGGCGAGCCTCACGAGATATTCCGTGCCCCAGGCGGCCACAATGAGGCCGCAAGTTCCTCCGGCGAGCGAAATCATTCCCGCCTCGATCAAGAGCTGGCGGATAATTCGCGTGCGGCCCGCGCCCATCGCGGTGCGAATTGCCATTTCGCGCTGGCGCGCCGTCGTGCGCGCGAGAAGAAGGTTGGCGATGTTGGCGCAGCCGATCAGCAGCACGAACGCTACCGCTCCGAGGAGCACGCGGAGCTGCGGCTTCAGCTTGCCGACGAGCCCGTCTAGCGCCGGCTCAATTCGGAAGCTGGTGTATTTGTTTGTGTCCGGATATTGATCGGCGAGGCGGTTGCCGATCGCATCCGCCTCGGCATTGGCCTGCGCGAATGTGATGCCCGGCTTCAGTCGTGCCAGTGAGCTCACAAAATGCGCGCCGCGCTCCTCGGTCATTGGCTTGTCGCTGTCCGGTGAGCCGCCGCCCACGGGCGTCGCGTCTTCCGAAAAGGTTTTCCATACGTCCGGCACGTCCGAATTGAACGGGTAGACGAAGGATGCGGGCAGCACGCCGACGATAGTGAAGTCGCGGCCGCCAAACATTACTGCGCGACCCACGATGCTCGGGTCGGCGCCGAAGTGGCTCTGCCACAGCCGGTAGCTGATCAGCGCGACGTAGTGCCCCGGCTGGTCTTCATCAGGAAGAAACGTTCGGCCGAGAAGCGGCTGGACGCCGAGAACCGAAAACATGTCGGCGCTGACTTTCTCGGCGAAAAGGTGCAGAGGTTCGCCAGCGCCGGTCAACGCCGTCGTGTCGTCGGTGTACACCGCGATGTGCTCGAAGACGTGATTCTGCGCCTGAAAATCCTTGAAGTCGGGGAACGAGATGGCGCGCGAGGTTTCGCCCATCTTTGAGTGTGTGCCCCAGACCGCCGCGATGTTGCCCGGCTGCGGATACGGCAGCGGCTTGAGCAGGACAGCGTCAACGACGGAGAAAATCGCCGTGTTCGCACCGATGCCGAGCGCCAGCGTGAGGATGGCAATCAGCGCGAATCCCGGCGATTTGCGCAGCATCCGCGCGGCGAATCTGATGTCCTGCATGAGTGTGTTCATTCCGTCTCCGTTTCGTCGCGCAAATCAATTCACCCAATGTGCAAAATCTTGTTCCTGACGGCGCGGCCCACATTCGCCGCGCGGGAATCTTGCCCGGGTCCATCCCCGCGCCGCGCATTAAATTCGTCGGCATAATGCTCGCGCCACGATGCTCTGCCCGGCAGGATCGCCCATTCATGCACCACCAACCGATCACTCGTATCGCAGCGCCACCATCGGATCAACGCGCATTGCGCGGCGTGCGGGGATGTAACACGCCGCAATCGCCGACGCTACCAGCAGCGCCGTAGCAATCGCGAACGATGCCGCATCCGTCGCCTTCACCTCGTACAACAAACTTTCGAGCAGCCGCGTAGCCGCATACGCGCCCACCAATCCGGCCACAGTGCCCGCCGCCACCCACAACATCCCGCGCCGCAGTACCAGCCGCATAACGTCGGCCGGGTGCGCGCCGAGCGCCATGCGAATTCCGATCTCGCGCGTCTGCTGCGCCACCGTGATTGCAATTACGCCGTAGATGCCAATCAGCGAAAGCAGCAGCCCCAGCCCCGCGAATACCGTCAGCAAAATCGAGCGAAAACGTGGCGTCGCCGTCCTCGCGTACACCGTCTCGTCCATCGTGCCAACTTCGGTGAGAGGCAAGTCAGGATCAATCGTCTGAACGATGGAGCGCAGCGCGGGCACAACGGTACGCGGATTCGATTGCGTGCGTACGAATACCGAAAAGGAGTCCGCGGTACAGCGCTCCAGAGGCAAAAAGATCTCCGGCCGCGGCGGCTTGACAAGTTCGACGTCGCGCACGTCTTGAACAACACCAACAATTTCATCCCAGTCTGGCTTTTCGTTTGGGTCAATGTTGAAGTTCAGCCGCTTACCGATCGGATCGGAATTCGGGAAATACCGGCGCACAAAGGACTCATTGACGATTGCGGCTCTCGGCGCACCCTGCCTTTCTTCCGCCGAAAAATCGCGCCCAAGAACGAACGGAATTCGCATGACCCTGAAAAATCCGCGAGTAATTGACATCGTTTCGATGCCTGATTGTTCGCTTTTTACCGCGCCTTGCGGCCCTTCGACGTTGAGGATCGTGATCGTCAAACCTCCGTTGAGGACGGAAGTATTCGCCGCAGCCGAGCCCTCTGCGGGAAGTGATTTCATTCGCTCCATCAATTCGTTCAAAAACGCGCTCTTTCGCGCTTCGGTAGAGTATTTTGCGGGCGGCAATGAAACGGCGGCCGTCAGAAGATGATCCGTGCGGAATCCGGGGTCCACATGCGTCAAGCGCAACAGGCTTTTGATGAGTAACGCAGAACTCGCGAGCAGAACCAGAGCGAGGCTCACTTCAAGAACGACGAGCGCGCTTCTCACGCGTTGACGCGAGCGAGTCCCGGTCGATCCCACCGGGCCCGATTCTTTCAGAGCGCCGCCAACTTCCGTGCGGGAACTTTGCAACGCAGGTGCCAAGCCAAAGAGCACGGCGGCCAGCACGGAAATTCCCAGCGTGAACGCGAACACGCCGTAATCCATGCGCAAATCCGCGAGCCGTGGTGTATCGGCGGGCGCGAGGTGCCGGAAGGCCTCGACTCCGTATACTCCCAGCGCCCACCCCGCCGCGCCGCCAAACAGAGCAAGTACCAAGCTCTCGACGAAAAATTGCCGCAGGATCCTGCCGCGACTCGCGCCCAGCGCCGCCCGCACGGCTACTTCCTTTTGCCGCGTAAGGCTGCGCGCCAGCGCGAGGCTGCCAACGTTTGCGCAGCCAATCAGGAGCACGAGCGCGACAGCACCCATCAGAACGAGCAAGGCCGGCCGCGCGTTACCGGTCGTGTCTTCCTGCAACAAAGCGAGCGTAAATTTGATGTCTTTGTCGTCGCTGGGATATTCCTTGCTGAATCGCGTCGCAATCGCGTCCATCTCAGCCCGGGCGCGGACGAGCGGCACGCCGCTCTTCAGCCGCACGAAGACCGAGTTGGCATCCATGGCGCGGTCGGCGAGCTCTTTCGGTGTCAGCGCGAGCGGCACCCAAATTTCAGTCTTCTCGAATTCAAAACCCGGCGCGGTGATGCCGACGACGTTATACAGCTTGCCGTCGAGTCGCAGCGCCCGGCCGATTAATTTCGGATCGGCGCCGTACCGGGTCCGCCACAGCGCATCGCTGATCACGGCGACGTCTTCTTTCCCCAGCGCGTCTTCGGCCCCGGTGAAAAGGCGTCCCTGCTGAGGGACTGCGCCGAGCAGCGCGAAAATATCCGGAGTAGCCTTCACGACGCGCGCCTGAACTGGATCGCCGTCGCCCGAAAGGTTCATCGGCCACTCGCGAAACATCGCCAGACCTTCGAAGACGTCGTTCTGCGCTCGAATATCGCTTACATTGGCCGCGGAATCACCGAGACGGAATTCGGGGAACATGGGCATGATGGTGCGAAGCGTCGCTAAGCGCTGCGATTCGGGGTAAGGCAGCGGGCGCAGCAGGATGCTGTTGACCACCGTGAACACGGCAGTATTCGCGCCGATGCCGAGCGCCAGCGTGAGAATGGCAATCACCGTGAAGCCCGGCGATTTGCGCAGCATGCGCAGCGCGAATTTAGCATCCTGCATCAACGTGCCCATCAACCCTCCATGTCACGCCCAGCGAACAATTCGCGCAAATGCCGCCGGGTTTTCCTGCTCACTCGTGCCTCAATGCCTCGATTGGATCTACGCGGGTGGCGCGCATCGCCGGCATCACGCACGCCGAAATCGCCACGGCTATCAGGATCAACGCGACGCTTCCAAACGTGAGCGCATCCGTGGGCGTAACGCCGTAGAGCAAACTCGCCATCAAGCGCGTCAACGCCAATGCCGCAATGATCCCAATCGCAATCCCCGCTACCACGGCCGCAATCCCCTGGCGCAAAATCATGCTGATGACGTCGCCAGACTGTGCGCCAAGCGCCATGCGAATTCCGATTTCGCGCGTGCGCTGCACAACGGAATACGAAATCAGCCCGTGCAATCCGGTGATAGCCAAAATCAGCGCCAAGATCGCGAATATCCCAATCAAATATGAGGGATAACGCCGCAGAAAAACCGCCGGCGAATCATTCGCCACCTGCTCGAGCGGCTGCGCGATGATTACGGCAAGCTGCGGATCGAGTTGCCGCAACGCCGCGCGAACTGCGCCCACAAATGCCGACGGATCGCCGGCCGTGCGCACCAGGAAAATTGCAAACGTGTTCGGCCCTTGATCGTTCGCCATGTAAAGAATCGGCGGCGGCGCGGAGGCCAAATCTATGTCGGCCGTGTCGCCAACCACTCCCACGATTTCCATATACGGCGTTTTCGGATTGAACGTGAGGCGCATGCGCTTGCCTATCACGTCTTCGCCGGGAAAATAGCGCTTCACGAAAGCCTGATTCACGACGACCACGGGAGCCGATTCCCATTTATCGAAATCGTTGAAGAATCGGCCCTCGACCAGCGGAATTTTGAGCGCCGCGAAGTAGCCGGAATCCACGCCGCGGATTTGCGCTTCGTCTTCTTTCCCGGGTTGCACGGGCCGGCCCTCGACCACAAAGCGCACTGTGCCTCCGCCGCCGGACGTCGGAGTGCTGCTGGAAATTCCAACGCTCACGACGCCGGGCAGCGCGCGCAACGCGTCGGTGTACTGATGCGCGAAGCGGATCGCCGTGGGATTCGAGAACGGGTAATCTTTCTGCGATGGATAGGAATAGTCCGGCAGGTTCACTGCGAAAGTGAGGACGTTGTGCGCGTCGAAGCCGGGATTTTTTCGCACCAGCGAGCGGAAGCTGCGAACCATCAGTCCCGCGCCAACCAGCAGGACGAGGCAAATGGCGATTTCGCCTGTGACGAATGCATTCCGCAGGCGCGCGTGCGTCCCGCTCGTTGCGCCGCGTGAATCCTCTTTCAAAATCTCGCCCACCGTTGATTCCGCTACGGCGAGCCCCGGCGCGAGGCCGAAGATGGTGCCCGTCAGTAGCGTGACGCAAACCAGGAAAAGCAGGACGGGAAGATTCATTCCGGCGTCGCGCAAATACGGCAACGATTGCAGGATGGGCACAGGTATCGCCGCGATCAGCGCGCTCACGCCCCATTGCGCCACGAGGATGCCCGCCGCGGCACCGAGGAACGAAAGCATCAGGCTCTCAGTAAGCAATTGACGTATGAGATCAATCCGCGTGGCGCCCATCGCCGCTCGAATCGCGAATTCCTTCTGCCTCCCCACCGAGCGAGCCATCAGAAGATTCGCGAGATTGGCACAGGCGATCAGCAGCACAAATGCCACCGTGCCGGTCAAAATCAAGAGCAGCGGACGAACCTGGCCGACGATTTTCTCGCGCAGGCCGACCATAACGACGTGGATGTTGGCGTTTGGCCCGGGATATTCGCGGTCGAGCTGCGCGGTTACGGCGTCGAGATCGGCTTGCGCTTGCTTCGCCGACGTGCCGGGCGCGAAGCGCGCGATCCCATTCATCCAGCGGAGGCTCCGCCGCTCGACGAGATCGCCTTCGGCGTGCATCGGAACCCACATCGCGGATGATTGCCCCGCCGGCGCGAATTCAAATGCCTTGGGCAGGACGCCGATGATCGTCACCGGCTTGTTATCTATGCGGTAGCTGCGCCCGATGACGTTCGGGTCGCCGCCAAAATCGCTGCGCCATGTTCGGTAACTCAGAATTACGACGTACGGGCCATCGGGCTTGTCCTCGCCGTCCACAAAATCGCGGCCGAGCATTGGCTTGACGCCAAGCGTCGAGAAAAAGTTGGGGAGCACTTGCGCGGCGAAGACGTTTTTCGGATCGCCATTGCCGGAAAAGGTGAAGGCGTCGAATCCGTAGGCCGTCAGCGATTGGAAGCTGCGCGTCATTTTCCGCCAGTCCATCAGGTCGGGATAGGAAACGTTGAACGCGTCCTCGCTTGTTGGCAGCCGCGATTCAGCCAGAGTGACGAGTTGCTCGGAATGCGAATACGGAAGCGGGCGCAGCAGCGACACATAAACCACGGAAAAGATTGCAGCATTTGCGCCGATGCCGAGCGCCAGCGTGATGATGGCGATCAGCGTGAATCCGGGAGATTTCAGGAGCATCCGCAGCGCGTAGCGTGCGTCCTGCATGAATGTGTGCATCGAGCCTCCGTTTCACGCCCAGTGCAAGAAATCAGGCCGCCGCAGCAAACATCCGAACGACGGCTGGCGTGCATTTGTAGCGCCGGCATCTTGCCGGCGTTTTGTGCCCCGCCACCCCGCATAAAATCCGCGGGCAAGATGCCCGCGCCACTATGCTGCCGGGCTCGATTGCATGTCCAACCAATCATTCATATCGCAGCGCTACCATCGGATCTACGCGCATCGCGCGGCGCGCCGGAATTGCACACGCCAGCAACGCGATCGCCGCCAGTAGCAGCGCCACGCTCGCGTACGTCAACGCGTCGAACGGCGCGACGCCGAACAGCAAATCGCGCATCAATCGCGCTCCGCCCAACGCGAGCAACGCTCCCAAGCCCACTCCGGCGGCCACCAATAACCCGCCCTGCCGCAAAATCATTCGCACCACGTCCTCGCGTTGCGCTCCGAGCGCCATGCGAATGCCAATCTCGTTGGTGCGCTGGCTGACGACGTACGACATCACGCCGTACGTCCCAACGCCCGCGAGAAGCAGCGCCAGGCCGGCCAGCGCGCCGAGCAGAAGCGCTTCGTCGTTCGTGTCTGCCATGCTGTCGCCGACGAGCTGTGGAATGGTCTTCACTTCGGAAAGCGCGAGCGTGCTGTTCAACGACTGCAACTCGGCGCGGATGGTGCTCTCGGCGCCTTGCGGCAGTCCATCAGTGAGCACCGAAATGTAGAGGATATACGCCCCCTCGCCGAGGCCCACTTCCGAGGGAATGTACGCGGCGTACATCGCGGGATCGCGCAAGCCGTTGTTGCGCACGTCCTCAACAACGCCGACGACGCGATACGGGGCGGGCCCGCTTCGAAAAATCTTCCCGAGGGGATCTTGATTCGGCCAAAAATGCGCGGCCATGCCCTTGCTGATCACCGCGGACGTCGTGAACTTGCGCGCCAGCGCTTCCTCGGCCTTTTGGTCGTGGGCTTTATCGAACGGAAGCATTTGGCGCCAGGCGTCGCCCGCGCTTTGCTCGTCTTCTTCATTCAGCTCACGGCCCGCAAGGAGGTGAATGCCCATGGTATGGAAATAGCTGGGCGTGATTTCGTTCCACGAGACGAGCGGCCCGCTTCTGTCGTCTTCCGACTGGCCGTCGACGGTCACGTAGCCGTTCGTGCCCGAAGAGAGCGGTGCCAGCATATTGAACGCTGCATCGCGAATTCCCGGCGCGCTCTTGAGCTTCGCGAGGAAGCTATCGGTGAACAATTTGTCTTGATCGAATGTGACGTCTTCCTTATCCGGAACCAGTACGTAGCCCGTGAGCACGTGATCTGTTCTTACGCCGAGATCTACGGCGCGGAGATTTGCGAATGTGCGCAGAAGTAGGCCAGCGCCCGCGAGAAGCGCGAGCGACAGCGCGATCTCCACAGCCACGAGTCCATCGCGCAGAAAGGCGCTCCGGCCGCTCCTTCCCGCGCCAACCGATCTCGATTTCAGTTCTTCGATGAGATCGAGATCTGAAATGTGAAATGCAGGCGCGAGTCCGAAGAGAATTCCAACCGCGGCGCTGACTGCGAAGCAGAAAAACAGCACGGACATATCCAGCCGAATCGGATTAGGCGGTATGAACGGGACGTTCTTTAACGAGGAGAGAAGATCAACCACGTTGTAAGCGATGAGCGCGCCGAGCACGCCCCCAGCGAGTGAGAGGATCACGCTCTCGGTGAGTAGCTGGCGCACCAATCGCCAGCGGCTGGCGCCGACTGCGCCGCGCAACGCCATCTCGCGGCGCCTTCCAATCGAGCGCGCCAGCAGGAGATTCGCTACGTTGGCGCAGGCGATCAGCAATACAAGGCCGACAGCGCCGAACAGCGTCCAAAGCGGAGTTTTCGAATCACCGGTCAAGTCCTTCTGCAGCGGGACTACGACGGGCGTGGCTGTGCTGTTCGACTTCGGAAATTCCTTCGCGAGGCGCGCCGAAATCGCGCCGAGATCCGCGCGGGCTTGCTCGATCGTCATGCCAGCTTTGACGCGACCAAGCGCGCGAAGATAGTGGCTGTCGCGGCCGCGGATCGCGCTGAGTGACAAATCCAGCGGCGTCCAAACCTCAGCGGTCGCCGGAGCGGTGAACCATGCGGGCATCACGCCAACGAGCGTGTAGGATTCGCCATTCAGTTGGATTGTTTTGTTGATGGTGTCGGTGCGGCCACCGAAATGCGTTTTCCAAAATGCGTTGGTCACTATCGCGACGTGGTTGTGGCCTTTGGCGTCTTCACCGGCAACGAACGTGCGGCCAAGCTGCGGCGCGACGCCGAGAACCGAAAAGAAATTTGCCTGCGTCTGGACAAGCGGCACTTCCTCAGGGGCGCCCGCGCCGCTCACGTTGCTGGGCTGGCGCCACGTGTACACCGCCATATCGTCGAATGTGCGGTTTTGCGCGCGCCAATCCAGGAAATCCTGATCGGTGAGCGGGAAATTGCCCGGAGCGGCTTCGGTTTCCCAAAGCTCGACTAGGTGATCGGGCTGCGGGAACGGGAGAGGCTTCAGCAAGACGGCATGGACGACGGAGAAGATTGCTGTATTCGCGCCGACGCCGAGCGCGATGGTGAGCACAGCGATGATGGTGAATCCCGGCGAATTGCGCAGCATGCGAAGAGCGTATTTGACGTCTTGAATCAGAGTGCCCATTTCGCCTCCGTTTCACGCAAAGCGCACGATTGTGCGGCAAATCTTCGCGGCCCGATTTCGTGGCGCGGGCATCTTGCCCGCGAACTCGCGTGATTGCCGCCGCGCAGAAAATCCGCGGGCAGGATGCCCGCGCCACGATGTTGCCGGATCCGATTGGCTGATGAGCCTCTCACTCGTATCGCAGCGCCACCATTGGATCTACGCGCATTGCGCGGCGCGCTGGGATGTAACATGCCGCGAGGGCCACGAGCGTAAAGAATGCTGCGACCGCGAGAAACATAACCGGATCGCCGGCCTTGACCCTGTACAAAACCGACACCATCCCACGCGTGGCTGCCGCGGCAACGATCATTCCAATCACGACGCCGATGACAGCCAGCTTCATTCCCTGACCCAACACAATGCGCGTCACGTCGCCGGGACTCGCGCCGAGCGCCATGCGAATGCCCATTTCGTGCGTGCGCTGCTCGACCGTGTAGGCCATCACTCCATAAATTCCGAGCGCGCCGAGCAGCATCGCCAGAACGCCGAAGAAACCCGCCAACTGCGTGAGGATGCGATTGCCAGTGTTCTGCTCACTGATGGTGTCGTCATACGGCTGCACCAGCGAGACGGGCTGCTCGCTATCCACCGACCAGACGGCGTTTCGAATCGCGGACGGTAGCTCCGGCGCGGGGCCCCCTGTGCGCGCAACAATGGTCATGTAAGGGCTCGGAAATTGCGCGGCTGGAACGTAGATCTCGCGTCTAGGATGGTCGCTCGTCGAGTACATCTTGACGTCGCCCACCACGCCGATGATTGTGGCCAGGGTGTGCTTCTCGCTGAATTCCATTTGCTTGCCGATGGGATCTTCCGTCGCGAATTGCTGACGCATCAGCGTTTCATTGATGAGGATGACGTTCGGGGCGCCCTCGCCATCACTCGAGGTGAACGAGCGCCCGCGGATCAGCGGAATTTGCATCGTCGGAAAATAATCCGGAGAGACCTCCGAGTAGAGTGCGCCAATCTCTTCGCCCGGAAGCGCGGGAGGCCGGTCTGCCACATGAATCAGCATAGTTGTGGAGGACTCTCCGAACGGGACAAATTCGCTCAAGCCCGCCGAGACAACTCCCGGAAGGGCGTGCACGCGAGCCATCACCTGACCGTAAAAATTGCGAATTTGCACATCGCTCGAATACTTGGACTTGGGAATCACGAGCTGTGCCGTCATGACGTTCGCCGGCTGAAAGCCGAGCGGGCCATAGACCAAGTGAATGAAGCTCTCAACTAGCATCGCCGTTGAAATCAGGACAACGACGGCCAGCGCGATTTCGCCGGCGACGAATGCACGCCGCACCCGCGCCGCGCGCTTGCTGCCCGTAACTTGATTCGCGGATTCTTTGAGGGCGCCGTTGACGTCGAGCCCCGTGCTTTCGAACGCTGGGAATAATCCAAACACGATGCCGCAGAGCAGCGCTATGCCGAGGGTGTACAAAAGCGTCGTGAAATCGACGTCAACGCGGCCATAATTGACCAAATATCCGCGTATTCGCCCGGGAATTGCTTCCGCGATCCAGTGGACGCCCCAAATGGCGAATAGCACTCCTCCAGCGCCGCCGGCGATGAATAGCACGAGGGATTCGGTCAGCAATTGCCGAGCGAGCCGGATGCGTGAGGCGCCGAGGGCTGAGCGAACCGCGAATTCCTTGGTGCGCCGCGCCGCACGGGCCAGCATAAGGTTCGCCACGTTCGCGCACGCGATCAATAGGACGAGGCCCACGATCCAGAATAAAATCATGATCTGCTGGGTGCCTTCTTCTTTTCCGATTTCGTACGGCATGGGACTGAGCAGGGTGGTGACGTTTGTATTCGTTCGCGGATATAGAGTTTCGAGGCGCTTCGCGATTCCGGAAATTTCTGCGGCAGCCTGCGCTTTCGTTACGCCGGGTTTCAAGCGGCCGAAGGCGCTAAACCACGACATGTTGCGATCGGACTGTTGTTTGTCATCGAGCGCGATCGGCGTCCAGATATTCGCAATGCCCATCAGCGGAAATTGAAAGCTAGCGGGCATGACGCCGACGACCGTGTAAGACTCGCCCTGAAGTTTGATCGTGCGTCCGACAATTTGCGGATCGCCCGCGTAGCGACTCTGCCACAAGCCGCGGCTCAGTATGGCCACGTGGCTCGAGGCCGGCTGCGATTCTTCGGGCAGAAATACGCGGCCGAGCATCGGTTTCACGCCCAGCGTCTGAAAGAAATTCCAGCTGACCATTCCGCCGGAGACGCGTTCGGGAGCGCCGTCGCTGGTCAGATTGAAGTACCAGGCGGTCCAGCTTGCAAATTGCTCGAAGGCGGTGTCCTGCTTCTGATAGTCGAGGAAGTCGGCGGTAGAGGTGACGCTTTGGCCGGTCCAGCCCTGCTTCGTGTCGTGCGAGAGAAGAACTATCAGGCGATCAGCCTGCGGATAAGGCAGAGGCTTGATTAGCCAGGCGTTCACGTAGCTGAAAATGGCGGTGTTTGCGCCGATGCCCAGCGCCAGCGTGGCGATGGCAATGAGCGCGTAGAATGGCGCCTTGCGCAGCGTGCGGTAGGCGTAGGTGATGTCCTGGAGTAGATTGTTCATCGCACCCCTTATCTTGCGTTATCGCGGTGATGGCAATCGGTTGATTGCCAGCAATTCATCATCGCTCTCTCACTCATAACGGAGGGCCACCATCGGGTCTACGCGCATCGCGCGGCGGGCCGGGATGTAACACGCTGCGAGCGCCACGATGCACATCACTACGGTGACACTGATGAAGGTGAGCGGGTCGTGCGCCGTCACGCCGTAGAGCAAGCCCGCCATCAACCGCGTGACCGCGAGCGCCGCGACGACACCGATCAGCGCTCCAACCACCGTCAATCTCATCCCTTCCACTAGTACGAGAGCAAGCACGCTTTTGTTTGGCGCGCCGAGCGCGATTCGCACGCCGATTTCGTGCGTCCGCTGCGCCACCGAATATGAAAGTACGCCATACACTCCGACGGCCGCGAGAAACAGCGCCAGCCCTGCGAAAATTCCCAGCAAAAAGAGAATAAATCGCTGCGGCGCGACGGATTCAGACACATCGGCGTTCATGGTGTGAATTTTGGTGACGGCGATTGCCGGATCGAGATCAGAAACAATCTTGCGCACCGCAGCCGTAGTTGCCGCGGGATCGCCCTGCGTCCGCACCACAAGATTCAATTTGCGCGCCTCGCTGAAGAGCGGGCTCTCGATCCAACTGTCTTGCACTTGCAGATAAGGCGTATAGGTGTGCGGCTTGGCGGGATTTTGAAGCGATGAATCTTTCACATCATTCGCGACGCCCACCACCGTCAACCACGGCCAGTCCGGTGAGCCGATCTTCAGCCGCTTCCCGACCGGGTCCTCGCCCGGCCACCACTCCTTCGCGGCGGCAGCGCTGACGATCACCACATCCTGGCGGCCCAGAATATCTTCCGGAGTGAATCCCCTACCCTTCAAAATCGTAATTCCCATGGTGCGAAGATAATCGCCGAGAATCCAACTCTGCACGCAGGAAGAAGGCTGGCCGTGCGCGGCCGTGTCGCGTCCTTCGATAATGACGGCGTCGTGCTCGATGGCGTCGAGCGGAAGATCGGTGGAAGCGCCGGCCGATTCCGCCTGCGGCAGGGCGACAGCACGGCGAAGCATCTCCTCGAAAAATCGGCGAGTGTCTGCGGCGTGCGGGTAAGCGCGCAAAGGCAAAGGCACTCCTACCGCAAGTATGTGCTGCGGCGCGAATCCGGGATCGGATTTGAGCATGCCTACAAAGCTGCGCATCACGAGGCCAGCGGCGGCAAGAAGCATCACGGAGAGCGCCGTCTGCGCGACGATCAGCGCACCCTGCAAACGCTTTTTCGAACGCGAAGGGGACGCGCCGCGGGCGCCTTCTTTGAGCGCTTCCTGCGGATCGGTGCGCGACGCTTCGATTCCCGGAATCAGTCCGAAGATGAGCGCGGTGAGGAATGACAATCCGAAGGTGAATGCAAGAACGCGTCCATCAATTCCGATTTCGCGTACGCGAGGAAGATCAATCGGAGAGAGCGACAGAAGCAAAGCAACTCCCCAATACGCGATGAGGATACCTATTCCTCCCGCGATCAGGCCGAGAAGAATATTTTCGGAGAGCAGTTGGCGAATCAATCGCCAGCGCCCCGCGCCGAGCGCGGCCCGAATGGCGATTTCTTTGTGACGAGCGGTGGCGCGAGCAAGCAGCAGATTCGCCACGTTGGCGCAAGCGATCAGAAGCACGAGGCCGACTGCGACGAGCAGCACCAGCAACGGTGCGCGGACTAGGCCCACAACATCGCGCTGAAATGGATTTACGACTGCGCCCACATGCACGCCATGGAACGCTTGGACCAATGAGTGTGGATACATCTCTACGATTTGCGCGACGACGATGTTGGCTTCGGCCGCGGCATTTGCAATCGTGACGCCCGGCTTCAGGCGGCCAAGCACAGTAAAATTGTAGAATTTCGCCCACGACTGCAATTCATCCGGCGTCAGAGCGAGAGGAACCCAGAGGTCGGCCGGATGATCGTTGGTCATCGGACCGTGCATCGGGAAGACGAAATCGCGGGGCATCACTCCGATCACTTCATAAGCCTCGCGGTCGAGATAAATCGTCTTGCCTATAATTTTTGAATCAGAGGCGTAGCGGCGCTGCCATAGGCAGCTGCTTAGAATTGCGACGGCGTGGCCCGGTGCGTCTTCTTCCGGCGTGAATGCGCGGCCAATCACCGGCTGGACGCCGAGCAGCGGGAAAAGCGCGGCGCTCGAACGCGTATCCACGATTCGTTCGCCCGCGCCGCCATCGCCGGAGAGCTCACGGTGATCGTTCTCATACGCAGCCACTAATTCAAAGCTGCGCTGGCGCAACATGAATTCGTGCAGATCGGGCGGGCTGAAAGGAATTTGTGGAAAGCCAAGTCCAGTGGCGGATTCGCTGATGGAAGCGATGCGGTCGGCATTCGCGAATGGCAACGGGCGAAGAAGGACGGCGTTGATGAGCGAGAATATCGCAGCGTTGGCGCCGATACCGAGCGCGAGCGTCAGAACAGCGACGACGGTGAACCCAGGCGATTTCCGCAGCGAGCGGATCGCGAACGCTAGATCCTGGAAAATCGAATTCACACTGCCTCCGCAGGAACCGTACACATTACACTGCGCCGATCCGTAGATTGCACGGCGCGCACCATGCCGGGCTGGTCACAATCCGCCGTGTTATCAATAACATACAACTCACAGCGGGGCCTGACCCCATCTCCATTGTCCGTTTCCGGGACGCCGATGTTCGCGAGCGCGACGTAATTCAGCGGCGATTTGGCGGTGACTGAGCTGCGGGCGACGACTCGTGGCGTCGTGTATACTGCGACGCTGATGCGCGCGCGGTTCGGGTCCGGCTGCCTTCGATGATCCCCTTCCTTCACATCGGGCCGCTTACGCTGCCGACGTTTGGCTTGATGGTGGCGACGGCGATGCTTTGCGCGTATTTCGTGCTGCGCGCGGACTTGCGCAGGCGCGGAATCGATGCCGAGGCGGAAACCTTAGTCGCGGTGCCCTCGATCGCGGGAATGATTGGCGCGAAGCTCTATCATGTTCTCGAATCGCCGCGGGAATTCTTCGCGAATCCGTTTGGCGAGCTTTTCAGTTCGTACGGATTTGCTTGGTTTGGCGGGCTGCTCGCGGGGATTGCGGCGTTCGTTTATCTCGGCAGGAAGTTCAAAATTCCGATACTGCGGCTGTTCGATATCGCGTCGCCTGCATGCGCGCTGGGCTACGGCATTGGACGAATTGGGTGCCTGTTGTCCGGGGACGGCGATTACGGCATTCCGACGACGCTGCCGTGGGGGATGAGCTTTCCGAACGGGCTTGTGCCGACGACGGAGCGCGTTCATCCTACGCCGATATATGAATTTGTTGTCGCGCTGCTAATTACCTGGTTTCTGTGGCGGCTGGGCGCGGCTAGAGCACGATCGGCAAATGCCAAGACTGGTGTGCGAGGGAAAGATTTGCCCGTTGATGTGCGTGGCAAGAATGCGGTCCGAGTAGAGCCAAGATTTACACGCGGGCATCCGGATGGGTACATTTTCGCCGCGTACATGATTACTACGGGGATCGCGCGATTTCTTGTCGAATTCATTCGGATTAATCCACGATCGTTCCTCGGCATGACGAACGCGCAGACGGCCAGTTCGGCTTCCATACTGCTCGGAGCGGCGCTGCTATGGCATTTGCGCAGCGTCAAAGAACCGGCATTGTGACGACGTATGACAGGTAAATCGTCGCGCGGGCGTCGTGCCCGCGGATTTTCTGCGCGGATGCAATAGCATTTCGTGGGCAAGATGCCCGCGTCACGAGTCGAAATTCGACGATAGTGTGCCAGGCGGATGCCGACGCGACGAGCGGGGGTCGAGCTACCTCGCTGCCTGTTGGTCGTGGGTGCGTTGGCGTACACAGCGCTAAAGCCGGGTTATCTGAGTAAATTTGTGCAAGATGCTCTTGAAATGCTGCGGCTCTTATGTTAGGCTGGGGTTGCGTTTGTTGCTCTTGTGTTTGCTTTCAGAGACGTAATTTCGAGGCTGCAAGGCAACCATGCCCTGCGGCCTTTTTTTATGACGCCTAGAGGCGAACGAGAAGCGCAAATAGCTTTTAAATCAACGAGGTAATACCGAAGTGAAAGAACAAGGAACAGTTAAGTGGTTCAACGCCAGCAAGGGATACGGATTCATTCAACGCCAGTCAGGCGAAGATGTTTTCGTACACTTTTCGGCCATTCAGGCCGACGGCTACAAGTCTCTTAATGAGGGACAGGCTGTCGAGTTCGAGGTCAAGAAGGGCCCAAAGGGCTTGCAGGCTGAGAACGTCGTAAGCCTCTAGTTCGTCAGGGCGGGGTGGCGGCAACGCTGCCCCGCTCATTTTTCCTAGTCTTATCCAGCAGAAGTCGTCAGAACCACCCGCTATTTTCCGCCGTTTATTCCAAGGAGGAAGCCGTGCAGGTCTTAGAGGAAGGTCAAGCAGTTCGCCACGACGTTTATGGGATGGGCGTGGTGACAGAATCGAATTCCGAGCGCACTTCGATTGATTTCGATGATCACGGGATGAAAAAATTCGTAACGAGCATTTGGATCGCCGAGCTGATCGGCGAAGCTCCCGAGAAACCGTTGAAGAAGTCGCGCCGCGGTGGACGCCGCAAAAAGGCCGGAGCCGCAGCAGCTGCAGCAGTAGCGGCGGCAGCAGCCAAGGCGTAAGACACCAAAATAAAATTTAGAAATGATGAAGAAAGGCCGGCACGCGCCGGCCTTTTTTATTTTCGGGGTGCCACACCCGCGCGGAAACTAATCGTGGCGTGGAAAACTTGCACGCGAACTTGTAATAAGTGGCACTGGGCAGGTACGCGGGCAAGATGCCCGCCCCACGAAGCCGCTGCCATACAATCCGCTGCAAACTCTGTGCATGACTACGAATGTTCATACACTCTGTTACGCGGAAATCAGGAATGGCGCCTCTGTAAATTCGGACAACGCCGAATATTTGTGTGAACTGGGCGCGCTCGCGTGCGCCGTCACTTGCTTAATTCCCTCCGTTTTCAGCGACTTCACCTAAGTTTCCAAAAATATTCCAACTGGCACGCCACTTGCGAAAGTCACGGTGAATTTGCGTGAGTTCCGCGCGTCTGCAGATGTCGCGCGGGAAATCCGAATAACTGTATTGCTTCGGATCGGGCGGCGCGACGGATTCACGAACGCAGCGAGCGAACGCTCGCGTGCAAATCTCCTGGGAGGCGTGACGTGATCGAACGACTTCGAAATTTTGCAAATGCGGTAGCATGGGTCCGAGAGCTAGCGGTCGCTGCGGCTTTGATGGCGTTATGCGCCACGCTTGCCCTGCCCGCCCACGCGCAAGTGACGACCGGCTCGATATCAGGCACGGTGGTGGATCAAAGCGGCGCTGCGGTTCCCGGCGCCACGATCACGGCGACAAATCGCGAGACTCATGCGAGTGCTGCGGCGCAATCGAACGACGCAGGCTATTTCAAGCTTGGTTTTCTTGCTGTCGGCTCCTACGACGTCACCATCGACCGGCCGTCGTTTCGCAGCGTGAAGATCTCAGGCGCCGCAGTTCAAGTGAACGCCGACAATAATCTCGGCGGCATCAAACTCGAGCTCGGCGCTGCAAGTTCTACGGTGGAAGTGACGGCTGCACCGCCGGTAGTCGAAGCCGATACGGCGCAGATAACCAATACATTCACGGATCAGACCGTATCCACGTTCGCCGGCGTGGGCGAATTTGAGGGACTCGATTTTCTCGCGCTGCAAGTTCCCGGCGTCAACAGCACTCGCGACCTCAATTTCCTCACGAATAACGACGGCCCCGGTTTCAGCGTAAATGGGCTGCGCGGCGAGAACAACGACCAGCAAGTGGACGGACAGAATAACAACGACAATTCAATTGGCGGGCCGGCACTATTCATTGAGAACTCAGACTGGGTGTCGGAATATCAGATTGTCACCAACAATTTCGGCGCAGAGTACGGCCGCAACGCCGGGTCTGTCGTGAATGAAATCACAAAAAGCGGTACGAACACGTGGCACGGCACAGTTTCAGACGTCGAGAACAATTCCGTTCTCAACACGCTCACCAACCAGGAGAAATTTTTTAACGGATTAACGAAAGTGCCGCACTCGAATTTCAACTCTCCGAGCACAACGATCGGAGGGCCATTGTGGAAGGATCACGTGTTCGTGTATGGCGGTTTTGATACGCAGATTTCGCCGAGCACGACAGATTATACGACCGGCGACCTGACGCCAACGCCCCTCGGAGTTTCGGAATTGGCGGGCTGCTTCCCTGACAGCAAATCAGTCGCGGCCCTGCAACAGTTTGGCCCGTACGCAATCGGCGGGGGAAGCCCGCAGGTTCTTCCGGGCACCCAGACTGTCGTCGATTATCCCAACGCAGTTGTTCCGAACGATGGGGGTACCGGTTGCAATACGGAGCTTGGCGGAATCGAGAGAAATCTCAACACCAGTTTTCACGAATACGACTGGATCTACAAGGTGGATCTGGTTCTCGGAAAGAATGACCGGCTATTCGGCCGCTACATTTTTCAAAAGTCGAATTTCTTGAACGTGGAGAGCGGCGACGCGGTTGCCGGATACCCGATCAACGTTCCAGCGCTGGCGCAGCTGATGCTAATTGACTGGACGCACACGTTCTCCGCGCGCGCGCTCAACCAGTTTCGAGCGAGTTGGGGCCGTGAAAATGTCCAGTTTGGAGAAAACACTCTAGGCACCGTCCCCGGTGCGACGAACTTAGCCAACGCGTTGGCAGAGATAACCTTTGCGCAGGGGGGACTCGGGACATTCGGCGTCGAAACTGGCCTGCCACAAGGCCGCATCGTAAACACGTACCAACTGCAGGACAATTTCAGCTTCACAAAAGGAAGGCATCAACTCAAGGCTGGCGTGAATTGGACGCGCCAATTTTCGCCGAGCGTTTTCCTGCCCAATTACAACGGTGTCTACACATATTCAAATTGGGGCACATTCGCCGCGAACACGCCGCAGACGACGGCGGTCGCGGAAGGCAATCCGGCGTTGAATTTCCTTGAGCACGACACATTCCTATATGCCGGCGACGACTGGAAAGTGAAAGACAATCTAACTTTGAATCTCGGATTGACGTGGTCCTACTATGGCCAGCCTTTCAACCTGCTGCATAACCTCAGCGTCAAGGATCAGACCGGCAGTTCACCCTTCTGGGATCCGGCCTTGCCTCAGTCGGTTACTACGCTTCCCACGCTGGGCTCGAACAAGCATCTTTTCGGCCCAAGTGCGGGCTTCGCGTACACTCCACATTTCTGGGAAGGGCTTTTCGGGCATGAAAAGACTGTGATTCGCGGCGGTTATCGTCTGGCGTTCGACCCTCCCTTCTACAACATCTACATTCTGTTCCCAGACTTCGGTCCGCTATCGTTCTCGCAGACCATCGGCAATCCGAGCACTGGAGTTCCCGGAGTGCCGATCGTCGCGGATCCGACTGGCCAAAACGTTCGCGCTTCGCTGGCGAGCGTTCTGACGCCGGGCGTCTTCGATCCGCGATCGTTCACCGAGTTCGCACTGCCGCCGAATTTCGGTCCCGATCACGTACACAGCTGGTCTCTTGGAATCCAGCGGGAGCTCGCCAAAGGCGCGGCAGTCGAATTCCGTTACGTGGGAAATCATGCCGGATCGCTCTTCCAGTCCATTGATGCGAACCCAGACGTTTCGGGACTCGAAGGTACGTTTCCGTCCTTTGTTCCAGCAGGAGTAACGCCATGCGCAGCGTCTAGCATCCCGGGGCCCCCGTCCGGCGGACCAAGCCCTGCGATTGGACGCGTTAACTGCAATGAAGGCGTGCTCTGGCAGCTCGGCAATACCGGCTATTCCGACTATCAGAGTTTCCAATCGGAATTGCGCACAACTGCTCTGTGGCATCAATTGACTCTTCTGACGGCATACACGTTCAGCAAAACCACAGACAACGCGACCACCGCTTTCAATACAACGGTGACAGCGGGAAGCAGCCTTGCGTTCTCGCAGAACCCGTTCAACTTCCAGGGCGCCGAGCACGGAATTTCCGGACTCGATTTCCCCCAGAGCTGGACGCTGAGTTTCAACGAGCAGATTCCAGCATTCCGACACCAGCAAGGCATCTTGGGGCACGTGCTGGGCGGATGGGCGATCGCGGGAACTTACGGACTGACGTCGGGACAGGCGTTCACGCCGACTCAGGAATTCCTCCAGTCCCTCTCGTACCTGGGGAATGGAGTGAACCCGCCGAACGATTTTGTATTCAATTCCAGCATCGTCGGGCTATTTGATTTCGCCCGGCCGTTCTGGGGTAACGTGTCGGCTCCGGCGAACACAGTGGGCGTTTATGCCGGAGATGAATGCGCGGAACAGGCAGGGTTTGGTGCATCGAGTCCCGCCTGCGGAGTTGCGCCGACAACCCTGATCTCACTGAACGCTCTCAACGCGACCGGAACGGTCACGCCGGTCTCGAAGAGCCAAGTGCGCTACATCGGGAACGGGATGATTTCGGACTCGGTGTTCGGCACGCCGTACGGGAACGTGGCGCGTAACGTGGGCCGCGATTTCTGGACGAACGCCGGAAATTTCGCGCTCTACAAAAACATCAAATTCACTGAACGCAACTATGTGCAGTTCCACATGACCATGCTCAACGTGTTCAACCATCCAAACTTCAATTCAGTGGATGCAAACATTGAGGATGCCGGGTTGCTATCGGCGAATGTTGGTTTCGCCACGCCGTATTTGACTAACGGCGGCGGATCTGCGTCGGCCACTGTCACTCGGACGATCTTCTTTGGGTTGAAGATTATCTTCTAGTTTTCCATATCCTCGGCGAAGCAAGCAAAGAAAGGGCGGCCCGCGAAAGCGAGCCGCCCTTTTTTTATGTGCTCGCGGCCAGCTCTACAAATGCCAACCGCGGGAGCGGATTCGTGGCGCGGGCATGCCCGCGAATGTGATGGGTTGGCGCGGGGCGGGCACGCGAGCAAGTTGCCCGCGACACGAGTTGGGGCTCTGCGACTCCAGCGTTCGCGCTAATAATATAAAATTCAGAATACATCTGTGAAAAGTGGAATGAAATCTAGCGCCGGCTCGGTTCCAGTTTTAGGCCGAAATACTCGACTGTGGTGCAACCCGCTATAAATTCCGCACTTACGACATTTCCAAGGAGTTGTATGACTGGCAAGACACTTGCGATGCGAAGTTCGCGGTTTGCGGCCAAATGATGTCTCTAGGTCTCGTTGCCTTGGGCACGTGACGAGATGGACGCGCGTGCAGGGTCGCATTTAATTCAAGGATAGGAAGACGAGACGCGGGGTCTCAGGAGGCTAGACTGCGATGAAACGATCCGGATTGGTGTACATACTAGTATTCGCAACGGCGGTGCTTCTTTTCGCAATTCCATCCCACGCGCAGGTAACGACCGGCTCGATATCTGGAAGCGTGATTGATCCCACTGGAGCGGCCGTCGCCGGTGCAACGGTTTCGGCGAAGAATACTCAGACGGGGGCGCCTGAAGTAACCCAAACGAACGAAACGGGATATTTCAAGCTGGGATTCTTGCCGGTCGGCTCGTATGACGTTTCGATTTCGAAGTCGGGTTTTCGCACTGAGAAAATCTCTGCGGCTCAAGTGCAGGTAAACGCGGACAACAACCTCGCAGGCATCACTCTTGAATTGGGAGCGGAAACCGCTACCGTGGAAGTTTCGGCGGCCCCGCCTATCATTGAATCAACGACGTCGCAGATCACGAATACTTTCACTGACCAGCAAATCACCACTTTCGCCGGGGTGAACGAACAAGAAGGGCTCGATTTTATGGCGTTACAGGTGCCCGGTGTCGTAAACACAAGAGATATTAACTTTTCGAACTCGAACGGCCCTGGATTCAGCGTCAATGGCCTTCGCGGACAGAACAACGACCAACAAATAGACGGTCAAAATAATAACGACAATTCAATTGGCGGACCGTCACTATTCCTTGAGAACGCGGATTGGGTGACGGAATATCAGATTGTCACCAACAACTTCGGAGCGGAGTACGGTCGCAACGCCGGATCCGTGGTGAACGAAATCACAAAGAGCGGCACAAACACATGGCACGGCACGGTGTCAGATGTCGAAAACAATTCTGTGCTGAACACCCTGAATAACCAGCAGAAATTTTTTGACGATCTGACCAAGGTGCCGCACTCGAACTTCAATTCGCCAAGCACCACGGTAGGCGGACCGTTGTGGAAGGATCACGTTTTTGTTTTTGGCGGATTTGATGCGCAGCTCAACCCTAGCGTAACGAATTACTCGACGGGAGCATTGACGCCTGACCCATTGGGAGTTTCGGAGTTGGCCGGTTGCTTCCCCGGCAGTGCATCGGTCGCCGCGCTGCAACAGTTTGGGCCGTTCGCAGTCGGCGGCGGTAACCCACAGATTCTGCCGGGCACGCAGACTGTTGTGGACTATCCGGGCGCCGTCGTTCCAAACGATGGCGGTACCGGCTGCAACACTGAACTTAGCGGTGTCACCCGAACTCTGAACACTAGCGTCCACGAATTCGACTGGATCTACAAAGTGGACCTGGTTCTTGGAAAGAACGACCGGCTCTTCGGCCGGTATATCTTCCAAAAGGAAAACGCCCTAAACCAGGAGAGCGGCGATGCGGCGGCGGGTTACCCCATCAACATACCCTCGCTTTCGCAACTCATGTTGATTGACTGGACGCATTCTTTCTCCGCGAGGGCCGTCAATCAGTTCCGCGCCAGCTGGGGCCGTGAAAACGTCGAGTTCGGAGGCAACACACTGGGAACGGTGCCGAATCAGCAGAATCTCGGCGAAGCGCTAGCGCAAATCAGTTTCCAGTCGCCAGGGCTTGCCACATTCGGTGTTGAATCCGGACTGCCGCAAGGCCGCATTGTGAACACCTATCAGTATCAGGACAATTTCAGCTTCACGACGGGAAATCATCAGATTAAGGCGGGTGCGAACTTTACACGCCAATTTTCGCCGAACGTTTTCCTGCCCGATTTCAATGGCCTCTACACGTTTCCGGATTGGGGAAATTATGCCGCCAATACCCCTTCAACTGTTGGAATCACCCAGGGAAATCCAAACCTTCCGTTCCTGGAGCATGACACCTTCCTTTATGTGGCCGACGACTGGAAGATTAAGCCGAACTTCACGATAAATCTTGGGTTGACGTGGTCTTACTACGGCCAGCCGTTTAACACGTTGCATAACCTGAGCGTTAAAGATCAGGAAAGCTCTACCCCGTTCTGGAATCCCGCGCTGCCGGAGTCGGTCACTACTCTGCCCGCGCTTCCGACGATCAAGAATCTGTTCGGGCCGAACGTCGGATTTGCGTACACGCCGCATTTCTGGCAAGGACTCCTTGGCAAAGATAAGACCGTCATACGAGGCGGGTATCGCAGGGCCTTCGATCCGCCGTTCTACAACATCTATATTTTGTTCCCAAATTTCGCTCCCCTATCTCTTTCGCAGACCCTCGGCAACCCGAACACGGGAGTTCCCGGACCGCCGCTGCCTGCTGTTCCCACGGGCGCAAACGTTCGAAGTTCTCTCGCGAGTTCTCTCCAGTTTGGAGTACAAGATCCGCGAAATGATACCCAATTCGCGCTTACGCCGAATTTCGGTCCCGATCACGTGCAGAGCTGGTCGCTCGGCATTCAACAAGAACTGGCGAAGAACGTTGCGCTTGAAGTACGTTACGTAGGGAATCACGCGACGAATCTTTTCCAATCCATTGACGAAAATCCGTTTGTCGCAGGTTTCGCAGGCACATTTCCGAATGTGGTTCCCTCGGGAGTCACCCCGTGCGCGACTCCTACCATTCCTTCCGCCGCGGGACGAGAAAACTGCAATCTCGGCGTCGTCGCCCAACTCGGAAATTTCGGGTATTCAGATTACCAAGCTGTACAAACTGAGTTGCGCACTACGGATCTATGGCACCAATTGACGCTCATCACCGCGTACACTTTTAGCAAGACTACAGACAATGCTTCATCAGCTTTCAATACGAACGTGGCCGGCGGGAGCAGCCTCGCCTTCGCTCAGAATCCCTTCAATTTTGAGGGCGGCGAGCATGGACTTTCTGGTCTGGATTTTCCGAACAGCTGGACGATCAGCTTTAACGAGATGATTCCGGCATTCAGGCACCAGCATGGCATCGTCGGGCACGTGCTGGGGGGCTGGGGCATAGCGGGTAATTATGCAATCACGTCCGGACAGGGCTACACGCCCATTCAGGAATTCCTGCAATCAACGTCCTACTTCAACCAGGGGCTCAACCCGCCTAACGACAACGAATTCGCTTCGAGTATAGTCGGGCTCTTCGATTTCGCCCGGCCGTTCTGGGGCAATCCGTCGGCGCCAGCTAACACCGTCGGCGTATATGCCGGGGATGAGTGCGGCGAACAAGTCGCATTTGGAGCGAATCCAACGACGACTGCTGTCTGCATCGTCGCGCCCACAACGCTTATTTCGCTGAATGCCTTCAACGCGTCTGGCGGCGCGACAATTACTCCAGTGTCGAAGAACCAGGTCCGCTATATTGGCAACGGATTCTTCTCCGACCAGGTATTCGGTTCGCCGTTCGGTACTGTGGCGCGAAACGTCGGCCGGGACTACTGGACCAATAGCGGCAATTTCGGCCTCTACAAGAACATCAAATTCACCGAGCGCAATTACATCCAGTTCCACATGACGATGTTGAACGTGTTCAACCATCCGAATTTTGCGTCGGTGGATGCGAACATCGAAGATGCCGGGATTCAGAATGAGGGCGTTGGATTCGGAACGCCTAATTTGACGAATGGCGGAAGCCGC
>DATBYF010000106.1:0-12810 GCA_036513895.1 Candidatus Acidiferrales bacterium | reverse complement strand
CGTTTCTAATAATTTCCAGTCTCGATTAGAAATTGCTTTCCGGCCGAGTACTGGACTCCGCAAATTTGCGTAGCGTTCCGCGGCTCGGAAGCCAATCGGAGCCCGTCGATAGTATGCGGGCAGTCTTCTCCCTGTTAACTCTGTAAGTATCATAATGTTATATTGTTAAAACGTGCATTATATCATGCAACCCAGGGATCATGCAAATCCACAGAGTGTCAGGCGCTGCGGAAATGACCGGGAATCAGGGGGATTCGGACGCCAAAACTTTACGAAATTGTGCTCTTGATTTCTTATATTAGAGCGAGGAGGCCTGGCTCCCGGGTACCTGTTTCAGTTCGAGGTAGCGTCGGAATTAGGCTAGCGCCCCCAACTTCGCGTTTTTAACCATAGAGTGTCAGTCGAGAATACGTTAGTACTCGGTGCGCCGGTGAATGCTCTTGAATCGGCCGATTCTCGTTCATTAGGATTAGTCCCGGAGGCAGGAGCCTCCGGGCTCTGATAGAGTGTTTCCTCGCTTGGCGGAGACTATTTCCCGGTGTCGGGAAGTCTTCAGGATTTGGCAATTAGATTGGGTTTTGTCTGCTCTCACTGTGACGCATTACTTTGTTTTTCCGTTCGCCACGATCCACGCGGCGATATCCGCGATTACGGGCTCCGCGACGTGGCCGGGGTTGTCGTATTCGCTTGGCGTCGCCATACCTTTTCCCGTCTCGAATAGATGATTGAGATCATCGTAGCGCTTGACTTCGACCCAGGGCTTTTCGGAGAGCGCTTTTTTCCAGGCGTCGTAATCGGCGTCGCGGACTTGATAGTCTCTGCCGGCCTGCAACACGAAGATGGGAATTGTTAGTTTTGTGGCGACCGCTGGCGGGTCGTAGCCGCGCAGATCAAGAAAGTATCCACCTGGGGCCTTTGCGCCCAGCAGGTCGACCGTGTCTCCGCTTTTGAGATTGGGATCTTCAATTTGTTTTTCCGATTCTTCCGCAGCCGCGAGTTTCTTTTGAAGTTGCTCGGAAGATCCGCCTGGCAACGTCGCGAAATATTGCAACTGTTCGACAATCATTTTTTCAAGCGGCCGCGCCGATCCGGCAAGAATGATTATTCCGACAATTTGCGAATCGCCGGTGGCAATTCGCGGAGCGAGGTAGCCACCCCAGCTGTGCCCGAGAACAAAAATGCGTTTTGAGTTGATTTTAGGCTGCTTCGAGAGCAGCTCAACCGCAGCGCGCGCGTCGTTGATGACTTCATCGTTCACAGTTAACCCGGTCGGGTCGTCGCTCGCTTTTCCGCCGTACTTTTTGGTGCGCTTGGTGTAACGCAACACGGCGATGCCCTTGCTGGCGAGGCCCCATGCGAGGTCTTTAAAGGTCTCGTTGGGCCCAATCGTCTCGTCCTGGTCCTGTGGGCCAGATCCATGAACGAGTACGACGGCGGGAAACGGGCCGTCGCCGACAGGAACGGTCAGCGTGCCCGGCAATTCCCAATGTCCCAATGTCACCGTGATCGGTTGCTCGTGAAAAGAATCGGGCTTCGCGTACGCCGGAGCAGCCCACTCCGCTTTCGGCTTATGCGGCACGAAACGAATTCCGCCCACGTGGCCATCTGAGGTGAAGCTGATGATGGTGTCGAGGGTGGCTTGCTGGAAGTCGCACACTAAGATCACGACTTGATAGTTCTGGATTGCTTTTTGACTGACGTCGGTGACTTGCTTGAACGAGCCGACTTGAGAATTGAGTTGTTGCCAGAAATCCGAGAGTTTGCCGGCGGGCAGAGCGGACTTCATCGCCGAATCGTATTGCGCTTCGATGGCGTCGAATTTCCCGGTCACGATTTGATCGAGAACTTGGCGGGCGTGGGCTTCAGGTGCGAGCTGCTGATTTTGCTGCGCTTGAACCGGAATAACGAGTGCGATTGCCGCGAGAATTTGAAGCACGGCGACGGTGAGGAGCGATTGCGCGATTTTCATGGAGAGGATCCCTTTCACCTGGTTCCTGGCACTGGATATGTTGCCCGAGATATTAGTTTTTCCCAATTGGAGGGAAAAACGCCGGCAGGATGCCGGCGCTACGAATGAAATCCAGCGCGAACGGAATCGAGGTGGTTTTCGCATTTTGCCATTGGCACTGACCCGGCGGATCGCCTGGGTACGCTAGAGCGCGGAAACGACGGCGTTTATTGAGTGATTGAAGTCGGTTTTGCCGTCCAGATATGGCTGCCAATAGGTTTCGAGCACGCGTTGGTAATTTTCCCAGCCGCGGGTGTAGAGGCCGTTCTTGTACGCGTAGGGAGTGTAAGACGCTGGGAATTTTGGAGGCGCCGATTCCGGGTAGTTGAGTTTTCCTTCCGCGACGGCGCGGCGGACGACTTCGCCGGTGGTGTAGAACAGGAGCGCGTGCCAGAGATCGCGTGGAATGGCAACGCCGCGGTCGTGGCAAGCATTGTCGATGGCGTCCTGCACGGTGGTCGCGAGAGCGTGTGACGATTCATGAAAAAGAATTTCGAATCCGGAGAGGCCTTGGTTGCGCGGGTCGGTGCTCGACACGGTGATATGAGTCGGATCGAGAGACGTGTATGCGCCGAACGGCCCGGCATACTCGGAGACATCCACGCGGATCGGATCAGTCTGCCACTGGGCGTGATACACGGCGGAGAGCTCTTGCGCGAGCGGCAGGCCCGTCCGGCGAATTAGCGGCGCGACGCTCGAAATCCATGCACGATTTTTCCGGTCATGATCGGGCCACCAGCGCTGGCGATAGAGCGGCGCAGCTTCTTCGAGCGCCGCGATGAGCGCGGGCGGCAAGCCTGAAGCACACGAAGAAGACTTGTAGCCCGACAAATCGGGGCAGGTTTCAAGATCCGAAAGTCGGTTGTTGATCAGCACCATCCCCTGATCAATGAGGAGGTCCCGGCGCGCCATATTTTTCGCGTAGTAATTGACGGCTGCCTGCCAGGGCTCGGAATCAGAGCCGCGTTTTTCTGCAGCACCGGAATCAGGAGAAGGTCCGCTTACTTTGCCTCTGCTGGTGGATTCCTGGTCGCGCAGGCGCGCCTGTTCGTAAAGGAAATGGTGAAGATTCAGCCAGAAGCCGCTGTGGAGCGCGAATACTGGGCGCGGAACTTCGGACTCATCGTCCTGGTTCGGGGCCCTGGTGGACGAGCCTTGCAACGGCTCAGGGCTTTGCGCGAAGGCGTTCTCAGAAATAAAGGCGGCGGGGGTGCAAATGATGAATGCGAATAGAAGGAAGCGCGCGAAGCCTCGGCCGGGGTGACAACAGATTCTTGTGAACTGAAGATGGGCTCGGGTCACAAGTACATTATAAACGCGGTAACAGGCTTTCGATGAGTGGCCAGTTACTGAACGGTTGCTTTCGGTCCGGAGGGCAGCGGTGATGCATGGTGGGCGACGATTCGCCATTTCCCGTCCCGGTAGATGAATATATTCGTCGCCTGCGCTAGTACGTCGTCAATTCCGTCGGAATAGGCGCTGGTCACCTGTTCGGTGCACGCCACCCAGCCGGCGTCGCCTTCGACGTGAATCACCACCGCGCCGAGCGCGATTTTCGTGCGGCGTGTGTTGGAGAAAATTCGTACCCAGCCTTCACGCACCTCCGCCCATCCGAGAAGCAAATCCCAGCCGGGATGGACGCATTGCACCCAATCGTCGTGAGCCCAGATTTCGTCCATTTGAGTGATATCGAGCGATTCGAAAGCGGCGTAGTAACGGCGATTTGCGTCGCGTAGCGCCACATCGGGAGATTGAATGGCAAGGACGGTTTCTGGCATTTGGTGTATCGCGGATTGTATACGAAGTCATCGGTTAAATCGCCCGGCGTTTCGGATGTGGAGCGTGAGTCGAAGGAGAGTGGGCGAATAGAGCGGTGGCGGAGTTAGGTTTCTCAGCTGGAAGCTCCGGCACTAAACTCGACAACTTCCTTTCATTCATGGTTTAGCTGCAATAGACCGGTGTCGAATTGCCCGTCCTCAAAAACCGTTGAGACGGTGAGATGGCGCCATTTTGCTGCCTCGCTTGCACGCGCAGCTTCCGCGTGTTGCACGCGCTTTTCCGCCCCTACACCCAGGATCAATCGCAGCGGCACCTCATCACCATTTGCCAGTTGCACGATTAGATCCGCGATCTTTCGCGGATCGCTTTCCGAACGATCTGCAAGGCTTCCCAACATCTTGAGTACCGGACCAACCGAGGCCTCATAGTCCGGCAGCAGGCCCGGCGGATTCTGACGGGCACGCCGTGCCCAGTTGGTTCGAATACCTCCCGGTTCGAGTGTGCAGACCCTGACTCCGAACGACGCGACTTCCATTGCCAGAGAATCGCTGAAACCGCCCACGGCCCACTTGGCCGCGTGATACGGTGTATTGCCGGGAACCGCGAGGCGGCCACCGATCGAAGACACCTGGAAGATATGACCGCACCTTTGTTTGCGCATGACAGGCAGGGCGGCGCGTGTTGTGTACACCACGCCGTAAAAGCATGTGTCCACGACAGCCTTGAAGTCCTCCGCGCTCATCTGTTCGAACGGCGTAACCTGCCCGTAACCAGCATTGTTGACGAGCACATCCAGCCGCCCGAAAGTGTCCACCGCTAACCTCACCGCGGCCTTTGCAGCGGCCTCTTCGCGCACTTCAAGCGTAACCGGCTTCACGCGATCGCCGTATTGCGCCACGAGAGGTGCGAGTTCTTCGGTCCGGCGCGCTCCGGCTACAACGCTGTTACCCGCGGCGAGCGCCGCCTCGGCGATGTCCCGCCCCAATCCGTTTCCACTACCGGTAATCAGCCAAACCTTTGTCACGGCAAGATCCTCCATTCAGGTTCTTAGATAAACCATGGGCGCTTCGAATCAACCAGCAGAACTCCCGGCATTTCCACCAAGCAGACTTATCAGGACTGGTTCCCATCGTCAATCTCAGCGCCAGGGAGGCGACTGGCGATTCGAGCGCGCAAAATCGTGTTCCGGCCGCAAATCTTCATACATCGAATATTGCCGCGAGGAATTCTTATGAAAGCTGCAGTCCTTCCCACTGTCAGCAGTTCGTGGCAGATCAACGACGAAAGTGTTTCTCCGAAAGAGCTAGACCGAGCCGACCGCTTTACCTTTGAGGAATTTGGTGCCGGCAGTGAGGCCGAAGGCTTCCAGGACGCCGGCCTGCACTCGATTGGATAGGGCATTGATGTCGTCGACACCGAAATTCTGGGAGCTGACGAAATACCTTAGCTGCTTCTCTCCCGCGGGGGTTTCGATAATCCGCAGCACGGCGTCGGCGACTTCCTGAGGATTGCCAGCTCCGGAGGAAAGTGCCCCGTTGACCTTGTCGGGGAATTGCTTAACGGCGCCATAGGTATCGGTGCGCGCCACGTCGGCGGCCATCACGGTATTGCCGAAAACTGGGGTCTCATACGCGCCGGGTTGGACAATCACGGATTCGATTCCTTGCGCGGCAAGTTCGTAGCTGTAGGCCTCAGCCAATGCTTCGAGTGCAAATTTGCTTGCGCAATAGAAACCCGCAGAAGGAAGAACCACGCGGCCGGCGCCGCTGCTGATGTGCATGAGCACGCCGCTACGTTGGCGCCGCATGTGAGGAAGCACGGCGCGATTTACGCGAACGGGCCCGAGAAAATTCGTGTCCATCAGGCGCTGCGCTTGTTCGGTGGTGACGGCTTCCTCGAGGCCCGAGAGGTAGAAGCCGGCGTTGTTGATGGCGACGTCAATGCGACCGGCTTCGGCGACGGCGGCATTCACGGCGCGCTCGACCGAGGCGTCGTCGGTTACGTCGAGTTCAAGGACGTGTATTGGCAGTGAATCCGTTTCCGCCAGCGCACGGATTTCGGAGGCATTCTTGGCGTTGCGGCCTTCAGGGTCGCGCATCGTCGCGAAAACTGTGTGCCCGTTGCGAGCCAGGGTTTCGGTGAACAATCGGCCGAAGCCGGTGCTGGAGCCGGTGATGAGAATTACTTGCTTGGAATTCATGATGATCCTCCTTGCGGAACTATCGGATGCCGCAAGTAAAGAGCGCGGTTCAAGAAATAAATATCACTCGGTGATCGGACGATTGCTTCTACGCCTCGCTATACCTGATATTCGAGTTTCGTAATACGATTGTCCGGTCATGGCGTTTGGGGAACCAACCGCGCCACGGCGAAGCGGCATCTTCACTCGATTAGGCATGCGCGATTACTCGCGCGACTCGAGGTGCTTCCGTGTCTCACTACACTAGACGTGAATTCCTGAAAACTGGGCTCGCTGCTGGAGCTATTGCCGTCACGGGAAGCGTCCCTCGGAGCGCGGCGCGGCAGAGTGCGACCGATTGGGTGACGCTAGGGAGATCGGGAGTGAAGGTGACGCGACTCGCGTTTGGCACAGGCAGCTTCAATGGCGAGGTGCAGCGCGAGTTGGGACAAGACGGGTTTACGAGGCTGGTGCGCTACGCTTACGACCGTGGCATTCGCTTCTTCGAGACTGCTGAATCTTACGGCGACATGCACAGGATGCTCGGAGTGGCTCTGCGCGGAATTCCACGTGACAGTTATCAGCTGATGTCGAAGGTGACTACGTGGGGAGGTGTGAATCCACGAGAGAAATTCGACGAGCTGCGTAAACTTGCAAATACTGAATACTTCGACATCATGCTGTTGCACTGGCAACATACCGCGACGTGGCCCACGGACACGAGCCGGTGGCAGGATGGAATTCTCGAAGCTCAGTCGAAGAAGGTGATAGTGAGTCACGGCGCGTCGGTTCACGGGCTTCCGGCGTTGCGCCAAGTGCCAGGGAACAAGTGGCTGGACATCGCGATGATTCGCGTGAATCACAAGGGCACGCGAATGGATGCTGAGGATTACAACAGCGGTGGATTGGGCAATGTAGGCGAAGTGGTGACCCACATTGGGCAGGCACGCAAAGATGGGATGGGCGTAATCAGCATGAAGCTCGTGGGCGAGGGGACGTTCAACCGCGAGGATCGCAGGGCGGCGATGAGATTCGCGTTCAGGAATGCGGGAGTTGATTGCGTGACAGTCGGCTACAAGAACACTGGGGAGATCGACGAGGCGATTGAGAATGTGGATTTGGCATTCGCTTAGCGGGTAACGTCAGCACTATCGCCGCGATTTACGCGCGCTAGCTTTCGTTCAGTTCAATTCTGGGTGTCTTGTTCCGGCAAAATTGGATCGTCGGGCGTGGCTAGTTCGCCATGCTTGTCAGCGGCGTGGAATTTACCGGCCGCATCGAGGAAAAATGAGCGCTTGCCGCTTTTGCCGTAGGATTCAGGTGTCGCGGTAAGTTCGAAGCCGGATGGATTTCCGTCCGCGCCGGTCACAATTCGGTAGCGGAAGCGGTAGCCGTTTTGCGCTCCGGACGCCAATTGCGCGCTGATCAGATTTGCCTGCTCCGGCGAGACTTGATTCTTCGGAGCTGGGCCGAGCTGCTGCAAGGATTCGGGCAGTTCGTCGAATGCGCGTTGATAGGTTCCGATGACCGTCTGGAGATCGCGCATGGAATGGATTGCGTCGTCCTCGCGATTTTCAGTTTCCTGCTCTTTCCACCGGTCTGAAAGTTGATGGATATCGAAAATCATCAGGCCAACCGAGATAATTTTCCATCCGCCTGATTCGCGCACCATGCCGATGTCCGAAGTGTCTCCGTCTACAGTCTGCAAGGGGATGAAGGCGAGATTTTCGCCGGCACGGGGTGCGCCGAAGCGAAATTCGGAGGTCGCGCTGGCTACTTGGCATCGCAAGACTGAGCGGCCGTTTTGATCTGTGGAGAGGAGCGGACGGCCGGCATCTTCGGTGAGTGAAAAGCGTTTCAGAATTGCATTGCGCTGGTCGATCGGGAGGGCGCGAAAGGCGGTGGCGTTGTCGTTGGTGAGATAGTTCGCAAATTGAGTTTCGTCGTGCTTGCAGGCCGCGGTGAGCGCGGAGACGAGCGCGGCGGACGGATCGGCCTCCTGCGAGGCCTGCGCGTGTGCATAGGCGCAAATGGGGAGAAACGTGATGAGCGGCACCAGCATAGCGAGCCGCGCGTGTCGCAAGAGTGAAATCACGTTCTTCAATTCTTGGCTCCGGACAAGATCGTGGCAAGATTCGCAGTGAATTTCGAGCGCGGCATCACGTCCCTGCAACCTGCGGCCCTTGCGCTTTCGGCGAGGTCCGTCTGCACATGGGAGAGATAGCCGATTAGCGGCGTCTGGTTGCCTGATGCGCGTAGGCGCTCGAGAGCGTTGAGCGCACCACCACGCGAATTTAAGTCCACGATGGCGAGCTTGGGGCTTTCGCGCTCGATTGCGGCGATGAATGCATCTCCCGTTCCGCAAATAGCGATGGTGATGCCGGTCAGCCGGGCAGTTTCTACAATCTTCGATTGAAAGAAAAGATCGTCTACGAGAACAACGACGTCAACCAATCAAGCCTCCTCCAGCGGATTACAATGAGATTAATGCACGTTCAGGGTGTACCACGGGGAGGGCAACGGCTCAAGTGAGGGCATTTTCGACAAAATCATGGCGATGCGGTATGGTGCGATGGAGGAATAAGTCATCGCGAGGAATTTATGTCGCCCAAACACAGTGAAGACGCGCTGCCCGGACTCGCCGTTCTCGAGCAGACACCGATCATAATCGAAAAAATCGTGCACATCGCTAGCGATGAGGAATTGCATTGGAAACCGTCCATGGAGCGATGGTCGATTAGCGAGGTGCTCGCGCATCTCGCCGAAGTCGAAGTGGTCGGATTTCGCGAGCGCATACAAAAAATGGTCGAGAGCGATTCGCCGCAGCTGGAGGCGTACGATCAGAATGCGGCGTACACGGCAGGCCGCTACTCATCGCGAAAGGCTCGCGAGAATCTGCATCTTTTCTGCCACGAGCGGGATCGGAGCCTTTCGTTTCTGCGATATATTCCACCGAGCGTGACGTCGCGCTCGGGAATTCATTCTTCGGTCGGCAAAGTGACGATCAATCAGCTCATGAACGAGTGGGCGTTTCACGATCTCGGCCACATCCGGCAGATCGCCGAATTGTTCCGGTCGCATGCTTATCATCCGTATATCGGGCCGTTTCAGCAGTACTACACGATTCGGCCCTGATACAATCATTGCAGCTCTGCCCTCTCCGATGTTCGAGGTAAACGATGAAAGATATATCCACGAAAATTCTCTCGCTGTATGACGATCTGCAGCGCGATTCGCTCGATCTCCACACGTTCTTCGAGATGGCCGGAGAAAAATCAGCCGAGCAGCATGAAGATATCCTGGACGCCGTCGCCGAACTTGTTGGCGTGGGAATGCTGCGAGCGTCGGAAGGCGGTGATTTTTTCGAGAGGACGGAAGATGGCAGAATCGCGGTGACTGGTTCTAAAGATGTCACCCTTTATACCCGCGAAGGCTGCCACTTGTGTGAATCCGCGAAGATCGCCATGGAGCCGATCTTGAAGCAATTCGGCGCGCGTCTCCGCGAGGTTGATGTGGACCGCGATCCCGTTTTGCAGCGCCGCTATACGGAGGACGTGCCGGTGATTTTTATCGGTTCGCGCGAAGCTGCACGACACAAGATTGATCCGGAAGATTTTCGAAGAAAGCTCGAGCAGGCCGGTCGCGCGTAAAGCTTAGTGGTCGTCGGGTGTTTCTACTATGCCGACGGTGACATCCGGATCGGCGCCTGGTCGGCCTTTCACGCGATCGTAGACGCTGAAATGGCAAGTGGATCCGATGGCTTCGTTGTAGTAGGTGGGAACTCCGAGAGCGGTCCGTAATTCTTCGTTAAATTTCCGCAGATTGACAAGCTGGCCGCGATGCGCTGGGAATTTGTGCTCTTCGTGGGTGATCAGGAATTTCTGATAGCCGGCATCCCATAGAATCGTAAATTGGCCGTTCAGCATGATCGTGGGCAGCTCGGTCATGTGATAGTTGTTGTCGTTGCCGCGACGCAGCTCGGCTCCACAGCCGTATTTTTCGATTCGCATCACGCCGCGCGTGCTGCTGAGCTTAAATCCGGCCGAAGTTAGCTTGGCGACGTTTTCTTCGGTGAAGGCTGCGTTGACGTACCACATAGGAATCCAGAATATGAATCTGAATGGCCTCCTGTAAAGAATAAAGTGGAATCGCTCGGACCGAACGCGCTTGGTCATCGGACTGGCTGCGGCCCGGTATGTTAGGAAGTCGTCTGCTAAACTCTAGCGATGCTTATGGATGGGTCGCGGGCTTGAATCCAGGCGGTATCCGGCGCATCTGATTGTCTTAGCGAGTGGGCTCAAATTGTTCTTTCGGCGGGCTTCCGAGGTGTCGTTGTCAGAAATCAAGAATTCGATTGTTGCGGAGTTGCCATCGGTGTCTCGCAGCGGAGAGCGCGAGAATTTGGTCGATTGCATCGGGAACACGCCACTTTTGCGTTTACAGCGCGTGGGGCGCGAATATCGGCGCGTTGAATTTCACGCGAAAGCGGAATGGTTCAATCCAGGCGGATCGGTGAAGGACCGCGCGGCCCTTCGCATGATCCTTGACGGCGAACGGCGCGGCGAACTTTCGCCCGGGAAAACGATTCTCGATTCGACGAGCGGAAATACGGGAATCGCATACGCTATGATCGGAGCGGCGCGGGGCTATCGCGTGAAGCTCTGCTTACCCGCGAACGCGTCCATCGAGCGCAAGAGAATTTTGGCGGCGTATGGCGCGGAGCTGGTGATCACGCCGGCGGATGAAGGATCGGATGGCGCGATTCGCCGGGTTCGGGAAATTTACGCGAGTGAGCCATCGAAATATTTTTATCCCGATCAGTACGGCAATCCGGCGAATGTGGAAGCGCACATGACGACGACAGCGCCCGAAATTTGGGAGCAGACGGGCGGCCGCGTTACGCATTTTGTTGCTGGACTGGGAACGAGCGGGACGTTCGTAGGAACGGCGCGACGATTGAAGGAATTTAATCCAGCGATTCGAGCGATCAGTTTTCAGCCGGACTCCGCGTTCCACGGGCTTGAGGGCATGAAATATATGCCGACATCGATTGTGCCGAAGATTTATGACCCGACTGTGGCCGATGAGAATTTGGAGATCTCGACGGAAGCGGCGTACGCGATGGTGAAGCGGCTTGCGCGGGAGGAGGGGATACTCGTTGGCATCAGTTCTGGAGCCGCGATTTGCTGCTGTTTTGAAGTTGCGCGACGTGTTGCGCCGAGTAAAGAGGCGGTCATCGTCACTGTGTTTCCAGACTCCGGGGATAAGTATCTGAGCGAACGATTCTGGGATGAGGATTGAGTCAGGAGTTCAGTCGGGGCATGCTACGAATTCGCGAGCAGGTGGCCAAGCGCATACGCGAGCATGGAGTGGAGACGTACCCGAATGAGTGTTGCGGCGCGCTCCTGGGCTCCGAGCAAGACGGCCATCGCGATGTGATTGAAATTTTGCCGCTGAAAAATCAGCGGGGCGATTCGCCTCGCAACCGGTTTTCGATTACGCCTGAAGATGTGCGCGATGCGGATGCGGCGGCGCGGCGTTCGGGGCTTGAGCTGCTCGGATGGTATCATTCGCATCCTGATGCTCCGGCGCGGCCGAGTGAGTTTGATCGCGAGCATGCGTGGCCGTGGTATAGCTACGTGATCGTCAGTGTTCAATCGCGCGAACCGAAGGATATGAATTCGTGGCGGTTGGCGGACGATCGCGCGAGCTACGACGCGGAAGCGATTGAGACGGTATCGTTCGGCGGAGCTGGAATTGCATGACATTGTGTTGGTGAAGGGAGACTAGATGGCAGTTAAGATCATGATTCCGACGCCGCTGCGGGCGTACGTCGAAAAGAAAGATTCAGTCGAGCTACAGGCCGGAACGGTCGGCGAGGCGTTGGCTGCGCTGACTTCGCAATTCGCCGAGCTGCGCAAGCATTTGTATGCGGATGACGGCAGGCTGCGGAGTTTTGTGAATGTCTACTTGAATGACGAAGATATCCGCTACCTGCAGAAGGATAAAACGCAGGTGAATGACGGCGACACGATCAGCATCGTGCCGTCCATCGCGGGTGGCACATCAAGCTAGGGATATCTCGCTAGGAACACGTGTGACACGTGGCTAGGGACACTTGGAGATTCGATTTATGGCAACGAAGACGGTAAATCCAGCGACGGCGGCGAAGGGAAGCGACGTTACGCTTTCGAATGAGGAAATCCTTCGATATAGCCGCCATCTCATCATGCCGGAAGTTGGCATGGAGGGGCAGCTGAAGTTGAAGCGTGCGCGTGTGCTGCTGGTGGGAACGGGCGGACTTGGAGCGCCACTTGGTTTGTATTTGGCCGCAGCGGGAGTCGGAAAGCTCGGCATCGTGGATTTCGATAAAGTTGATTTCACGAACTTGCAGCGGCAGGTGGCGTTCGGCACGAGCGACGTTGGCAGGCCGAAGATTGAAGCGGCGGCCGAGCGGCTGGGGAATTTGAATCCTGACATTCAGATCAAGAGCTACGAAACGCAGCTAACGAGCGAGAATGCCCTCGAGATTTTCCGTGACTACGACATCATCGTGGACGGCACTGACAATTTTCCGACGCGGTATCTCGTGAACGATGCATGCGTGCTGCTCGGCAAACCCAATGTTTACGGCTCCATTTTCCGATTCGAGGGGCAGGCCAGCATTTTTGGTTATCTGGACGGGCCATGCTACCGATGCCTCTATCCAGAACCGCCTCCGCCGGGACTGGTGCCGTCGTGCGCCGAGGGCGGAGTGCTGGGGGTGCTGCCGGGAATTATCGGGTCCATCCAAGCTATGGAAACTTTGAAGCTGATTTTGAAAACCGGCGAGCCGCTGGTCGGG
>DATBYF010000105.1:0-16202 GCA_036513895.1 Candidatus Acidiferrales bacterium | reverse complement strand
GCGTGCGGCGCGCGTGCCGATCGCGCGGAAGTTGGTGTTTCTTTGGACGAGCGATGAAGAGATTGGGAGTGATGCGTCGCGGCGCGCGATTGCTGACGAGGCGCGGCGCAGCGATGCCGTGCTGGTGCTCGAGCCGCCGTATGGGATTGATGGGCGCGCCAAGACCCGGCGCAAAGGAATTGGTGAGCTTATATTAGAAATTCATGGGCGCGCTGCGCATGCGGGAATTAATCCCGAACAAGGCGTGAATGCCGCGCACGAACTGGCGTTTCAGATGGCGCGGCTGATCAAGATGAACAATCCACGGCGTGGAATTACGGTGCAGGCGAACGTGATTTCGAGCGGCACTGGAGCGAATGTGGTTCCTGATTTTGCGCGCGCCGAAGTGGACGTGCGGTTCTCGCATGCCGCGGACGCAAAAGCGCTCGAAAAGAAACTTTTCAACCTCAAGCCGGTGATAAAGGGCGCTCGAATCGTCGTGCGCGGGGGGATGAACCGGCCGCCCCTCGAACGGACGCCTGCGGTTGAAGCGCTGTTTTATCACGCTCGAGAAATCGCGAAGGAATTGGGTTTTGAATTGGGAGAAGCATCTACTGGCGGCGGATCCGATGGCAGTTTGACTGCTGCGATGGGCGTGCCGACGCTTGATGGAATGGGAGCAGTTGGAGATGGCGCGCATAGCCCGCGTGAATTTGTTTTCGTTCGTGCGTTGACGCAGCGTGCTGCGCTCATTGCAGGCTTGTTGGCGACTCTGTAAGAACTGAAGTCGAGGTGCATCACGCCGGCTTTCTGTCGGACTTTTGTTCACGGCAACATTGAGTCAAAGAGTCAAGAACGCCGGCAAGATGCCGGCGCTACGATTGCAGGTCAGCCCTTGTGCGTGTTATGCGCCGCAGCGCAAGAATAAATTCGTTACATCAGCGCAGGTATTCGTGGCGGAGATAGCTGGTGGTTTGCTGGGCGAGATCGGCGTAGCTCATGCGCAGCGAATCTCGCAGGGCGAGTTCGGTGGAGGGCTCAGTGGCGATGTGGTCGAGGAGCTTTTCGATGTCGCCCATACCGCCTTCGCGGATGATGGATTCGACGGCGGCGAGCGACCATGCGTAGGAATATGTGGCGGAATCGCCGGAGAGACCCATCCACGATCCTTCCATTTGTCCGAATGGTTCCGCGGCTTTCTTGTCGGCGATTTGAACGAGCGCAGAAGCAGCGTCGCGGCTGCGGCGGCCTTCCATCCATTGCGCGAGACCTTCCTGAAGCCACGTCGGGGCGCGGCCGCGCGTTTTCTGACCGACGAAGCTGTGCGTCAATTCGTGTTTCAGGACGCGGCTCAAATCGTTGGTAACTGAAGTGAGACCTTGCACGGGCACGCGGATGCGGCCGTCGTTGATGGCGCCGGCCCAGCCAGGAGCGCGCGTAATGTCAGCGAAAGCTTCGTTGGTGTAGAGAATCACGCCGATGCGCTCGGGCGGCGTGTAATCAAGTTGAGATTCGAGATCGCGAAAGTGATCTTCGAGAACGTGCAGGATTGCGCTCGCGAGATCCGGAGCAGCCGCACCGGAATATTTCAATGAGAAATGCGAGGTCTCGCCCTCGCGGTATCCGGCTTCTTCCTGGCGATCGCGTTCAGCTTTCGCGAGCGCGCTGGCCACTTCCTCATCGGGACGGAGTTGCTGGGCGCGCTTCCATTCGGCAACGGCCTGATCGAGTTTATTGGCGCCGTAATATGCCCAGCCCATCAGCTTCGCCACGTCAGCGGAATCCGGCTCGATGCGGCGGGCGTGATCGAGTGGCTCCATCGCGGCGGTGAATTCGCTTTCGCGAAGATCAATCATGGCGAGATTGAGGAGCAGCGGAACGTTGTTGGGCGCGAAGGTGAGCGCCTGCCGGTAGTGCGAGGCAGCACTATCGAGATCGCCTTTGGCGAGGAGGAACTGAGCGGCAGCGTGATGCGCGGCGGCCACTTTCGCGACGGCTGTGGGATCGCCGCCACGAGCGTCAATCTCGAGATGGGAGAGATACGTCGCATCCACCGTGCTATCGCGAACGGCGCCGGCAGCCGCATCCGCGTATCCGGCGCCGACATCCACGCGAGGCGCACTAACCGGGGGCGTGGAATCTGCCAACGAAACTGGTGCGAGATTGTTTCGTTCCACGCGGGCAACGATGGATTGCGGGATGGCGAGTTCGCCGGCGGGGGTTTCGTAGCTGACGCGGCCGTTTGCTTCGACGACATTGGAGGCAACGATGCGCCGGCCGTTCTTCAGCACAATCGTATCCGCAGAGACCGCAGACACGGCAAGCAATAGGAGTAGCGCGGCTGGCACTGCGAATCGCACGAAAGAAGTCTAGCAGAGCGTCAGAATCAGGTCCCCGCGCGGCTTGCCGCCCGATGTCCTACTTGTTACAGTCAAAATGATGCGTATTTCATTCCGATTTGCGCTCGCACTGGGAGTGTTCGTCGCTTGCGTGTGCGCCCGCCCTGTTCGATCAACGATGCCGAATGCCCAAGCTGCGACCGCGACCGCAGATCCGAAAGCTCTTTACCAAACGCTGAACGAGCTGCGCGTGAACGGCTCGCGGGTGTTCGGCGTTCGCGAGCTGCATTTAAAGCGCAGCGTGTTCGACATTACGTTGAATGAAGGCAAGCTGGCCTTCCTGCGGCCACTTGATAACCGGGTGACGGGAGCAGTTTTCACGGGTCGAGGCAGCATCGTGGCGCTGCCTCGCGATGTGGCAGAACGCAGGTCCCTCGCGGAATTTCTGGGCGTGCCGATTCTCGATCAGCCGTTCTCACGCGCGTATCTGCGCTTCACCGACGATACGGCATCGGTTCTCGAGAGCGAATTGGAGACTGCGAAGGCCGAAGTGGCGGGCGATCCAGCGTTTGCCGATAGCTGGAATACGGCGATTACGAATTTGAATCCGGCGCATTCAGTGCGAATCATGTTCGACTGGCTCTCGAGCGATCCGCAGCCATACTTTGCCGCGACGGTTGGCGGCTCGCGCGTGGGGCCGTTTGACGCCCTCGTTGATCGGCGGTTGGCGGAGCCAATCATGATCGGGCAACCGACGGCGGGACGCGGACAGGGACGCTACGACATCTGGGCATCGTTTACGCCGGCAGACGTTCCGAGTGCGGTGGAAAATCTATCACCGGTGGCCTATCGAGTGGACACGACGATCGCCGAGGATCTCTCGCTTTCGGGCGACGCGCACCTGGAGCTGAAGATGCGGCGCGATGGAGAGCGGATGATACGCCTCGAGCTATCGCGGGCGCTTTCGGTGGAAAGCGTGTCAGCGGAAGGCGGACCTTCGCTTACATTCTTTCAGAATGAGGATTTGAGCCAGCAGGAAATCGCATCGCGCGGGAATGACGCGCTGTACGTGGTCCTGCCGGCGGCCACGCGCGCGCAGGAGGAGATTCAGCTCGAAGTGAAATATCGCGGGAGCGTGATCAGCGATACGGGGAACGGCGTTTATTTCGTTGGCGACCGGGGAAGCTGGTATCCACACGCGAGCCATGCGGGACAATTTGCGCGATTCGATTTGACGTTTCGCTGGCCGCGACGGCTCAAGCTGGTGGCCACAGGCCACGAAACCGACGAGCGCGAAGAGGGCGGTCGGCGAATTGGGCATTGGATTACTCCTCAGCAAATTGCGGTGGCCGGATTTAATTTGGGCGAATACGAGAAACAGAGCGCCGGCACGGGAAAGCCTGCGATCCAACTTTACGCAAACCATCAGCTGGACGAATGGATTGTCGAGAGGCTGCGCTCGCACGCGATGGCGGACACGATGCGCATGTCAGAGGGCGCTGAGGGCGCTTCCATCAAAGATCCATTCGGAGAAATAATGTCCATTGCGCCGGGAGCGCCGCCGAGTCCCTCGGGGGTGCTGAAACATTTGGGAGCTGTCTTTACCGATGGCATTCGCTATCTCGAGGGAATCAACGGGCCATTTCCATTCGACGAGCTGGATGTGGCGCCGATTCCCGGGGATTTCGGGCAGGGATGGCCGGGGCTGGTCTATCTTTCGACGCTGGCGTACCTGCCTCGCGAGGCGCAAGAAGTTGCGGGAGTAAATCGCCGGGAACAGGACGAAATCGCGGAGCTGCTTCCTTTCCACGAAACGGCGCACCAATGGTGGGGGAACCAGTCGGCGGCAGCGAGCTACCGCGATGGATGGCTATACGAGGCGATAGCGAATTATGAAGCGCTGATGTACGCCGACAACAAGAAGCCTGCCGCGCACATTCTTACGACTTGGCTCAATCATTTCCGGACACAATTGCTCACGATCCCTGCGGGCACGGACGAGACGGATGAAGCGGCGGGCCCGCTCACGCTTGGCCACCGGCTGAACTCGTCGAAAACACCGAGAGCTTATGAGGAGATCATCTACGGGAAAGGGACGTGGGTGATTCACATGCTGCGGGTGATGTTGCGAGAACCGAACGCGAAATCTCCCGACGCGAAATTCGAGCAGATGCTGCGATCCGCGCTCGACGATCATCGCTTTCAACCCGTCACGACGAATGATTTGCAGCATGCAGCTGAGAAACGGATGACGCCGGCGATGGATTTGGAAGGCAATCACCGGCTCGATTGGTTTTTCGAAGAATGGGTGCGCGACACTGGAATTCCGCGTTACAGCGTTGAATTCCAGACGCGGCCTCGGGGGCAGGGATTTTTGGTCACGGGGAAACTCAAACAGGATGACGTGCCGGACTATTTCACTGAAGCAATTCCGCTCTATGCCACTCGCGCGGGCACGAAGCCGACATTGCTCGGAACGGTGATTACGACGAGCCCGGAAACTTCCTTTCACTTCACGAGCGCATTCAGGCCGGGGAAAATCGTAATTGATCTGCAAAACACGATTCTTTGCAAATAAGAATCGTTGGGAGAGGCTTGGCGCTCGCGCAACTCTTTCTAGGTCAACAATATCGATACTCCACTCGGGCCACGTTTGCGGAGCGAGAAACAAATCTCTATAATCGAGGCGGGTTCAAAGAATGGGTCGAGCTCACGCGCGGCAAGGGACGGCTCGCAAACGCACTATGATCAATATCGCGGATAAAATCCGGCAAAAACTGCTCGACGAAATCAAGGTGCTCGAGTTCGAGTTCCATAATGAGCTGCCAAAAGAGTTGATGAAGGCGCGCGCTCACGGCGACCTCTCTGAGAATGCCGAATATAAATATGCGAAGGAGCGCCAATCTTTCGTCAGCGCACGCCTCGGCCAGCTTCACCAGCGTATGGCCGATCTGGCCATGCTGAATCTCGATAGCCTGCCGAAAGACCGTGCCGCCTATGGATCACGACTCCGACTACTGGACTTGAAGAAATCGCAAGAAGTGGAGTATAAGCTGGTTACTGCGGAAGAAGCCGATGCGTCGCACGGAATGATCTCCACCACGTCGCCGATCGGCAAGGCGCTCCTGGGCAAGAAAGTCGGTGATGAAATCACGGTGATTACGCCGGCGGGAACCAAGGAATTCGAAGTTGTGCGCCTTCAAACTATTTACGAAGAAGATTAGGAACTCGGGACGATGCTGACGCGACGCATCGCACAGCCGTTCGAGTGGCTGCTCGAACGAATCGTCGCAGGTATTGCGGCGACGGGAGTCCCTCCGAATCTACTCACCTGGTCGAGCCTCATCCTCAATCTTTGGGCGGGAATTCTCTTTGGCGCCGGACGCTTTGCGGCCGCGAGCGGCATGATGATTTTTGCGGGGTTTTTCGACATCGTGGACGGCCCTGTGGCGCGAAAGCAGGGGCGGGTCACCAACTTCGGCGGGTTTCTCGACTCCATCCTCGATCGTTATTCAGATTTGATTCTTTTCCTCGGCTTGCTGATTTATTACTCGCAGGTAAATCGGTTCGCGTACGCGTGTCTTGCGGGAATCGCGATGTCGGGCGCCGTGATGGTGAGCTATGCGCGAGCGCGCGCGGAATCCCTGATCGGGAAAGTCGAAGTGGGGTTCTGGGAGCGGCCCGAGCGGATCGTGCTGATGATTATTGGAGGGCTGGCGAACCGGATGCCGCTTGTGCTGTGGATCCTGGCTATCGGCCCGAATATCACGGTGATACACCGGATCATTTACACGTGGCAACGCACGAAAGTCGAGCCTGAGGCTGATGAAACGGCCATTGCTCAGGCAAATGCGCAACGGGAACTCGCCGCCGCACGCGATGTGCGCGATGCCCCGGCGTTGATCAGCCGCACGGCACATCGAGGAGGATAGCGGTGCATCCGCGTTTGCTCGCCGTTGTTGGCGTGATTATTTTTTGCGCAGGGCTCGATCTGCTGTGGCAGTCACGGCGTGAAGCGGCATTTTGGTTTGCATCCTACATGCACGTGTTCCGTTCTCTTCTTCGCGAGCAAAAATCGCCTGCTCCTCCCTTCACACCGGAAACCGGGCCGGGCAGATCGCATAAGACGCTCGCGATGCTTCTTGGGATGGGCCTTGCGGTCGCAGGTCCGCTGCTGATTGCTGTCAGTCTGACGTTGATCCTCTATCCAAAACTCTAGGGGCCGAAATTGTAGGGCCGAAACTCTAGCGGGGCTTCGAACACTCTCACTTGAAACCTTCTCTTATCGTTCACGGCGGCGCCTGGAATATTCCCGACTTTGCGATCGAGGACTGCCGCAATGGGTGCCAGCGCGCACTCGAAGCGGGCTGGGCGATTTTGTCGAAGGGCGGCGAGGCGCTCGATGCCGTTGAAGCAGCGATCGTCGTTCTCGAAGATGATCCGACATTTGACGCGGGAATCGGCTCGCATTTGAATCTCGAGGGGACGATCGAACTCGACGCGATCGTGATGGATGGCGCGACGTTGAAGGCAGGAGCGGTGGCCGCCGTCGAGCGTATCCGCAATCCGATTCGGCTAGCGCGCAGCGTACTGGAATCGAGCGAACACATGATGCTTGTAGGCTCGGGAGCGGAACAATTCGCGCGCGAGCAGGGACTTCCGCTCTGTGATCCCGAAGAACTCGTTCTTGAACGCGAGCGAATGGCCTGGCGGCGCTGCCGTGAAGATCGGCATGCTGCGGAATTTCATGTGGATCATGCGATGGGGACGGTCGGCGCGGTGGCGATGGATTCGCGCGGCAATCTTTTCGCGGGAACTTCAACGGGCGGAACTTGCTGCAAACATGCCGGGAGAGTGGGCGATTCGCCGCTGATTGGATGCGGGTGCTACGCAGATGCGCAAGCCGGCGGCGTTTCGTGCACCGGGCTTGGCGAGGCCATTATGCGAATCGTGATGGCGAAAAGCGCGGTGGAATTCTTGCGCGCCGGAAAATCGCCGAAGGCCGCGGCTGAGGCGTGCACGCGCCTTTTGCTTCAGCGCGGACACGGGACGGGCGGATTGATTTTGGTCGACAGGCATGGGGCGCCGGGTTTCGCGTTTAATACGGCGCGGATGGCGTTCGGGTATGTTGCGCTGGAGGGCTCGTTTGTCGTGGCTCCGTAGTTAGGTAGTCGTGCCCTGAAAGATTTTTGTGGCACGTACCATTTCACTCCCTCAAACATCCAATGTACCGCCTTCGGCGTATATTCATGGTAGTGAAATAATGAGGCACATATGATCCGGCGTGATTTTTTATTTGGGGCGGCGGCGTTTGCGGGTATTGCAGCGGTTTCTTGGAGGCACCCGAACTGGTTGGGGCTTGGGGCGGGGCCTGGACCAATTGCGAAGACTAACGACAAGAATGCGAAGCCCGGGCTCGTTACCATCGTTCAATTTGATGATGCTGGGAAAAAGCTCGGCGTAGTGACGATTGCGAAAGCCGTTAAGACGGATGCGGAATGGCGCGCGCAATTGACGGCGAACCAGTACGACATTACGCGGCGCGCCGACACCGAGATCGCATTCACCGGCAAGGGTTACAATCGCCACGATAAAGGGATTTATCGCTGCGTTTGTTGCGCGAACGCGCTTTACAGCTCCGACACGAAATACGATTCCGGCACGGGTTGGCCGAGTTTCTGGGCGCCGATCGCGAAGGAAAATATCAACGAGCGCGGCGACAACAGCCTGATGATGTCGCGCACAGAAGTGGCGTGCACTTTATGCGACGCGCACCTCGGGCACGTGTTCGATGATGGACCGCAGCCGACGGGATTGCGTTATTGCATGAACGCCGCCGCGATGCATTTCATTCTCGCGAAGGCGTGATTTTGATATGGCTTGTTAATGATTTACGCGAGAGCGGTGCGGGCAGCCTCTACAGTGGCGAATGTGGGAAATAGATTTTCTACGTTGCTCATCTTGAGGAGTGCGCGGCATTTTTCATTCAATCCAACCAGAGCTAGCTTGCGTCCAGCCGTTTTGTAATGCAGAAAAATGGAAATCAGCGCGCCAAGCCCTGCTGAATCCACGAATGGCACGTTCGTAAAATCCAGAACCAATATTTGCGCGCTCTCCGCGCGAAGACAGCTCTGAAAATCGGCGGTGGTGGCCATTACGAGAGGCCCGTTCAAGTGAAGGACGAGCGGCCCGGCGGGCGTGCTTTCGCTGCGCGTCAATGAAAGTTTCGGACTATTCATAAGCTCAGAACTATACGCAGGCGGCGGCGCGGGGTTGGTTACATTCATGTTACAGCCCGGTTAAAGCTGCGTGACGGCTCAGGCGCGCGTCAATTTTTCGATCAACGCGCGGTGCTGGGGGAACATTCCGGTCAGCTGGGCGCGCGCGGCCAGCTCGAAATCTTCGAAGTCGAAACCGGGCGCCATCGTGCAGCCGACCAGCGCGAATGATTGGCTGTCTTTGACGCGCGCGCCGAACCAGCATCCTGCCTTGACGACGCCTTGAAACGATTCGCCGGATTCCGGATCGCTGCCGAGGAGAATTTCCGAAGCGCGGCCGTCCTGATCAATTACGTGGATGACCAGCGCGCTGCCAGCATAGAAGTGCCAGACTTCGTCGGATCGAAGGCGATGAAACGCGGAAAAGTTTGTTCCATCAACAAGAAAATAAATCGCCGTGGACGCGAGGCGCGGTCCCGTAAATCCCAGCGGCAGCGCACTCTTTGCGATGGTTAATTCCGATGCATACGTCGAGCGATAGTATCCACCTTCCGGGTGCTTCGTGAGATTCAAACGGGAGATCCAATACGCAGCATCTCGCATCGAGGCAAACCTCAATCGCTAATCGGGATAATCCACCAAAGCGGCCAAAATTGGAACCCGGCTGCTAACATTGTTGGATTATTGAACGGCGCGTAACCGTGTGTTAGCATCCCCGTTCTCACAGGGGACGATGTGCATGACTGTTCCTCACGACGTACTGCAGCGAAGCGCTTCCTCCCGGCTCCAACCATTCGAGGCAAACCATGAAAACTTATGCGACCGGTGCGATACGTAACGTTGGCATTGTAGGCCACGGCGATACGGGGAAAACGCAGCTCGTGTCGTCGTTGCTGTTCACTGCGGGGATGACGCCGCGCCTCGGCAAAGTGACCGAAGGCTCGACGGTCACCGATTGGGACGAAGAAGAAATCGCGCGCAAGATTACGATTCACACCGGGCTCGCTTTCGCCGAATGGACGCCGCCTGGCCAATCCGAGAAGCTCAAAATAAATTTCCTCGATACTCCGGGCTACAGCACTTTTATCAACGATACGAAGGCTTCTCTTGTGGCCGCCGATGCGGCGCTGATCGTCATTGATCCCGTGGCGGGCGTGCAAGTGGTGACGGAAAAAGTCTGGGACTACGCCACCGAATACGATATCCCGCGCGCGTTCGTGATTAATTGGATGGATCGCGAACTGGCGAGCTTCGAGCGCGCGATGCAATCGCTCGATCAAGTGTTCGGACGCGGCGTGGTGCCCGTGCAACTGCCGATCGGGCAGGAAAAAGGATTCAAGGGCGTCATCGATCTCGTGACGATGCAAGCGCTTATCTACACGTCCGATGGCGACGGTAAGGCAAAGGCCGGGGAAATTCCTGCGGAGTGTGCGGAAGAGGCGAAGGCGGCGCATGAGAAGTTGGTCGAGATCGTCGCCGAGGGCGACGACGCGCTGATGCAGGAATTTTTCGACGAAGGCACGCTGCCGGCGGATGACCTTAAAAAAGGCCTGCGCGAAGCCGTGCAGGCGAAGCGAATCTTTCCCGTGCTGCTCAGTTCGGCACTGCACAATATTGGAAGCGACGCGATCATGAACTTCATCGCCGAGATTTTGCCGGCGCCGGATGTGCGCAAGGTGGCGTCCGGGCACAAGCAGCCGGACAAGAAGGGCGATACGATCGAACGCAAGATTGCGACTAACGAACCAGTCTCGGTGTTTGTTTACAAGACGCTGGCCGATCCTTTTGCGGGCCGCATCAGTTATTTCAAAGTTATGTCGGGTATTTTGAAGAACGACGTGACGCTTCCAAACTACAACCGGAATTCGCAGGAGCGCTTCCAGCACATCCACGCCATGCAGGGCAAGACGGCGCTCGAAATTCCCGAACTCGATGCCGGCGATCTTGGCGCCGTGGCTAAGCTGAAGGATACGCTGACGAACGACACGCTCGGCGACAAGGCTGCGCCGATTTATTACCCGCCGGCGCGCATTCCCGAGCCTTCCATCACCTTTGCTATTGAGCCAAAGACACGCGCAGACGAAGATCGTATCGGCGTTGCGATTCACAAAATTCTCGAAGAGGATCCGGCGCTGCGGTTCAGCCGCGACCCGCAGACGAAAGAATTTTTGCTTTCGGGCTCGGGCCAGCAACACATCGAAGTAGTGGTTGCGAAGTTGCGGAAGCGCTATCACGTCGAGTTGACGCTCAAGCCGCCCAAGGTGCCCTACCGCGAGACGATCCGCGGCAAGGCCGATGCGGAAGGCAAACACAAGAAGCAGACGGGAGGCCACGGGCAATTCGGCGTTTGCCGGATTAAGCTCGAGCCATTGCCGCGCGGGGCCGGAGTAGAATTTGTGGATGATGTGTTTGGCGGCGCGATTCCGAAAAACTGGATTCCCTCGGTCGAAAAAGGACTTCGCGATTCCGCCGAGCGCGGGTTTCTTGCCGGATTCCCTGTCGTGGATTTTCGGGCAATTCTCTACGACGGAAAATATCACGACGTGGACTCGTCGGATATGGCGTTCAAGATTGCGGGTTCGCTGGCGTTCAAGGAAGGGATGAAGCAGGCGCGTCCGGCGCTTCTCGAACCCATCATGCATGTCGAGGTGTATGCGCCCGAGCAATACTCCGGCGACCTGATGGGCCATCTGAGCGGGCGGCGCGGAAGAATCAGCGGAAGCGAGACGCGAGGATCGAGCGTCAACATCAAGGCGCAGGTGCCGCTGTCAGAAATGTTGAGCTACGCGAATGAATTGACTTCAATGACGCAGGGCCGCGGGAGCTATTCGATGGAATTCTCGCACTACGATTTCCTGCCGGCTGAACTTGCGGAGAAAGTGATCGCCGCGCACAAGCCGCACGCCACTGAGGAAGACGAACATGCGGCGTCGGCCTAGCACGGCGTCGGTTCTCGATCCGTGTGAGATGTCGTATGTTCATCGATCCGCGCGACGGTTGTAACTCGTTGCGAACCTAAAGGGGGCTGGTCTTATGACCAGCCCGACGAAAACCGGCGCGCGCAAAATACCCACACAAAATTATTTGTACGCTGCAGCGGCGTCACCTTGCCAAATTGGCGCTTGCACGGGGCAGCGGCGCAGTCCATTCTCGATTTACCATGAAAAAAACGCCTAAGCGCTGGGGAGATTCGACGACCGCGATCCACTTTGGTGACAAACGTCACGGCATCGGCGCGGCGGTCGGGACAACGATTTCGCGGACTTCGAATTTCACCTTCGCGAGCACGGCGGAGATGAAGCGCTGGGCCGAAGGCAAAAGCTCGGCCTACATCTATTCTCGCTACGGCAATCCGACGCTCACGACCGCGGAAGAAAAGCTTGCGGCGCTCGAAGGGGCCGAGGCGGCGGTGATGGCCGCGTCGGGCATGGCGGCGATATCAAGCACGCTGCTGGCGGTGCTTAGCTCGGGCGATGAGTTGATCGCGACCAGACAAGTGTACGGTGGATCGTACCGGCTGATGCGCGACACGTTTCCGCGCCTTGGAATCGTCGTGCGGCACGTCGAGTCGGATGTGGCGGGGATCGAGGAACTCGTCACCGCCAAAACGAAGGCGCTGTACATCGAGACGCCGACCAATCCCACGTTGCGCCTCGTGGACGTGGAGAAAGCAGCGGCGTTCGCTAAAAAGCACGGGCTGGTTTCGATCATTGACGGCACGTTCGCGAGCCCGGTGCTGCAGAAGCCGATTGAGATGGGATTCGATGTAGTGGTACACAGCGCGACGAAATATTTGGCCGGGCATTCCGACGTGATAGCGGGCGCGGCTGCGGGCAGCCGAAAGTGGATTCATCACGTGCGCGAAAACATCATTCATTTGGGCGGCTCGATGGATCCCGAGGCGGCGTTTCTGCTGATTCGCGGGATGAAGACGCTCGGCATCCGGGTGCGAAAGCAATGTGAGAACGCCATGATCGTGGCGAAATACCTCGAGGGGCACCGAAAGGTAAAGCGCGTGCATTATCCAGGATTGGCGTCGCATCCCGATCATAAGCTCGCGAGGAAGCAAATGCGCGGCTTCGGAGCCATGCTGGCGTTCGATCTCAAGGCAGGATTGCCGGCGGCGCGGCGTTTCTGCGACAACGTGCGATTGTTCCTGCTTGCGGCGAGCCTCGGCGGCGTCGAGTCGCTGGTGATTCTTCCGATTTACACTTCGCATTACGGATTGTCGCCCGATGAACTGCGAAAGGCGGGTGTCGAGCCCGGCACGGTTCGCGTCTCTGTCGGGCTTGAAGACGCGGACGACTTGATCGAAGATTTGCGGCAGGCTCTCGGGTAGTACTCCCTGTCCCCTTTCAGGCAATATATCCACGTACGGACCATTGACCGCGACTCATCTCCAAACATACAATTTTCCTTACCCGCCCTCGGGCCCGCCACAGGGAGCCCCACACAGACGGGCGCCGGTCCTCAAAACTTACCGGCTTAATTCCGACGCGAAGACGGCGAAGTCTGACCGGAAAGAGGGATCGTGCGGCCCGGAAACAAATCTGCGAAGCGTGGACGAGCAGGAACCGCATTGATGTTGGCTGCGGCCGCTGTTTTGGCCGCGGGATGTAACGATTCCTCAAAGAACACCATTCGGGTTCGCCCCAATGCGCCAGTTCCGGTGCGGCCTTCCGAGCAAGCTGAGAATCTTCCGCTTCGGGCGAATCTGAATTTCTCGACCTATAACCTACTGGACCGCCGCTCCCGGCTTGAAATTCTGATGGCCAAGATGCGAGCGCGCTTTGAAGAAGGTCAAAAAGCCTTTGACGCGGGCAAGCTTGACGCCGCGCGTGGAAATTTCGATCAGGCGGTGAGCCTGGTTCTCGCAAGCGGCATCGCGGTGGATTCCGACCCGCAACTGGCGGCGCTCTTCGACCAGATCCTCGATGCGGTTCATTCCGACGCACTTGAAAATGCCGAGTCCGCCGAGAACGTGACGCCGGACGACACGATGTCCGAGCCCGCTCCGATTGACGAAATCGCCGACCTGACAACGCTGCCGCCGGGCGACCCTCGCCTCGCGCAAAAGGCGGAAACGGAACTGATGAAGGTTCCGCACGATCTTCCGCTGACTGTGAACGATTCCGTCCTGCAATATCTGAGTTTCTTCCAGACGCCGCACGGCCGGTTGATTGTGGAGACGGGCCTGCGTCGCGCCGGGCGCTATCACGACATGATCCGGCGCGTGCTTAGGCAAGAAGGATTGCCGCAGGATTTGATCTATCTCGCACAGGCCGAATCGGCTTTCCAGCCGACGGCTGTCTCACGGGCGGGCGCGCGGGGAATCTGGCAATTCATGCCCTACCGCGGCGAAGAGTACGATTTATCGCGGAGCTGGTGGATTGACGAGCGGAGCGATCCCGAGAAAGCGACGCACGCGGCGGCGCATCATCTCCGCGACCTCTACGCGATGTTCGGCGACTGGTATCTGGTGATGGCGGCGTACAACTCGGGGCCAGGCAATGTGACGAAGGCGATCGAACGGACGGGCTACGCCGACTTCTGGGAACTGCAGAAACGAAATGTGTTGCCGGAGCAGACGAAAAATTACGTTCCCATCATTCTGGCGCTGGCTCTGGTGGCGAAAGACCCCCCGCTCTATGGCGTGCAGGTGGACCCGGACAAACCGCCCGATGTGGATCTCGTGAAGCCCGGACATCCCATTGATTTGCGGCTGGCCGCGGATGCCACGGGGACGGATCTTGACGACTTGCGCATGTTGAACCCGGAATTGCTGCGGCTGGTGACACCGGATTTGCCGGGCTTCGAGCTGCGGTTGCCGGTGGGGACGGCGGCTAAATTTCAGGCGGCCATCGCGACGATTCCTGCGGACAAATGGAAGAGCTGGCGAATACACGAAGTGGTGGAAGGCGAGACGCTCGCGTCCATCGCCAAGCGCTACAGAATTTCGGTCGGGGCAATCAAGGACGCGAACCATCTAAGCTCTGCCGCCGGCATTGAACTCGGAGACAAACTGACGATTCCGGCGGCCTCGCCCGCGACGTTACAACTCGTACATTATCGGGTGCAGCGCGGGGATACCCTCGCGGGCATTGCTGAGCAATTTTCGGTGACTATAGCGGACATCAAGCGCTGGAATGGCATCCGCGGCAACCAGGCGCCCCGCGGCTCGCGCTTGAGGATTTATGCGGGCGGCGAGCCGGCGCTGCCACATCCAAAGGGAAAGTCGGCCGAAGTCCCTGAAAAAGGCCACGTGAAGAGCGTGGCACAGCAGCAACATTCAGAGCCTGATGTCCAACATCGGGTGAAGCCGGGCGAGACCCTCTTTTCGATTGCCCGGGAGTACGGCACCACAGTGGCTGCCCTGCGCCAGGCAAACCCGGTGCTGAAGGATCGCGAGCTCGAAGCAGGCGACATCCTTACGGTCGGCGCCGCTCGCTGAGCTTGCCAGACGCTGTTCCCCTACCTCTAGCTGTTCAGAATTTTGCGTCCGATGTTCCGCTTTGCGGCGGGGATTGTCCCTTTCGCGGCGATTTTTGGCCTTCTTAGTCTTGCGACTTGACAAAGATCGGACTGTGCGTTTATAAGCGCGATGGGCGCGAAAAGCGTTCACGAGGCAGCCCGAACGGAGGAAACCATGTTTGACACAAGAATGCAGGACGAAGACGGCGAGGATCTGCCCCGTTATGAGGAAGAAGACGACGAGGCTGGTGCCGGCGCCGACGCGCCCGAAGAAGAGACAGAAGAAATCGTAATTGTCGAAGAGGAAGACGGCGAAGAGGCTCCGGCGACCGAGCCTGCTGCTCCCGCCGCACCCTCGCGCCCCAAACCCGCCGCGGCGCGCAAACCTGCGAGGAAATCAAAGAAGGCAAAGGCAGCTCCGAAGAAAAAAGCCAAGGCCAAAGCGCCTCCAAAGAAAAAAGCCGCGAAGAAAACCAAGAAAAAGAAAAGATAGCTTTGATTTCCTGCGCCGCCGGAACGCGGCTCATTGCAGCGCTCTGGCGGTTTTAGTTTTCCTGCCGGTCATGATGCGCCGTTGATTCCGATTATCCTGCCGCCTTTGATTTCTCGCGCCTGATTGCGTGCTTAACGCACGCGCAAGGTGTTTCATTTCGTTACGTTCCCGATATGAGAATGTTTCCCTTGCTGCCGTGCTTGAGGCTCGTTTAGCATACGCGCCGATGGCGCTGGCGGTGGAAGAAATCCGGCGGATGCGCGGTGGAGCGCAATCGCATCTGATGCGCTGCGCAGACGATAGCTATTATGTCGTCAAATTCCAGAACAACCCGCAGGGTGTTCGCATCCTGGTGAACGAATTGCTGGGAACGAGGTTGGCGGCGCGATTGGGGCTCCCGGTAGCTGGCGCGAGCGTAGTGGAAGTGCGTCCCGAACTGATCGCCCAGACGGACGACCTGGTGATACAGCTCGGGCGAGGGCGCGAGCCCTGCGTGGCAGGGCAACAATTCGGTTCGCGATATCCGGGCGATCCGGCGGGGACGGTGGTCTACGATTTTCTTCCCGACGAACAGTTGCGGGAGCTTGAAAATCTCGACAGTTTCGTGGGCATGATGGCCTTCGATAAGTGGACGTGCAATACCAACGGGCGGCAGGCGGTTTTTTTTCGGCCTTCGCGTGCGCCCGGCGACCGCGCGTCCGA
>DATBYF010000104.1:0-5228 GCA_036513895.1 Candidatus Acidiferrales bacterium | reverse complement strand
ACTACGCGTTCACGATGCCGTGACGGACGGCGTAGCGGATTAGTTGGCTGAAGGCGTCGAGATTCAGCTTGCGCATGACGTTGTTGCGATGCGATTCCACGGTGCGCGTGCTGATGCCGACGGAGTACGCCACTTCCTTGTTACACATCCCCTCACACAGCAACTTCACGACTTCTTTTTCGCGGGGAGTAAGGCGATCGATCGGAATTTCGCCGTTGGCGTCCGCCGGGGCATTGGGCACGCAATCCATGTAGCCGGTGTAGTAGAGATCTTTGATCTGCGGTGTGAAGAACGCGCGCTCGTCGCGAACGGCGCGGACGGCGTTGAGGACGTCGTCGTTACTATCGGACTTCACCACGTAAGCGCGCGCGCCGGCGCGAAGGCATTCGCGTGCGACTTCCTCCGCAAAATGCATAGTGAGAATCACGACTCTCGTGTCCGGAGCGTCGCGGCGCAGCAAGCGGGTTACGTCGAGACCATTTTTTTCGGGAAGAGAAATATCAAGCACGACGATATCCGGAGTGAGCTTTTTTACTTGCTCGATGGTCTCGGTGCCGGTGGCAGCCTCGCCGACGACCACGAGTGACGAATCGCTCTCCACTAACGCGCGCACACCACGTCGAACGATGGCATGGTCGTCCGATATCAATACTCGCGATATCGGCGAATTCTCGGGAAGACTTCTGAGATTGGAATCGCGCGAAATGGATCGCGACACCGCGCGATGCCGGGCCGCCCTGCGCTCGAGCGGCCTGCGCGCCGGTGAGGAGCCCTGCAATGGCCGAAACGGACTGCTCAATGTTTGGTTCAGATACAATCGCATAGTTAATCGTCCTTTCGTGTTTCTTGTGAACATATCTGCTGCGTTTTATAACCCCGGCACCCGGACATCCGACAATGCCTGAGGACAGGAGCACCTAAGAATTTTGTGTGAGATGCGCGTCAGCCTCCGCCGCCGGCAGACGCCGCACGTCGCGCGGGTGAGTGCGTTGTCTCGGGCGCAGCAGCCGGCAGTGTCGCGCGAATCGTGGTTCCCTTCCCCAATTCTGACGAGATAAAAAACTGCCCGCCCAACTGCCTGACGCGCTCGCCCATTCCAGCGATGCCGATTCCAGGGGTCGCCGCACCCAGATCAACCGCGCCTGGCGGCGAGGCCATGCCCTTACCTTGATCCTCGATTTCCAGCACGACCTCGGCGCCTTGGCGAGAGAGCCGGATGAATGCTACGAGGCTGCCGGAATGGCGATGAATGTTGCCGAGCGATTCCTGAACGATGCGAAAGATTGCGGTCTCGACATCGCGCGGAAAGCGGCCGAGTTCCTCAGGAATTTCTGCGTGAGTCTGGATCCCGCTCCGCGCACTAAAGCCCTTGGCATACCAATGAAGGGCAGGCTCAAGGCCGGCTTCGTCCAGAATCGGCGGAAAAAGCAGATAGGAGAGGGTGCGGACCTCCTGAAGTGACACCTCGGCTAACCCAACGCACTCGGCGAGCACTTCGCGCAATTGAGGAATTACTGAACCAGCCAATCTGAGCGCCCTTCCGAGATTCATTTTAAGGGCGACAAGATTCTGCACCGTTGTTTCATGGAGGAATTGCGAGGTGTGGCGGCGTTCTTCGTCGAGGGTTTGAAGGATTCGCGCAGAAAGAATTCGGTGCCTTTCCTCGGCGCGTCTTAGCTCCGTGGTGTCGCGTGCGAGCAACCAGAGTGTCAGTGCGCCGGAACGGTTGGACATTCGCGTGACACGTGCCGTCCCGTCAAAGATACCGCTCTCGATCTCCAAGCTGTACTCAATATGTTCAGCCTTTCCGCTTTCTACAACTCGGCGAAACAATTCTTCGAAAGGGCGTGCAAATTCCGCGCCAAAAAGCTCGCGGATTTTCTTCCCGATCATCTCCGTCCGCGGCTTGGCGAGAAGGGACTCATTCATCGCCCAAATGTTGAGGATGGTGGTATCGGGAGCGTGCTCGACGAGGACCTCGTCCCGCGGTCCGATAAGCGCTAATATTTGCGCGTCCCGCTCGAGAGTGCCTTCCTCCGATTGCTGAAAACCGCCGGCGGCTGTATTGGATACCGGCGGATCCTCGGCGGGAGGGGGCGGATGGAACTCCCCGGTCTGATTTTCAACCTGCCGCGCTAATCCGCCGCTTCGTGCACCTGAATTGACGGTCAACTCTTCGCTCCCGAGAACTGACTATCAGCATTCACTTCGTTAACGGCGACACCATCATCACAACCCAATCAGAGAATCCGCTATCGCGCACCTGCAACGGGCGAACGGTTGCCAGCGAACGCCTCAAAACATCGAGTTCTAGAGCCGCGCCCCGGAGTGGGCTGGAGTAGCGTGGGAGTCGGCTGAAATTGTGCAATAAAAACAGGCCGCCGAGCGTAACCCCCTTCACGCTAAGGACCCGAGGTGACGGCTAAACTACTCAGCGAAAGATACTGCCTAGTTAATACGATGACAAGAACTCAATCGAGAATGCGACTATAAAATTTGCATATAGTCCTAGTGTCCTAAACGAGACAGGAAACTACGTAGATGGTTTACGTACGTAATCGCACTTCGGCGTTTGCGTATATTTGCGAATTGCCGCCGATCTCATTCCCAGCTACCTTCCGCCTTCCAAAACGGGCACACTGACTGTATCTAGGTTTTGCCGCCACTCCACCGCCCAAGCTCGGAGCCGGCAACGGTCGTTCGCCCTCGCAGGCACCTAGGAATTTGGGAATTGTGGCGGGCGAAAATTCTCTCAGCCAACCCAAAGGCTTGCGAGGGCGGGCGATCGAACCAAGCGGGGATGGCAGAGCAGTCAAATTCAACCAGCCGTGACGGTATTGGGCGCAAGAGAGCCTCCGCAATTCTAGCTTCGATTGAGAGGCGAAGTAGCTGTACGACACTGCGGTCTACCTCCCATCAATTTGATCCAGCGCATCCTTGATGCAAGTGCGCAAAGGTGGCGCGTCTCATGACGCACTCTACATTTGCCAACTGGGCGACCGTGGCGATCCTGGAAACACCCACCTGTACGAAAGGACAAGTCAAGAATCACTAGCGCGTCCATCGGCCCTGGAATTTGGGTGTTTGCGCGTTGGTAGACAAATTCTGCTCGAAGGGCTGCTTTGATACGTAGTTACTAGTAGTACGACGGTACCCTCAGAATGTAACCATCCCGCTAGAGCGCTCTGACGGTTTAACTTGCTACTTTTGGAGGCGTGGGAGGGGTACTGCCCTTCCGGGCCGGCATAGTTCTCGCAACCAGGCGGAAGAACGGCCGACGATACTGAGGAGCATAAGGATGCGCAAATTCAGACACCCTGGAAAGTTCAACGAGCAGGGGGCAAATTCCGAGCCAGAATCGGTTAGCTTCAGCGGCGGCGTGATCGCCGACGAAATCGAGATTGATGGCACCACCGGCCCGTCCGGCGCTTACGCCCCGGATACAGCGTCGCTCGAGCACCCTTCGGACGCGAGCGGAGTGATCATCGTGGGCGGCAGTATGCCGGAAGTCGAAGTAGATGATAGTCCCGCGCCGTCAGCGCAGGAAGGATCGCAAGTGAGTTCCGAGCATTCGAAAGGCAACGGCACAAGTCATGCCGATCACAACGCTGCACATAATGCTCCCCACACCGGGCACTCCGCACATTCACACGCAAAATCCGAGCACGTCCACAAATCTCGTCCCTCGGGAGAAGATCGCCGCAAGCGCCGACGCGCGTTGATATCCGCGCCGGTACGCGTGCGCCCGGTCCACATGACTGATGACGGCCCGAGCGAAGTCACGACGACGGTTGACGTCTCGCGAAGTGGATTGCTTTTTGCTTCGCAACTCACGACCTATAAAAACGGCATGGAAGTCGCGGTCGTGTTTCCGTACAGCGCGATTCCCGGAGAAGTGTATGCCGAACAGATCGGCCGCGTTGTTCGCCACGTAAATCTCGCCGACGGCCGCAAGGGCGTTGCGATCTGCTTCGACAAAGCGCCGGACGGCCAAGAAGCGCTGGTGGACGCCGGCGGCCGCAGCTTCGCGCATGAGAAGACAGTCGTCGAACCGACGACTCCCGGCGATATCCTCGCGCCCACCGAGCAGACCCGGGCAAGAGTTCTTGTGGTCGAGTCTGACGAGCGAGCGCGGACAACGATGTGCAGCTACCTAAATAATGACGGCTACAGCGCGATGGGCGTCGGCTCCGCCGCGGAAGCTCGCGAGTCTCTTGCGGATAGCATTCCAGCCGTTGTGGTTGCCGAAATCGAAGGCGACGGCATGCACGGTTATGACCTCTGCGCATCCATTAAGAAAGACGAGCGTCTACGCGGCATTCCCGTGATTCTCACAACGCGCTCGGCCTATCCGAGTGACTACGCGAACGCGCACGCAGTCGGGGCAATCATCTGCATGGCGAAACCGTTCAAGCAAGAAAAGCTTGGGCACATGGTTCGATTACTCGCGCCGCTCCGCAAGAAAGCGCACCTCATGCAGAACGATACGGAGACCGCTGAGACTGCGAAGGCGCGCAAGATACTTTATCCGTCACATCGCACCACCACAAAGTCCAAGGCGAAGTACGACCGGGATGAGTTCAGCAAACTCTGTGACGATGCGGTCCGCGAGAAAAATAAGTTGGAGAATGGCGAACGCTTCGTGGCCGCTGAGCCGGTCGCAGTGACGTCGGCGGTGAAGGAAACTAAAACCAAGCAGAGCCAGCCGGTGACTGGCCTCAGAGCATTGCGCAATCGCGCGGCATCACTCTTTAAGCGTTAGACGAACGTTAAGCGGCGTCATTCGGGCGGCCGTTTCGGACCGCCCGTTTTGGACCGCCCGTTTCGATGTCGCCTCGATGGTGATACAGCTTTTCAAGCGTGCGAACGGGACGTCGGCCGTGTTGATCGGCACTAATCCCCCGGCCCTAACGAAAATACTTCCCCGGCGGAAAAATTCCCGCACGTCCGCATTCTTTTCCGACAGCCTTTTTCACCTCCTTGAACCAATAATCGAATGTGCCTTCAGATACTCCTACGAGCGCAATCGCGCGCTTGTACTCGATGCCGCGCAAAAAATAAATCGAGAACAACTTCCTCCGGCCCTTCCATTCTGGCCGGCGAAGCGCTCGTTCGGCCGCATTTTCGAAATCAGCGATGTATTCGGCCGCGCGTGCGCGTTCGGGCCGCCAGACGTAGCCGCTTGACGGACGTTTGAGATCCACTGCGGAGGTTCTGCGCCCAAGCCA
>DATBYF010000103.1:0-2732 GCA_036513895.1 Candidatus Acidiferrales bacterium | reverse complement strand
GAAACGGACGACTCCATGGGTGTCAATCGCCTGATCCGCGAATACTCGGTCAACTCGAAGAATGATTTGGACCACTACGTCCAGGAGCATCCGGAACTTGCGGATCGCTACATGGACGTGGGCTTGCGGTATCTGCCCATTTCGACCGCCTTCGCGCTGCGCGATGTCATGGTGGTGCTGGCGCCGGAGAATCGGCGCATCACCGTCAGCAAAATGTCTGACATCGAACCCAGCAGCCTGAAATCCGCCGACATCGTCTACATCGGGTATTTGAGCGGCATGGGCATGTTGCAGGACCTGATCTTCGCGGGCTCTCGCTTTTCAGTCGGCGATTCTTACGATGAAGTCTTCGACAAAAGAACGCGAGTCTCGTACGTCAGCGAGATCGGCAGCGATATCATGGATCCGCCGCAACCCACGGGCAAAGAAAAGACTTATCACGACTATGGCGTCTTTGAGAAGATTCGTGGCCCCGGCGGAAACACCATCGTCGTCATTTCCGGGACTCGCGACGCGGGCGTCACGCAAACCGCCGAAGTCTTCACGTCGGCACAGAAGCTGAAAGATCTGGAACAAAAAAGCGACGTGAGGTTGTCCATGGAAGCGCTGCTTGAAGTCAGCGCGGTCGACGGTGTGAATTTGAATGGCAAATTGCTGGCCCAATCAAACCGCGACCTAAAATAAAAAAATGTTTCACCAACCGTCACAAATAATTGACGGAGCGCGGCAAACCCCATATCTTGTGTCCCGTCGCGGTGTCTGGCCCAACAGCTAGACCTAAGAGGGAATCCGGTGAGACTCCGGAGCTGCCCCGCAGCGGTAACTGGGAACGAAAAGCGCCATTGGCACTGATCGAGTGATGCAAAGCATCTGATCGGGAAGCGGCGTTGAGTAGATCGGCGGCCAATTCTTTGGCCGAGCGCCCGGAAGTCCGAAGACCTGCCGTGATCGGTTTTCACAGTGGAAAACCGTTCGGCAGTGGAGCTCTCGCGGGAAGAGCAGCCGGGTACGCTTAATACACTTGCTCAAAGTGTATGGCCTATTCCCGCGTGTGCTTGGTTCTTCGACGAGCGTTGGATCGTTCGAGGAAACAAGTAATGAATGCCATGACGCAATCCGCTTCTCACTCTCAGTCGCATTTTCAGCTCAACTCGCCGCCTTCGGCGCGGGCGACCATGCAGGTAACCAAACGATCCGGGGCGCACGAACCCATCGATGTGAATAAAATCGTGCGTGCGGTGACCCGGTGCTGCGAGGGCATCGCGGACGTTGACCCGATGCGGGTCGCCTTGAAAACCATCGCGGGCTTGTATGACGGCGCGACGACCCGCGAACTCGACGAGCTCTCGATTCGAACGGCTTCCTCCTTCATGGTCGAAGAGCCGGCGTATTCGAAGCTCGCTGCGCGGCTGCTCAGCGCCTTCATCGACAAGGAGGTGCAGGGACTCGGCATCTACTCGTTCTCGCAATCGGTGCGCTGCGGTTTTGATGTGGGATTGGTGAATGAGCGTGTGCTGCAATTCGTGGAAGCCAACGCGCGCAAGCTAAATGACGCGATCGATGTCGATCGAACGCGCCTATTTGAGTATTTTGGCCTGCGCACCCTCTATGACCGCTATCTGCTGAAGCATCCTACGAAGCGCCATGTCATAGAAACGCCGCCCTACTTTTGGATGCGCGTCGCCGTGGCCTTGAGCACCAATGTGCACGATGCACTGGAGCTGTACGGGCTCTTCTCGTCGCTCGACTACTTGCCGAGTTCTCCGACACTGTTCAATTCAGGCACCCTGCACGAGCAACTGTCGAGTTGTTTTTTGCTCGATTCGCCGCCGGATTCCCTCGACGGGGTGTACGAGAAATACAAAGACATTGCACTGCTTTCAAAATTCTCCGGCGGCATCGGCGTCGCATGGCATCGAGTACGATCCGAAGGCTCCCTCATTCGTTCAACCAACGGCTTGTCCAATGGCATCGTGCCGTGGCTCAAGACGCTGGATTCCTCGGTGGCGGCGGTCAACCAGGGAGGAAAACGCAAAGGCGCGGCGTGCGTTTATTTGGAGACATGGCACGCTGACATCGAGGCTTTTCTCGAGTTGCGCGAGAACACCGGAGATGATGCGCGGCGCGCACATCATCTCAATCTCGCCAATTGGGTGCCCGACCTGTTCATGCGGCGAGTCGAGGCCAACGAGAATTGGTCTCTGTTCGATCCGAAGGACGTTCCTGAACTGCCGGATGTGTACGGAGAGGATTTCGAGCATGCCTATACCCAGGCCGAAGCGCGGGGTCTGGCGCGCAAGTCGCTGGCAGCGCGGGATCTGTATGCTCGGATGATGCGTTCGCTCGCGCAGACCGGCAACGGCTGGATGACCTTCAAGGACAAATCCAATCGGGCCTGCAACCAGACCGGGCAACCCGGGGCCGTCGTCCATCTTTCGAACCTCTGCACGGAAATCATCGAGGTCAGTGCGCACGGCGAGACCGCCGTGTGCAACTTAGGATCCGTGAATTTGGCGCGCCATGTTACGGGTGCTAATTTCGATTTCGAGAAGCTCGCGCACACCGTCGAAGTGGCGGTCCGGCAACTCGATAGCGTCATCGATCTCAATTACTACCCTATAGCGACGGCACGCGCGTCGAATCTGCGCTGGCGCCCGGTAGGCTTGGGACTAATGGGGCTTCAGGATGTGTTTTTTCGCCTGCGGCTGCCTTTCGACGGTGATGCGGCCCGG
>DATBYF010000102.1:0-21857 GCA_036513895.1 Candidatus Acidiferrales bacterium | reverse complement strand
GTTGTGTGTCCAACCTCTCCGCGGGAGGGCGTCGGCGGCAATCAAGAAATGAGTGGCGAGATAAATCCTGACGGCAACTTCACTCTGCAGACGATAAGCGCCAGAAACACTCTCCAGTTGACTGTGACGGGCAAGGTGCCGGATGCGGGAGCGACGAGCTGGGCTGGAAATTACAAGTTTACGAGCCCCACGTCTCATGGTTGTGCGTTCGATCAGGAGGGAAGCTTCACGGCTACGCTTCTGGCTCCGCCGAACGGAACCTTCCAAGGGCCGGTGACGATGTCATATCCCTCGGCTCCGCCTCCACCCGGATATACCGGCCCGACGACGGCGAGGCTCAAATTTACAATAAGGACCACGCAGGGCATCGAGTTCCTCACGCACGACAAAAAAGTTGGCGCGCCTTTCATATATCTTCCGCTCAGCGGCACCATCGAGGTGTCGGGCTCTGCGTGTTTCACTCGTGGCACCTCTGATACGAATCCCTACGCGAACAACATGCAAGGAGATCGCGCGCACCTGAACTTCGAGATGAATGATGAATCGGAATTGACGCTCATCGCTGTCCACACCAATCCCGAGGAGAAGGGACTGGTGATTCAATCCGCGTTCGTTAAAGGCGGCAAGTGCGACAAGCAGGGCTTCGCCGGGACGCTCGAGCGCCAGTAACACCCCACAAGAAAATCAAAAAGCAATGAACTCGACGCGAAGCGGCAAGCGGATAGTTTGACACGCTTGCGCGGCCTACCTATACTGCACCGCGCCCCGCACTAAGTCCGAGCACTAAGTCCGAGGAGGACTCCTATGTCTATGCCGAAACTTTCACTCGTTGCTTTCCTGATGGTTGTTCTCGCAACCGGCGCCTTCGCGCAAGAAAATCACAAGTCTCATTCTCCTACGCTTACTCCGCAGACTAGCGGCACTACGCAACTGCTAATCGCCGTGAGTCCCGTGAACTCCCGCGTGGTGTGGGCAGCCGGCGCTGGCGGCACGTATGTGCTGACCACCGACGGCGGGGACACTTGGACAGCCGGTGTCGTGCCGGGAGCTGAATCGCTGCAATTCCGTGATGTCTACGGCGTAAGCGAAAAGATCGCCTATCTATTGTCCATCGGCTCGAACACCGGAGATTTCCACATCTACAAAACCGAAGACGGCGGAGCGACGTGGGCGATCCAGTTTACAAACACGCTCGCAAATGCGTTCTACGATTGCTTCGCTTTCTGGACTCCGGATCGCGGAATCGCGCATAGCGATTCGGTGAACGGAGTATTTCCTGATCTTCGCACGACCGATGGAATTAGTTGGCATGCCATTTTCCGCAACATGCCGCCCGCGTTGCCGGGCGAAGCTTCGTTTGCGGCGAGCGGGACCTGCGCGGCAACAGAGGGCGAAAAGAATGCCTGGATCGCCACGGGCGGCTCAACCATTGCAAGAATCCTGGCTACCAGAGATGGCGGCAACACCTGGAACGCGTATGACACGCCGCTGGTCAGCTCGCCGAGCGCCGGCGGAGTTTCGGTGGCTTTCCGGGATGGACGTCATGGGATTCTCGGCGGCGGCGATTTGGCTTCAAACACCTCCGCTGACGTGGCTACGTCGGATGATGGCGGACAGACGTGGACGCTTACAAACGCGCCTCCCACGCCGGGAGCGATATTCTGCCTCGCCTACGTGAGCGGCAATCGCCAACCTCTTGACGAGCTATTCCACCACGAGTACGACCGAACGGTCGTGGTCACCGCGGAGACCGAGCCGGATTTCACGTCTGGATCCGCGGCTTGGACTCCCGATGAAGGTCAAACTTGGTTTGAGCTGCCGACCGCGAGCGGCTACTGGGCGGTCGCGTTTGCGAATCCGAAAGCTGGATGGTTCGTTGGCAATAACGGCCAGATTCTGAAGATTAGCTTCTAAAAATCTAGCAAGTGGTTCAACGCACTCATCCGGGCCGCTTCGCGTCGGCGGACTTCAAATTGAAATTCCGGATTAGGCGGTGCAAGTACTTGGGGTGAATGCCGAGAAGCCGTGCGGCTTCGATTGGGCTGCCGTCCGCTTCGTCCAGCGCGGCGATAACGAGCTCTTTCTTTGTGCGGTTCACAGTGTCGTGATAACGCGCTGCGGCCAGCCCCGACGACTGTTCCTCGAGCAGCGCGTTGGGCAGATCTTCGGGAAGGATTTCGTCGGTAAGTCCCATCACGATCGCGTGCTCGATGGCATTCTCGAGTTCGCGAACATTGCCCGGCCAACTGTATTGCATTAGCAGAGCGCGCGCTTCCTCAGCGATGCCTTTGAAGCCGCGATTGCACTTCGCCGAATATTTGTTGGCGAAGTGCATGGCCAGCAATGGAATGTCCTCGCAATGATCGCGCAGAGGGGGCAAAGCGACGGAAACTACGTTCAGGCGGAAATACAAGTCTTGCCGAAACTCGCCCGCTTTGATTGCCTCTTCCAGGTTCTTGTTGGTGGCGGCTACCACTCTTGCATTGAATGGCAGCAAGCGATTTCCGCCGAGCCGTTCGAACTCACGTTGCTGGAGGACGCGCAAGAGCTTGGCTTGCAACAGCGGCGCCATCTCTCCGATTTCGTCGAGGAACAGCGTTCCGTCCTCGGCCGCTTCGAACTTGCCCTTCTTGGTCGCGACTGCGCCCGTGAATGCGCCCTTTTCGTGGCCGAAGAGTTCGCTCTCGAGCAACGCTTCAGGTATCGCGGCGCAGTTGATGGCGACGAACGGCTTGCCCGGCCGCAATCCGTTAACGTGAATCGCCCGGGCCACGAGTTCCTTGCCTGTTCCGCTCGCGCCGCGAATGAGCACCGTCGAGTCGCTCGCAGCGACGCGGGCGATGAACTCGTTGACCCGCAGCATCGGCCGGCTATCGCCGATCAGAGCATTCTCGGACTTAATACCTGCCTGCAGGCGCTGGTTCTCGGCACGCAGAGAATCGAGCTTCGATAAGTTCTCGAGCGTGACCGCGGCAATGCGAGAAACTGAACTGAGGAAATAGGCATGCTCCTCGCTGAATGGCGGTGAAGAGGCCGGCGAGCTGAGGTAAATAACCCCGATAATTCTCTCAATCCCGATGAGCGGCACGCACAACACATGCTCCGTGGTCGCCGCGTCGGCTGAAGCCGTGGTGAAGATCGCGGAGCGTTCCCAAGTGGCCTGCCGCACGATCTCATCCCGGATAACCATCTCTCCCTGTGAAGCCGCGTTTCTATTCCATGTACAACGCGGGCTGGGATCGTCGTTCGCGCCCGGCTGAAGAATGATGGCGCCCTGCGCGGCCGGCACCACTTCGGAAATCAGCGTCAACAACTCGCGCTGCAGGGCTTGCGTATCGCGCGTGGAATTGATCACGTTCGCGACCTTCAAAAAGGCACACAGATCGCGAGCCATCCGGCCAATCCCCGTGGAATCCGCCGGCATGCCACCATCGTCGAGCGACATCGTTTTCAACACGTTGCCCGACGAATCGCTATCGGAGCCCGACGAAAGCGCTTGCGCATCATCGGCGCCGGTGAGAAACACAAATTCCGCGCCACCGACGCAAATTCGGTCGCCATGCTGAATGGTTTTGCGGTTTACTTCGGTCCCGTTGATGAGAGTCCCATTGTGACTATCGAGATCGGCGACTTCAAACACGCCGCTAGTTGATTCGCTGATCGAGCAATGACGCCGCGAAACTCTAGCGTCCCTCACCTCCACATGATTGGAGGCGTCCCTTCCCAGAAACAGCGGGCCATCCTTGACCTCCCAGACCATTCCTCTGGGTAAGCCGGAAATCGCAACTAGCCGTGGATTGATAGGAGCTCCTTCGGCACAGTGTAGCCGAATTTAAGACGCGCTAACCCCAAATCCGCTCGCGAATCCGCCTCTACATTTATTCCGTGTGCTACGGTAGCCGAAAAGCTACTCGCGGTAGCTGTTCTACTACTGAGCGACAAGCCGCCGATTCTTGTCTGGAATTTTCGTGTGTGCCTATGCTGCTGCGAAATCAGCACGTTAGCCAAGCGGGATCACAAATTCGCATTTGGCCAGGAGCATGCATTACCTCAATGCGTCTGAACAAACTTAAAGCGAAGGCGCTGAAAAGTTTGAAAGACAAATTCAGTTTGGGTTCCACTGAAAGGAGCCCCAAGGAGGATGTTATGAAACGCAACCTTATCGGGATCATTTCGCTTGTGGCTCTGACGGTGCTGCTCAACGCCACCGGTGCCAACGCTCAGGCTCGCATGTCCGCCAACGTGCCTTTCGCATTCACGGTAGGAAACGCGCAGTTGCCGGCCGGCTGCTACGAAATCAGCTCGGCGCAAACTTATAGCACAATCATGGTGCGCAACTGCGAGACCGGCAAAGCCGTGCTCTCGCATGTTCGCCCAGAATATCCTCGCGACACTAAGTCACAGATGGTATTCCACCGTCTTGGCAACCAGTATTTTCTGTCCGAGATTTGGGGAGCCGCTGGAAACGCCGAAGTCACTTTGCCAGCATCGAAGCAGGAACAGGAGCTTCAGGCTGCCGCTCGCCAATCGCAATCCGGCAAACAGGTCGCGATTGCTCTCAACAAGTAAATGGTTCGGACTCAAACGAAGGGAGCCGGAACTCAGGTTCCGGCTCTTACGTTTTTTTGTGGGAGACCAAAATCGGCGAGTACTCGAGGCACTGGAAACATCGTGTGACTTCGGCGGCAAAAGCGGTTCTTATCACAAAGCGGAGAAGCGGATGTATTACGGCGCGTCGAAAAGTTGAGATAGAAAGGCGTGTTCGAGGGAATAAGATGCCATTGATTTCCGTGACGCGTTTGCGAGTTCGGTCGGTTATCTATCTCCCGCAATTCCTGTGGGACACGTTTAAGTCCATGCGCCAGGTGGAGCGCAGCGCCGGGTTTCTTGGCGGCAGGCTGCTTGTCAATCCCGGGAAAGTTTTCTGGACAATGACGGTGTGGAAGGATGAAGCAGCGATGAGCGCCTACCGCGGCAGTGGCGCGCATCGAACAGCGATGCCCAAGTTGCTCAACTGGTGCGACGAGGCAGCTCTGGTGCATTGGACGCAGGAATCCTCAGAAATTCCCGATTGGCAGGAGGCCCAGCAACGTATGGCTGACGGAGGCAGAGTCTCCAAGGTATATCACCCGTCGCCCATTCAGATATCGAATCAGATTCCGGCGCCGCAACCAGGCCGCATTCAACGAACTCTTAAACCCGTCACCAAGGCCTGATGTATCCAAATAGGGTGCCTTGTCTCATGCGCGCTTCTCGATGGCTACCGCGAAAAATCCGTCCGTGTGCTGTTCGGGAGGGAATGTGCGGAAGGCGCCGGTAACATCGAAAAGCGAGGCCGCATTGGCGGCCGCGGCGAGATGCGGCGCGATCGCGGCTTCCATTTCCGCGCGGGGCACGCGCCGGTAACCTCTAGCCTTGGCGAGCACCTTGCCAACTACGGCTTCGTTCTCTTCAAATTCGAGCGAGCATGTCGAGTAAACGAGCCGCCCTCCTTCTTCCAATTGTGCGAGCGCTGATCCCAGCATGGCCACCTGGCGCGTGTGAAATTCCGCCAAATCATCCAGCTTCAAACGCCACCGGATTTCAGGATTCCGCGCGAGCGTGCCGGTGCCCGAGCACGGTGCGTCCACCAATATGCGCTTGAATTTTTGCCGGAAGGGAAGCGGTCGCGCCGCATCAATTCCGGCGAGACGGACGTCCTTCAAATTTACTCGCTCGAGCTGCGCTCGCATGTCTCGCAGCCGGTGCTCGTGAATGTCGGTCGCCACAACCAAGGCGTCCGGCCCCGCGGCTCTTGCCAGCGTAACGGTTTTCCCGCCGGGAGCGGCGCACACGTCGAGCACCGAGTCACCCGCGTCGACATTCAGCAATCGCGGAACGATTTGCGAAGCCTCGTCCTGCACCGACATGTGCCCACTGCGAAATACTGACGAACTCGAAATGTTTCCGCCGGCGGCGTGGAAGGCATCCCGAAGCCAGCGGCCCGGCGCGATTCGAATGCCCTCCAGTTCGAGTGTCTTGATGTCCGCCTCGCGCTCCTGTGGAAAAGCAAACGCCCCTGCGGTCTCAGGTGCGCGGTTGTTCGCTTCGAGAAGCACGATGGCACGCCACTCGCCGAACTCCTTCAGCCATCGTTCGATGAGCCACGCGGGATGGGAATAGAGAATCTCGAGGTGCTCTGCCTGTGGTAGATCACCGGGAATTAGCGACGCCACTGGAGTCTGCGAATTTTCAGCCGCTCGCCGTAGAACGGCATTCACGAGCGTTGTGGCTGATCGTTTTCGCGCGCTTTTGACCAGTTCCACGGATTCGTTCACGGCCGCGCGAGCGGGAATGCGATCGAGAAAGCGAAGCTGGTAGAGGCCCAGTCGAAGCGCGATGGCCACCTCGACATCAAGCGTGGCGCTTCGTTTCCGGCTGTACGTATCGAGCAGAAAATCCAGAAGCCGCTTCTGGCGCAGCACGCCCATCGTAAGCTCGGTCGCAAGCGCCGCGTCCTCAGATTTGATTTTCGCGTTCAGTTCGGCGTGGAGCAGATCGCTCGCGTAGGCGCCTTGCGACTCCACTCGCAAGAGAATATCGAATGCGATTTGGCGGGCTTTGCTGACGGGCATGATGTGGTTTTCTTTTGGTTCGTGATGCCGTGTGCTGCTCCGCGGCTGATTTCTTACTCTCCAAATTTCTCGCCAGGCTTAAGATGGGCGCCATTTGCAAAATCGCGCGCCGCTATTCGCTTTCGGCCTTCGAGTTTCACGGCCTCGAGGCGCAGCGAAGTTCCTTCGCCGCACGCGACGAACACCTCGCCTGCTGAAGCTGAGATTGTTCCGGGAGTCTCCTGGGTTATCTCGCGCTCGGCCGGGCGGCCCCAGAGTTGGCAGATTTGCCCGCGAAATTTCGTGTACGCGCCGGGCCAGGGCTCGAGGCCGCGAATTCGGTTATAGATAGCGTTTGCGCTTAAATTCCAATCAACGCTACCGTCTTCTTTTTTCAGCGGTCGCGCGTGCGACGCGAGCGACGCCTCCTGCGGCTGCGGTTGAATCTCACCGCGGTCGAGTTTCCGCAGAGTACTTACGATCAGCTCGCCGCCTGCCTCGGCCAGACGCTTCGAAAGTTCGGGTGCAGTTTCGTCGGGGCCGATTTCAATCTCCACTTTCTCAAGCATCGGACCGGTGTCGAGGCCGGCGTCAATCCTCATCGTCGTCACGCCCGTTCGTGTCTCGCCGTTAACGATGGCCCACTGAATCGGCGCGGCGCCGCGATAGCGAGGCAGCAACGACGCGTGGACGTTGATCCATCCCAGGCGCGGGATATCGAGAAGCACTCCGGGAATGATCTGGCCATAAGCGATGATGACAATCGCATCGGGCGCCACATTCGTAATGAAATCGCGCGCAGATACGGATCGGATTTTTCCCGGCTGGAACACGTGGAGGCCCGCGCCGATCGCAAATTCCTTCACCGGCGAGGTGGCCATTTCCTGGCCGCGTCCGCGTGGGCGATCCGGCTGGGTGATTACCGCTTCGACAGATATATCCCCGGCGGCCGCGAGCGCGCGCAAAGCCGGCAACGCAAATTCCGGCGTGCCGCAAAAAATAATGCGGAGCGCCACGGCGCCGTTACCAATCCCCGGCTTTCTTGAGTTTTCGGATTTTGCGTTTGATGAGATCGCGTTTCAGCATGCTGACGTGCTGAATGAAAAGTGTTCCGGCAAGATGATCGATTTCATGGGAGAACGCGCGCGCCAGAAGCCCTTCGCTGCGCATTTCGAAATCCTTGCCCGATGCATCCTGCGCTTTCACGGTGACGTACATCGGCCGCACCACATAGGCGCGAAACCCCGGCATAGACAGGCACCCTTCTTCCTCGCGCTGCTCGCCTTCCACATGAATGATTACCGGATTCGCGCAAACGATCTTGGCCTCGGGATTCTTTCCATTCGTCACGTCAATCACCGAAAGCCGCAAGCTGACGCCGATTTGCGGCGCCGCCAGCCCGACCCCGTTCGCCGCGTACATGGATTCGAACATGTCCGCGACCAGCGCTTGCAGCTTGTCATCGAATTCCATCACGGGCTTGGCGGGAGTTTCGAGCACCGGGTCTCCATACTTCACGATCGGATGAATCATCTTGTGAGTTTCCAGTTGAGCGAGAATTGTTTCGTCCGTTAGAATTCGTCCAATTGTTTTTGGTACCCGGCGAAATTCCGCCGCGTTTCTTCAAGTGAATCGCCGCCAAACTTTTCGAGGAATGCCGCCGCAAGCACGGTGGCCACCATCGCCTCGCCCGCGACGCCTGCCGCTGGCACCACGCAAATGTCTGAGCGCTCATAAGCGGCCTTCACGGCTTCTTTGCTAACGAGGTCGGCGCTCATCAGCGGCCGCCGCAAAGTCGAGATCGGCTTCAAATATCCGCGCACCACCACATCTTCGCCGTTCGTGATACCGCCTTCGAGCCCGCCCGCGCGATTGGCGCTCCGCTCGAATCGCTTGCGCGCGCCGTCGTAGGCAATTTCGTCCTGCACTTCGGAGCCGAGGCTGCCGGCCGCCGCGACGCCCGCGCCGATCTCGACGCCCTTGACCGCTTGAATCGCCATCACCGCCTGCGCCAGCCGCCCGTCCAGCTTCTCATCCCACTGCGCATGCGAGCCCAGCCCCGGCGGCACTCCGTGCGCCACCACTTCAAAGACGCCGCCAACGGAATCGCCGGCACGTAGCGCTTGATCCACTTCGGCCCTCATTTTAGTTTCCGTGGCCTCGTCAACGCATCGCAATGGCGCTTCGAGATTGGCGCAAACGCCCTCGATATCCTGCCAGGAAGCGGCCCGCTCCGATCGAACGCGTCCCACCGCAATCGTGTGACTCAAAATCTCAATTCCGAATTCCCGCAGTAGCGATTTCGCAAACGCGCCCGCGGCCACACGCGCCGCCGTTTCTCGCGCTGATGCCCGCTCCAAAATATATCGCGCATCATGAAAATTGAATTTGAGCGCTCCGGCGAGATCCGCATGCCCCGGCCGCGGCGACGTCATCTCCTTCTTGCTGTCGTCCGCGCCTTCCGAGTCTTCCACAGGGAGCGCCTTCTCCCAATTGGGCCAGTCGCGATTTTCAATGCGAACTGCGATTGGCGCGCCAATCGTTTTGCCGTGCCTCACGCCCGCCAGAATATCGGCGTGATCTTTTTCGATGCGCTGCCGGCCGCCGCGCCCGAATCCGAGTTGCCGCCGGTGCAGCTCGCGATCAATAAATTCGAGATCCACGGGCATGCCCGCAGGCAGTCCCGAAATCCAGGCAATCAGCGCCTGGCCGTGCGATTCGCCCGCCGTAAAGAATCGGAACATTGTGTGTGAGCGCCCAAGCACCGGCGCGAACGTTGCATTCTACCGGACGCATACCTCGCGGTAAAGCCGCGCACCTCGTGGAAATATCCTTCCTGGCGATTTCGCTCGATGGGAATGTAGCTCACCTCTTTAGAGGTGAGGATTTGCGGCCTTGAGAAAGCCAACGCATTCATGCTCTGGAGGAGATGCCTTGACGCCCCGCGCCGTGAACGCTACGCTCTCTCCGACTGGCACCACGCATGTGACAAATGACGCTTGAATCGAGCGACACCCAGAGCTTCTTCGGCCTTGTGTCGGATTCCCTCAAACGCCAAGTCCTGGCCTTCCAGGACTACACGCTTCTGGTCGCCCGCGCGATTGCCAATATCTTCACTCCTCCATGGTATTGGACAGACACGATGAGCCAGATGGACGCCATCGGCGTCGGCTCTCTTCCGATCGTAGTCACCGCAGGATTTTTCATCGGTGTCGTTCTTCTCCTCCAAACCGCTGCCCAATTCCAGCGTTTCGGCGAAACGGCGCTCACAGGTGACATCGTTTCGCTCGCCCTGGTTCGCGAACTCGGTCCGACAATCACCGCCCTTCTCGTCGCCGGCCGCAACGCATCCGGAATCGCCTCGGAGTTAGGCTCCATGGTCGTCACCGAGCAGGTGGACGCCATGCGCGCCCTCGGCACCGATCCATCGCGCAAACTCGTAACGCCGCGCGTCGTCGCCACGATTCTCATGCTGCCGCTGCTCACTGCTGTCGCGGATTTGGTGGGTCTCATCGGCGGTTTTCTCGTCTCCGCATTGCAACTTCGCCTGGCGCCCGCGGAGTTCTGGCATCGCGCCATCAACGTCCTCTCATTCGGCGACTTGATGCAAGGCGGCGCGAAGCCGCTCATCTTCGGCCTTATCATCTCAAGCGTTGGCTGCTACTTCGGTCTGGCGGTTCGCGGCGGCACGCAGGGCGTCGGTCGCGCCACCACCACGGCCGTCGTTGTCTCCTCGGTTGCCATCATCGTCGCCGACTCATTTCTCTCCAAACTGTTCCTCTACATGTTCTGATCTCGATGGCCGCTCCCCATTTTCAGCCGCCTCGATTCCGTTCGACACGTTTTGCGCCGTTCCGACTTATAATTCAGCGCATGAGCGCTTCAGTTTCGGCGGCGATTAAGGGCGGCTCGCTCTTCGCGCACCAATTCGCACGGAGCGCGGATGAGTGATGCGACTGCCGCTAAGCCCCTCGTCATCTTCCAGGACGTCCACCTCGGCTTCGACGAGGGCGAAGTTCTGCGCGGAATTTCCTTCGAGCTCGTTGACGGGGAAACGAAAGTTTTGCTCGGTGAAAGCGGCTCCGGCAAGACGCTCATCCTCAAGCTCGCTGCCGGCCTTATCCGCGCCGATTCCGGCAAAATCATTGTGATGGGCCAGGACATCGAAGCCATGACCGAAACCCAGCTTCTCGAATTCAGGCGCCAGCTCGGCTTCGTTTTTCAGGAGGGCGCGCTTTTCGATTCGCTGAGCGTCGAGGACAACGTTGCATTTCGTCTCGACGAAGAAAACGTGGACCAAAGTGAAATCGAGCAGCGCGTCCGCGAGGCGCTGCGCTTCGTCGAAATGGAGCAGGCCATAGACAAATTTCCGGATGAGCTCTCGGGTGGGATGCGCCGCCGCGTTTCGATTGCCCGCGCTCTGGTGAATAAGCCTTCCATCGTTTTCTACGATTCGCCCACAGCCGGCCTCGATCCCGTCACTTCGCAAACGATCATCACGCTCATCATGCGCCTGCGCGACACGCTCGCTGTAACTTCCATCGTAGCTACGCACCGGTTACAGGACGCATTCGGCCTGGCGAATTATCGTTTCGATGCAAAATCGGATAAGGTCGTCGCGCTTCCGAAAAATGGCGGCAGCAGCGCTGCCCATCCGACAAATGTGATCGTCTTGCGCGAGGGCCAAATCTATTTCCAGGATGCAGCAGACACTTTACTGAAATCCAAGGATGCGTACCTGAAGCAATTTCTCGCGTCGGCGGAATGAACAGCAGCGGAATGAATCGGCACCAAGCTTCGTAGCTCAGGAGGGATACGATGGCGCAACGGAAGCAACTAACCTGGACCGAGTTGCGTGTGGGAGTATTCGTACTAATCGGGCTGTTCATTATGGCCGCAGCAATCTTCTACGTCACCGGCGGCGGCACATTCGGTCCCAAATATCGTCTCACCGCCTATCTGCCGGAAGTCGAGGGTCTGAAAGTCGGCGCGCCCGTTGCCCTCAGCGGCTTCGAAATCGGCACCGTCGAAGCCATCCGCCTCAATCCCAAGCCCGTCGATCCGCTCCATAACATCGAAGTGGTGATGCGCATTGAGAAGCGCTATCAGGACAGCATCCGCTCCGATTCCGTCGCCAGCCTCGTCACTCAAGGACTTCTCGGCGATCGATATGTCAACGTCACCCGCGGAATCACTGGGCAGCCCCTAGCCTCCGGCGCTGTCGTCCAAACTTCGGAAGAGAAAGCCATGCAGCAAATTGTCGAGCGCGGCGTCGAGCTCGAGGAAAATCTCGGCACGCTCACCGATCAAATCAACTCAATCGTCGTGAATCTGAAGCAAGGACACGGCACCCTTGGCAAGCTACTCAACGATCCCGAGCTGTACAATCATGTGAATTCCACCGTTGGCAGAGCGGACGCCATGATCGCCAACATACAAGCGGGCCAGGGAACGCTGGGGAAGCTCGTCGCCTCGGATGAGTTGTACGGCAAGGTCAACACGACCATGGGCCACGCGCAGGATATTCTGGGCGCTGTGCGCGACCAAAAGGGCACGCTCGGCAAAATTGTCTACGACCCCGCCGTCTATCAGAGCGCCAAAGATTTTCTGGATAACGGCAACTCTGTGATCGCCAACGTCCAGGCCGGGAAGGGAACTCTCGGCAAATTGGCCACCGACGATACGCTCTTCGCGAATTTGCGCGATGCATCGGCCAATGTTCGCGACGCCACCGCCAAACTGAATACCACGCAGGGCACGGCCGGCAAATTCTTCACCGATCCGAAGCTCTACGACAATTTGACCGGCGTAACCGGCGACATGCGCGAACTGCTCTCGGACTTCCGCCAGAATCCGAAGAAGTTCCTGCACGTGAAGATTTCGATTTTCTGAGTTGGCCTTTGAAAGCTGCGATTCAGCTGGCTGGCGGGTGAAAGAATTTTCGCAAGCCAGCAAACGTCTTTTGAATTTGAAGCATCTGTGCACAATACTTGAGGCGGCATAGTGCGTCCGGACGAGTCGGGGAGAAACCGTAGATGATGATGGTGCATACGCGCGCGTACGGCGGCGTCGCAAGATTCATTGTGGTCGGGACGCTCTTCGCGGCGTCGGTTGCTGGAATTCTCGCGCGGTCAATGAAGGACACGCCGCTGCAGCTTTCGCGCAACGTGCTCGCGCGTCCGGCGGGAGCCGCGTGCGTGCAGCCGCGAACTTCGGCGGCTACCTTCGCAAAAATGTACGGTGAGCTGCCCCTTGGCTTCGAAGCCAATCTTGGCCAGACCGATCCCCAAGTCAAATTTATTTCTCGCGGCGCTGATTCCACTCTTTTTTTGACGCCGACGGATGCCGTGCTTACCCTTCGCGCTAATCAGATAACGCAGCGCGCTTTGCGCATGTCACTTGAAGACGCAAACACCAGCGCCGAGGTGCGCGGCCTTGAGCCGCTACCTGGGAAAAGCAATTATTTCATCGGAAATGATCCTCGCAACTGGCACACGAATGTCCCCGCCTATTCCAAAGTGAATTACCACGGAATCTATCCGGGTGTGGACGTCGTTTACTACGGCAGCCACCGCTCACTCGAATACGATTTCGTCGTCGCTTCCGGCGCGGATGCCGGGCGCATTCGTTTGAAAATCGCCGGCGCGGACCGCGTTTCAATTTCGCCCAACGGCGATCTCGTCATGAAGACCGCCGGTCGCGAAGTACAGTTGAAACGCCCGCGAATCTATCAGCGCGACCGCGACACCGAGAGACAGGTGGACGGCGGCTATTTCCTCGCCAGCGCCGATGAAGTCGGCCTGCGCCTCGGTTCATACGACCGCAATCGCGAACTCATCATTGATCCTGTACTTCAATATTCGACATTTCTCGGCGGCACGACTTCGGACACCGCCAACGCCATCGCCGTGGACTCGAACGGCGACGCCTTCATCACGGGAAGAACGAGTTCAGCGGATTTCCCGACCACGTCCGGAGCCTCACAGACATCGCTCCGCGGAGCAACAAACGCGTTCGTCACCGAATTGAATCCCACCGGTAGCGCGCTCGTTTACTCCACCTATCTTGGCGGCACAAACGCCAGCGGAACGAATGGCGATCAGGGAATGGCCATCGCCATCGACTCGCAAGGCGATGCCTACGTCACTGGCAGCACCGATTCGGCCAACTTTCCGATATCCAACGCGTTCCAATCGACACTCAAAAATCCTGTCGGCGATGCATTTGTCACCGAATTGAATTCGACGGGCTCCGCGCTCCTTTACTCAACGTATCTCGGCGGCAGCGGAGCTGCCGGCGATGTCGGAAGTGGAATCGCAGTTGATTCGAATAACTCAGCGTACGTCACCGGGAAGACCACTTCCGCGGACTTTCCCGTTCAAAACGCGCTGCAAGGCACGCTCAATAACGCAACCAGCGCCGGATTCGTCACGGAATTCAGCGCTGGTGGTGCGTCGCTCGTCTATTCCACCTATCTCGGCGGCTCAGGCACCGCTGGCGAAAGCGGCGCCGCAATCGCAGTGGATTCCTCTGGCGACGCCTACGTAACCGGAGCGACATCTTCCGCGGATTTTCCAACAACCAGCGGCGCCTATCAAACCGCCCTCAAGGGAACTGGTTTCAACGCATTTTTCACTGAAATCAAAACGGGCGGCGTGTCATTTGTATATTCGACTTTTCTTGGCGGCTCGACCGCCGACGGCGGGCTCGGTTTCGGCATCGCTCTTGATCCCAGCAACAATGTCTACCTGACCGGCCTCACTTCCGCTCCCGATTTTCCGATTACCGCGGGCGGGGCGCAGAGCACGCTGACAGGAACGGGCGGCCACGCCTTCGTCGCCAAAATATCGCCGGGCACCAGCGGCGCCGCGGGCCTCGTTTATTCCACATTTCTCGGTGGCAGCAATAACGCCGCCGTGGCCGACGTTGGGCGCGGAATTGCCGTGGACGTCTCGGGAGACGCCAACGTCACCGGTACCACGTTGTCGGCCGATTTCCCGGTAACGCTGGGCGCCCTGCAGACAACCTTAAAAAGCGCAGGCGGAAACGCGTTCGTCACGCGCTTGAACGCCACGGGCACCGCGTTTCTCTACTCCACTTATCTCGGAGGCAGCAATGCCCTCGGTGACGCTGGCCAGGGCATCGCGCTCGATCCAAACGGCGCTGCCTACGTCGCCGGCAGAACTTCCTCCTCCGATTTCCCGACCACCACCGGCGTTCTCCGTCCGAATTTCACGGCCGCGAGTGGTCAAACCAACGGCTTCGTGGCTAAGCTCGCCGCCAACGCCGTTATCGGAATCGCTCCAAGTTCAATCGATTTCGGCAATATATTGCTGAACAAATCCGGCCCAGCGCAGCTCGTCACTTTCACGAACAATTCGTCCGCGCCTCTAACGCTTTCGCCAGCGCCCGCTCTTTCCGGCGTCAACGCGTCTGAATTTCAAATTGCCTCCAACTGCGGCACGCCCGCGGCAACAATCACATTGCAGCCGGGCGCCAGTTGCACCGTCACCGTGAATTTCACTCCCGTATCGCTCGGCGCCGCCAGTGCTACGCTCATGTTCTCGGATGGCGATCCAAGCAGTCCGCAAGTCGTGCCCCTTACTGGCAACGGCTATCTTGATTTCACGATTTCCGCGACGACTCCCACGGCACTCAGCGATGGCAATACAACAACCTTCACCGTCACTGTCACTCCCGTTGATGAATCCACCCAGACGGTCGGCCTATCCTGCCTCGGGGCGCCCGCAGGCGTTACGTGCGCCCTCGCGCCAAACACAGTTACGCTTGACGGTGCGGACGCGGAATCTTCTATCGGAACCATCACGGTCGCATCGTCTATAAAGACAGGCGCCGCGCACGGTTCTCCATCGGGGAAATTCGGCGGGGAGGGTGCACTGATCGTGCTGGCGTTTATGACTATCGCTGGTTTGGCGATGACGCACAGGCGCTCGCTGCGCCTCAGTTTCGGCGCCGCAGCGCTCGTGTGCCTGCTGATAGCCGGATGCAGCAGCGGCCCCCCAGGTACGCCAGCCGGCGCATACAACCTGCAAATCACAGGCACCGCCACCCCCGGCGGCCAAACCCACTTCGTAGTAGTCGTCCTGACGATTGATTAGTGGAGATGCTTTGAAAAAGTGAAGCGTGTCACTCCGAGGAGGACCCGACGAGGGTCCGACGAGGAATCTGCATTTCTCTTTTGAAATTCTAAATTCTCAAACTTCGAAGGGTGTACCGCAGTTCGTCGCGCCGGCCTGCCCTGAGCTTTCGAAGGGCATCATGCCGCCGTTTTTGACTTACTCTTCAGGCGGTCGGAGCTTCAGCTCCGACATAAACGACAGCCACAATTCGCGGCTTCCGCCGCTGAGGATACTCCTCAACTCCTGAGTGCTAATTCCGCCGATCTACTCCATCCCCGAAAACTCCATCGCAATCTCCCGCAACCGCCGCAAATCCAATTTCCCCGTACCCAAATGCGGGAACTCCTCAACATGAAAAAACTGATTCGCCCGCGGAATCCACAAATTAGGCAAATCCGCCTGCGATAATTTTTCAAGCACCGGCTTCAACTCTTCCCCAGAAAGCGTATGCAGCACCACCAGCCGCTCCCCCTTCTTCCCATCTGGCACGCCGGTCACGACAAACGACATCTCCGTCAACCCCGCAATCTCATGCAGCCTTTCCTCGATCTTGATGTGCGGCACCATCTCGCCGCCAATCTTGCTGAACCTGCTCAACCGGTCCGTAATCGTCAGAAACCCATCTTCATCCAGCGTCGCGATATCCCCGGTCGTATACCAGCCATCGTGTAGCACTTCCGCCGTCTTTTCCGGCTTGCCAAGGTATCCCTTCATTACATTCGGCCCGCGAACGATTAACAATCCAGCCGCATCAAGCGGCAACTCCGTCCGCGTCTCTGGAGCATCGCGCGGCGAGCGCGTCTCTGGATCAATGATTCGCACGGTAATCCCCGGCAAGGGATGCCCAATCCGCCCTCTCTTCGCCCCCACTTGCCGAAATCCCGGCGCCCGATAATCCTTCGTATTCACCGCAACTACCGGCGAGCATTCCGTGCATCCATAACCCTCGAGCGGCCGCACTCCGAATCGATCTTCAAACGCGAGCGACACTCGCTCCGGCAATTTCTCTGCGCCCACCAACACGAATTGCAAGCTCCCAAAATCCTCCGGCAAAACTTTGCGAATGTAGTGCTGCAAAAACGTGGGAGTCGAAACGAGAAACGTCACCCGATACTCCCGCACCAGCGTCCCCACCGCGCCAACATCAATCGGGCTCGGATGGTACGCCACGCCAACCCCCAGCACCGCCGGCAGCCAAATCGTCACGGTAAATCCGAACGAATGAAAAAACGGCAGCACGCCAAGTAGGGCGTCATGCCGGTTCAGCATGAACGTCTGATCCATCTGCGCAATGTTCGACGCGATATTGAAATGCGTCAGCATCACGCCCTTAGGATCGCCCGTACTTCCGCTCGAAAAAATAATCGTCGCCAGATCATCGAGCCTCGCCAGCCGCTTGCCGCTAAGCAAGCGCTCGAGCAGCGACGCAGGAAGCGCCCAAAGCAAAAGTGCAACCAGCCGCTCACCAAACCCAGGCTTCGCCGCCACATCCTCAATCAAAATCGTTCGTCCCGGCACCTTCACCGGCAAACGATCGAGCAGCAGCTGCGTCGTAATCACCGTTTCAAGCTTGCACTGCTCGGCGCACGAAGCCAGCGTCTCGTTCGACGCCGTATAATTCAAATTCACGGGAATCTTCCCGCAAAGGACCGCCGCGAAGTTCACATACGCGCCCGGCACCGACGGCGGCAGCAAAATCCCTACCATTTCCTGCCCCGCCCACAATTTCCGCAATCGCCGCGCCAAAAATATCGAGCTCAGCAGCGCCGCGCCCCATTTCACGCGCGGTCTGCGCATGTCCGCCATCGCAAATCGCGCCGGGTGCCGGTGCGCCGTTCGCACCAGCGATTTCCCAAGCGTTTGCAGCCATCGCCGCCGGTACTGAAACGCGTCGCTCTGCAAATCCTGCACCGCCTGTCGCACTTCGAACACCGTCGCCGTCGAAGCCAGCGGCTTGCCGAAGCTCACCGAAACCGGATACGGAAATCGTCGCGGCAGCTTCCACAGAAATCGCCCTTTCTCGAAACTAAAGATGCTGCCCCAAACTCCATCGAGGCACACCGGCACAATCGGCGCGTCCACGCCCTTCATCACCCGCTCAAATCCCCGCCGGAACGGGAGCAAATTCCCGATGCGCGTAATCTGCCCCTCGGCAAAAATGCAAACAATCTCGCCGCCGCGAATCGCCTCGCTCGCCTGATGCAGCGCGGCCACCAACTCGCGCGGCCGCTGCTGCGATGACACCGGTATCGCATGCATCAATTTCGCAAACGGCTTGATCACCGGATGATTGTAAATATCCTCAAATATCAAAAATCGAATTGCCCGATCCGTCGAAGCAATCAGCAGCAGCGCATCCACCAGCGAAATATGATTCGCCACAAATAGCGCCCCGCCCCGCACCGGCATATTCTCGCGCCCGTTCACGTGAATCCGGTAAATCGAATGCGTCGCCATCCACAGCACCAGCCGCAGCATCGAATCCGGCAGCATCCAGACCGCGACCACGGTCGCAAGCGCGGTAAGCGCCGCTCCGTCGAGGAAAATTCCCGGTGCCGTCTGCCGAAACACTCCCGAAAAAACTAAATAAGCCCCCGCCGCGAGAAAAATCCCCACAAACGAATACAAATTCGCCGCCGCAATCACGCCGCCTTTCTGTTCCGGCGCCGGCCTGTGTTGAATCAGCGCGCCCATCGGCACGATAAAAAATCCGCCGAAAAATCCAAGCAGCGCCAAATGAATCGCGGTAGTCCACATCGTCTGCCCGGGCCTGTATAAGAACGCGCCAAACACCGTCATTCCCACGGCCCCAAGCGGAATCAGCCCATACTCGATTTTTCCTCCCGAAAGATATCCCGCCGCCACGCTGCCGATCCCGATTCCCAGCGCCACCGCGGCCTGCAGGTAAGCGATGTGCTCGTCATTCACCCGCAGCACATCATGCCCAAAAATAATGATGGTGAATTGCAGCAGCGCCGCGAGAAAGAAAAGATAAGAGTTGCCGAGGACCGCCCACGTCAGCACGCGATCGGCCCCAATAATCTTCGTCTGGCACCAAAGCTCGCCAAAAACATTCCACCGAAATTGTCGCCCTGGATCAGCCGCAGGAACGCGCGAAATCCCAAAGCTCGCCGCCAATCCTGCAAACGTCGCGCAAAGCAAAATCAATCCCGCCGCATACTCGCGGTCGTGATAACGCATCGCCAGAATTCCGCTCACCATCGTCCCCGCGATGGAAGCGACGAACGTCCCCAGCTCGATAATCCCGTTCCCCCACGAAAGCCGCGCCTCCGGCAGCAACTCCGGCAGCAATCCATATTTCGACGGCCCAAACAGCGCCGCCTCCGAGCTGATCAAAAACACGCTCGCGCACTCCAGCGGCAAGCTGTGAATCAGCAGCGCGAAAATCGCAAACACCATCACCGCGATCTCGAGAAACTTCGTCCATATCGTCACGCTGCGTTTGCTGTATTTGTCGGCGAAATAACCGCCCGTCAACGAAAAGAAAATGAAGGGAAGCGCGAACAGCGCGCCCACAACGGAGATAAGCAGCTCGCGTTGCGCTCGCGAAAAATGAATCGCAACGATGATGTAAATGACAAGAAACTTCAGCGCATTATCGTTAAACGCCGTCTGAAACTGCGTAACGATAAGCGACCAAAATCCGATGCTGGAAGATTGCGGCGGAAGGCAAGTTCTACCTGATCTTTCGGGAGGTTCGTCTGCAGGCGCGTAAGGCGCTTGTGAGTTACGCGATGACGCGAAGGGGCGAGGCGGCTGCATGCGGGACGCTCGATTCGGCAATCACTGCCTCAGGATCGCGCTTCGAATATTTCGTCGCCACGTAATCGTCCACCAGCTTCTGAAACGCCGCCGAAAGCTGATCGTAATTGCCCTTCAGCGTCACAAATTTCTGCCCATCAATATAAACCGGGCAGCTCGGCTCTTCGCCCGTGCCCGGCAAACTAATCCCGATATTCGCGGCCTTCGATTCGCCGGGGCCATTCACGATGCAGCCCATCACCGCCAGCTTCAGCTCCTCGACGCCCGTATAATCCTTCTTCCACTCCGGCATTTTGTCGCGGATGTAACTCTGAATGCTCTCGGCCAATTCCTGAAATGTCGAACTCGTCGTCCGCCCGCATCCGGGGCACGCCGTCACGCTCGGCGCAAACGATCGCAGCCCCAGCGCCTGCAGCAATTCGCACGCCGCATAAACCTCATCGCGGCGATCTCCGCCCGGCCGCGGCGTCAGCGAAATTCGAATCGTATCCCCGATGCCTTCGCTCAACAGCACGCCCATCGAAGCCGACGACCAAACCAATCCCTTCGCGCCCATCCCCGCTTCCGTCAATCCCAGATGCAGCGGCTGATCGGTGCGCGCCGCGAGATCGCGATAAATCGCGATCAAATCATTCGGCCGCGAAACTTTGCACGAAATAATAATCTGATCCTTCCGCAATCCATTCTCAATCGCCAGTTCGGTCGATTGCAGCGCGGAAAGCACCATGCACTCGTTGATAATTTCTTCCGACGTGCGCCCCAGGTCCTTGTCGGTGTTCTCCTGCATCTTCTCCATCACCAACTCTTGATTGAGCGACCCGCCATTCACGCCGATGCGCACCGGCTTGCCGTAATCCCGCGCCACTTTGCAAATCGTCGAGAATTGCTCGTCCCGCCGCTGCCCATGCCCCACGTTGCCCGGATTGATCCGGTACTTGTCGAGCGCCTTCGCGCATTTCGGATACTTGGTCAGCAGCACATGCCCGTTGTAATGGAAGTCGCCGATAATCGGCGCATCGCAACCGGCATCCAGCAATTGCCGCTTAATCTCCGGCACCGCCGCCGCGGCCTCCGGAATATTCACGGTAATCCGCACCAGCTCCGATCCAGCCTGCGCCAATTCCAAACACTGCCGCACAGTCGAAGCCACATCCACGGTATCGGTGTTCGTCATAGACTGAACCACAATAGGCGCACCACCGCCCACCATGATCTTGCCCACCTTAACGCCAACAGTCTTATGCCCGCGCAAACCCAATCCAGTCACCTCTGCCGCTCATTTCATTCTATACGAATAGATTAGATGCTGACCAGCCACCGTAGTCGCACATGTCCAGATTGCGCGCAAAGCGCCAATTCGTCGCGCCGGCCTGCCCTGAGCTTTCGAAGGGCATACTGCCGGCGTTTTTGACTTTGCATTTTTCTCGTGGTGCGGACGTGCTGCCCGCGATTCTGCTTAGCTTCTATAGGTTGGTTTGAGGGTGCCGCACCCTTTGATTTGTAAGGGTGCGGTTCTTCGGTGTTCTCACTTCACCCGCACAAGATCAATATGCGCATGGTCCGCCTTATTCTCCGGCGACACATACGTCCAATCCTCGGTGTGATGATCGGCATCAATAATCGTAAACACCGCATGGTGCATATGCCCATACTTCGTTCCGCCCGACACATCGAGAAAATCAAATTCCACAGTCTTCCCGTCTGGCGACAACGTGCCCACCATCCGCGGCCGATTCTTCCTGCTGTCGCAATAATGCGTAAGCATCAGCCGATCGCCCTCGATGTACATCATCGTGAGTGGATCGTCATCACCATTGCTCGGGTCAGCGGTTCTTCCTTCCGGCATCATCTCATGCAAAAGCGCATCGCCCCCCGAAGTAACGCGCATCGTCACGCGCACCGGCGCCGACATCGCTCCAGGCCCCGCTCCCATCGCCGCCGTCCCTTTCCAACTTCCCGCCAGCGCCTTCATTCGCGCAAACGCCGTCTGAGCGGACGTCTCCTGCGCGACAGCGTTCTGCCCCTCCGCCTTTCGCATCTCCGATTGCGACAAAGCCACGGTTGCGACGCATAGCATCAGAGCGCACGACAAAAATGAAATAGCCTTCATATCTCCTCCCGAAGTCTCATCACTTGGAACGCAAAGGGCTACGCCCGCCTTTGCTTTTGCGGTAGATTTAGGTTCGTAGGGGCGCTGCTCGCTGTTCGGTGACATGACATCCGTTACACATTGTGACAGGACATCCGTTACACCTGGATTAGGTAAAGTTCCGGGCCGTGGAGGCTCGGGACGATGCCATGGGCGAGGACGGATGTGGGTGAGCAACGGGTGAAGTTTGTG
>DATBYF010000101.1:0-19090 GCA_036513895.1 Candidatus Acidiferrales bacterium | reverse complement strand
GAAATGCGAATCGTTGACGAATACCAAAATATAGCGGCCACGCTCTCGGCTCCGAGCGCACACGAATATTGGATCGCTCCGATCGAAACGGTCTCAGATTCTGAAAGCGGATTTGAGCGCGTCTATCAAGGTTCGCAGATTCTCGCAGTGTGGCCCGTTGAGCTGACGTCCGGGACTCCATGGCGAGGCAACTTGACTTTGCGCGCGGAAAAGCTGCGCTAGTAAAAGAATCCAGAGTGGTTGCTCTTGGTTGCACGCGTTTGCTAGAGTTCAGCCGGGGAGGAGTTCAATGGCAGTTCCTCAGGACTTGCTCGACATTCTTGCTTGCCCCAAAGACTTAACTCCGGTGAAACTGACCGAGGATGGGGAGGGCTTGCGGTGTCCGAAGTGCCGGCGAGTTTATCCTATCCAGAACGACATCCCCGTCATGTTGGTGGACGAAGCGCGCATTGAACCCGAGTGATCCAGCGTCTCTCCTCCCTGGGCTTCCGCGCGGCGCGGAGGTTCTCGTCATCCGTCTGCGATCGGTCGGTGATGTTGTGCTGCTCACACCCGCGATCTCAGCGCTTTATTCATGGCGGCCGGACTTGCGTATTTCCGTGCTCGTAGAGCCCGGCTGCGCCGCGGTTCTTGAAGGTAATCCCGCGGTGCATGAAATTTTGCTCGCGGGATCGTTCTTCTCAACTGCAAAAAGCCTCTACCGCAGAAATTTTCCCATCGCGTATAACCACCACGGGGGACCAACAAGCGCGTTTCTTACGGCCGCATCGGGAGCCAAAAACCGAGTCAGCTGGAAAGGCCGTCAATTTGGATTGCTATACAATGTCCACGCTCCCGACGCTGCCGAATTCTACGGCACGCTTCAGGTTCACTCAGTCGAGCAGCGAATGACGCAATTCTACTGGACGGGACTTCCACGAGGTCCAATTCCGCGCTCAGAAGTCTTTCCGCAAGCCGATGCCCGCGCTAGCGTTGCAAAGAAATTGCAGGCGCTCGGCATCTCCCCCGGCGATCCTTATGCGGTTATGCAACCTGGCGCGCGCCACGTTACGAAACAATGGCCGCTTGAGAACTTTGCAGCGACCTCGCAATCGCTGTGGAAATCTCACGGATTGAGATCCGTCGTCAATCTCGGCCCCGGCGAATACCAAATGGCGAAAACAGCCGCGGCGCAGTTCGGCGATTCAGGAGTCGTTCTCGACTCACTCGATCTGCGTGAGCTGATTGCACTCATTGCTGGCGCAAAATTCTTCGTCGGAAACGATACAGGCCCAAGCCATCTGGCCGCAGCAATGAACATCCCTGCAGTTGTCATCTTCGGATCGACCAACTCAACTTATTGGCGGCCCTGGCAAGCCGATCACCGCGTGGTGCAAAATGAGGGTGATCCGAAAGGCATCGCGTCGGTAACTATCGAGCAAGTTCGAGAGGCCTGCGAATCGCTGCTGGCAATGCATCCGTTCGGGCTCAGCTCGGATAACGTGGCCGTCGCGAAGAATCGCGGAATCGCGACCATCTGAAATGGCCAGCCGAAGCCCAATTCAAATCTCTCCTGCACGCCTCGCCGGCCTCGTGGCAAAGTTTCGCGGCCGCCGCGTGGCCGTGATAGGCGACTGGATGCTCGATCGCTATATCTGGGGCACGGCGACGAGGCTTTCGCCCGAAGCTGCCGTTCCGGTGGTCGAGTTTACGAAGCAGACGGAATGCCTCGGTGGTGCAGGGAACGTCGCCGCCAATCTCGTTGCGCTGGGCGCACGCGTGGATTCGTTCGGAATCATCGGCTCCGATGAAGCCGGCGAATCGCTACTGAACTCCATGAGGACTGCGAAGCTTGCGACAAAAGGAATCGTCACCGACAGCGATCGCCCGACAACTTTGAAAACGCGAATCATTGCTCGTCAACAACAAGTGGTGCGCGTGGATCGCGAATCGCAATTTCCACTGGACGCGGACGCCGAGTGGAAACTCTCACGTCGCATCCTGAAAGCAATCCCGAGTCTCGATGCGCTAATTATTTCGGATTATGACAAAGGCGCTATTACGGACGGTTTAATCGATCCGATCCTGGCTGCATGCGCGAAAAGGGAAGTGCCAGTCTTCGTCAAGCCGAAATGGTCCCGGCTTCCAACCTACCGCGGCGCGACCACGATAGTTTGTAACAGCAAGGAAGCCGGATTTCTTGTGGCTAGCACGCTCAACGACGACGCTTCAGTGGAGGCTGGAGGCCGTGCGCTGCTGGCCCACTTTGGCTGCTCGGCCGTGGTCATCACGCGCGGAGGCGATGGCCTAACCGTGTGCGAACGACACTCGTCGAATTCATTTCACGTTGCCGCGACGAGTCGCGAGCGCCCAATCGGCCAGCACGGCGAGCGAAGATCAGGACCCGGCAGCGAAGTTTATGATGTAACCGGGGCCGGTGACACGGTTCTCGCAACGCTCGCGCTCGCCGTCGCAGCCGGCGCGAGCATGCGCGAAGGTGCAACTCTTGGAAATTCTGCCGCCGGCGTTGTGGTTACCAAACTCGGCACTGCGACACTCGGTCCCAACGAATTGATTGCCGCAATCCGCGGCGCCTCGAACCCCGCAAGAGGCCGCTCGAAGTGAATTCTGCGCAGCCGTCGGGTTCCACCCACGGTCAATCGAGGTGGATTTCAGGCGCGCGATATGTCATTGCGTGGTTCGTTCCAGCATTTCTCTGCATCCTCACGAAATTGCTGACGCTCGCCAACGGGCGTGGCTTTCGTGTGGTCGCACGCCATCTCGGGCGCGTGGAAGGCACCGGCTTTCCCGGTCTCACAATTGCCGAACGCCTGACATTTTTTCGCAGTGAAATCCTCTGGCTATTTCTCATCGTGCCTTTTGTCCTTCTGATGGTCCTTCACTACCTAACACGCATATGGCGATTGATCTTTATGGCTGTCATTTGTTTCGCTGCGTCGCTGGTTGTCTTCGTGCAAGCCCGCTCGCTCGAAGAGGTGGGTGATTTCGTTTCGTTTGCGATGTTCCGCGTCGCGCTTTCGTGGGGAATTCACGATCCAGGCGCAAACAAGTCTTACTTGTTCACTCGCGAGTTCTATATTTTGTTGGGTGCACTCGCCGTATTAACTGCCATCCTCGTTTGGGCCGCCTATAAGGACAAGAACTCCGCCGCGTCGGTGCGACATGCAGAAATATGGCGCGACGCGGCCAGTGTTTATGTCGCAGGAACAATTATGCTCGCCGGACTTGCCTGGTGGCCGCGTATTCCAGGAACTCCCTACCACGAAAATATTCTGGTGCGATCGCTCGCCGCGCTTTGGGCACCGGGCGCAATAAACGCGCGTGAATTCGAAGCACTTACACTCGATCAGTTGTCGGCTCGATATCGTGAGATGGTGATTGCTCCGCCCGTACTCCCCGAATCGCCGTATTTTGGATCGATGCGCGGGGCAAACCTGATCGTTCTCGCGCTTGAAACGGAGCCCGCACGATTTCTGCCGTCCGAAGACCCTCTGACGGAACTCCCCACTCTTCGCCGCCTCGAATCGAATTCTTTCATCGCCACACAGCACTTCACGACTTACCCTTACACCAATCAAGCTTTGTTTTCAGCTTTTGCATCGTCGTATCCGCTCGATGGAACGCACACTTTCGCCGAAGAACACCCGGATGCAATCGCGCCGGGCCTTCCAACGGTGCTCCGAGCGCACGAATACGCGACGGCGCTTTACCTTCCTTCGCCGCAGCACGGCGATGCGGCCGTCGAAACATTTCGGGGCTTCGGTTTCAGCCAGGAGGTCTCGCCAGATCCGAATGAAATTAAAGCGAGGTGGCCTGCGGGCTTATCTCCGGATTGGAAAGCAGAGCGTGTCGCCCGCGATCTGGCTGTTCTCGACGATGGCAAACGCGACATCGAGCATTGGCTCTCCAGCGGCCAGCCCTTCTTCGCGGCCTTCGCTTTTCAAATCAGCCATCTGCCGTATCCCGATGGATTTCCTGACGTCGGCACTGTGGACATCGCGACGCGAAATCGGCGCATTCTTGTTCGCGAAGATGCGTGGTTGGGAGAAATTGTCGCGCTGCTTGAGCAACACAACCAACTCAAAAACACGGTCATCGCTATCTTTGGCGATCACGGCATCCGCACTCAACATGAAGATCCGAATTTCGTCGGAGGCACTCTCGACGATTACTCCTTTCACGTTCCCATGCGAATTTACGCGCCAAAGGCGCTCGAAGCGCCGCTGAAAATCAACTGGCTTACATCGCACATCGACATTGCACCGACGCTGCTGGACCTTCTGGGTGTGGATCGAAGGCGGGAATTGGAACAGGGCACGGCGATTTGGAATCCAGCGCTAGCCCAACGCACAACATTCTTCCTCGCCCGTCAAACTTTCGGAACGGACGGCTACTACTCAGGCTCGCGGTACTTCATGTGGAATCAACTGTCGGACACTGTCTCTGCGAGCGCGCGCCTTCACTTCGAAATCGGCGATGTTCTGACGGCAAACTCGAACAGCGCGCAAGACGTGATACCGCGAATCCGGCGCTTCCTTTCATTCGAGCAGGTCTGGCTAGATAAGATCAGCCAAATTCGACGATTAAATAACTGAAGCCGGCGGAATTACGGCGGATAACTCATGGATTGATCTTTGAATTCAACCCACACTCGCACTTCTTTCGTTTTGTTCTGCTTAATGCTGTCGTTATTATCCGGAAACGGCTGGTAAGGACTCACTTCGAACACCACGATCACTCCGGAACTCCCGCCCTTCGGGCGCTCCGCATCCTCGAAGTGATAGCTTTTCACGGGCCCGTAATATCCGTTCGGTCCCCAATCCTCGAGGAAATCTTTGAACGAATACGCAGGTTGCGGCTTCCACAATTGATACGCCCGGTCCATGTTCCCCGCGACCACTGTGTCGAGAAAATGCCGAACCGTGGCTTTTTCCTGGTGGTACCGCAACATGTACCACAGCCCGCCAGCGACCAGCAGGATGAAAACAACTGTGGTGATCAAATAACGCCGAAGTCTTGAATGCGGATGTTCTTCTGTCGAATCAAGAAGTCCCAAGAATTCCTCCGAGCTTTATTTGTCGTTTCAAGCGAGCGGTGCAGCCGATAATCATCAATATAGCGAATCCTGTCACCGCAAGCACGTCCATATAAATTCCGTTAATGCTGGCAGCATGGCCATGAAGGTGTGATGCGGCCGCCAATCATCGCGATCACAGAAATCAGAATCGCGTTAGGATGCGCCGCCATCCATCTGCGGACTCGCCAGATTCGGAGCTTTCCTTACTAGCCTCTTCGTATTCGCGGTAGAATGAAAATACCGCGAACGCGAGTATCGCGAAGCGCGGCACAGCGCGCCCGTAGCTCAGATGGATAGAGCGTGTGCCTCCGAAGCACAAGGTCAGAGGTTCGAATCCTCCCGGGCGCGCCATTCATTTCCTAAGAAAATAACGAGCAAAATTGACCAGCGACTATAACTTGAGTTGCAGTTGTGTAGGCTAGTGCTCAAAGAATCGGCGCCAGATTCCGCGCTATGGACAAGTCAACGGAGGCTGACAGCTGCGATGAGTGACTGGGGCCGGCGGGCATCGCGCGCACGATGTATCGTTGCGGTGAGCGCGGACTACGGCCAAACGGATAACAAGTTACCAGCGTCAGCGCGTCATTAGGTGTGGCTGCCAGCAGGCTAACATCATCGGGATTAACCACGCTGATCGCGTTGACTGTGTATGTGCGCTCGCGTAACCCGCCGCGCCGCGCATCGTACCATTCGATCTGGATGGTGTCGCCCGTTGCTACAGCCTTTAGCGGTTCAAACCAACTTGTGCGGTGCCCAGCAAGTTCCAGGTTGCCGGGCCCTCCTAAGTCCGCGCCACTGAGCAGCCGCGCCGGACCGAACGCCAGCGTGCGCGGCGTCGCATTTTCCAATACAATCTCGTCGTAACCAATACGCGGAATGCGCAAGCGCGCCACCGGATGCGTGTCCGCCCACGGCCACGGCGGACACTGTTTCCCAGAGCCTGCGGTCTTTTTCCACGCCCGGCGGATTAGTATCCCGGCAAGCTCGGCCTTCGCGTGCAGATAGACGGCGCGGACGGTGAGACTCGTGCCTACAATTAGCGTTAAGGCAACGACGATCCGTAGCAACTTCACGCGAGCACTCCAACCCGTCGATTTGTCAGCCACAGCGCGATGCCCCACAGTGCGATGCCCAAGATGAGAAGGACCAAACCCAGAGCTTCGAGAAATGCATCGGCGGTGCCAGTTGCCGGCGCGCCAAAAACTTTGTCCATCTGCATTCCGGCCGGCAATTCTGTGGCGATGGGCACTGTGGTGGATATTCCGCCTTTGTTTCTAACCACCTCCTCGACGGCGACCAACGAAGTGAATTGTGTAACGAGCCGGTAGCGAACGGCGTGCGCGATCAGCGTTGCGCGAATTTCTGCTCTGGCATTTTCATCCGACTCCCGCCACTGATCCGCGAGATCTTCAACGCGCTGCCGCGCCCAAAGCGTAGTTATTCCCGGATGGAAAGTCGCTGCTCCCGCGTCGAAATCAAAACTTGCTTCATAAGGCTGATCGCCTGCCCGAGCCGTGAGATGCACTCTTCCGGCGCGGCCTTTCGATATCCGCCCGTAAACCAAGAGTGGCTGGCGCAGGAAAAGATCGGGCGGACGTTGCGGATAGACTTCGTCAACTTCAACTCGGTCAAATGACAGCTTCACATCGGTCAGAACGGGGCTCTCGATGGTTTCGAGCAAATGTCCCATCTGCTGGCCAACTTCGCCAATATCGGCGATATGAGTGAAAGAGCCGCGGCCGAATTGCGCCATTTTGGTGGCGAGAAAAAAATTCGGTGCGCTGCCTATCGCCACCGTGTAGAGGCGCGCGTCGCCCAGGTTCGCACGCATCGCCGAAAAAATTTGCTCTTCGTTGCCGAGGTCGCCGTCCGTCAGTAGGACAATGTTGCGCAGGTAGCCCGGTGTCTCGGGTTTTTTCATCACGTGCAGAAGCGCGGGAAGCATTTCGGTGCCCCCGCCAGCCTCGAGATGCTCGACGAATCGGCGCGCCGCGGCGATATTCTCAGACGTCGCCATGAGTGGTTCCGCAGCGAACTCGTGATACTGGTGATTGAAGGCGAGGATCCCGAATCGATCGCTGGAGCCGAGGCGCTCGAGCGCTTGGAGCAGTGCCGCGCGAGCCTGCGTGATGGAAGTGCCAGCCATCGAGCCGGAGACGTCGATCAAGTAGAGCATTTCCACCGGTTCTCGCTTCGTTGGCTGCACCGTCGGAGGAAAAGCTGAGAGAAGGAAATAAGTTTCACCCGAGGCGGGATCGGGAGAAAGAAACAGCGCGGTTTTGGGTTGGGTGCTTTCCGGCTGCTGGATTTCCAGTACAAAATCCTTGTTCGGAATGCTCGTGCCGGACGCAAGCTCAACATGCCGGCGTCCGTCCGGCAGATTGCGTACAGTAATCGCGTGCGAAATAGAATTTATCGATCCGAATTCAAAGCCCGCGTCCAGATCAACCGACAGAGAAATGTCGTGCCCGGGGCGGCTCTCCGGATTTCGCACGGTAGGAGTGATTCGCGAGGCGTCAGCTACCGCGTCAGTGTCGAAAGCCCAGCCGGTGCCGGTGTGGCTGACAGCTTGTGTCCCGGGAATATAGCGTGGGCCGACAACCATCGGAAAAACCAGCCGGACACGGCCATCTTCCCAGCGCAGCGGCTCCACGTAGAGCAAACGTACATCAATGTGGTCGCCCGGCATGAGATTCGCAACCGACGCGGTGAAGATGTTGGGCCGTTCCTGTTCCACCAGAGCTGCGCGCTTGCCCTCCGACTTGGCAGCCTCGTAAGTGCGCTTGGCTTCTTCGCGCTCGCGGATGACGCTTTTAATCAGCCGGTCGCCAACGCGAATTTCCATATCGTAGACAGCGGCGTCGTGAGGCAGAGGAAAGACGTAAACGGCCTCGATGGGCTCCGGGCTCGAATTCACGTAGTGCTGTGTGACCGTGGCGGCGGCTGCCAAACCGCGCACATCCAGCGCCACATCCGTGTGCGAGAGCGGAACAGTTTCGTACAGCCCGGAGATCGGTGAGCGGTAAACGAGCGAGCCCTCACAAACCTGCGGCGGGCCATCATTCGCCTGAGCTTGCCCGCTCTGGCCATCCTGGCCACCGGATACCCATCCGGCGAAGATGGTGATGAATGCTACAAATGCGACTGCGAAGCGTTTGGACACGTTACTGTCAAACCAAGTACTCGGAAATCGTGCCATCGTATCCTCCCCACTCGATGTGCCGCGAGTTTGTAAGTGCAAGAGGCGCGCCAAATGTTTTGCGAGGAAAACTCCGGCTCAAGTGTCCGGCGATTAGTCACTTAGCTTCAGCGGGGAATTCGAATTCCGTAGCTCGCGTGTGTTGAGGCATCCACGATTGTATAAGCCCTGCAACGCCGGAGGCTGATCTGGACCGGCTCTTCCGAGAATTTCGGTGCGTTGACTTGGCGAACCGCGCGTCCTAATATCCTCCGCGAGAAAGCGATTGGTGTTCACTCATCAAAGAAGGCAGGAAATTTTCATGCGAATCCCGGCAAGTATCACAGCGGGCTGTGTTGTCGCGCTAGGTTTGCTCGCCTGCAATTCTGGCCCTACCTCGTCTTCAGCCAATCCCTCATCATCGGATTCAGCAAAAGCCAGCATCGCAGGCTTCGCGTTCGTCGATTCTTCGGTGGCGGGCCAAGGGGCGGGGGCCAAACTCCCGGCAGGGGCGAAAATCTATCCCTCTGGCTCTCAACTGACGGGAACGGAAGGCTGTCCCACGAACCAGTACAAAACCGACGGACAACCCATGGCGGTCATCGACTACAGCGGTCGTCCGACCGCGGCAAGCGTTACTGTCACCCGCCATCCCGCCACAGGTGGAGCTTTTACCGACGCTCCTTACTATTTGGATCTCAACTCTGGTCGCACGCTGCAAAATCTGGGCCCGATCTTCGACAACGGTACATACGAAGTAAGATTCAGCTATAACTTCAACCAAGGCGCGCAGAAAACACTCTCAGCGTCTTTCGTTCTCGCCCGCAATTGCAGCTGACGATCCCGGCGTGAAATCGAAGGATTGGTCCGCGTAAACAAGCCCCGGAAACGAGAGGCTGTTAATTGGTAATCTGCCTGCGGTTTGCCTGCAACGACTCTCTAGCGTAAAATGCACAAGCCGTGCCGGATTCCTCACCCATCATCGGTCGCACCATCTCCCATTACGAAGTTATAGATAAATTAGGCGGCGGCGGCATGGGCGTCGTCTACAAAGCCAAGGACACGCGCCTGGGCCGCAACGTCGCTCTGAAATTTCTCCCCGACGACATTTCCCATGACACTCAGGCAATCGAGCGATTTCGGCGCGAAGCCCGGGCCGCATCGGCGCTCAATCATCCCAACATCTGCACGATTTACGATATTGGCGAATTCGAAGGTCGTCCGTTCATCGCCATGGAGTTGCTCGAAGGTCAGACTCTCAAGCACCGAATTACCGGCAAGCAGATCGAAGTGTCGGAGCTTCTAGAGATCGGCACTCAAATCGCCAACGGTCTCGATGCCGCGCACACGAAGGGAATCGTTCATCGCGATATCAAGCCCGCGAATGTATTTCTCGTCGAGCGCGGCCAGGCGAAAATTCTCGATTTCGGCTTGGCGAAACTTACGCCGACAGCGCCCAACACCACTCTATCGGCGACGGCCACATCCGTGCACTCGCAGCCGCATTCGCTCGATGCAGACCAGCTAACCAGCCCCGGTAGCTCCATGGGCACGGTCGCCTATATGTCGCCCGAACAGGCGCGAGGCGAAGAGCTCGATGCCCGATCGGATTTATTTTCGTTAGGCGTTGTGCTCTACGAGATGGCTACCGGCACCGTTCCATTCTCCGGGACCACCTCGGCGGTAATTTTCGATGGCCTCTTGCATTCCGCTCCCACTCCTGCAACGAAGTTGAATTCCAGATTGCCCCTGGCGATGGAAGCCATTCTCGGCAAATTGCTTGAGAAAGACCCCGATCTGCGCTGCCAGACGGCTGCTGAACTCCGCGCCGACCTGAAGCGCCTCAGCCGCGATCTCGAATCGAGCCGCAGGCCCGCTGCGGAGAAGAGCGTTTCGAGCTCCGGATCGCAGCCAATCCCCACCCAGCAAAAATCGGTGGCAGTACTCTATTTCGAAAATCAAAGCGGCGCCAAAGACGACGAATATTTCCGCGACGGAATCACGGAAGACATCGTCACAGAGCTTTCAAAGATCAAGCTCCTTGAAATTTTCCCTCGCTCGGAGATGCTGGCGTTTCGCGACAAGCCCGTTACCGCGCAGCAGGTAGGCCAGCAACTCGGAGCCTCCTACGTGCTCGAGGGCTCAATTCGCCGCGCGGGCAGCCGCGTGCGTATCACGGCGCAGCTTGTCGAAGCCTCCACCAGGCATTCCGTCTGGGCGGAGCGCTTCGATCGCCAGCTCGAAGACGTATTTGCGATTCAGGAAGAGATTGCCCGCAGCATCGCCCAAGCCCTGCGCATCACCCTCACTCCGCAAGAAGAAAAAATCATGGCGCGCAAGCCCACTGAAAATCCGCAGGCCTACGATTTCTACTTGCGCGGACGGAGCTACACACGCCGCGAAAATATGGACTACGCGCTGCAAATGTTCGAACAGGCCATTCAGCTCGACCCTGAGTTTGCGCTGGCGCACGCCGGCATCGCGCATCTCTGCGGGCTAAATTACGAGCTTCGCGAACAGAACCCGAAATGGATCGAGAGGGGACTGGCCGCTTGCGATCGCGCCATGGCGCTTTCCCCCGATCTGCCCGAAATGCTCGTCGCTCGTGCACGCATCTTTTACGGCCAAAAGAAATTCGACGAAGCCGCGATGCTCGCCCAGCGCGCCATCGAGCGCAAGCACGACACCGAAGGCTCCTGGAACATTCTCGGGCGCGCTTATTTCGCTTCTGGTCGCTTCGAAGAAGCTGCCGCGCTCACCGAACGCGCCATCGAAGCCAACGGAGACGATTACAACACTTACGCTCCCTACGATCAGGCGTTGGAACGCCTCGGCCGCAAAAAAGAAGCGGAGCAGCTCCGCGTTAAGGAAATCAAGGTGCTTCGCCAGCAGCTCGAGCTCGTACCCGAAGACGTCCGCGCCCGTATTCTGCTCGCCACCAACCTCGCTTACTTCAAGCAGGACGTGGACGAAAGTATCCGTCATTTGCAGACTGCCGTCGCCCTTCGACCTGGCGATCCAAGCACCCTCTACAACGCCGCGTGTACCTACGGCGTTCTTTCGAAAAAGGCAGAGGCACTCGAAACCCTGAAAAAAGCGTTTGCGGCCGGATACGGCAATCATAATTGGGCCGCAAATGACCCCGATCTCGATTGCCTCCACGGCGATCCTGAATTTCATAAACTTGTCGGCCGCCGCGAAAGTCCCGCGTCGTAAGCTGTCGTACCCGTCCAAAATATTTGAAGGAAATCTTGTTTCGGAGCGAGCGTTCCAATACCCTTGCTGCGTCTAAAACACCATTGAACGCAACCAATCTGAGGTGGACATGAAGAGGAAAGCTCTGCGTTTGTGCATTCTCACATTCATCGTTGTTGTTTTACCTGCAGCCGCTCAGGAGAAGCCTGACGCAAAAACCTCGCAGCAGCCCGTCCTCCCCTATTGCCCCAGCTTGGATTTGACCTCGATCGATAAATCAGTCAACCCTTGCGACGATTTCTACCACTACGCCTGCGGAAAATGGCAAGTGAACAATCCGATTCCGCCCGATCAAACTTCCTGGTCCGTCTACGCCAAGCTTTTCCAGGACAATCTGGATTTTCTTCACGGAATCCTGGAGCAAGCCGCAGCCGACTCGGCATCGCGCGATAAAGTAACTCAAGAAACCGGTGATTTTTATGCCGCCTGCATGAACGAATCAGCCGTTGAAAAGCGCGGCCTCTCTGCAATTCAGCCTGAACTCGACAGCATCTCAAAACTCAAATCCGCCGCGGAATTGCCTGCGCTAATCGCGCGACTCCAGCTCGTTCATGGCGGATCGATTCTCTTTGACGCAGGCTCCGCGCAAGATCCCGACGATTCCGATCGCAGGATTGCCGAACTCGATCAGGGCGGCCTGGGACTTCCCGATCGCGACTACTACACGAAAACCGACGCCAAATCAAAAGAGACGCGCGCCCGATATCTCCAGCACGTCGCGAATGTATTTGAACTGATGGGCGATTCCGCAGAGATGGCCCGCCAGAGCGCCGATACGGTGATGCGCACCGAAACCGCGCTCGCCGAGGCTTCACTCACTCAAGTCGATCGGCGAGATCCCTACAAGCGCAAACACAAAATGAATGTGGCGGAGCTCGACAAGCTCGCCCCGGCGTTCGACTGGAAAAGCTACTACCGCGACTCGCACTATCCAGCATTCGACATCGTCAACGTTGAATCGCCGGAATTCCTCAAAGAAGTGAATACGCTCGTCGCGTCCATGCCGATCGAAACCTGGAAAACGTACTTGCGGTTTCAGGTCGTAAATTCGACTTCGCCTGATCTTTCTTCCGCTTTTGTGAATGAGAGGTTTGATTTTTATAATAAGTATCTGCGCGGCGCAAAAGAATTGCAGCCGCGCTGGAAGCGATGCGTCAGCTATACCAATCACAATCTCGACGACGCCCTCGGCCAGGTATACGTCACCAAAGTGTTTTCACCGGAGCTGAAGCAAAGCACTTCGGACATGGTGCAGCGCATCGAAGCCGCCATGGAACAGCGCATTCATGACCTCGATTGGATGAGTCCGGAAACCAAGCAGCAGGCGCTCGCCAAGCTGCACGGCATCCGCAACAAGATTGGATACCCAGACAAATGGCGCGATTATAGTTCGTTGACGATTTCGCGCGACGATTTTGCCGGCAATATCGAACGCGCTGCCGAATTCGAAAGCCTCCGCGACATCAACAAAATTGGCAAGCCCGTGGACCGCGGCGAGTGGTTCATTCCCGCGCCCACCGTGGACGCGTACTACTCAGCGCAAATGAACGACATCAATTTCCCGGCCGGCGTTCTTCAGCCACCGCTCTACGATCCCAAAATGGACGCCGCGCCGAATTACGGCGACACTGGCGGCACGATCGGCCACGAACTCACGCACGGTTTCGACGACGAAGGCAGCCAGTACGATGCGAAGGGAAACCTGAAGAACTGGTGGACGAAAGAGGATCGCGAGAAATTCGATGAGCGCACCAAATGTGTTCGCGATCAATATGCGCAATACGTCGTCGTAGATGATGTCCAGATCAACAGCAAGCTCACTCTCGGCGAAGACGTAGCCGACCTCGGCGGCGAGATTCTGGCGTACATCGCTTGGAAAGACGCCACGAAAGACCAGAATCTCCAGCCCATTGACGGCCTCACGCCGGACCAGCGGTTCTTCATCGGGTTCGCGCAGTGGGATTGCGCCAACGAGCGCCCCGAAGATCTACGTGCGCGAGCCATAAACGATCCCCATTCGCCTGCCACATACCGAATCAATGGCGTAGCCGTGAATATGCCGGAATTTTCACGCGCATTTTCATGCAAAGAAGGCCAGCCGATGGTGAAGCCGCCCGAAAAGATTTGCAAAGTTTGGTAGGCGCGCAGTGCCCGGTTAACGGAACCGCAACAGAGCGCATTCCTGTGGATTGGCTGGTGTCGACAGAATGTAGTGTATGCAAGTGATGCACATTCGCGCGGTCTTTCTCGTTAATTTCCGATTCTCGAGCGCAGTTTCGCCAATCACGAGGTGTTTTGTCTTTCTTCTTCTCCTCGCATCGCCCGTTTTCAGCCAAAGCAACTTCGGCGAACTGCAGTTCAGAATTACCGACCCAGCGGGTCTCGGCGTTAAGACTACGATTCGGCTGGTGAGCGAAGCGAATCAATATGACAGCACGTTTCTAACGGACGAGAACGGAATCGCAACCGCGAAGCGAATTCCGTATGGCATGTATCGAATCCAGATTCGTCAATCGGGCTTTGCAGATGTTTCCGAATCCATCGAGATTAATTCGGAACTGCCAATCAAACACACAGTGAAGCTGGCCCTTTCACCCGTAAGCTCCTCGGTCACCATCAACGATTCCGCCACGCTGATCGATCCCGATCAAGCGAGTTCGATAAATGAGATAGGTTCGCGGATGATTCAGGACCGGCTGAGTTCCTTGCCGGGCCGCTCGATACAGGATTTAGTGAATTCGCAGCCGGGATGGCTGTACGAAGGCAACGCGGTATTACACCCGCGTGGCTCCGAGTATCAGACCCAGTTCGTCGTTGACGGTATCCCACTTACTGACAATCGATCGCCGAGTTTTGGCCCTGAAATCGAAGCCGAGGACGTGAATTCTGTCAGCATCTACACCGCGGGCTTTCCGGCCGAATATGGCAGAAAGATGGGCGGTGTCGTCGAACTCAACACTTTTCGGGATCCCCAAGACGGCCTCCACGGACAAGTCGTACTGTCGGGCGGCAGTTTTGACACTGCGGGCGCATTTGTCAAAACTCAGTACGTGTGGGGAAAGAATGTGATTGGATTTAGCGCGAGCAGCGGCATGACTAGCCACTATTTGAATCCCGTCGTGCCTGAAAATTATACGAACACCGGCACCACGGGTGATTTTTCCGCGTATTACGAACGAGATCTGACGCCGAGCGACCGTTTGACTCTCAGCGTCCGTCATGAACTCTCGCGATACGAAATTCCGAACGAGCAGCTTCAGGAGGCCGCTGGTCAACTTCAAAACGCCGGTAATTCCGAAACGATGGGCATCGCTTCCTACTCACACATTTTCTCGCCGGACGTTGTGGCTGATTTTCGCGGTATGGCGAGAGACAACTCGAACGATCTTTATTCCAACGCGCTCTCTACGCCGATCATCGCTTTCCAGCACAACTCGTTCCGCGAAGCCTATTTCAAAGGAAGCGTATCGATCCATCACGGCAGGCAGGAATGGAAAGCCGGCATCGAATCGGACAACATCTTCCTCCACGAGAATTTCAATGACGTAATCACCGACCCAACGCAGTTCGACCCCGGCACTCCTACGACGTTTTCATTTCCCGGAAACCAGCCAGCACTCGGCACCCGTGCCGACCTCGAGCAAGCCGCGTTTGTGCAAGACACCATTCGGCTGGGAGATTGGACGGTGAGCGCCGGCCTTCGCTGGGATCACTATCAGCTTCTCGTGAATCAAAATTCGTTTAGCCCCCGCCTGACAATCGGGCGTTATTTTAAATCCGCTGATATGGTGCTTCACGCCTCGTACGATCGAATCTTCCAAACTCCGTCGTTCGAAAATATTCTGTTGTCGAACTCTCCCACAGTCGTCGTGCTCGATCCTCTCGTTCTGCGGCTGCCGGTGCTCCCGTCACACGGCGATTACTATGAAGTTGGAGTATCGAATGGGCTGTTCCAGCAGGTTCGCCTGGATGTAAATGTGTTCCGCCGCGCCGTGAATAATTATGCGGATGACGATCAATTGCTGAACACCGGGATCAGCTTTCCAATCGCATTCCGCAAGGCCATTCTTTACGGAGCGGAAGGCAAGCTCGAGCTCCCACATTTAGGCCATCTTTCTGGTTTTGTCAGTTATTCCTACATCGTCGGCAACGCCTGGTTCCCGGTCACTGGCGGGCTCTTCCTCGGCGATGATGCGACCAGCGCGACAACTCAACTCACCGGCCATTTCCCAGATTCACAGGATCAGCGCAATACGCTTCGTTTCCGATTTCGGTACCAGCTCGCATCCCGGCTTTGGTTGGCGGGTGGCGCAGATTATGGAAGCGGCCTTCCATTTGATTTTGATGGAACTTACCAGCAGGCTCTTGCTGAATACGGGCAAGCCGTGGTGGACCGCATCAATTTCGCCCGAGGACGAGTGAGGCCTTCACTCTCGATTGACGCGTCTGTCGGTACGGACGTTTACAAAACGGAACGTTTGAGCGTGCGGCTCCAAGCTGACGGTGAAAATCTAAACAACAGGCTCAACGTGATTGACTTCGGAGGCCTGTTCTCTGGAAACGCAATTGGCCCTTCCCGCAGTTATCTTCTCCGTTTGACAACCAACTTCTAATTCACAACCCGCCAACGAAAAATAAACCAGGAATCGTAGATGTCCAGTAAGAGGTAGGTTTGCGACGTCAGGCGGATTATTTTGAGCCTGAGGAGTTATCCGCGGAAACCCAAGTGCGTGCGAGCTCTCGCGTCATTTGCCATGCTGCGAGAGCCGAAACAATCACGAGCACGACCCCCAATCCATAGTGCCGCAGCAACAATTTGCCGACGCCAAAAAGCGCGGCATACACCATCACTGTGCCGAGGATCCAGCACCACAAATTGCGCCCGACATCATGCGTCCTCACTATCTCGGGCGCGAGCTCCGCAATCGGCTTCCAACCTGTCACGTCGGGCCGCACCTTCCTATAAAAAGCGATCAAAATTCCGTCCGGCTCTGGCGCCGTAACAAATGTCACCAGGATCCACACCAGCGAAGTCGCCAGAGTTGTCGTGAGCGCCGTCTTCGCGAAGATCACCGTCCCCGATCCCGTGAAAAATTCCGGCCGGCCCAAAACTGACAGCCACAGTCCCTGCCAGTTCAGCGCCACAGTGAACACTAACGCCGTCGTCATCGCCGAAATTTCGCTCCACGCATTGATCCGCCACCAATACCAGCGCAATAGGTAAACGCTCCCCGTCCCAGCCCCGAGCTGCAGTACCACCTGCCAGCCGCTGCGAATCGATACCAAATGCGCCGACACATATCCCGTCGCCGCAACCAGCAGCAGTGTCACCACCTGCGAAACATGAACGTAATGCCGCTCGCTTGCATTGCGCTTCATGAACCGCCGGTAGAAATCCTCAACCAGGTACGACGTGCCCCAATTCAACTGCGTCGCGATGGTAGACATGAACGCCGCAAGAAATCCCGCCAGAATAATGCCGCGAAACGCGTGCGGCACGTGCTCATTCACGATCATCATGTAACTGCTCTCCGGATTTTTCAGCCCCGGATAAAGCACGATCGCGGCAAGCCCCGTGAAGATCCATGGCCACGGCCGCAGCGCGTAATGCGCGATGTTGAACCACAGCACCGAATAAAGCCCCTGCCGCTCGTCGCGCGCGCTAAAAATTCGCTGCGCGACATATCCACCGCCCCCAGGTTCCGCGCCCGGATACCAGAAAGCCCACCACTGGAGCCCGAGATAAACGACGAAGGTAATCACCGGCAGCGTCCACAGCGCGTCGCTCGCGAATCCGCGGGAAAAATCAGGCAGAAATGCCAGCGGGTCGGACGCGCCATTCCCAGCCTGCAGCGCGCCAAGTTTTGAAATCATCGCGCCCATCCCGCCAGTCGCCACAACAGCGCAATACGCCACGCCAACCACAATCGCCATTTTCAATACGAATTGAAATAAATCCGTCCACAGAACTCCCCACAATCCGCCGAGCGACACGTAAATGCCGGTGAAGGGAATCAGGAAAAAAATGCAGATGATCAGAGCGCGCCCGTCCGTTCCGGAAAACACCGGACCAAATACAGAAGTCAGCGCGTTCGAGATGCCAGTCAGTAGGCGCCAGCCTTGCATCTCGGGACCAAGCGTTGTCCCCACGATTCCAATCATCGCCTTCGTTACCCAACCAAGGATCAAGCAATTCATCATCAACCCAAGATAAACAGCTCGAAATCCCCGCAAAAATGCCGCAGGCTTTCCGGCATAGCGCATTTCCGCGAACTGCACGTCGGTCATCAGACCCGAGCGCCGCCACAGCCGCGCGAATAAAAACACCGTCATCATTCCAGACAGCAGAAATGCCCACCACAGCCAGTTCCCGGCAATCCCCTGCGTGTAAACGAGCCCCGCAACGAGCAATGGCGTGTCCGCGGCAAACGTGGTCGCCACCATCGACGTTCCCGCGAGCCACCACGACACATTTCGCCCTGAAACAAAATAATCCTCAGTGGTATTCCCCGAGCGCCGCCGAAAATACAAACCAAGAAGGAGAGTTATCGCCAGGTAACCGAGAATCGCACACCAATCAAGCAGCGTGAACGCCATCGTGGCCCGAATTTATGGCACAGGTTAGCGAGCAGAAGCAATGCGAATCAGCCTGAACGCAGGATGGCACGCGTGAGCCCTTAAAGGGTTTTCAGCGTGCCCCCATCTTTGCGCAGCAAAAGTGGGTCTTCCATTCAATTTCTCGCGCAGAATGCATGTCGCCTCGTAGGGTCCTCATTCGCATCTCGCGATCTCGTCACACAGGCCGCTATCTAACAAGACAACTCGCTCCCATTCGACCTTGCTTGCTTCTCAATCGCCAGACTATATTCATCGCGGTCCGTCGCGCCAGACGACTCAACAGGAGGAGTCTATGTGGTGGACCAAGCATACCCATTCAACAACGCTCTCGTTTTCCCCAGCTTTTAATTCAACTGGCACAATCGATCGGCCCGATGCCGAACAAGATGCCGAGCCCGGCACCGAAGAGCTTCGGCATCCAAAATTTCGAGATCGGGCGCGTCCACCTCGGGCACGCTCAATTTTCAATACCTGGTCCGAATTTGAGGCCATGACGAACAGCGCAGGCAAATCAGATCTGCGCCTTGACGCCGTAGTCAAAGAGCCGATTTCGCTCAAGTGCCATCGCCTGACAATCGGACCCGATGCCAAAGCGACGGGTGAAATAAGCGCGCAGGAACTAATCGTCTATGGTGAGCTAGCCGGCAATCTTCAAGCGGTGGATCGAATTGAGATCAAGAACACCGGTTCCGTCGTCGGCGCGCTGACAACGCGGCACATCGTGATCGAAAACGGCGCATCCTTCAAAGGCACCGTCCAAATCGAGAGGAGAAAAAGGCCTCGCGGCGTGCCCGAGTTCTCAAACGCCGTCGGCCGATTACTATCGTTGCTGTGATTCAAAAGAAATGTAGCTCACCTCTTCAGAGGTGAGGCGGTTGCGATGCGCCCGTAGGGCCAAAGCACATGTTCCTTACCTCATACCCTAACTTCAGGGCCCGGAGGCTCCCGCCTCCGGGTCTTTA
>DATBYF010000100.1:0-35954 GCA_036513895.1 Candidatus Acidiferrales bacterium | reverse complement strand
ATCTGGCCGCGGACATGCGAAGGTGGATTTCGAAGTTCACGTTCCGTCGAAAGCCACGATTATTGCCAAGACGGAGAAGGGAGACATCAACGTCGGCGGCGTTTCGGGAACTGTGACGGCAACGACGCAGAATGGCGACGTAGAAGTGCACGACACGGGCGCAGCCACGATTGCACTGCAAAACGGCGACGTCCGCGCGACCAACATCACGGGCGATGTGAACGTAAAGGGGCCGGGAAACGACGTGAATGTAAGCGACGTCAGCGGGGATGCGACGTTCGACGGCGATTTTTACGGCTCGGTGCAGATGGAAAAGATCGCGCAGACGACGCGTTTTACGTCTTCGCGCACGACTTTGACCATATTGAATCTGCGCGGGCATCTTGACCTCGATTCCGGAGCGCTGGCGGTGTCGGACGTACGAGGAAACATCCGCGTGGCTACGCGCGATCGCGACGTCAACCTGGAAAACACGGCAGGACGAATTGAAATCAGCGACGCGCATGGGGACGTGTCGGTGAATCTGAACCAGACGCCGAAAGACGAGATCAACATTACGAATGACACGGGCGGAGTGGACCTCGCGCTTCCGGCGACGTCAACTTTTGAAATTTCGGCTTTTTCGCGCTCGGGTGACATTCAAAGCGACTTCGGCGCTTCGGGGTTGAATCAGCAGAGCAGCGAGGACTCTTCGACGTTGAATGGGAAAGTGGGGATGCGGGGGCCGAAGATCACGATTGCCACGAGCTACGGGACGATTAAACTTAGCAAGTCTGAATCGTAATTCCAGGACAATTGGCTAAGCTGCGCGCGGCGGCGCGAATTGGATGGGTGTTGTTTGGCGCGAATGGTCCCGGAGGCGGGAGCCTCCGGGCTCTGAAGGTAAGAGATTGTGCGGCACAGCATTAGCCTTTGCGAAAATGCTGGTTGCGCGATTGCCGAAGTGCGACGCCACTCGCTTGCGAACGAAAGTAAAAGACGCCGGCCCTTCGAGGCTCAGGGTAAACAGGATGCCCTTCGAAAACTCAGGGCAGGCCGGCGCGAGGAACTGAATGGCTAGCGCTCGAGCATTCGGTCGATCGTTGTAAAGAAATTGGGGAAAGAAACGGCGGCGCATTCGGCGTCCTGAATCACCGTTGTTCCTTCGGCGCCGAGGGCGGCGATGGCCAGCGCCATGCTGATACGATGGTCGCCGCGGGGATCAATCTTTGCGCCATGCAATTTTCCGGCGGCGCGTCCTTCGACACGCAATCCATCGGGAAATTCTTCGACACGCGCCCCCATTCGAGCGAGCGATTCCGCAAGGGCAGAGACGCGATCGCTTTCTTTCACGCGCAGTTCTTGAGCGCCGCGAATCTCGATTCCCTGCTCCGTGAATGGGCCGAGGGCCGCGAGCATCGGCAATTCGTCAATCATTTCAGCTACCTGCGCGCCTGAAATTGCGCCGCCGGCGAGAGGCGCGTGGCGCACGGATAGATCGCCGACGAGTTCGCCATCGCGGCTCTGCAACGATGCGACATGAATCGGCCCGCCGATGGAAATGAGAAAGTCGAGGACTCGCGTGCGCGTGGGATTGAGGCCGACGTCGTGAATGATGACGTTCGAGCCGGGCAGAATCAGCGCGGCGGCGATGAAGAAAACGGCGGCGGAGAGATCGCCAGGAACAGTTAGGACTCGGCCTTCGAGACGAGGGCCGCCTTCAATTCGAACGACACCCTTTGCGGCGACTACGCGCGCGCCAAATTCGCGCAGGGCGAGCTCGAGATGATCGCGAGTGGCAACGGATTCGTGAATTGTAGTTTCGCCTTCGGCGTAAAGTCCGGCGAGGAGAATCGCGGATTTCACTTGTGCGCTCGCGATTGGAGGCGTGTAGTCAATCGAATGCAACAGCGTCCCCTGGATTTCGAGAGGCGCGAGACCGCCTTCTTGTGCCGCGATTTTCGCACCCATGGCGGAAAGCGGATCGAGAATCCGGCGCATCGGCCTGCGGCGTAACGAACCATCGCCGGTAATCGTCGAAGAGAAAGATTGCCCGGCGAGGACACCGGTGAGAAGGCGCATCGTGGTGCCGGAATTGCCGGCATCGAGCGAACGCCGTGGCTCTTTCAGGCCGCGCAAGCCTTTGCCGGAGACACGAATTGTGTGACCGCGCGATTCAATTTCGATTCCCAGACGTCTAAGACAATCGAGGGTGCTCTGGCAATCGGCTGCGACGGAATAATTGCGGATTTCGCTCGCCCCCTCGGCGATCGCTGAGAGAATTGCGTAGCGGTGGGAGATGGATTTGTCGCCGGGAAGCTCGACGACACCGTCAATCTTCTTCGCGGGCTCGATCTTCGCTTTGCTCACGCATGGAATTCTAGCAGGTTGGCGACGAACTCCAATTCGTTCGACGTAGTTTGGCGTGCCCAAGGAACTGAATCAGGGTAACCGGCATCTAACCCAACTGAAACGATGGTTTGCGCCGCTTCGGTGGCACGGGTATCATCAAAATTTATGCGAAACCGGTTCTTCCTAGCCTTAACCGTGGTGTTGCTTCTGACTACCGCTGTATCGCTGCCTGCCGCGGATGACGGGACCTTGTTGAACGCAATCTCGCAGGACGCGACTTCGCAGGACACAACCCTGCCGATTGATCAGATTCAGCCTGGCATGAAGGGTGTCGCGTACACGATTTTCAGCGGCGACACTGTCGAGCCCATGGATCTGACCGTGATTGGCGTGCTTCATAATGCGCTGGGTCCGAAGGTGGACGTAATTCTCGTTCAATTATTGGGCGATAAGCCGGAACATTCGGGCGTTGTGGCGGGCATGAGCGGCAGCCCGGTTTTTATCAATGGGAAGCTGGCGGGTGCGCTGTCGCTGAAATTGGGAATGTTCACGAAAGAAGCGATTGGCGGTGTGACGCCTATTGCGAACATGTACGACATCAACAACGCACTTCCGGCAGACGGCACGGCAAAATTACCGGCTACTTCTTACTCACCGAACATTGCTCCGAATCCCGCACCCAACCCTGCATCGAGCCCCGACGCAACGCAATGGGCGACGATGTCTGCTGGATTTTCTGCGCCGCGAATTCCAGTTTCGCCCGAACTTGCGCGACGCGCTTCGCTTGATGCTGGCAGCTTCCTGGTGCCGATTGAAACGCCGCTGATCATGACCGGCGTATATCCGGAGACTATCGCGCAATTCGCGAGCCAGTTCAGCGCGCTGGGAATGACGGCGATGGTGGGCGGCAAGGCGGCTCCCTCGCCGGAAGATGCGAAATTGAAGCCCGGCGACATGGTGGGCATGGAATTGGTGGGCGGCGATCTTTCGCTCGACGCGGGTTGCACGGTGACGGCGATTGTGGGCGACCGCGTGTTCGCGTGCGGGCATCCGCTGTTCAGCTTTGGCGATGTATCGATTCCACTGACGCGCGGGCACGTGGTGATGACGCTGAATTCTTCGATGGCATCCACGAAAATCATGAGCAGCGGAAGCGTGATCGGAACGCTTACGGAAGATCGAACGACGGCGGTGATGGGGCGCCTAGGGGCGGGACCGCGGATGATTCCGATGGATGTTTCGATTGCGACGCCGCAAGAGGAGAAGCGTTTTCATTTCGAAGTGGCGGAACTGCGGCAGCTCACGCCGCTGCTTGTTGCAGTTTCCGCGTTGAATGGGATTTCGGGGAATACGGCGTACACCGAGGGCACCACGCTGCAACTGAGTGGTGCGATTGATGTGAGGGGTCATGGGTCGGTGAAGCTGGAAGATTTTTTTGCGCCGCAGGATTCTGGCGCGCCGAGCGGCTTGCAGATTGCGTTTGCGGTGCTGCGGACTTTCAGCGAGATTTACACCAATCCGTACGAGCCGCCGAAGATTGACAAGATTTCGCTGCGGGTGACGAGTCTTCCCGAGCATCGCTCCGCGACGATTGAAAGCGCGTGGAGCGAAAAGAGTGAAGTCGAGCCTGGCGAAACGATTGGCGTGAAGGTTCTGTTGCGACCTTATCGCGGCTCTCCCTTCATTCAGGAAATTCCGATCACGATTCCGCTGCAGTCCGCGCGCGGGCCGATGGAATTGCTGGTGTCAGACGGCGAAACGCTTAACCGAATGACGCAGCCGTTTGGCGCGCCTTCGCAGCTTGCCGGCCTCGATGAACTTGTGGCGATGATGAACCGCGAGAGGCACAACGATCGTCTCTATGCCGCGCTGATGCAACCGACGCCGACTCTGCTGGTCGAGGATAAAGAGCTTCCCAATGTGCCGCTTTCGGAAATCAATATCATGGATCAGCGCCGCAATCCGGGCGCCGCGCGGCTATTAGGCCAATCGGCGGCGGGCGAATGGTCCGTGGCGATGAATCAAGTGATTGCGGGGCAGCGAGCGCTTACCATCACCGTGAAGTGAATTCCATAAAGAGATTCCGTGAAGTGAATTTCCGTAAATGAAGGAGCAGCGGGTTTGATGAAATTACGAATGTGCGCGGTGTGCTTGCTGGCGGCCATTGGCGCCATCGGAGGAATTCTAGCGATCTCGAACTCGGCGAACGCCGAGCACACGCGATTCTGGCGGCAGACGGACTACGCGGATTTCGAGAAAGGCACGCGGAAGGGGGTGGCGCTGAGAAGCGATGGGTGGCTCGCGCCGGCTCCTCATTTCGCGCAGTTCGCCGATCCCAACCTGGCTTATCTGTGGCAAGTGCGGCTCGATTCGCGCGGGCGATTGTTTGCGGCGGGCGGCTCGAATGCGAAGGTCGTTCGTTTCGATGAGCACGGGACCGCGACGACGGTGTTCGAATCGCAGGAGCTTTCCGCGCAAGCGATTCTTTTCGATGCCAAAGATAATTTGTACGTCGGGACGTCGCCTGACGGAAAAGTTTACAAAGTCACATCCGACGGGCAGAAGAGCGTTTTTTTTGAGCCTAAGACAAAGTACATCTGGGCTCTCGCGATTGATTCGCATGGAACGCTATTTGTGGGCACTGGCGATAAAGGCGAAGTATTCGCTGTCGGTCCGGATGGCAAAGGGCAGCTTTTCTTTAAGACTGACGAGCGGCACGCGCGATCGATCGCTGTGGACGGCAAGGGCAACTTGCTGGTGGGCACGGACCCCGACGGATTGATTCTGCGCGTTGATGTGGCGACAAAAAACGGAGCAGCTGTTCCGGTGGGGGGACACGCGTTCGTCCTCTACGAGACCGACAAAAAAGAGGTGACAGCGCTGCTTGATGACGCGAAAGGAAACATCTACGCGGCGGCGATTGGCGAAAAACCGAAGACAGCGCCATCCGTTCCGCCGCCGGTGATTGTTCAGTCCACGCCGCAGGCCCAGATTTCAACGGGCGGAGGGCAGGTGACCATCGAAGCGCAGGTGCCCATCACGGCGGCTGCTCCGGTTCCCTTTTTTCCTTCTGTGACCGGCGGCGGTGAGGTCTTACACATTGCGCCCGATGGATCGCCGGAGTCGCTATGGAGCTCGAGGGATGATGCCGTCTACGCGCTCGGCTTCGCGAGCGACGGAAAATTGCTGCTCGGCACTGGCAATCACGGCAATGTGATTGAGCTCGAGGGCCAAAGAATATTTTCAATCACTGCAAGCGCGGCCTCCGACCAAGTGACTGCGTTGGTTCCCGGTGCAGGCGGCGCCGTCTATGTGGCGACGGCGAACCCGGGCAAAGTATTCGTGCTTGGCCCCGGGCAGGAAAAAGACGGCTCGTATGAATCGGAAGCATTCGACGCCAAGATTTTCTCGCAGTGGGGCAAGCTGACGTGGTGGGGCGAGAACGGAGTCGCGTCGGGCAAAGTGTCTTTTTATGTTCGATCGGGAAATACGTCGCGGCCTGGAGAAAATTGGAGCGATTGGGCAGGACCGTACTCGAATGCGGGCGGAGACACAGTGACGTGCCCACCAGCGCGATTTGTGCAGTGGAAAGTGGTGTTCCGCGAATCCGATGGCAGAGGAACGCCGAATATTTCGTGGGTGAATCTGGCGTATCTGCCTAAGAACGTCGCGCCTGTAATTGACAGTGTGATTGTTCAGAGCCCCGGCATTCGCGTGCAAGGTTTCGTGACTCCGGTAGGCGGAGTGGGCACACCCATGCCTTTCCAGCTTCGAATTCCGCCTGCCTACAATCCATCGGCTCCATCCACTCCAACGTCGTCGGACATTCCAAAACCAACGAAAGTGGAAATTCCGCCGCAAGGATTTGAGCAAAAAGGCTATCGCAGCGTGATGTGGTCGAGCCACGACGACAACGATGACGATTTGACCTTCGGCGTATACATCCGCGGCGAAGGCGAAAAAAATTGGCGGCCGCTGAAGGAAAAAGTCGAGCAGCACTATTATTCCTGGGACGCGACAACGCTCCCCGATGGCGCGTACTACTTGAAAATCGTGGCCTCGGACGCTCCATCGAACCCCGCTGACCGGGCCCTGACGACCGAGCGCGTGAGCGATCGCTTCGACGTGGATAATACTCCGCCGGCTATCGAGCACATCAGCGCGCATCCGGACGCCGGCGCGCGCGGCGACGTGACGCTGTCGTTTGATGTTCACGATCCGAGCAGCACGATCGAACTCGCCGAATACAGCGTTGACAGCGCCGACTGGAGCGTGATTTTCCCCAAGGGATCGCTATCGGACTCTCTCCAGGAGTCATACGAGATCGTGCTTCACAATCTCCCGGCGGGCGAACACACGATTTCGGTACGCGCAAGCAATCGATACGAAAATTCGGCGAGCGCGAAGACTACGTTCACTATCACCCGCTGACCATGCCTTCCGGTCCCGATTTAACAACGATTCGCGCGGCTCACGAACGTATCGCGCCGCAGATTCACCGCACTTTGGTGCTCACTTCCTCGGCGTTAAACGAACTCACCGGCGCGCGGCTTTATTTCAAATGTGAAAACTTCCAGAAAACAGGCTCGTTCAAAATCCGCGGCGCAACGAATGCCGTTCTCTCGCTTACGGAGGAAGAGGCGAAGGGCGGCGTTGTGACTCACTCTTCGGGCAATCACGCTGCGGCGCTGGCACGCGCGGCTGGCAAACGAGGCATTCCGGCGTGGATCGTGATGCCGTCGAACGCGCCAGAAACGAAGAAAGCGGCCGTGCGCTCTTACGGCGGACAAATCACTGAATGTGAGCCGACTCTTGCTGCGCGCGAATCCACTGCGAAAGAGATATTAGAAAAGACTGGAGCCACGCTCGTTCATCCCTACGATAATTTGCGCGTGATTGCGGGGCAAGGAACTGTTGCACTCGAAATTCTGGAACAAACTCCGGATCTTGATCTCTTGATGGCTCCCGTAAGCGGAGGAGGCCTGCTGAGCGGAACCGCAATTGCAGCGAAAGAATTGCGACCGAAGATTCGTGTTATCGGGTGCGAGCCGAATAACGCGGACGACGCTTACCGCTCGATGGAGAGCGGCAAACTTGAACCAGCTGCGAAATCGGAAACGATCGCCGATGGCTTGCGCGCGACGCTCTGCCCGCTGACATTTTCGATTCTGCGCGAACGCGTTGACGAAATCGTGCCTGTAAGCGAAGCCGACATTGTCGAGGCGATGCGGTTGATCTGGGAACGGATGAAGATCGTGATTGAGCCTTCGGCCGCCGTCGCAGCGGCTCCCGCACTCTTAAAAAAGATTGACGCGCGCGGCAAACGCGTTGGGATCATCTTATCGGGCGGCAATCTGGATCTCGCAAATCTGCCGTTCCACTCCTGAGTCGTCCACGCACGGACGCGAATCTCCGTTTTTCGCTGCTTTCGATTATGCCGGCAAGGGCTCAAATTAGCCGGGCGGCCTACATATCGTCGTGCGGCTTCCAGTCCTCGGGCGGAAAATCGATCTTCCAAAAATTGGGCGCAGGGTCATCGAACGAAATCGGCACGTGAAAGCCATCCTGCACCTGTTTCGCCGCGGAAACGACGCGGCATGGAATCGTTTGCTTCGTCGCGGCATGCTGGAGCAGGAATTGCGTCTGCGCGGTAAGATTTTTTGGACAAACGAGCATCGCGCCCGCAGGATTCACGCTGAGTGTGGTGACCTCCAGCGTTTCTTCCTTTCCTTTTAGCATGACGTGGACGTTGGCCCGGATGCGCAGGAGAACGCGACGCCCTCGTCGGCGTTCTTCGGCAATCGTGTTCACTTGCGGCATTCCCTGAATTGCCGCATGAGTTTGCGCGACCGCATTCCCGGTTGCGTTTCTCGTCACTGCGGCTGACGCGGATGCTGGGGCTGAAGGAGGCGTGGGCATGGGGCTTAGACTCCAATGGATTTCGAAATTTGGATCTCGCCGCGACGATTGAAGCGGAACGAGTTCCGGCGGGCAAAACTGCGGCCGTGGCGCGATTTCGCGCCGTGAGTCCATGTTATGAAGCGAGCGCGCGATGGTCAATGGTACGGAAGTTCCGATTCGGCGCACGCGAATCGAAAATGCGTATCGAGGCCAGCGATGCGTTTCGAAGTTGTGCGCGCTGCACCGCGTTGCGTAATATTGGCCCGCTCGGAGGTTGTCGTATGACTGTTGAACGCGTGGAGCATCTCGTCGGAATCGGCGTTGACGCGACGGCGGAACTTGCCGACGCCGCGGCTCCGGATGTGCTGCGTCTCGAAAATCTCGATACGGACGTGCGCCCGCCCGAAGCGGCTGTGGCGATCTCGAGAGATGAAGTGGATGCGGACAGCGCGAACAGTTACTTGCCGTTTTTTGGCGCGAACGAACTTCGCATGGCCGCGACCGAGCACGTCGCCGGACTATCCGGCGTGGAATATGACTGGCAGCGGCAGTGCATCATCACTGCGGGCGGTTGCGCCGGAATTCTGAACACGCTATTGGCCCTTCTGAATCCGGGCGACGAAGTCGTGATGACGGATCCAATCTACGTTGGCCTTATCAATCGCGTGCGGCTTGCGGGAGGAATTCCCGTATTTGTGCCGTTCTACGCGACGAATGGAGCGTGGCGCCTCGATCTCGATGCGCTGCGACGCGCCGTCACAAAGCGAACGCGCGCATTTTTGATGATGAGTCCCTCGATGCCTTCCGGCGCCGTGCTCAATCGCAGCGAGTGGGAAGCAGTTGCGGAGGCGTGCATGGCCGCCGACGCGTGGATGATTTACAACGCGGCGATGGAGCGGATCCTCTACGACGGCGCCGCACATTTTCATCCGGGATCGCTTGATGGAATGGCGCGGCGCACAATCACGGTGGGCACGGTATCAAAGGAACAGCGGATGATCGGCTGGCGCGTGGGTTGGATTGTCGGGCCGACCGAGACGATGCGAGACATCGGGCTCGTGTGCATTTCGAATGTGGTATGCCAGGTGGGAATCGCGCAACGCGCGGCGGCAGCTGCTTTGCGCGATGGCGAAGCGTCGTTTCGAGCCGCCGTTACGGAATGGCAGGCGCGGCTCGATTGCATTCGTGAAGAATTGAAATCACTGCCGCTCATGCCGTGCAGCGGAGGCTGGTCAGTGCTTCTCGATGCGGAACCATTCGGCATCGCGAGCGCGGAAGCCAGCAAGCGCTTGATGGAGCGCGGTCAGATTGCGGCTACACCGATGAAAAATTGGGGATCGGAACGCAGCGACCGCTTTGTACGGTTAGTTTTTTCGAACGAGCCGGTGGCGCGTTTACGAGGATTGCGAGAACGCGTCGAGCGGGCTCTCGGCAGACTTTCCTAAGACTCCGCACGCGAAAGAGCGCACGGCATGAGGCTGTCACGCCTCACCAGGCTGCGGCTTGATCGAGGAACCAGATTAGGCGGCCGGCTGAACGAATTCGCGCGGCAGGATAACGGCTGGTTGCGTTCTCCGGCTCGCGACGAATTTCCGAGATGATTTCGCGTTTCTTGACGCCTTCCGCAAGAAAGAAAATATTCCGGGAGCGATTGAGCATCGGATAGGTGAGCGTCAGGCGTTGTGGCGGCTCTGCGGGCGCGACGACGGCGACAACTGCGCGTTGCTTCTCCGCGAGCGCAGGCGAATCCGGAAACAACGAAGCTGTGTGGCCCTCGGGACCGATGCCGAGAAAAAGCAAATCAAATTCCGGACGGTCTATAAAGAATTCGCGCAACGTCTTCTCGTACGCGATCGCCGCTTCATTAGGATCCGCGAGATCGGTCGGCATCGGATGGATATTTCCGTCCGGTATGTTCACGCGCGAAAGTAGCGACTCGCGCGCCATGCGATAGTTGCTGCGTTCGTCATCGTACGGAACGTAGCGCTCATCGCCCCAAAACAAATGAATTTTCTTCCAGGGCATTCGGGTAACGTAATCGCGCGCCCAGAGTTCATTCAGTGATTTGGGAGTCGTGCCACCGGAGAGGCAAATGGAACATCGTCCCGTGGCGAGAACCGCATCGAGCGCGATGCGCTGTGATTCTTCGGCAACGGCACGGGTGAGCAACGCAGTATCGGCGAAGACGCGAGCTTCGCGAATCACGGGGTGGTCCAGCCCTCGGCTACACCTGCCATGAGCCCATCCGCTTCCGGCGGACCCCACGACCCGGCAGGATAGAGATGAACGGGCGGGCGATTCTTGATGAGCGGCGTGTAGAGGCGCCAGGAATCTTCCACCCAGTCGTCGCGGACGAACAGCGTGGCATCGCCTTTCAAGACGTCCAGCAAAAGAGTTTCATACGCTTCCGGCAGCGGCTCGAAGACGTCCGAGTATCTGAAGTGCAGGCTTTGGTTCTGCAGCTCAACGGCATCGCCGGGCTTCTTGATTTCGAAGCGAATGTCGAAGCCTTCGTCGGGCTGAATCGTCATCACCAGTTTGTTGGGCTGCAGCGCGGCTTCTCCGGCTGAGCGAAACATCATAACCGGCGGCCGGCGAAAATTGACCACGATTTCGCTCGCACGGCAGGCCAGGCGCTTGCCGGTACGCAGGAAAAAAGGAACGCCGTGCCAGCGCCAATTCTCAACCCACAGGCGAAGGGCAACAAACGTCTCGACCGTGGAATCCTTGGCAACGCCAGGCTCATCCACGTACGCCGGCACATCCTTACCGTCTATCTTGCCAGCCGTATATTGCCCGAACACCACGTCACTTTGATTGAGAGGCATCACCGAAAGCAGTACCTTCGCTTTTTCATGGCGGATGGCCTCCGCTTCAAATGCCGGAGGAACCTCCATGGCGGTGAGAGTCATGAGTTGCGTCAGATGATTTTGAATCATGTCGCGAAGCGCGCCCGCGGTTTCGTAATATTTGGCGCGGTGCTCAATGCCGATAGATTCGGCCACGGTGATTTCCACGCTGGCGATGCGATCGCGATTCCACAGCGGCTCGAAAAGTGAATTCGCAAAACGAAAAACCAAAATATTCTGCACCGTTTCTTTACCGAGATAGTGGTCGATCCGGTAGACCTGATCTTCCGTAAAATACTTGTGAACGCAATCATTGAGCGCCTGGGCGGAATCGAAGTCGTGACCGAAAGGCTTTTCAATTACGATGCGCGTCCATTTGGGACTTTTATTTAGTCCGGCTTCGCCAAGAGCAGTGATGGCTGGGCTGAACGCGGCGGGAGGCAACGCCAGATAAAGAACGCGATTGCCGGGGAGGTTTTTTTCTTTCTCGATGCTTGCGATGCGCGCGGCGAGAGCATGATAGTCGTTGCCGTTCGGCAGCGCCTGATAGAGCAAGTTGCCGCCGGTGAATCGCGGAGGCAGCTCTTTTTCCGGGATGCCGCTGGCAATCAGTTCAGCACGGCATTGATCGCGAAAGCTGTCGTCGTTGAGGTCGGTGCGAAGATCCACGCCAAGCACGACGCTGTGATCGGGCAGTAGGCCGCGCTTTCTGAGACGGTAAAGCGCGGGAAAAAGTTTGCGGCCCATCAAATCGCCGGTCGCGCCGAGAATCACGAAGAGACACGGCTCGGACGCCGTGCGTTTCGGCGCTTCTTGAGGGGCTGATTTGTCATCGACCACCGTTGCCGGTGTCCCGGCGGCGGTTGTGCTCACAGTCAAATCCTTTCGAAACCTCAGTGAATTTTTGAAATTGGAATCGGCCGAATCATTTACTTGCGACAGACTGCACCGCGTGCCCGCCGAATTCGTGGCGCATCATAGCCAGGAGTTTATTGGCGAAAGGCTCGGGGTCCTGCGAGCGGAGGCGCACGTCGAGCGCCGCGGAAATCACCGGCAGCGGTACGCCGAGCTCGATTCCCTCGATCGTCGTCCAGCGTCCTTCGCCGGAATCGGTCACGTAAGCGCCGATTCCTTCGAGCTTGGGATTTCCAGCGAGCGCGTCAACCGTGAGATCGAGCAGCCACGAGCGAATTACGCTGCCGTACTGCCAAATGCGCGAAACTTGTAGAAGATCTATCGCGAACTCTTTCTTGTGACCGAGCAGGTCGAGCCCTTCCGCGTAGGCTTGCATCATTCCGTACTCGATTCCGTTGTGAACCATCTTCACAAAATGGCCGGAGCCTGCTGGGCCGATGCGTCCCCAGCCTTTGTCAGGGCCGGGAGCCAGCGTTTTGAATATTGGCGAGAGGCGCTCGACCACGGCGGCTTCTCCGCCGATCATCATGCTGTAGCCTTCTTTGAGGCCCCAAACGCCGCCGCTCGTGCCGACGTCGACGAAATTGATATTCTTCGGCTTCAATTCCGCGGCGCGGCGCATTGAATCGCGATAATTCGAATTGCCGCCGTCAATGATCGTGTCGCCTTCAGTGAGATGGGGCAACAGGGAGGCGATCGTGCTGTCCACCGGCGCGCCTGCTGGGACCATCAACCAAATGGCGCGCGGCGCTTTGAGTTGCGAGACGAGTGTCTCGAGCGAATTGGCGCTCTGCGCGCCCTTTTCGGAAATTTTCTGTACTGTCGCGGCATCGCGATCGAATCCCACGACCCGGTGGCCGCCTTTGATCAGGCGTTCGGTCATGTATCCGCCCATTTTTCCCAAACCAATCATTCCAAGTTCCATGCAGTGCCTCCTGGCTATTCTCCGTCAGTTACGCCGTAATTCGCGAGGTTCTCACGCAATTGATTGGCGTCGCGGAATTGGATCGTGCGCATGCCGAGCTCTTTGGCGCACTCGAGATTCAAGCCGCGGTCATCTATAAAGACGCACTCGGAAGGATCGCGTTGCGTGATGCTAAGCGCGCGACGATAGATTCCATCGCCCGGCTTGCGGACTCCGAGATAGCATGAGCTGAAGAACGCGTCGAAGTAATCCCGCAGATGAAAAGCGTGAATGCGGTATTCGTTGATTTCGCGCGACTCATTGTTCAGCGCGGCGATAAAGTATTTCTTCTTGGCTGCGAGCTTGCCAAGCAACTTCATTGAATCCGGCAGAGGGCGCGACCGATCGAAGATAAATTTCTCGAATTCATCGCGTGTGAACGGGCGATCGCGGTAAAAAACCGTTCGCTGAAGATACTCCGACAGCGAGATTTCGCCCGTCTCGAAACCGTTCAGAAGCAGTTCGTGGCGATCTTCGAACTCGTCCCAGTCCAGATGGAACTTCTCGACGGCTTCGCGGCGATCGGACCGGTCCCAGCCATTCGTCAGAATCACGCCGCCCACGTCCCAAAAGAGCGTCGTGACATCAGACACGCAGCACCTCTTCCAGATGAGCGAGGCCGGCGAAGACGTCGCGGCCCAGTTGAATCTGCAATAGCCGGCGGCCGCGTTGCTGAAGCGCGGTGTAGTCGCCTTGAGCCTGCGCGCGAATCAACGTGCCGAACGTGTAATCGGTTTCGGGAACGGCGAGATCCGCAGCGGGCGTGTCGAGAATCTGAATGAAGAGGCCGGTATTCGGTCCGCCTTTGTGCAGCTGGCCGGTGGAGTGAAGGAATCGCGGGCCGTAGCCGAGCATCGTGGCGGCTTTCGAGCGATGCCAGAGCAAAGTGCGGATCCGCTCGAGCGCGGCAGTAGTGCGATCCGAAGGCGCGATGTACGCGTCAATACCGATGTAGTCGCCTGGATTCACGGACGCGAGCAACTTTTGCACCGCGGCGCTCAGCGCGGCGGAATTGGACGAGTCAACGGCGTCCGGCGCGGTGGATTTGTTAGTGCCGTCGCCGGGAGTCTTCTTCATGGCTTGGCGAGCCAGATCTTTGGCAAGTTGCACGTCCGGCTGATTGAACGGCTGAATGCCGATAACGGCACCGGCTGCGGCAATCGCAATTTCCCAACGGTAGAATTCGCCGCCGAGATCGTAGATATCGTTCGTCGTGATCCGAACGACTGGATGGCCCGCCGCTTCAAGAGCACGCAGCTTAGCGGTGTGAACGTCGTCCTTCTCCGAGGCGAGCCGCAGATGCACGAACAAACGATCCGGTCCGTATCGCGAGGGATCGCCTGCCGGCTCCTCGTCCGCTACGGGAACGATTCCCTTTCCCTCCTTGCCTGTGCTCTCTGCAATCAACTGTTCGAGCCAGACGGGCAAGCGTCGCAGCGATGGCGATGCGAAAAATGTAATTTTGTCGCGTCCGGCTTTCGCTGCTTCGCCGACGATTGCACCGAGTTGCAGACCAGGACTATTTTGCACCGCGACGTCTGCCGCGCTGGCCTGCTGCATGGACAACGCTCGATCGAGGAATCGCTGCAAATCGAGCCCGATGATGGCGGCGGGAACGAGACCAAAATGCGTCAGCGCCGAGTAACGGCCGCCGACATCCGGCGTCGCCAGAAACACGCGGCGGAAGTCGCGTTGCTCGGCGAGTTTCTGAAGCGGCGTCCCTGGATCGGTGATCGCGATGAAATGGCGGCCCGCGGACCGTTCGTGCTCGCTCACACGACGCCAGAAATAATAGAAGAATGAGTTCGGCTCGGTGGTCGTTCCCGATTTGCTCGACACGATGAAGAGCGTGTGCCGCAGATCGAGGCTATCTTCGAGCGCGGTAATGGCTGCAGGGTGAGTGCTATCGAGGACGTGAAGCACGGGATAGCCATCGCGGCTGCCGAACGTCTTCTCGAAAACTTCAGGCGCGAGGCTCGAGCCGCCCATTCCGAGAACCACGGCGTGCGTGAATCCTGCAGCCTTGATCTCCTCACGGAACTTCACAAGATCGGCTACTTGCGCGCGCTGCACTTCGGGCAAATTCAGCCAGCCGAGGCGATCCGTGATTTCAGGAGTGCCCGCAGGCGCCCAAAGCGTGGGATCTTTGGCCCAGAGACGTTTCGAAAACTGCGCGCCCGCCCACGTCTTTAATCGTTGGTCGACCGCTGGAGCGAGTGGGCCGAGCGATTGCTCTTCTTTGCCTATGTTCGCTGCTGCGCCTGTATTTGCCGCACCGCCCACGTTCGCTGCCGTGCCACCTTTTGCCGCGAGCAGCGCCGCTTTTTTCTTTTCCAGTGCGGCCATCAAATCTTCGAAGGACTTGGCGAACGAATCCACGCCGTCAACTTGCAGCTTGTGGGTGACGGCATCGAGACTGATGCCAACCTTCGCCAGACCCCGGATTTCGGCCGCAGCCGTCTCCGGCGAATCGAGAATCGTTGAGCCGCGGACGACGCCGTGATCGCGAAACGCCTCAAGCGTCGCGGGAGGCAGCGTATTTACCGTGTGAGGGCCGATCAACTCGGCGACGTAAAGCGTATCGGGATACGCGGGATTTTTTGTGCTCGTGCTCGCCCATAAGACACGCTGTACACGCGCTCCCTTGGCGCGAAGAGGCGCGAAATCGGGCCCGTCAAAAATTTCCTGAAAGCGCTTGTAAACGAGGCGGCAATTTGCGATGCCCGCCTTTCCACGCAATGCGAGAGCCTCCGGCGTTCCAATCTTTTCGAGCGCCGGATCAACGAGATTATCCACGCGGCTGACAAAAAACGACGCGACCGACGCGATCCGCGAAGGATCGGAAGCGCGCGTGAGGCCGCGGATGTAAGCTCGCGCTACAGCCTCGTAATGCCCCATCGAAAACATCAGCGTGATGTTGACGTTAATCCCCGAAGCGAGAAGTTCCTCCACCGCCGGAATTCCTTCGGGCGTGGACGGAACCTTTATCATCAAGTTCGGCCGTTGGACCGCGTCCCACAGGTGACGCGCCTCGCGAATCGTTCCCGCCGTGTCGCGCGCAAGCGTCGGAGAAACCTCAAGGCTCACGAACCCATCCGCGCCACCGGTGCGATCGTACACAGACCGCAAAATATCCGTGGCCATGCGGATGTCTTCGACGGCGAGCGCTTCGAAAAGTGCAGCAGCGCTCACGCTCGAATCGCGATCGATTAACTTCTTCAGCGTGTCGTCGTAATCGGCGCTGCCGGCAATGGCCTTCTCGAAAATCGTCGGATTGCTGGTCATGCCGCTCAAGCCGTCTTCATCGACGAGCTTCTTCAGCGCCCCGCTTGTCAGAAGCGTGCGGCGAATGTAATCGAGCCATATGCCCTGGCCTTGCGCCTCGGCAAGTCGCAGCGGATTGGCGCTCCCCTGCGTAGTCTCCGCGGCATTCGGGCTAACTTTGCTTGCCATACTTCACCTCCAATGCTTTCACTTTTTCGAGCCGGCGGACGTGGCGCGGCTCATTCGTAAACACGGCTTTGATGTACGTTGCAGCCAAATCTTTTGCGAGTTCGACGCCGATCACGCGCGAGCCGAGAACAAGAACGTTCATGTTGTCGTGCTCGACGCCCTGGTGGGCGGAATAACAATCGTGTGCGATCCCAGCACGAACGCCGGGAAGTTTATTCGCGGCCACTGAAGCGCCGACGCCGCTGCCGCAAATGAGAATCGCGCGTTCCGCGCGGCCATCGGTAACGGCCAGTCCCACTGCTTCCGCAAAATCGGGATAATCCACGGGCGCGGTGCTGTTTGTTCCGAGATCCAGAACGCTGTGGCCGAGTCCCTGGAGAAAGGGGATGAGGTCCTGCTTAAGTGGGAAACCAGCGTGATCCGCTCCAATTGCCAGGCGCATTCTCAACTCCGGCCGAAGCTCGGCACGTCACAGTGTATCATCAACATCAGAGTGAGCCGCGAGCGCGCCGGCAAGCCCGGCGAATGTGCGCGCGCGGCGACACGATAAAATTCTACAGAACGCGGCCGGTCACCCGCAAATGAACATTCGATGAAGCCAGGATCGAAAAAGTCGCGGACTTCCGCAAAACCGCGCTCCGCTGCGCAAAGACGAGACGTGAAATCCGAAATTCCGCCCAAATCCGAAACGCCGGCCGCCAGCAATGCGATTTTGACTATCGGCCACTCCACCCGGCCGCTCAATGAATTCCTCGCTTTGCTCAAAGCGCACGGAGTTGAATGCGTTGTCGATGTCAGAACGATTCCGCGCTCGCGTCGAAATCCTCAATTCAATTCCGATGCGCTCGACGATTCGCTGCGTAAAGCTCACATCGGATACGCGCATAGAAAAGAGCTCGGCGGCTTGCGTCACCCCGCGAAGGATTCGATCAATACAGGCTGGCGTAACGACGGCTTTCGCGGATACGCGGACTATATGCAGACGCCGGAATTTGATGCAGCGCTCGCCGATCTCATCGAGTTCACACGAACGAAACGTTGCGCCATCATGTGCGCGGAGGCGGTTCCCTGGCGCTGCCATCGTTCACTGATTTCAGATGCGCTCGTTGTCCACAAAGTGCCCGTCGAACACATTATGAGTCGTACGCTTCGCGAGCCTCACGCACTCACGCCATTCGCGCTCGTCCGAGGCACGCAAATCACTTACCCGAATTCGTCCGAGCCGAATTTGCCATTTCCTGAGGAATCGCAAACGTGATGCGACAACACCCTCAGGTCTTCGAACGAAACTGCCATCTTTTGTCTGCATGTGTTCCCGGAGGCGGGAGCCTCCGGGCTCTGAATTGACGTTTGGCTATGCAACCTATTCTGCTGTATCTCAGATAACAATTTCGTTCGGCGCTATTGCGCAACGCTCGCCAGAACTCTTGCGCTGCCCGAATCGCTGACATACGATGATTTTCCACGATGAAGCTCGGAATCGTCGTCTCCCACTATCGCGTCCTCGAGCCGCTCGGCTCTGGCGGAATGGGCCTCGTCTACAAGGGGGAGGACACGCGTCTCGGGCGATTCGTCGCCATCAAATTTCTGTCCGCCGATCTTGAATCCGACAAGGCGGCTCTCGAACGATTTCAGCGCGAAGCTCGAGCGGCTTCCTCTCTCAATCATCCGGGAATCTGCACCGTTCACGATATCGGCGATTACACCGACAAGCGCGGCATTGTTCGCCCGTTCCTCGTCATGGAATTACTCGAAGGCCAGACGCTGCGCGAGCGAATCTCCGGCAAGCCAATTCAAGTTGATGCTCTGCTCGAATACGCCATTCAAATCTCCGACGCGCTCGACGCGGCCCACGCGCGCGGCATTATCCACCGCGACATCAAGCCCGCCAATATTTTCATTACTCAGCGCGGACAAGCAAAAATCCTCGACTTCGGCTTGGCCAAAACCGCGCCGACGCGCACTTTCAGCGAACACGGCGCCCCAACAGCCAGCCTCGACGCCGACCCTGCATCCGAAGCGGTAATAACGAGTCCAGGTGCTGCGCTCGGTACCGTAGCCTACATGTCGCCGGAGCAAGCGCGCGGCGAGGCACTCGACGCGCGAACCGATCTATTCAGCTTCGGCGCAGTGCTCTACGAAATGGCTACGGGCGTGCGACCGTTCACCGGCGCGACACCTCCGGTAATTTTTGACGCCATCTTTCACGAAGTCCCCGCGCCGCCGTCAACGCGAAATCCCGCAGTTCCGCCGAAGCTCGATGAAATCATCGCCAAGGCGCTCGAGAAAGACCGCGATTTGCGCTGCCAAACAGCAGCAGAACTTCGCGCCGACTTAAAACGCATGAAGCGAGAGAGTGAGTCCGCGCGCGTCGCACCGTCAACTCAGGCCGCGGCTTCTGCGACACCCGCGCCCGCTGCACCGTCAGCAACTTCTGCGCGGATAGATCCAGCACTCGTTCAAACGCCTCGACGAACGATGAAGCGGATTTTGGGGGTGGTCACACCCCTTGTCGCGTTGGCGCTGGCTGGCGTTCTCGCCTATCACCTGTTCTTCGGCCACAAACAGGAATTTTCGCTGGCAAACATGACCATCACGCAGTTCACCACGCTCGGCAACGTGTACATCGCTACGATTTCACCTGACGGCAAGTGGGTGGCTTACGTAACAGTGGATGCCGGCGAGTACGCGATTTGGGTGCGCCAGACCGCGACGGGCAGCAGCGTGCAAATCGTCGCGCCGGATCCCAAAAACATTCGCCCCATGACATTTTCGCCCGATGGAAACTATATTTATTACGTCCGCGATGTGAAGCTCGGCCGCCGTGCGTTGTTCCAGATTCCGAGTCTCGGCGGAACGCCTCAGCAAATCATCAACGACGTGGATGGTCCGATCACTTTTGCGCCCGACGGAAAACGCATTGCTTTCGTACGGTTTCCATCCGGCGGCGGAGAAGCTGCCGCGCGGAGCCAACTTGTCATCGCCAACGTTGATGGATCCGGTGAACATATCCTCGCCACTCGCGACGGCAATACGCGTTTCCACCGCTGGAGTCCGGCGTGGTCGCCCGACGGTAAAGTGATCGCCATTCCGATCACCGATTCGTACGCCAACGCGCGACAGGAAGGACTCGAAACGGTTGACGCAGCCACGGGCCGAGAAACGCCGCTCGGATCTCACAAATGGCGCAGCTATTCCGGTCTTGCGTGGCTGCCCGACGGCGATCATCTCGCGGTGACGGCGGCCGACGCTGGCGGCTTCATTAATCCGCAAATCTGGCTGGTGTCCTATCCGGACGGCGTGGATGAACGCGTCACGCGCGATTTAAACTTCTACACGGGCACAAGCATCACGGCTGACGGCTCGATTGCCGTGACCGTGCAATTGTCGGTTTTCGGAAGCCTGTGGGTCGCTCCGGCAACCAAGAATGCGAACCTGACAGGCGAAGGAAAAGAAATCGTCACGCGCAAGGGCGAGGAACAAGGGACGGGCGGCGTGGCATGGCTGGCAGACGGAAGAATCTTGCACACCTTTTACGTGGGCGGTGCGCAAAAGCTGGCGATTCTAACTCCCGGAGACAAGAAGGATGAGGATTTCGCGTCACGATCCTCGAACTACATCACGTCGGCCCGCGCGTGCGGCGATGGCCGATCGATCGTGTTCGCAGCGGCCGACTCGACGGGCACGGGAATTTGGTTTGCCGAGATCGGCGGAAGCGCCCATCAGCTCGCCCACGGTGATGCGATCGAGGCGCCAGTCTGCACGCCTGATGGGAAGACCGTGGTTTATCAGGACGCGCACAAGCAACACGGCGCTCTCTGGAAGGTTTCGACGGAGAGCGGCTCGCCGGCGCGGCTCAGCGACGAAGAGCTCGAGTGGCCCGCCATTTCGCCCGACGGGCAATATATCGCGGCGGCTTGCTGCCCCGGCGCAACAGACATGCCGCGCCTCGGAATCTTGCCGATCGAAGGCGGCTTGGTCAGCGCGAGCTATGATTTGCCATCTGGATTTCAGGCGTCTCCAAGCAGCGAAGTATCGGCGTTGGCGTGGGCACCCGATGGAAGCGGCGTTACATATCTGGTCAAGCAGAATGGCGTGGACAATATCTGGTTTCAGCCGGTGGACGTAAAGACGCATGCCGCAGCGGCGCCACGGCAGGTCACACGCTTTCCTTCAGAAATGATTTGGTCGTATGCGTGGTCGGCGGATGGAAAGCAGATCGTTATTTCGCGAGGGCACTCTTCTACTGACGCTGTCCTCATCTCGCATTTCCATCAAAATTAGCGCGGCTTCCCTTCCGCGAGCGGCTACGGCGACTGCGGCTCTTTCATCAACTCGGGATTAGGCGGCGGGTTCATCTCGGATTCCATGCCGCTGCGGATTTGGTCATCGCGCGCCTGGCCAGCGTCGAGCAGCCGCTGCGATTCGGCGAATTCTTTCTTCGCTTCTTCCGCCTTGCCGAGATGCATCAGAATTCGCCCGCGAACGTAATGAACATTGCGGCTATCTGGCGCCAGCTTTTCTGCGGCATCGAGCGCGGCCAGCGCCTGGGAAAATTTTCCCTGCCGCTGATAGATTTCGCCGAGTCCGAATTGCGAGCTGGCGATATGCGGATCGCGCTTCAGCGCTTCTCGAAAACAATACTCGGCCTTCGCCTCCTCGTGCTGGCGCGAATAGAGCGAGCCAAGTTCATCGTAGTTCCAGGCGAGATCAGGCTCGACGGCGGCGTCTTTCAGGAATTCAGCGCGAGCTTCGTCGTACTTGCTCATTCCCAGGTAAGCAAGTCCGAGATTGAAATGTAAAAATGGAAGAGACGCGTCAGCTTTTTCCGCCGACTGCAATTCAGCGAGCGCCTTTTCCGGTTCGTGACGGTTGAGATCGGCTTTACCCATCAGCAAGTGAAATTCGGGCGCATCGCCTCCAACCTCAATGAGTCGGCTGAGCGCCTTCGACTCCAGGTCAGCATGCTTGGCGCGCCCCGCTGCGATGCCAACCACATAGAGGTAGCTGAGATTGCTCGATTCGGAATCCCAGAGAGGCTCGAGTGTCGCTGCGGCGTCGGCATATCGTTCCGAGAAGAAATAGCACAGCCCCAGAAGATATCGGGGTTGCGTCGCGTCAGGCGCGTCGTGCACGACGGACTCAAACGGCGGGATCGCCGATAGAAATTCTTCCTGGCGAAAATAAACCAAGCCGATATTCAGGCGGACCCCGGCAACACCTGGCGCGAGTTTTTCGGCTTTATGCAAAAACTCGAGGGCGCTGCTCCACTGTTTGCGTCGCATTGCAATCACGCCTAGATTCGCCCATGCTCCCGCGATCTGCGGATTCGCCGCCACTACCTTTCGAAAATCAGATTCAGCCGCCGCCAGATCGCCGTGTTGCAGGCTTGCTTGCCCTTCAATGAATAATCGTTCGAGTTCACCGGCGGGAGCAGCGCCGGAATTCGACTGAGATGCCCAGCCGATCTTCGCCGATGTCTCAGCCGACCCAAATGCAAACACGAAAGAGCACACGAATACCGCTACCAACGCCGGGCGCGCCGAAGAAAATTGAAACGAATGAATCACGTCATCGGACTCTAGGCCAGCCGCAGAATGAATTCAAGAACGAGTGAAGCCGCACCTTTCTCGACGAGTCTCAACAACCATCACAAGAAGATGTATCATGCCGCGTGCGATTCACAGGTGACGCAGCTGTTCGCGCTGGTGTTCGATGGTAAAGCACAGAAGACAGAAGAACTCATCCGTCACGATTCGCGACGTCGCCCGCGCCAGCGGTTTTTCCTCGACTACCGTGTCTTTCGTGCTGAACGACGCGCCCCTCGCCCGCTTCATTCCCACAAAAACAAAGAATCGTATTCGCAGCGCTGCCAAACGCCTCGGTTACCGCCCTCACCTCCTGACGCCGTTTATGCGCAGTAAGCGAAGCCATTCAGTCGGCGTCATGGTGTTCGACATGACCGATCCCTACTGCACCCTGATACTTCGCGGCGTCGAGAACGCGCTCTATCAAGCTTCTTATCTTCCCATCCTCGCCGACGTGCACAACGAGCGAAGCCGCTTCGAGCGCTATCTCGAAATGCTACTCGACCGCCGCGTGGAAGGCTTGATCGTCCTGGCCAACTGGCTGTTCCTCGACATTCATTTCCTCGCCGATCTGGAGAAGAACACGATCCCCGCAACTCTGATCGGCGGCGAGTTGAAAACGGACTCAATCAACTCGGTAATCGTGGACAATGAAGTTGGGGGGCGGCTGGCACTCGAGCATCTTTTCGCGCTCGGGCACCGCAAAATCGCGTTCATTCGCGGACCGAAAATGCTCGGCGATAGCGGTCCTCGCTGGCGCGGAATTCGTTCGTTCGCACAGGCAAATGGACTGGAACTCGACGCGAAACTAATTGTGGATTTGCCCGAGTCGCGCGATCCCAATTCCGGCTTCGAAGCTGGATTCCGGCTAACCGAAGAATTGCTGAAGCGGAAGCGCCCGTTTACAGCTCTAATGGCATTCGACGATCTGACCGCGTTCGGCGCGGTGCGTGCCCTCGCTAAATCTGGGGCGCGGGTACCCGATGATTGCTCCGTGATCGGATTCGACGACGTAGCTGCCGCGACCCTCTACACGCCGTCGCTGACAACAATCCGGCAACCGATGGAATCCATGGGCACGATGGCAGTCGGCATTCTGCTGGAGAGCATTAGCGCTGGACAGGAAAACCGCGAATTCAGCGCGACCCATCGTCGCGTGACGCCGGAACTTGTCGTCAGAGAATCTACGAAGGCTTTGCGCTAACATTCAGCTAGGACAAGCCTCTCTGCGGACAAGTGTGGCCTGGGCTTCCTCCCGCGTTCCCCCCGTGCTTTTCTTCTTGACAGGCACCAATTCCTAATCCAATATTTCGCCATTCGTGTCCTAAATGTTTATTAAACGTTTTAATGAAATTCGCATTCTCGCCGCGTGTTCCAAACCGACGCGTTTTCATGCACGCCAACTGCCTCTAATCGCACAACGCACCCGTATACACCCGGATAAACTCGATTTCGTCTCGGAGCGAACTATGAAAACACTCCGCATTTTTGCCATATCCTTAGCGGCCGTTCTTGCGCTTCCCTTCCTGGCGCGCGGCCAAGACACCGGCTACATCACAGGAACCGTGACCGACAAATCCTCGGCGGCGATTGCCGAGGCGCAAGTGACGGTCGCAAATGAAGCGCGCGGCATTCATCAAACTGTTCCGACAAATTCGAGCGGCGATTACCTCGTCGCCGGGCTTCCCGCCGCGACGTATACGGTCTCCGTTACCGCGAAAGGATTCGAAAGTTTTCAGGAAAGTGGCATCGTTCTGGCCGCGGCCGAAAAACGTCGCGTGGACGTCCAACTGACCGTCGGAGCTGTAAGCGAGCACGTCACCGTCGAGGGCGACAGCGCTCCCGCAGTCGAGACGGAATCCTCTGAAGTGAGCGACACCATTACAGCGAAGCAAGTCACCCAGCTTGAATTGAACGGTCGGAATTTCACTCAGCTCGTCACCCTTGCGCCGGGCGTCAGCGATCAATCTCAGCAAGATGAAGGCGTCGTCGGCGTATTCGGCAACGTGTCATACAGCATCAATGGCGGCCGCACGGAGTACAACAACTGGGAGATTGACGGCATAGGTGACATGGACGACGGGAGCGCGACATCGCTGAACGTTTATCCAAATGCGGACGCCATCCAGGAGTTTCAGGTTCTCACGTCCAACTACGGCGCACAGTACGGCAAGAACGGCTCGGGCACGGTGGAAGTCGTGACCAAGTCCGGCACGAAAAGTTTTCACGGTGACGTTTTTTATTTCGGCCGCAATGATTTCTTCAACGCTCGAAGTTTCTTCGATACAGACCGTCCGCCATACAAAAAACATGATTTCGGCTACACCATTGGCGGCCCTGTTTACATCCCGCACCATTACAATTCAGATAAGTCGAAAACATTCTTCTTTTTCTCGGAAGAGTGGCGCCGCGAAAAAAATCCGACCACCTTCATTCAGAACGTTCCCTCTGACGAGGAGCGCGCCGGCAATTTTTCAGATTTGTGTCCCGACTCGTCCGGCACTTTCGCAGATTGCCCCACAATTCCCGGTTCAGGCGGCATGTTCTATCCGGGTAATCAAGTTCCCGTTGACACGGCGAATACGAACCCGCTGCTGGCCCTGATTCCACATGCGAACACGACGAACGGCGGCTATCCCGCCTGGCAAGGAAGCGTTTCCACACCGACGCTCTGGCGCGAGGAACTTTTTCGAATCGATCACAATCTCAATAGCAAGAACCGCCTGACATTTCGTTACATTCACGATTCCTGGAACACTGTCACTCCCGAAGTCCTGAACTGGTCGCAGCAATCCAGCTTCCCGACGATTCAAACGAACTTTGTCGGCCCGGCCACAAACTTCGTCACGAAACTGACGACGGCCGCTTCCCCGACACTTCTTAACGAATTCATCTTCGGTTACACCGCCGATCACATTTTCCTTAACAATACCGGCCCATGGCAAAGACCATCCAGCATGACCATGACCGGCCTCTTCGATAACGGCTTCGGCGGCAAGCTGCCCGGATTCTCGATCGCAAACGGAACGCCTTATGGCGGCGGGCTAACCAATGGTGGCTTCACTGAAGACGCGAGCTTCATTCCGTGGAACAACGCCAATCCCATCTACACTTATCGCGACAACGTGACCAAAATTATCCGCTCGCACAATTTAACGTTCGGGGCAACTTTCATCGCCGACCAGAAAAACGAAATCAACGAGCCCGGCTTTGGAACTGGCGGATTCCTCACCTTCGACGCAACTTCCCCCGTTAGTACCGGAAACGCTTTTGCCGACTTTCTCTCCGGAAATATTGCCTCTTTCTCTCAAACCAACCTGCAGACGAAGTACTACAATCGCTACAAAATCTTCGAGCCATATCTCCAGGATGACTGGCATGTGAAGAAGAACCTGACGCTGAATCTCGGCTTGCGCGTCAGCATGTTTGGAACTTATCGTGAGAAATTCAAGCAGGAATACAATTTCAATCCAGGCAGTTACAGCGCCGCCGACGCGCCATTAATTGACACCGATGGCTCTCTCACCGGCCAGCCCGGGGCGCTCGTTCCCGGCGTCGGCAGTCCGTTCGACGGGTTAATTCAGTGCGGAGGCACGGGCACTCCCCCAGGCTGCTTGACGGGACATCTTTTCAATCCGGCTCCGCGCATCGGCTTCGCGTGGGATCCGTTCGGCAATGGCAAAATGGCAATTCGCGGCGGTTACGGAATTTTCTTCGAACACACCAACGGCAACGAAGCAGACGCCGAAGCACTCGAAGGCAGCCCTCCACTCGTGCTCACGCCAACGCAATACAACATCACCGGCTACACCAATATCGGCGGTGGCGGACTTCTCTTCCCTCTCGCCGTCACTTCAATTCCTGGCAAGGCAATCTGGCCCTACGTTCAGCAATGGAATCTCAACGTTCAGCGCGAAATCGGATGGAAGACGACGCTTAGCGTCGCCTACGTTGGCTCAAAAGGAACCCATCTCACCACCCAGCGCGACGTAAATCAGCTTCAGCCTCTCCCCGCCTCGCAGAATCCATTCACTCCCGGCGAGCCTCTCAGCGCCGACATTTGCAACAGCGGCATGGTCAATGGCATCACGGTAACCGGCCAGGCGGCTATTAATCTCTCCGTGGCGTGCGGCAATGACGCCGATCCGTACCGTCCGTTTTACGGCCTCTCCGACATCACGCGCCTGGAAGAGGCTGCCAACTCGATTTACCACGCTCTGCAGGTCGAGGCCACGCGCACCGCGGGAGATCTCACGTTTAGCGCGGCATACACCTACAGCCACGCGATTGACGACTCGTCTTCGCGCTTCGATACCGGCTTCGTAAATTCCTATGACACCGCCAGCGCGCGTGCCAGCGGAAATTACGATCAGCGCCACATCCTCGAAATCAGCTATGTCTACGACGCACCCTTCTTTCGCCATTCGTCCGGCATGGTCCACGCGTTACTCGGCGGATGGGAAGCGTCGGGGATCACCACAGCCGAGACGGGTATACCATTCACCGTGCTCGACGGAGATTTTGTGGACAACGCGGGCGTGGCCAACGGAACGGTGCTGAACTCGATCGGCATCGGCGCGCTCGTTGATCAAGTCGGCGATCCGAACGCGCCCGTACAGCGCAATGTCCCCGGCGTCTACGCGCCGCTTTATTACAATCCCGCCGCGTTTACTGACCCGACTGGCTTAACGTTCGGCAATTCGGGCCGCAACAATCTGCGCCAGCCGGGCCGGTTGAATTTCGATTTCGGATTGTTCAAGCGCTTCGAAATTCACGAGCAGCGCTCGTTCGAATTCCGTTGGGAAAATTTCAACGTATTCAACCACACGCAATTCGAAGCCCTGGACCCGACATTCGGGGACGCAACATTCTTGCATCCGACGACGGCGCACCTCGGCCGCATCATGCAATTCGGGCTGAAGTTTCTTTTCTAAGAGTCGCATTAGCCAAATTGCAGGTATAGAATCCGCAAATGGATTCAGCCAAGAATGTGGACGAGCGGAAACCCGGTCTGACCAAGGCCGGATGGCTAGTTCTCTTTCTTCTCGCTTCTTGTCTGGCCGGGCTCACCGCGGTCGCGCGTCCAGCACCAACCGTTCAGGAGCGGCTGGGCTATCCCGCGAACGCGCGCCTCCTCGTCATCCACGCTGACGATTTCGGCATGGCTCATTCCGTGAATCGCGCCATTTCTGAAGCGCTCGAAAACGGATGGGTCACGTCCTCGAGCATTCTCGTTCCCTGCCCGTGGTTTCCGGAAGTCGCGATCTGGGCGAAAAATCATCCCAATGCGGATCTCGGAATTCATCTCGCTCTAAACAGCGAGTGGATGGATTTTCGTTGGGGTCCCGTGAGTTCGAAGGATCGCGTGCCCAGCCTGCTTGATGAGCAAGGTTACTTCCCTCTTCTCGAAACGACGGTAGCAGAGCGCGCCAATCCGAAGGAAGCCGAGGCGGAACTCGCCGCGCAGGTGGAACGCGCCCGCGCCTTCGGCATCCACATCAGTCACTTGGACACACACATGGGCGCGCTAATGGGCACGCCCGAGCTTGCAAAGGAATACCAGCGAATCGGCCGGCAGCAAGGCCTGCCAACATTATGGCACCGAGGCCCTAGCGCCAATTTTCCGCCCGATGCGCAACAGCGGCCGGATTTCATCCTGACCGATGACGACCTCGAGATCTCGCCTGGAGTTAAACCTGAAAACTGGCTTCACGCCTACGAAAGCATGCTGGCGCCGTTAAAACCCGGCGTGCACCATCTCGTCGTTCACCTCGGCTACGATGACGATGAATTGCGCGGCGCCACGCGCGACCATCCGAATTGGGGCGCTGCGTGGAGACAATCTGACTTCAGCATGGTCAAAAGCGCGGAGTTCAGAGAGTTTCTAAAATCTCAGGGATTTGTGCTGGTCACTTGGCGAGAATTAGCCCGCGCTTTGCCCGCCGACTATCGGATTCCCTAACCGCGAGAACCAGCGCAAAAGCAAGTCACGCCGCTGCCTAAATAAATTCAGCGCCTCGACGCGCCAAGCCCTAGTCGTTGCCCGCGCCCGCTGCGGCGTTCGCCGGGACCGAATTGATGTAACCCTCTGCAGCGAGAATGGCGCCTCTCTCCCGATACGGCTGAGGATCCTGCGGCGCCCAAGTCGCGAGCCCATCTACATAGCGGTTGTACATGCAGAATGCCGCGGCAATCAGCACCGTATCGTGGATCTCACGATCCGTCGCACCGTGCTTCCGGGCGCGCTCAATATCCGCAGTCGTCACGCTCTTCCCACCCTTCCGCACTTTTCCAGCGATAGCGAGCAACGCCTTGAGCTTATCCGACACGGGCACCTGCTCGAATCCGAGCTTCACCGTCTTGACGAGCTCCTCGTTTCCTCCGAGGTGATGCGCGGCAACGGCTCCGTGAATCGTCTGGCAAAAAAAGCAATCATTGTGCGCCGAAACATACGTAGCAATCAGCTCACGCTCTCCGGGCGTAAGGGAATTCGGACCATGAAGAAGGACGTGCGCAAGTTCGTTCAGCGGCTTCGCAGTCTCTGGCCGGTACATCATCGGCCCGACAATTCCCGGTATTCCTTCTGGAAGCGGGATATGCGGCATGATTCGAGTCCTCCTCAAGGGGTCAACTAATGGGATTAGCGGGCGAGACTATATACCGCTAACCGGTCGCGCAATCGTATTTTCATATTATATGCAGGCAGCCTCCGCGCGTTTTGCCTGCATCAAAGGAAATCAAGCGGACAACTGTGGAAAGGATGGAGATCACTGGCCGGCACATTGGCCAGGCTCTCGCTGCGGTGCCCGTGATGCTTCAACGTCCCAACCCAGCCAAACACAACAGAGGACACCGCTATCTGCACTCAAACGTACAATTTGCGATTTCGAGGCGGCAACTAAAATCCCGATTTGAAAATATTTCGTTATAGACATTACGAATCCAATGAACGAGGAAGATTGAATGAAACCGACACACCGCCCTTTCCTTAAGGCACTCTTAGTCCTTTCCGCACTCGCTGCTTCGGCATTCGCTGCTGCCGCACAGACATCTTCCGTCGCGCCACGAATCACACACGCCATTGACGAAGGCAAGCTCGTCACGCTGCGCGCCAACACGCCGGCACAAGCGACGGCGGCAAACGACCGCGGAGCAATCTCCTACGACACGCACATGGAGCACATGCTGCTGCAATTGCAGCGCTCCCCTCAACAGGAGCAGGCGCTTCGTGAGTATATTGACGAACTCACCAAGCCGGGCTCGCCCAATTACCACAATTGGCTGACCGCGGAACAGTACGGCCAACGATTCGGCGTAGCGCAAGCGGATCTTGACGCCATCACGAACTGGCTCGCCGGTCACGGTCTGACGGCGAATTTCGTGTACCCAAGCCGCATGGTGATCGATTTTTCAGGCACGGCTGGCCAGGTGCACGATGCGTTCCGCACCGAAATCCACGCGCTCGATGTCAACGGCGTGAAACACATCTCCAACCTAAGCGATCCGCTCATTCCGGCGGCGCTGGTGCCGGCAGTGGCAGGCGTCGTATCGCTTCACGATTTTATGCCGCATCGTATGTTTAAACCGAAACCGAAGTATACGTTTCCGGTTTCGGGGGGAAGCGCATTCGGCGTGGTCCCGGCAGACCTGGCCACCATCTACAACTTGAATCCCGTCTTCACCTCCGGCGTTTCCGGGCAAGGACAGACGGTCGTGGTAATCGAAGACACCAATCTCTTTTCAACCACGGACTGGAACACGTTCCGCTCGACTTTCGGGCTCTCCAGTTTTACTTCCGGTAAGCTCACGCAGGTGCAACCGCCGCCGCCATCCGGCGCGACGAACTGCGCACTGCCCGTGACGAATTCAAGCGACAACGAGGCCGCTATTGATGTGGAGTATTCAAGCGCCGCAGCTCCAAGCGCGACAATCGAGCTGGCGTCGTGTTCCGATTCGGCGACAACTTTCGGCGGCTTCCTCGCCCTGCAGAATCTTGTCAACTCTAGTTCTCCTCCCGCTATCATCAGCCTCAGTCTGGGATTCTGCGAAGCAGGTAATGGGGCCGGGTCAAACGCAGCGATCAACTCAATTTATCAGCAAGCTGCATCGGAAGGCGTTTCGTTGTACGTTTCCGCAGGCGATGAAGGCGCTGCAAGTTGTGACGCCGGCGACACGCCCGTAGGTCCCGACGCGATTACCAGTGCGAAATTCGGCATCGGCGTGAGCGCCTGGGCTTCTACAATTTACAACGTCGCTGTCGGCGGCACCGACTTCAGCGACACCTTTGCGAGCACGAACAGCACTTACTGGAATTCAAGCAACACTTCCACGTTTGGCTCGGCCAAATCGTACATTCCCGAAATTCCCTGGAACGATTCTTGCGCCAGCGCCCTGATCACCTCATTTTTGGACCCCTCCGCAACGCCTTATGGCAGCAGCGGGTTCTGCAACAGCACCACTGCCGCCACAGACGAGTTGCTTACGACCGCAGCAGGAAGCGGCGGTCCAAGCGGTTGCGCCACTGGGACGCCAACCACCAGTAACGTTGTAAGCGGCACGTGTGCCGGCTATGCCAAGCCGTCGTGGCAGTCAATCACCGGCAATCCTGCTGACGGTGTTCGCGACATTCCCGACGTCTCCATGTTTGCTGCCAACGGCGTCTGGGATCAGGCGTACATTTTCTGCTTTTCCGACACGGCCAACGGCGGCGCTGCCTGTACTGGCGCTCCAAGTGGCTGGTCCGCCGGTGGCGGAACCTCGTTTGGTGCGCCGATCTGGGCGGGAATTCAGGCTCTGATCAATCAGAAAACCGGTGCGCGCCAGGGTAATCCGAATCCGACGTTTTACAGTCTCGCTTCGACCGAATATGGCTCGAGCGCCAGTTCATGCAATTCATCGCTCGGTAACACCGTCGGCACATCTTGCATTTTTTACGACGTCACCCAAGGCGATATGGATGTCAATTGCACCGGGACCCACAGCTGTTTCCTTCCATCAGGAACCTACGGCGTCCTCTCCACGTCCGACAGCTCCGATTCGATCGGTTACGGAACGGCCTCCGGTTGGGATTTCGCGACGGGCATCGGCACGGTAAACGTAGCGAACCTCGTTAACAATTGGCCCGGTGCCGTAGCCACTCCTTCGTTTAATATCTCCGCGGCGGCGGCCAGTCCATCGACGGTGGCTCCGGGTTCTATGGCGACTTCGACTGTCACGGTTTCGGGAACAAACGGTTTTGCGGGCTCGGTGACGTTGAGTTGCACCGTAGTCGGATCGCTATCCACGGATACGAACATTCCGACATGTGCGCTCACGCCGACTGCAGTCACGCTCTCCTCGACCACTACGAGCGCGACTTCTACGGCAACCGTCAGCACAATGGCCGCGTCCACGCTGATGCATTTTCCGGGACGCGCTCCGTCCAGCGGCGGCTTGGCCGCCCTGGCTCTCGCAATCGCTCTCGCGTGTATGTTCGCATTAGGAGCGCCAGGTCGTAAGCGGCAGTGGAGCGCAATAGCCGTCGCCGTGCTCTTCGTCGCACTCGCGGGCCTCGCTGGTTGCGGCAGCAGCGGTAGCAGCAGCGGAAGCAACAACGGCAACACAACGACAGGCACGTCAGCAGACACATATACAGTGACAGTGACCGCATCGAGCAGCGGCACATCGCAAACCTCCACGTTCACTGTCACCGTAAATTAGAAAAAGAAGCGAACAGCTTATTGCGGAGTGCCCAGTCGCCAGAATCGACAGGCACTCTGCCACTAGGCACCCTAGGGCTGATCATGAGACCAGCCGCCTCTATAGTTTCCGCCATCCATCCAAAAATCGACGCGCACCATAATTTTCCGCAATCAAACTCGAATTGAATTTGACGCCCCGCAAACAATCGCGGTATGTAATCACTCGTGAACCCGGCCCCAAGCCGCATCCGGCGACTCTTCTCCAATCCAATTTTCCTTTTGGGCCTGACAGCCTTTCTCGCAGCCTTCGTGGTTCAATCGGGCGAGCTCGGCTCGAGCGACACCACGCACAGGCTGCAAACCGCTCACTCCTTCTGGACATCCGAACCGCCTGTCTTCCCCGATGAATATCCCGAGTTCGGAATTCATGGCCGCAATGGCAAGCTCTACGCCTGGTACGGCATCGGCCAATCGCTTCTGCTGCTTCCATCCGACATCGTCGGCACCTACATCGCCAAGCTTCCGGTCTTCGACGATTACGATGATACCGATCCGAACGTCCGCGATATCGTCGTCAGCTTCACCACAAATATTCTCGTCTGCGTTCTCTCCGTGCTGGTCTGTTATCGCTTGCTTGGGCTTCTCGATTTTTCGGTGAATGAACGGCTCGCCGGCGCCCTCGCGCTTCTTTTCGGCACCACTTTTCTCCATTACACGCAGAATATGATGGAGAATAATTACATTCTGCTTCTGACGCTTATCGGTTTAAGTTTTCAATACGAGTGGCTCAAGACAGGGAAAACGCGCGCGCTCCTGATCGGCAGCGTCGCGCTGGGCGCGAATCTTCTCACGCGATTGACAACAGGGATGGATTGGATCGGCGTCGGATTTTTTCTTCTGCTCGTCGCTTGGTTTTCGAATATTCGTGGGCGCGAACTCTGGTCGCGATTCATCAGCTACGCGAAAGTTGTTCTCCCCGTCTACATTTTCTTCGGCCTCTTGGATCGCCTCTATCAATTCGTCCGCTTCGGCTCTTTCTTCAATACTTACATGACGATTGTGGCGATGGAATTTCGGCAGCGCGACCCATCTTTGCCCGTGAAGTATCCTTTCGAAACGCCCTTCCACGATGGATTTTTTGGCGCCCTCTTTTCCCCGGAGAAATCAATCTTCACCTATGACCCGCTGCTCATCCTCGCAATTCTAATCTGCATTTTCGGCTGGAAAGGATTCTCCCCGCCTATCCGCGCTTACTTAATCGCATTCGGATTGCTGCTTCTCGCGTATATCAGCTTTTATGCTCGCTACACCGATTGGGCCGGCGACACGGCCTGGGGCGATCGCTATGCCGCCAGCGCTGCCCAACTCTTTGCGTTCATCTCTGTGCCCGTTCTCGTGCGTTACCGCAACAGCTTGATCAGATCATTGTGGCCGATCGGAATCGGGCTGGCTGCGATCAGCGTCGCCGTGCAACTGGCGTCGGTAACTTTCTGGTGTCCTCTAGAGCGCTATCAGATGGAAATGCTCGACCAGCCAACATTTTTTGTTGGCCTGCGTTTCAGCAATATTTGGAATTACGCGCTCGGGCATATAGATCGCTGGGGCCTGAGCCCAGGCCTGCCCGCAGCGGATATGTGGGATTACGTTCACATCACCACGCTGAATTTTCTGCCATTCGTCTTGAAGCGAGTTGGCGTCGCTCCGCACTGGATCGTAGCTCTCACAATGGCTATCTGGTTTAGCGCGCTCGCAGGTCTCCTTGCTGTCTTAATTCTTCTCTATAGTCGAGCGAGCCGAGGCGGATTTACGCCATCCACTAGCTAATCTTGCCAATCCCGCAACCGTGACCCTCTCGTAAAAACGTGACACCTGCGCAGACCAGTCATTCCGTATCTGCCGGCAAATGAGAAATCCTCTTTCTTGTATTTAATTGCAATTTCAACAGGCGGTTCCATCTCGGAGCAGCCAGCAGAAGTTCTGTTGGCACCTTTTCCAAATACAAACATCAAACCTAAGTCCCCTAAATTATGAGCTAGGGCTTGAGCTGAAGTCGCGACTTGCCGATTACAGGCATGATACCCCTTGGCTGCCTTGGTGTAACTGTCCCGAAACTGCGCTTTGGTACAAGGTGAAAATCACCGCCGCGACCTTAAAATGATGTTAATGGCTCGCCCGAATAAGTTGGAGGACCGCGCGTGAAGTCGAATGCTCGATCCGTGCTCCTGGGCGCGATCTTTGCCTGTGTGTGCGCAGCAGCAGGATGCAGAGGCAGTGGAGAAAGCAAGTCCACAACCACGCCCCCTCCCTCCCCACCGCAAAACACAGCCCCTACGATATCAACGCAGCCAATTAACGTGACGGTGAATGTCGGACAAGCCGCTACATTTTCAGTCGTGGCAGCAGGTACGGCGCCCTTGAGTTACCAGTGGCAACGAAACGGCGCGAACATTTCAGGCGCAACTTCCACGAGCTTTACCATTCCTGCGACAGCCACTACGGATGACGGCGCGACGTTCGACGTCATAGTGAGCAACTCAGCCGGAACGCTCACCAGCAATCTGGCTACTCTGACCGTATCCTCTGGCGGATCGCCGCCTCCCCGTCCGCCGGTCGGCGCCATGGTTCTTACATGGCACAACGACAACTCGAGAACCGGTCAGAATTTGAACGAAACAACCCTCACAACCGTGAACGTGAACTCAATATTATTCGGAAAAATCGGGACGCTGGGGGTTCAGGGAAATGTGGATGCCGAGCCGCTCTATGTTTCAAACCTCACCATTGGCGGCACCACGCACAACGTAGTTTTCGTCGCGACCGAGCAGGACATAGTGTACGCGTTCGATGCGAATTCGCTTTCGCAACTCTGGTCGGTTTCAGTTCTAGGAGCGGGCGAAACACCGGGCGATCAAGTGAACGGCTGTGGCCAGGTTGCTCCAGTGATAGGAATCACATCCACGCCGGTGATTGATCCGAGCGCCGGCTCTCACGGAACAATTTTCATGGTGGCCATGTCGAAGGACGGCAGCGGAAACTATCACCAACGTTTGCACGCGCTCGATCTCACCACCGGCGCGGAACAAACCGGAAGTCCCGCGACTATTCAAGCGACTTTCCCCGGCACTGGCGCAAACAGCTCGAACGGGGAAGTGGTTTTCGATCCGAAGCAATATAAAGAGCGAGCGAGCTTGCTCGCGTTGAACGGCGTGGTTTATACCAGCTGGGCTTCGCACTGCGACGATGCTCCTTATACCGGGTGGGTGATCGGTTACAGCGAGACGACCATGCAGCAGGCGCGCGTGCTCAATATCACACCCAACGGAAGCGATGGCGCCATCTGGATGTCGGGCGCAGGACTGAATGCGGATTCGTCCGGCAATATTTATTTCCTGGATGCAAACGGTACGTTTGACAACACGCTCGATGCCAATGGCCTTCCAGTGAGCGGAGATTACGGCAACACATTCATAAAAATATCCACGAGCGGAAGCGCGCTTGCCGTGACCGATTACTTCACGATGTCAAACACGGATTCGGAATCGGATGACGACGTCGATCTCGGCTCCGGCGGCGCAGTGCTCTTGCCTGATTTGAAGGACGCGCAGGGAACCACATGGCATCTCGCCGTCGGCGCGGGAAAAGATCACAACATCTACGTGGTGAATCGCGACTCAATGGGAAAATTCAACGCCCAGAACGATAATTCGCTGTACCAGCAGATCAACGACGCGCTGCCCGGTGGAATTTGGGCTGCTCCCGCATATTTCAACAACACGATTTATTACGGCGACGTCAACGGCACATTGAAAGCCTTTCCGATCTCAAATGCAAAGCTGGCGGTCGCGCCGAGCTCGCATTCCATGAATACATTCGGTTATCCCGGAACCGATCCAAGCGTTTCAGCGAATGGCACGGCCAGCCCTGTTACAAATGGAATCGTATGGGCGATTGAGAACGGCGGCAACGGCGTGCTGCATGCGTATGACGCGACGAATTTGGCGACCGAACTCTATAACAGCAATCAAGCGCCTGGAGGGCGCGATCAATTCCCCACCAACGGCAACGTCAAGTTCGTGACGCCGATGATCGCGAACGGCAGAGTTTTTGTAGGCACTCCGAACGCTGTCGTCGTTTTTGGCCTGCTCCAATAATCTCCAAGAAATTTGTTGTGCCGGGAATCATTTGGGAAGCCGCTGGCGTTTGGTGTAGCGATCGGTGTTGGGGCGCTTTTTCTTGATGCGCTCGAGAACATCGCTGATCGTAAATTGATTGG
>DATBYF010000099.1:0-26321 GCA_036513895.1 Candidatus Acidiferrales bacterium | reverse complement strand
GACTGGCTCAATGCACATGGCGTCTCATTGCACTCGCTTCACTCGCCTACCGAGCGCGAGAGTTCCGCGGGCCGCGATAGCGGCAGCCCGATTTCGATTTGCGATGCGGAACGGACCCGCCGGCTCGATGCCGTGGATGAAGTGAAACGCGCGCTCGATGTAGCCGAGCGACTACCCTTCCGTTACCTGGTGCAACATATGGGACATGGGCGCCAGTCCGCGGACGCGCGAAATCTCGATGCCGCATTCAATTCGCTCGAGCATCTGGTGATTTTTGCGAAGCAGCGCGGCGTGACAATCGCGCTCGAAAATACGCCCAGCGAGATGGGATCGCCGGAGACGCTACAGACGCTGATACGCGAGACGCATTTGAAAGATCTGCGCTTCTGCTTTGATTTCGGACACGCGCACATCGAGGAAGGAGTGGAAAAATCCTTCGAAACGATGCGCGACCGGATCGCCACGACGCACATTCACGATAATCATGGCGAGACGGACGAGCATTTGCTGCCTTTCGAAGGCACGATTGATTGGGAGGCCGCTCTCAAACTCGTTGCAGCGGCGCCGAACGTACTACCGTTGGTGATTGAATTGAAGGAGCATGCTGGCGGCTCGCCCAGCATGAGCCAGATTCGGACGGCGCTCGACAAGCTGGAGCACGAATTGGAATCCGAGCAAGAGCGCGCAAGCGAGAATTAAATTCGAATGGGATGGATTGATGACACAGGACGCCACAGCATCCGCGCCGATTATCACGATTGATCACGCGGGCCAGTATCAGGATCGAGCAGTCAAGCTGCAGGGCTGGCTCTACAATTTGCGCGAATCGGGGAAATTATTATTTCCAATTTTCCGCGATGGCACGGGAATTATTCAGGGCGTTGTATCGCAGAAAGATCAACCCGAGGCGTTTGGAGCGCTTAAGGGACTGACGCAGGAATCAAGCGTCGAGGTGACGGGAACAATTCATGCCGAGCCGCGCGCACCGGGCGGATTTGAAATTCGCATTAGCGGCATGAACGTGGTTCAGCGGGTCTCTGACAGCGAACCTTATCCAATCCAGCTCAAAGAGCATGGAGTGGATTTCCTTCTCGACAAGCGCCATTTGTGGATTCGCACGCCGCGCCAAGCCGCGATTCTTCGGATTCGCGCGCAAGCCATTCGTTCGGCTCGAAATTACATGGACGATCAGGGTTACACGCTCACTGACGCGCCAATTTTCACACCAGCAGCGTGCGAGGGAACGACAACGCTTTTTGAAGTGGATTACGTTGACGAGCAAAAGGCCTATCTGACGCAATCCGGGCAGCTTTACGTGGAAGCGACGGCCGCGGCGCTCGGCAAAGTTTATTGTTTCGGGCCGACGTTTCGCGCCGAAAAATCAAAAACGCGGCGGCATCTCACCGAGTTCTGGATGCTTGAGCCCGAGGCGGCCTACGCGCATCTCGACGATATGATGGAACTCGGCGAAGGGCTGGTAAGCGCCATCGTTCAGGGCGTGGTGAAGAACCGGCGTGGCGATCTCGAAATGCTGAAGCGAGATGTTGCGGCTCTTGAAAAGGTAGTGCCGCCATTTCCGCGAATCACGTATGAAGAGGCGATTGATGTTCTGCAGAAAAGCAATAATCCGGCGAAGTTTGGAGATGACTTCGGAGGCGACGAAGAAACGATCATCTCAAAATCGTTCGATAAGCCTGTCTTGATTCATCGCTATCCTTCGGCGATGAAAGCGTTCTATATGGCTTACGATCCTGAAAGGCCGGATCTGGCGCTTAACTTCGACATGATTGCGCCGGAAGGCTACGGTGAAATCATCGGCGGCGGCGAGCGTCTGGCGAACTACGACACTTTGGTCGAGCGATTGCGCCAGAATAATTTGCCCGAGGATTCCTTCCAGTGGTATCTCGATCTTCGCCGCTACGGAAGCGTGCCGCATGCGGGATTTGGGCTGGGGCTCGAGCGCACGGTGGCGTGGATTTGCGGTACCGAGCACATCCGGGAAGTAATTCCCTTTCCCCGTATGCTGTACCGCGTTTATCCTTGAGCCGCCTTCCCTGGGGTCGTTAACGGTCGAACTGCATGGCTGAAAAAATCCGCATTATCGGTGTGCCGATGGACCTGGGCGCGAGCCGCCGCGGCGTAGATATGGGGCCGTCCGCGCTGCGCGTCGCCGGGCTGCAAACGCGGCTGAAGCATCTTGGCCGGCAGGTGGAGGACATCGGCAACGTGCCCGTCATTCAGGCCGAGGAACAGCATTACGGCGAGAAAAATGCGAAATATCTCGCGGAAATTGTGGCGACTTGCAAGGGCCTCGCCGAGATGGTCAGCAAAACTCTCGAAGAGGATCAAATTCCGCTGGTATTAGGCGGGGATCATTCGATTGCGGCCGGGACTGTGGCGGGCGCGGCTTCCTATTTCAAGAAAAAATCCAAATCCATCGGCGTGATTTGGCTTGATGCGCACGGCGACATGAATACGCCGGATAGCTCTCCTTCGGGAAACGTCCACGGGATGCCGCTCGCATCCATCATGGGGTATGGGCCGCCGGAATTGACGGAACTTGCTGGAGCGAAGCCCATGGTCGAGCCGCGGAATGTTGCGCTCGTTGGCATCCGCGATCTTGACGCGAAAGAGCGGAAGCTGATTAAGGAGACGGGCGTTCACGTTTTCACCATGCGCGATATTGACGAGCGGGGGATGCGCGAAGTGATGTCGGAGGCGTTGAAATTTGCTGGCGACGATACGGCGGGCGTCGCTGTAAGCCTGGACATGGATTTCGTTGACCCGACGGATGCGCCTGGAGTGGGAACGCCGGTGCGCGGCGGCGTGACGTATCGCGAAGCGCATCTTGCGCTGGAGATGATCGCGGATAGCCGAGCGGGGATTTGTTTTGAACTGGTCGAAATCAATCCGGTGATTGACATGCTGAATAAGACGGCACTTTTGGGCGTGGAACTTCTGCTTTCGGGATTGGGGAAGAAAATTCTGTAGGTTTCTTGCGTGATTTGTGGCGCGAGATCTTCGGAGATTTCTGCTGGAATGACCGGCACGAAAAAATTGCGAGTTGGAATTTTGTTTGGCGGGCGCTCGGGCGAACATGAAGTTTCGCTGGCGTCGGCGGCGTCAGTGATACGCGCGCTCGATCCTGAGAAATATGAAGCTGTGCCGATTGGGATTACGAAAGAGGGGCGATGGCTGGCCGGACTTGGTGCGCAGAAGCTTTTGCCGGAAGTATTAAAGAATGGCGAGCGCGTGGTGCTGCCAGCTGATCCGAGCGCCGCGTCGCTATTGCCGGTGACGACCGCTGCCGGGGATGAAGGCAGTCGAGGGATTCGCGTTGACGTGATGTTTCCCGTGTTGCACGGCACGTTTGGCGAGGACGGAACAGTTCAGGGGTTGCTCGAGCTTGCGGGCTTGCCGTACGTGGGCGCGGGAGTGCTTGCGTCTTCGGTGGGGATGGACAAAGACGTGCAGAAGCGGCTTTTCGAATATGCCGGGCTGCCGATCGTGCCATTCGTTGCGGTCAGCCGCAAAGAATGGGAACGCGAGCCGAAACGTACGCTGGCCAAAATTCAGAAAGCGCTGCGGCATCCGCTGTTCGTTAAGCCGGCGACGCTGGGATCGTCTGTCGGAATGTCGCGAGTCGAAAAAGCCAAAGAATTGCCGGCGGCGCTGAATCTCGCAGCGGAGTTCGCGCTGAAACTTATTGTCGAAAAAGCTGTGAATGCGCGCGAGATTGAAGTCAGTGTGCTTGGAAATGAGGATCCGAAGGCTTCCATTCCCGGCGAAATTATTCCGCACCGGGAGTATTACGATTATACGGCGAAATATCTCGAAGAAGGCACGCGGCTTGAGATTCCCGCGAAATTGACGCGCGCGCAGGCAAAGAAAATTCAGGAGTATGCGATTCGCGCGTTTCGCGCGATTGATGGAGCCGGGATGGCGCGAGCGGATTTTTTTGTTGATAAGAAGACATCACGGATTTTCATCAATGAGCTGAATACAATACCCGGATTTACGTCCATCAGCATGTATCCCAAGATGTGGGAAGCTTCGGGAATTTCCTATAAAGAATTGATTGACCGGCTGATTCAGCTCGCGCTTGAACTTCATGCGGAAAAAGCGCGAACGAAATACTCGATCGAGCTTCCACCTGGCTCATCTGGCGCGCTTGACGCTTAGCGGCGCCCGGTGTCGATGCGAGCGTTTAATTTTCGCTTCGCGCGTCAATTCCTCGGACCGCGCTCTCGTAGGCGGATGGTATAATCGCGCGCGAATTCTTCAATGACAGAACCCGTCGCACAGTGGCTTGAATCCGCCGGAGTTCACGGCCTTCGCCTCCTTGTAATCGTCGCCATCGTTGTCCTCGCTGTGCGGCTTCTGCGCGCGGCGACTACCCGGCTGGTGGAGCGAGCGAAAAATCAGACGCGCGTGGCGCAAGTGCGCGAACAGCAGACGCGCACGATGGCGGGTGTGCTCTATAGCATGGGATTCGGAGTTATCGTCATTGTCGGTCTCCTCGCTGCCCTGCCTGAATTTGGATTCAACGTAACTCCGGTGGCCGCGGCGGCGGGACTTGCCAGCCTGGCTATCGGTTTTGGCGGTCAATATCTCGTAAAGGATTTGATCAACGGATTTTTTATCATTTTTGAGGATCAATACGGTGTCGGCGACGTGATTCGCGTGAACAACGATACCGGGCGCGTCGAACATGTGACTGTGCGCCGTACGGTGATGCGCAATGATCGGGGCGCCGTGATCAGCATCCCGAATGGGTTGATCGGCTCGATCGCGAATTTGAGCCGGGACTGGTCGCAGACATACGTGGACGTCACCGTACCGTCGGGAGAAACGGTGGGACGCGCGCTGGCAATCCTCGAAAAGGTGTGCGGAGATTTTCGCAGCGATGCGGAATGGTCCAATGCGTTGATTGACGGACCGCGCGTGCTGGGTATCGAATCGCTGAACCTCGATGGAACCGCGCTGCGAATTCAATTGCGCAGCGCGGCATTACGCGCCGATGATGTCGCACGGGAGCTTCGACGCCGCGTGAAATCTGCGTTTGAGCAGGCGCAAATACTCATCTCGAACACCCAGCCAGTCGAACTTATTGGCCGCGCCGCCAGCGCAGGTTCAAGTTAACTGGATATCCGCGCCATCCCCACTAAAGCGTCTGTTATTAAGCTAGTTACGACGATCGTACGCAGCGCTTGACCCGCCGATGACCCGAGCACAAACTCACCTCTAGAGGCAGGTTCTAGTACTACAAATTGTGTTTTTTCGCCCCGCTCGCTTGCGCGATCCGTGCATTTGGAGCCGGCCTCACGCTGTTTTTGTAACAACTGAGGTCGCATTTGGCACACGGTTCCGATCTGGTTCAGTTCATCGGGTTAGAGTGCATCGCCACGCTCTTCGTCGTGATGCTCTTCGCTTCCCTCTATCACTTTCTACGACGCCAGGAATTTTTGTGGTGGTGGACGTGGGCGTGGGCTGCATACCTCGGTTATCTTGCGATTGGAATTCCGATACTTTTGATCGGGCCCGCCTGGACACTGCCGAAAGCAGCCTTCATTCTTCTTTCGCAAGTTTTCGGCTACATGATGTTTCCGTTTCTACTGGGCGGACTATGGAGCCTCGAAAAACCCGGGCAGGCGTTGCGCTCGCGCATAATTGATTGCACGCTGGCCGCGGCTGCACTGGCGATCGTCTGTTTCGCTGCCGCGAATTTTCACAAAGAGAATCCTGCTCTCAGCTACGCGATTCGCACCGCGCCGCGGCAACTCGTCCTCGGCGGCGTGTTCTTGTACTGCGGTGTGGCCTTATTGCGTCGCGCCCTCAGAATCTCGCGTCGGAACAGCCTGATTGCCGCACTGTTTTTCCTTCTATTCGGCGTCACAGAAGTCTTGTATGCAGTGAGTGGCGCCAATGGACTGCTCTCAGGACATTACCGGCTCCCCGGCGTATTGACCCTGGTCGAATTTCTTCCGCAAATCTCATTCTCTCTTGATCTCGGTTGGACTCTCGGAATCGTAATCGGAATGATATCCCTGCTGCTCGAAGAGTATTCGAATTCGGAGCAGGCACTCTTCGATAGCCAGCGGCGCTCGATCGAGCAATTCGCAGAATTGGACTTGCTGTATCGCACGGCTCCGATCGGACTCGCATTCGTGGATGCTGAGATGCGGTATCGGCGCGTGAACGATCAGCTCGCAGAGTTCAACGGCCGGCCTGCGGCGGATCATATCGGCAAGACGCTTTCGGAGATGATCCCGGGAATGGCACTTCAAATGGAATCGCTGGTGCGTTTAGTCCTGGTGAAAGGCGAGGCGGTGCTGAACCGAGAAATGCACGGCGCAACGCCCGCGCGTCCAGGAGAAGCGCGCGACTGGCTTATCAGCTACTTTCCGTTGCGAGTGGCGTCGAGCGAAGTTCGCGGCGTCACGATAGTAATCCTGGATATTACGAGCCGGAAACAGGCCGAGCGCAGTTTGACGATCCAAAAGGCATATCTGGAGCAACTCGTCGAGTCGGCGCCCGAAGCGATTGCGATCGTGGACACGAAGAATATCGTCCAACAGGTGAATCGCGAATTTACCCGCTTCTTCGGTTACGCGGCAGACGATGCGGTCGGGAAGGACCTTGACCGCCTCATCGTGCCGCAAGACAAACAGGACGAAGGAAAGTGGCTCGACCAGGAAGCCGAGCGAGGTGTTAACGCAAACATCGAGACGGTGCGGCGGCGGAAAGACGGCACACGGGTGGATGTCTCCCTTCTAGTTGCTCCGGTGACCATCGAAGGCGGCCAAGTCGCGGTCTATTGCATTTACCGCGATATTTCAAATCGTAAGCTCGCGGAAGCGGAGGTGCGCCAGAGTGAAGAGCGCTACCGGCGCCTCGTCGAGCTTTCGCCGGATTCGATCTTCATCCAGCATGAGGGCAAGGTCGTTTTCGTTAATTCGGCCTGCATGAAACTTCTCGGTGCGTCGTCAGCAGAACAGCTTATTGGAAAACGGGTTTTCGATCTCATTCATCCGTCTTATCACGATGTGGTGAAAAGCCGGATGGCGCAAGCGCGTGACACCGGACAGACAGTTCCCTTCCTTGAAGAAAAATACCTTCGGCTGGACGGAACGACGGTTGACGTCGAAGTCGCTGCCAGCGCTTTCAAATCTGCCGACGGGCGTGGCGCACAAGTGATCATCCACGATCTCACCGAGCGTAAGCGCGCCGAGATGGATCTTCTGGAGGCCGAAACCAAGTTCAGATTGCTGGTGGAGCAGCTTCCTGCCATTACCTATATGGCGGATTTTGGCCAGAACGGACAGTGGCATTACGTCAGCCCGCAGATTGAAGCGATTCTTGGATACACGCAAGCGGAATGGATGGCCGATCCCGGTTTCTGGTATTCGCGCCTGCATCCCGATGACGCCGCGAAGGCAATCGAACAAGAGGAGAGCTGCAGAACGACGCAGGAACCGCTCGCTGCCGAATACCGCCTCAAGGCGCGTGACGGCACTTACCGTTGGTTCACCGATCTCGGAAGGGTCGTTTACGACTCCGTTATCGGAGCGAGATCCATTCAGGGCGTGATGCTGGACATTACGGAGAAACGTCAACTCGAGGCCCAGCTGCGGCAATCGCAGAAGATGGAGGCGATCGGCCAACTTGCCGGGGGCATCGCGCATGATTTCAATAATATTTTGATGGTGGTGCGCGGGCATACGGATTTGCTGCTCAACAATGCCGCGGAAAAACCCCTCGACAACGTGGCGCAAATTCAGAAAGCCGCCGATCGTGCCGCGGCGCTGACGAAGCAACTTCTGGCATTCAGCCGCATGCAAATTCTAAAGCCCGAAGTGCTGGATCTAAACGCCGTCGTCACTGATATGGGCACGATGCTGCCGCGCCTCATCAGCTCGAATATTCATCTTAAAATTGAGCTCGAGCCGTCTCTCGCACGCGTACGCGCTGACGCTGTGCAGATCGAGCAAGTGCTATTGAATCTGGCTGTGAATGCGCGAGACGCGATGCCGAAAGGTGGCACGCTTACAGTTCGCACGCAGAACACAACGCTTGAACCCGGCAATCCGCAGAGATTACCCGTCACCGCACCCGGTCCATATGTCGCACTCGTAGTTAAGGACTCAGGTGGAGGAATGGACGCGGAGACCCAGGCACGAATCTTCGAGCCATTCTTTACGACGAAGGCGAAAGGGCGTGGAACGGGTCTTGGATTGGCGACGGTCTACGGAATCGTGAAGCAAAGCGAAGGATTCATCGCGGTGGAAAGCACGCTGGGCCGCGGAACGACGTTCACTGTTTATTTACCGCCAGTGGAAGCTCCGGTAACAATTCAAGCGCCACCTGAAAAAGCTGCCAAGCCGCAACGCGGGGCGGAAACAATTCTTGTGGTCGATGACGAGATGGGAATCCGCGAGCTCGCCACGGAATATCTACAGCGCTGCGGATACACGGTGCTGGCGGCGGGCGATGGCGAGGAAGCGAAAGATATTGCGCAGCGGCACTCCGGCCCGATTCATCTTTTGCTTACGGATACGATGATGCCGAAGATGGGCGGACACGAACTGGTGCGTGCGATGACGGCATTGAGGCCTGAAGTCAAAGTTATCTATATGTCGGGATATCTCGAGTTCAACGCGTCCACACACATTCAGAGCGGCGAAGGGGCTCACTACCTTCAAAAACCTTTCGAGCTCAGCGCGCTGGCAAGCAAAGTTCGCACGGCGCTCGAGTCAAACTGATGCTCAAATCGGATGGGCCTAGAATCAGATTTAGAAGCTCATGAATTTTGTGCGAGTCTGCGGGAGCTGATTGGCATATCTGGAATTCTTCGCGGCAGGATCAATTTCGGCTCAGTCATGCTCTGAACTTCTTCAGGCGTCACGCCAGGCGCAACTTCTCTCAAGCATAATCCTTCTGGTAGCACGTCGATCACCGCTAAATCCGTAACGATCGTTTTCACGCATTGGAGCGCGGTCAGCGGATATGTACAGATCTTAACGATTTTTGTTTCGCCAAACTTATTGACGTGCTCCATGGTCACGATCAGATGGCGCGATCCGACAGCAATATCCATCGCGCCGCCGATTCCGCCCGAGGAATTCGCACCTGGCACCTTCCAGTTTGCGAGATCGCCGCGCTCCGAGACTTGGAGTCCGCCAAGGACCGACACGTCGAGATGGCCGCCGCGCGTCATCATATGCGCGTCCACTTGTGAAAAAAATGCCGCGCCGGGAAGAACCGTCACCGGAGCCTTCATCGCGTCCACAATATCGAAATCCTCTTCGCCTTCTTTTGCACGCGGGCCCATGCCGAGAATGCCGTTCTCGCTGTGAAAAATGATGTCCACGCCTTTCGGAACGTATCCCGCGATCAGGTTCGGAATACCCCAGCCGAGATTCACGTAAGCGCCATCCGGCAGCTCGAGAGCGGCACGTTCAGCGATTTGTTCGCGCGTGAGCCTATTCTTAATTGCCACGGCTTTTTCCCACTTCCACAATTCGATCCACAAATACAGATGGAGTAACAATCGTTTCGGGATCGAGCGAGCCCACCGGCACGATTTCCTGCACCTCGACAACAGTGATCTTCGCAGCGGTGGCCATCACCGGATTGAAATTGCGGGCAGCCTTTCTGTATGTGAGATTTCCGAGCGGGTCCGCGCGATGTGCGCGAATGAAGGCGTAGTCGGCGAGAAGCGCAGATTCGAGAATACATCGCCGGCCATAGACAACACGCTCCTCCTTACCGTACGCGACCTCAGTTCCGACGCCGACGGGCGAGTAAAAAGCGGAGATGCCGGCGCCAGCAGCGCGCATGCGCTCGCATAGAATTCCCTGCGGGACCAGCTCGAATTCCACTTCGCCTGTTTCCACTTGCTGCTGAAAGTAAATTGACTGCGGTCCCGGAAAAGCCGCGATCACTTTATGAATTTGTTTATTCTTGAAGAGCACGCCGAGTTCAGAATCATTTGTCCCGCAATTATTGCTGATCGCGAAAAGATTGCGGGAGCCCTTGCGGCCCACAGCTCGTATCAACTCGTGCGGAAAACCAGCGCCGCCGAATCCGCCAAACATTACGCTTGTGCCATCTTTGATGTCGGCGACGGCGGCATCCGCTGAGGGATAAATTTTGTTTTTCACACGCCCTCCCCGGCAGGACGCGCCGTTTCATAAGGAATTGCATTGCCGGCGGTTTTCGCTGCGTTCCGGAAGCCGGCGCGCTCGAGCCAGCGCCGTGTCGCACCGGGAAGATCCGCCCTCGCGGTGAGAACGTGCAAATCATCGAGGTCGTCAACGTCGAGTTCGAGACGCTCGTTTCTTAATACGATACATTCGGCGCCACATTGTTTCGCCTCGGCCAAATGCTTCGGAAAGCTGTTGGGCCCAAAATGCGAGGGAAAGAGCGGTGGCGGCGTGCGCAGGAGCATATTGGTTCCGGTGCCGCTTCGCGACGGGACGATCGCGGCCGATGGCGCCGGGCGCATCGCTTCGAAAATCGAAGTGATATCGTCCGGTGTGGTGAGCGGGAGATCAATTGGCAGGCGAGCGAGCGAAGTCACGCCGCGCCCGGCGCAAATTCTTGACGCTGCATCAACTGACGCACTCTCTGAGTGCTGCTGCGTTTCGCGAATTACGTCCCATCCGAATTTCTGCGCGCGGTCGATCGCGGGCTCGTAATTGCTTATCAAAAAAATGCGATCCATGCCGCGCGCGCGAACTACGGCGGCGCAGAAATCGTCAAACATCGCCTCCGCAAGCTCAGTGCGGTCGCTCTGCGAGAGCCACGGCGCGAGTCGTTGCTTGGCATTGCGCAAATCTTTCACCGGGATAAGAAGTGCTTTCATGCAGCTCCAGAATTGTTGCCGCGGTTACGATTGCATTAGCGTCGCTGAATATATCCACTCCGCACTCTTACGCAGGCGCATGGCTCGCTTTTTCACTGAATCGGCTCAATGTGTATGCAGCGAGCCGAACTTTGTCTTCATCCGCACGCATCACTGTGCCAGTGACCGATACTTCTGCGCCCAACTCCTCGATTGACTTCCGCGACGGCGCATCAACTTCGTCAACGATGATCCGGCCACAAATATCACGATACATCCGAGCCACGCCAAGCGCAGAAACCTCGAATCCCAACTCCGACATCATTTTATCCGAAGGGCCTTTCAACGACGCTCCGCCAACAATCGGGCTGATGGCCACGACGTATGCGCGTCTCGCCGCAATTGCTTCTCGGATTCCGGGCACAGCGAGAATCGGGCCGATACTGATGAGCGGATTGCTCGGGCAGATCACGATTCCATCTGCAGCGGCGATGGCTTCCAATATCCCGGGGGCTGGTTCTGCAGATTCAACGCCATGAAAATGAATCTTCTTCACTCGCGGCTCAGCCCGATGTTTCACGAGATAGTGTTGAAATGGCAGCAGGGCGTGATCAGTTTCGATCTGGGTGCGCACCGGTTCATCGCACATCGGCAGAATCTTCGCCGCAACTCCGAGCGCGTGGCGAATTGACTCGGCGCACTCGGAAAGTGTCTTGCCGCGGTGGAGCATGTCCGTGCGGTGGATGTGCGTGGCGAGATCGCGATCGCCGAGATTAAACCAAGTCTCGCGGCCATAACGGCCGAGATAGTCGCGCGCGGCAAACGTGTCGCCGTCAATTCCCCAACCGGTCGTCGGATTCACGACGCCGGCGAGAGTGTACGTGACGATGTCGAGATCGGGACAAATTGTTAGGCCATGCATCTCGATGTCGTCGCCGGTGTTGACGACGATCGTGAGTTCGTCCGGCGGCATGGCGCGCGCGAGTCCAAACAACAGCTTCGATGCCCCTACGCCTCCGGCCAGCGCGACGATTCGCATTAGTAGCCAGATCCTGTGTAGTGAGCCGGCTGATCAACGAGTCTCAATCGAGCCGCACGCACGGGCAGTGCTTCATTTTCTTCATCTGCTTCGGGAATGTCGGCGGAGAAGACGCGGCGCAATTGATAGGTTGTCGTGCGTTCGGCAGGGACGCGGCCGATCCTGCGGATGTACGCGCGAAATTCGGCAGGCGAGACGTATTCGCCGTGCGTTGCGCCGGCCGATTGCGAAATGTGTTCTTCCATCAGCGTGCCGCTGAAATCGTTCGCGCCGGCTTCGAGACATGCGAGCGATTCATCGAAGCCCATCTTTACCCAGGACACTTGCACATTGGGAATCAGGCCATTGAAAAGAACGCGCGCGAGCGCGTGAACCGCCAAATTTTCGCGCTGATTGAATCCTGGCCGCGATCCATCTTTGCGGTAGAGCCGAGTCTTCTCGTGGATGAATCCGAGCGGGACGAACTCGGTGAAGCCCCCGGTTTCTTCTTGAATTTCGCGAAGGAGCATCATATGCCGCACCCAGTGTTCGGGCGTTTCTACGTGGCCATACATCAACGTTGAAGTGCTGCGAATTCCGACCGAATGCGCGGTACGCACTATTTCGACCCACTGTTTCACTTTCAACTTGTTCGGGCTCAGGGCGGCGCGCACGTCATCGTCAAGAACTTCTGCGGCCGTGCCGGGAATCGTGTTCAAGCCTTCTTCTTTCAACATCAAGAGATATTCGTGGAGGGGCATTCCAGTTTTTTCGACGCCGTAAGCAATTTCCATCGGCGAGAAGGCGTGAATGTGCATTTCTGGGAGCGCCGAGCGAATGCCGCGCAGAATATCGCGATAAAAGAACCCATCGAAATCCTTGGGCAGCCCGCCTTGAATGCATACTTCGGTGGCGCCAGCCTTCCAGGCGTCGGTTGCCTTGGCGACAATTTGCTCAATGGAGAGGAAATACGCGTCGCTGGCATTCGGGCCGCGGCCGAAACCGCAGAAGGCGCAGCCGACCATGCATACGTTCGTGAAGTTGATGTTTCGATTGACGACGTAAGTGATGACATCGCCGACTTGACGGCGGCGAAGTTCGTCGGCCGTGCGAATTAACGCCGTCAAGTCGGCTTGGTCGGCTTGGGCGAGAAGCAGGCATTCGTCAAAATCGAGTTTTCTGCCCTCAAGTACTGACTCGAGTGGACCGCGGATGCCGGGCCGCGCGGCGGTGAGCGCTTCATTGAGTGACTTGCGCGGCGCGGGCGTTACTGAATTTACGATGGCCATCCATTCTCCATTTTTGCAAAACCATCCGCATCGGCGAGCGACGAAACACATGGCCGGACTGAATCGTGCAGGAAGCCATCGCGCTCGATGAATTCAGGATAAATAGTCAGGCGCGCGCGCAAATGAAATCCGGCGTTGGAGGTGCGCTCGCCGAGCGTGGCGATATGCGGCCAGGCGGCCTCGGGATTGATGAAATCGGGCGTGATGGGAGAAATGCCGCCCCAATCGTTGATACCGGCATCGAGAAGCCGCGGATAATCGGACGCGCTCAGATTTGGCGGCGCTTGGAGATTCATATCGCCGCCAAGCACGAGCCTTGCGAGAGCCACGGTGCGCAGCATTTCATCCATGTCGGGTTCGGAATGCGCGGCCATCCGTGTGGACGGTTTGGCGCGAAAATTCTGCACGATGACTTCCTGGATATGGCCGTGGCGCGCATGAAGTTCACGGATAGCGAGCAAAGAATCGACGCGTTCCTCGCGCGTTTCGCCGATGCCGATCAAAATTCCCGTCGTAAAAGGAATTTTCTGGCGGCCTGCGTCCTCGATCGTGCGAAGGCGCTTGCGCGGGGCTTTGTCGGGCGCGCGCCAATGTGCCTGGCCACGTCCCATCAATCGCGGACTGGAATTTTCGAGCATGAGGCCGAGGCTGGCGTTCGAGGTTTTGAGTTCGGCGAGATCGGCAGGGCCCATCAAGCCGGGATTTGAGTGCGGGAGCAGGCCGGTTTGTTCGAGAGCGAGCCGCGTCACCGCCGCGAGATATTCGAGGGTTCGCTCAAAGCCACGAGCGCGGAGAAAATTCTGCGCTTCGGGAAATTCGATCTCGGGCTGATCGCCAAGGCTGAAAAGCAATTCGTGACATCCGGCACGCCGAGCGGCTTCGGCTGCGGCAATCACGTCCGCGGGCGTCATATAACGGCCACCAGGCTCGCCGGGATCGCGGCGGAACGTGCAGTAGCCGCAACGATCGCGGCAAAATGTCGTGAGAGGAATGAATGCCTTGCGGGAGTAGCTGATTGTGCGTCCCTTGACGCGATTCCGCAGAGATGATGCTGCTTCGAGAAGCTCGGCAGTTTGCGCGTGCTCGATCAATTGAGCCGCATCTTCGCGCGTGAGATGACCACCGGATTCTCCGAAAGCGATCGCACGGGAAATTGCACGTTGATTGAGGTTCGCGGGGGACTTTATGTTTGGCGTGCTGGCGATTGTACCCATAGGTCTTTGTCACGGACGCTTGCGACGGACTGCTGCTTAAGCCGTAAGCCCAAAAGAACTCTACTATCGAAACATATCTTCGCTGGGCGGACGAATCAATTCCTGTGCACGCCCTCGCCCGGCCGGAAGTCTAGCGCCGCGAATGATGACGACCGGAACTTGCGCCGATTTCTTCATCACCAGGCCGGCGGCAGCCGCGAGTTCATCGGCGACGGCGAGAATCGTCGCGTTGAGCAGGTGACCACTCGCATCTTTCCTGCCGCGTAGATCTTCGAGCACTGAAAAGCCGGCGGCGCCGATGGCAACATTCGCCAAGCCCAATCGCCAGGGGCGGCCAAAGGTATCGGAAATAATTGCTGCCACACGCGCACCGCTCAGCGATTTGATCCGTTTGACAAATTTCTGCGCCGACGCGTCGGGATCGAACGGAAGGCACGTGACCGATCCACTGCCGCGCACGTTCGAACGATCCACGCCAGCATTCGCACAGACAAAACCGTGGCGTGTTTCGACGATAAGTGCCCGCTCGCTCATTCTGATGATGCGACGGGACTCGCGCAACACAATCTCAACGAATCGCGGATCGGCGCGAAGCGTTTGAGCCCAAGTTTGTGCCAACGCCGAAGGTGCGACATCGCGCAATCGAACAATACGTCCTTCCGCCTTCGAAAAAATCTTCTGCGCAAGGACGAGCGCATCGCCGGTCTCGAGTCCCGCACTTTCGCGCCGGGCCGCGTCCCACACGAGCCTCGCGACATCTTCGCCCGGCTTGACTTCCGGCAGCGTCCGCAAACCGATCAACTCGATTCGACGATCAGTGTGGCGGCGCGCGCTCGGCCGCGTCATTTCAACTGACCGATGCCGGTGATGCGAACGCCTGACCCCAGAACTTTATACCGGCGATTCACTCCAATCAAAAAAGCCGTGAGCGATTCGACGATGCGCGAGTTCTCGAGCTTGCCGCCGTCGACGTAACGGCAATTGGAAATTGCTTCAACCCACGGCCGGAGCCACGCGCGGACCTCAGCGCTATCCGCGCAGACGAAGACGTCGCAATCGACCGATTGATTTGATTCCTGAAGCGTGTGCGCGGAGACATTTTGAAAGGCCGCAGCAACGTGCACGGTGTCCGGAAGGAGGCGCTTGGCCTGCTCAGCCGCGGAACCCGCCCATAGGCCCAGAATGTGCGTCGCTGCACCGCCTACCGTGGCCTCAAGCGGAACGGTGCAATCTACTATGGTCTGACCGGTGCGCAATTTCTCGCGAATGGAAAGCAGCGTCGCAGCCTGCGCGGAAAATGGAACGGCGATCACGACGATCCACGAGTGAAGAATGGCTTCCTCGTTGACGAATCCCTGAACCTTAGCCGTAGGACCAATCTTGTCCCGGATCTTCTGCGCGGCCTCTTCGGCCCGCGATGCTACACGCGAGCCAATAACGACATTGAAGCCTGCGAGCGCCCAGCGCAATGCCAATCCGTAACCCAGGTCTCCGGTGCCGCCAATGATTGCGATGGATTCGTCAGACATAGAAATTGATAAGGAAGTCTCCGTGAACGGACGAGAAGTATTCTATGCAAGTGGTCATCGTTCATGAACAAAAATCGTATTGTTGTGATGGTCGATGATGGCTGGCAGAGCCGGAGCTAATGGCTATTGTTCGCCGGCGTCGCACTGGGCTGCATCTGTGCGTGAACTTTGGAGTCTTGCCAGCCGCCGCCGAGGGCTTTGATGAGCTGAACTGTGGTCAGCAGACGATATTCGCGAAGCTGCGCTGACAGTACTTCGTTATCGAGAACGGTACGCTGAGCGTCAATCACCTCAAGGTAGTTCGCAAGCCCTTCTTTGTACCGGGACGTTGAAATTTCGGCGGTTTTCTGCGCAGCAGCTACAGCTTGGTTCTGCGTCGCTTCTTGATCCTGAAGAACTCGCAAGCCCGCGAGGCCGTCTTCAACTTCCTTGAAGCCTGTCAAAACCTGCTCGCGATAATTCGCGACACTCTCATCGTAAGCAGCGCGTGCACGAGCGAGATTGGCTGTGAGACGCCCTCCTTCAAAGAGCGGCTGCGAAGCACCTGCCATGGCTGTCCAAACGGCGCTCGAAAGATTGAAAAGCTGGGTGATATTGTCGGTTTGGTAGCCGACACTTGTCCCCGTAAGGCTTAACGACGGAAAAAACGCGGCGCGCGCGACTCCGATTCGAGCGTTCGCGGAAGCCATCAAGCGCTCGGATTCCGCAATGTCTGGGCGGCGCTCCAAAAGATCCGAAGGCAAACCGACTGGGATCTGCGGAGGTTCGAGGACGAGCGGATTTTCAGGAACCGTGAATTCGGAGGCAGGCTTGCCAACCAGGAGCGCAAGGGCGTGCTCAAATTGAGCGCGTTGCACGCCGAGGCCGACGTACTGCGCCTGAATCGTAGCGAGAAGCGTTTCCGCCTCGGAAACATCGAGACCGCTGGCAACGCCCCCGGAGTGACGCACCTGCGTGAGATTAACGGCCTTCTCGAGCAGGCCTATATTGCCCTTGAGGATGTCACGATCCGTATCCACGTAGCGAAGCGAAAGATAATTCTGAGCAATATCGGATTTCAGAGTGAGCAGGATGTTCTCGTAATCAGCCTCGGTGGCTTGATATTGCGCACGAGCGGATTCCACCGCACGCCGGACCCGGCCCCAAAGATCAATTTCGTAAGTCAAATCTATTGGAAGATTGAGTGTGTTGTCGGTGTAAGGAGTGGTGACAAATCCCGGCGGATTTTCCCGGGTGCCTGAATATCGCTCTCGCGAGGCGGACGGGTCGAGCGTCACCGTCGGATACAAATCGGCGCGCGTGATTCGAAATTGCGCGCGCGCTTGCGCTACACGTGCCATCGCAGCTTGCAGCGGCGGATTGTTGACCATCGCCTGCGATTCGAGTTCGTTCAATTTCGGATCGCCGAATACTTCCCACCAATTGCCCTTGGCGATCGCATCGTTGGGCGTCGCCGCCTTCCAGCCCGAGGGTGGTGGCTCCCTGAACGTGGAGGGAACTTCGACCGAGGGCCGATGGTAATTTGGCCCCACAGTACAGCCTGCTAACAGAACTCCGAGAAAACACGCGCAGGAGAAAACCTTCCGGTGCGTCCGCGTTTGAGTTCGTACATGACTCTTGGCTGGCATCGAATTTACGAGATTATTTAGCTTTCGAATCGGCGGGCGCTGTTTGGGTGACATTCACGACATCGCCTTCGCCAATCGAGTCAGGCGGATTCAAGACGATCGAGTCATTCGCATCGATTCCCGACAGCACTTCCATGCTGGTCCCAAGATCGCGGCCGAGGGTTACAGATTTCAAATGGACCGCGCCCTTCTGCGTCACCACGGCAACCTGAGTTCCCTGCGCCTTGAAAATCAGCGTGTTCGATGGAATTACGAGCGGTGGATCAACGAACTTCAAATGGAAATTTACTGTGGCGTACGATCCGGGAAGCAGCTCGCCAGTCGGATTCGGCACCTGCACTTCGGTGAGCAGCGTACGAGACGCAGCGTCAATCGCTCCGGCTGTCCGAACGACTTTGCCGGGAAACGTACGATGCGGAAACTCGGGAATCTCGAGGTCCGCCGGAACACCTGCCACCATCGACCGGCTGTACGCTTGCGGTACGCTCACGTAAATCCTGAGCACATTTGTTTGCGCCATCCGGAAGAGCTGCGCCGCATTTCCGTTCTGAATCAGCGCGCCGACATCAACATTTCTCTGCGTCACGATTCCAGAAAATGGCGCGGTCACTCTTTTGAATGACTGCAAATCCTTCAGCCGGTCAACATTTGCCTTGGCAGCCTGCAAATCGGCCTGGCGCGCCTTGTAAGCGGAAACGTTTTGGTCCACCTCCTGTTGCGATACGCCGTCAGATTTGAGCAGCTCGACCCAGCGATCGGCCGTGGACTTCGCAAGATCCAGATTCGCTTGCGCCTGCAGTTGTGCAGCTTCGAGCTGGCGAAGTTCCTGGTCAATCTCAGGAGTGTCAATCTCGGCGAGCAATTGACCCTCGTGCACGCGCGCGCCGATATCGAAATACCATTTTTTCAAATATCCATTCGTTCGTGCGTAAATCGGTGTTTCGAGATAAGCCTGAATATTTCCGGGTAGGAGGATTTCGCCGGAGGTGCCGGATGGAAGCGGGTGAACCACTGCGACCGGAGTGGTCGCGGCACTTTTACCGGACAAATTGAGCGACGCGCGAACGCTCCGCCGGCTCTCAATTCCCCATAGCGCGAGTCCCACAAAAATAAGAACGACAACCACGAAGGCAATGACTCGCGAAGAATTCCCGCGCCGCCCGGTGCTCTGTTCGGTGGCGCCGTCTTTTATGTCGTTGTTACCCATGGCCATTGCTACCTGAATCCTCTCTCTACGCTTCCGACTGCCCGAATATTCTAACCCGGCACCATTTCAGAATCTTCCTCTGACAGCGGTTGTGTGTATCCCTTTCGCCGGATGTAGCTGTAGACCACTGGAACAAAAAATACAGTTCCGACAGTGGCAAACAATAACCCGCCGATGACAGCACGGCCGAGCGGTGCATTTTGTTCGCCGCCCTCTCCTAGTCCCAGCGACATTGGCAACATACCGATAATCATGGCGAGCGCTGTCATCAAAATCGGGCGAAGCCGCGTGAAACCGGCGCCGCGAGCGGCCTCGATGGAAGTTTTTCCCTCTTCGCGCATCTGGCTCCCGGCAAACGTCACGAGCAAAATGCTGTTCGATGTAGCGACGCCGATGCTCATGATCGCGCCCATCAGCGACGGCACACTCATTGTCGTGTGAGTGATGAACAGCATCCACACGATGCCAGAAAACGTTCCGGTAAGAGCCGTGATGATGATGAACGGATCAGCCCACGATTGAAAATTGACAACCATGAGGAGATAGACAAGCAGGATCGAAAACATCAGGCCCACACCGAGGTTAAAGAAGGAAGTGCGCATAGTTGCTACCTGGCCACGCACTTGGACCGTGGTTCCTCTGGGCAGCTTGCTTTTAAATGAATCCACGACACGATTAACATCCGAAGCTACGCCACCAAGATCGCGGTCTTGCGCGCTCGCGTAAATCTCAACCACTGGCTGCGTATCGTAGTGGGTTACGACCGCGGGGCCGACTTCGCGACTGATATTCGCCACGTTATCGAGTATCTGAGATTGTTGACCGCCTTTTCCAATCACCGGAATTGTCTGGACATCGGAGAGCGAATCAACGCGGTATTGCGGCGTCTGCGTGGAAACGCTGTACGGAACACCCTGAGGGCTAATCCAGAAGTTCGGTGCCGTCTGAAAGCTTGTGGTCAGCGCCACCAGCGCGTTGTTCGCGATGTCCTGTTGCGTAAAGCCGACCGTCTCGGCGCGGCTGCGATCTACATTGATTCTCAGCTTTGGCAAATCGAGAGCCTGCTGGATATGTACATCCACGGCGCCACCGATTTCCTTGATTTGCGGAAGCATTCGGCGCGCGACGTCGAAGTTCGCCAAAATATCCGGGCCTACGAGCTGAATATCAATTGGCGACGGCAAGCCAAAATTGAGGATTTGGCTGACGATGTCCGCGGGTTGAAAGAAAAAGTCGGTTCCGGGGAATTCGCTTGGGAGGCTCCGCCGAAGCTCGCGAACATAATCGGCCGAAGGGTGATGGTCTGGCTTGAGCGAGATCAGGATTTCGGCGTCCGAGGTTCCAATCACGCCGCTCGTGCTATACGACAGATTGATTCCGCTATAAGGCAAACCGATATTGTCGAGAATTCCGCTCAATTCTTCTGGCGGAATAGTCTTGCGAATTGCGGCCTCCACGCGGTCGCAAATCGCCGCCGTTTCCTCGACTCGCGTTCCTATCGGCGCGCGAACATGCAGCCGAAGCTGACCGGAATCCACAGTGGGAAACAAGTCGGAGCCGAGGAATGGAACCAGAACCATCGTGGCCGCGCAAAATGCGAGAAACAAACTGCCGAAAAGCAAGCGGTGGTGCAGGCACCAATCGAGCGACTCGACGTAGCGGCCGCGAAACCTGTCGAAACCGCGCTCAAATCTCTCGTGAAATCTCTTGAACCAACCGGCCTGCTCGGGCGCCTCCAGATGCTGCGCGAGCTTGCGGCGCTCCGCACGGAAAAAGAAAAGCACCAGAGTAGGGACGATGGTCCGCGAGAGCAGATAGGACGCCAGCATCGCGAATACCACGGCCTCGGCGAGCGGGCGGAAGAGATAGCCGGCGATGCCGCGCATAAAGAAAATCGGCACGAACACGATACAGATGCTGAGCGTCGCGACGAATGCGGGTGTGGCAATTTGTTGTGCGCCCGTCAGGATCGTTTCGTGCAGGGACTTGCCTTCAGGCAGAAGGCGATTAATGTTTTCGATCTCGACCGTAGCATCGTCAACGAGAATACCAACCGCGAGAGCGAGACCTCCGAGAGTCATGATGTTGATCGTCTCGCCGAGCATGCTCAAGACCAGCAGCGAGGTGAGAATCGAGAGCGGGATCGAAACGGCGACGACGAGAGTGCTGCGCCAACTCCCGAGGAATATCAGGATCATGATCGCCGTTAGACACGCGGCGATGATCGCTTCCTTGACTACGCCATTCACGGCAGCGCGGACGAACAAAGATTGATCGATCGTCTTACGCAGGGTGAGCCCCGGTGGCAGTGTGGCCTCGATATTGGGAAGCATATCGACGATGCCCGATACGACAGCGAGCGTAGAGGCGTTGCCATTCTTGAGGACGGTAAGCAGCGCACCGCGCCGTCCATCCTGCCGGACAATGTTGGTTTGAAAAGAAGCGCCATCGTGCACGAAGGCGACATCGCGGACGTAAACCATCGCACCGTTTACAATCTTGATCGGCAGGTCGTTCAGTTCTGGCACTTTTTTTGGCGTGCTGTTGAATTCGATGTTGTATTCGCGGTCGCCAATCTTCGAGGTGCCCTGCGGCAAAATCACGTTCTGCGCGTTGAGCGTGCTTACCACATCCGCGCCGGAAACACCCTTCTCGAATAGAGCGCGGGGATCGAGATCAACGTTGATTTGCCGCTGCTTTCCGCCATACGGCCATGGAATCGCAGCGCCCGGAACGGTGACGAGACGCGGGCGGATGAAATTCGTGCCGAGATCAAACAATTCCTGCTCGGAAAGCGCATCGCTACTCAAGCCAAGCTGAAGTATCGGCACACTTGATGCGTTATAAGCGATCACGAGCGGCGGAGTGGTTCCCGGAGGCGCCCCCTTTAAGATCGTCTGCGAGATCGCCGTCACCTGCGCTACCGCACCCTCGATTCTCACGTTGGGCTGAAAAAAAAGCTTCATGATCGCGATGCCGTTGAGCGACGTGGATTCGATGTGCTGAATGTCATTTACAGTGGTCGTCGCGGCGCGTTCGGAATTGCCGGTGAGCCGATCGGCCATTTCCTGCGGCGACAGGCCCGAGTAAGTCCAGACGACGCTGACGACTGGAATGTTGATGTTCGGGAATACGTCAGTTGGGGTGTTCAAAATAGCGACAACGCCCAGAATTATGATGAGCATTGACGCAACCACAAACGTGTACGGCCTGCTGAGTGCGAGTCTTACAATCCACATAGATTCAAGTTTTCCTGCGGTACTTCACGCTAGCGCTCGTCTCCAACGCTAGTCCGGCGGCTCTCATTTTAGACGCGCCGAATCATGTCAAGTTTCAGAAACCAAATGATTGTGTCTTTGAAAAGTATCGGCGCATTTGAGCGAAAGAATAGCGTGGCGTAAGCGCGAGAAGGTCAGTTTGCCTTAGCGCGCCGCCATCTTCTTTCGAGGCGTTTCGATGGGACCGGTTCCTGCTCCCGACGCCTGGATGGCAGTCGTGATCTCGGCGATATCCTGGTCAGTCAGCCTGAGTGTTCCGGCTTGTATCCAGCCATCCACTTGTTCAGGCGAGCGAGCACCGACGATCGCTCCCGTGACGCCGGGGCAACTCAACGTCCACGCCAACGCGACCGCAGAAACCGTGACGCCATGCCGACTAGCAATCGGCTTCAGGGCATCGCGTAGCCGCAGATTCGCGCCTAGTTTTGGTTCCAGGAATTCGGGACTGCGTTTGCGCCAGTCATCGTCGGCAAACCGAGCGACGCGGTCCGGACCGAACGTATCGGTGAGAATTCCTGATTGCATAGGGCTATAAACGATTACGCCCGTCTCATGAGCTGCGCACCCCGGGATTACATCCGCGGCGGCATTCCTTCGAATCAGAGAGAAAGGCGGCTGCAAAGAATCCACGTGACGTATGCGCTCGGCGCGCTCCAGTAGCTCCACCGTGAAATTCGAAACCCCCGCTGCTCTCACTTTTCCTTCGCGCACAAGCCGATCCATTTCGGCCCAGGAATCTTCGATCGGAACTCCGCCTTCGTCGGGCCAATGGAACTGGTATAAGTCAATGCGCTCGACGCCAAGGCGCTTCAGCGACGCTTCAATCTCGCCGCGGATGGATTCGGGCTTGAGGCTTCTATAGCCGGGGTCGTACGGCTTTGTCGGATCTGCAACGACACCGCACTTCGTAAAAATGTATGGTTTCTCGGACTGCGGAATTTCGGTGAGGGCGCGTCTTACCACCACTTCCGAGTGGCCAAGTCCGTAGATGGCCGCCGTGTCAATCCAGTTTACTCCTAGCTCCACGGCGCGACGAATTGAGGCGATGGATTTTGCGTCGTCCTGCGGTCCCCATCCGTACGCCCAGCCTCCACCGCCGGCAGCCCAGGCTCCGAAGCCAACGGTGGTGATCTCGAGGCCAGATCGACCGAGTCGTCGCTTATGCAATTGTTCCGAAGCCATGCCCGCCCTCCGCCTCCTATTGCTTCATGCACTTACGATGAGCAAAGTGAGTCTGAAGATTCTACGACCGAATACCAATCGCGAAGGGGAATTTCGCGGGAAGATGGAGGCGCGGGTGGGATTCGAACCCACGAATGGAGGTTTTGCAGACCTCTCCCTTGGGCCACTTGGGTACCGCGCCGCAAGTGTCAAGTATAACGAAACCAAAATGAATCTTCACCGCAATCCGCACAAATTCGAATAATTCCGCTGCTGTCAGTTAATTTTGAGTTCGAACGGCATCCGAACCTGCAACGGCTCGTACGTGCTCGTGAGGTGACGCACAAGCGACTCTACCGAAGTCCATTGCGCCAAATCCTCCTGATGCTTTTCCATTAAGATCTCGAAGAACGTTTTTTCCTCGGGAAAGCGAACAATACGAACGGCGCGGTCCGCGGGAATTCCGGAAAGCTGCTTCGCAATCGTAATGGCTCGATCGAGTCCGCCCAGCTCGTCCACGAGTCCGCGATCTTTTGCCTGCGAGCCGCTCCAGATTCTCCCTTTTCCAATTTTATCCACGTCCTCCACTTTCATTTTTCGTCCGTCCGCGACGCCTTGAGTGAACCTCGCGTAAGTTTCCTGAAGCATCTTTTGAAAGGAATCACGCTGCGCCGGAGTGAAATTCTGCTGCGCCGAGAAGATTGTGGCGTTATCACTGGTGGCCACGAAGTCGGTGCTGAGTCCCAGCATGTTGTAAAGACCAGAGACGTTGAGCTTGCCTCCCAGCACGCCGATCGAGGCGGTAATCGTGTCCGGCTCGGCCACGATCTTGTTCGCGGACATGGCGATCCAATATCCGCCCGACGCCGCCACATCTGACATCGAAACGACCACAGGCTTCACGCCTCGCGCCAATTGCACTTCGCGGCGAATCACTTCACTGGCGACCGCCGAGCCGCCGCCCGAATCGATGCGGAGCACGATGGCTTTGACGTTGGAATCCTCTCGCGCACGGCGCAAATCCGCCGCCACCGAGTCGCCGCCCATGATGAATCCGCCGCCAGGCGCGTTCCCCGATTTCCCCGAAATGATCAAACCTGTCGCGTGAACCACCGCAATCTCCGTCATTCCCGAGTTCTTCACCTGCGAACGATATTTTCCGAGGCTGACGGGATTCCAATCTTTCGTTCTCGTCTTCACGTAATCCTGTACCTGGTCCCAATACGCGAGCCTGTCGACGAGCTTATCGCCCACCGCTTCCTCCGCGGAGATGGGTCCCTTCTGGACGAGTTGCTCAAATGACGCGCGATCTATTTTTCGGCCGGCGGCGGCATCGGTCAGATATTGGTCATAAATGCTACGAACAATTGCCTCGACCTCTTCGCGGTGCGCAGGCGTGAATTTCTTCTCAGTAAGTTGATTGGAAGCCGTTTTGTACTCAGCGATGTGATAGTAGTCGGGAATGATTTTCAACTTGTCCAGCGCACCGCGAAGAAACGTGGCCTCTCCCATCATCCCGCGAATCCATATCTCGGACGTTGGAACGACCCAAACTTCGGAGCACGCGCTCGCGATGTAATATTCCGAATTGCCTGCGCCATCGCCGCCCAGATAGCAGATGCTGGGCTTGCCGCTTTCTCTGAATGACAAAAGATGAGCGCGAATCTCCTCAAGTTTCGCCCATCCCGTCGCAAGCGGTCCGATTTTCACCACCAGCGCCTTTATGCGCGAATCTGTCTTTGCCGTATCGAGTTCGTCGGTGAAATCGTGCTGCACCGGCGTTGTTTCGCCGTTTATCGCCGAGAAAAAGTCCGTTGGCCGCTGTTCCTCGATCTCGCCCTCGACGTTGAGAACCAGCACGGCGTTCGATCCAACGCGCACCGGCGATGAAACTGCAATTCCAATGAAGATGACGATGAACAAAAGAACGATGGTGATGATGATAGCGCGACGCTTGCCCCAGGTCATGGCTGAGCCTCCATTATGGGAAGAGTCTTACCGGTAAAATTTAAGATAACACTCGGTGAGCCAAAACAACAACGAACCGTGCGATCGTTAAACGCCCCGTGCGCGCCGCGTCATTTCGCAACGGCCATTGGAATATGTTTCGATTTTCCGGCTTCGAAGTTTGAAAAAATAGATTCAGGCCGGAGACGTAACCACAGCTTCGCGAAGGTAACGCGCTGCTTCTTCGGGCGGCGTCGGATTGATATAGAAGCCTGTGCCCCACTCGAATCCCGCGACCTTCGTCAATTTCGGCATCATTTCGATATGCCAGTGGTAATGATCGTTGGCCTCTTCGCCGACAGGCGATGTGTGAATGACGAAGTTGTACGCCGGCTTCGCAAGCACGGAATCCAACCGCACGAGATATTCGCGAAGCAATCGCGCCAGGCTGGCGTATTGAGTGCTTGGCATGTTCTCAAAGGCCGAGCTGTGCTGTCGCGGCAGAAGCCATGTCTCGAACGGAAAGCGCGGAGCATACGGCGCAAGCGCGATGAAATGGTCGTTCTCGAGGATTACGCGCGTTTCCGTTTCCACTTCCTGCCGGATCATGTCGCAAAAAATGCAGCGCTCTTTTTCGATAAAGTAGCGCTTCGAATTATCCACTTCTTCGCGAACGCGCTTGGGCACAATCGGCAGCGCAATGAGTTGCGAATGGGTATGTTCCAGCGAAGCGCCGGCCGGCTCGCCGTGATTTTTGAAGAGCAGGATATAACGGAAGCGCTTGTCGTTCTTCAAATCCACGATGCGGTCACGGAACGCCCAAAGCACTTGTTCCACGGAACGATCGGGCAGCATGGCTAGCGTGCTGTTGTGATCCGGAGTTTCGACGATCACTTCGTGTGCGCCGATCCCGTTCATGCGATCGAAGAGACCATCGCCTTCGCGGTCGAGCCCGCCCTCAATCCCAAGCGCCGGAAATTTATTGGGCACAACGCGAACCGTCCAACCCGGCGTATCTTTGCCGCTGCCATTTCGCCCGTAAGCGATAATCTCCGGCGGCGTTTTGCCCTCATTACCAGCGCAAAAGGGACAGACACCTTTATTCTTTATTTCCACGCTTTCGCGCAAAAATTCATTCGGACGCTTGCCGCGTTCCGTGGAAATAATTACCCATCGACCCGTGATCGGGTCCTTGCGAAGCTCA
>DATBYF010000098.1:0-22093 GCA_036513895.1 Candidatus Acidiferrales bacterium | reverse complement strand
CCTTTTTTAGGACTCCGACGAAGCGACGGCGAAATTTTGGCCCTACTGCGTGTGCGCTGATTTTTGGCGGTGTGCTGTTTATTTCCGCTGCAGCAAAATCGCAGGAGTCAGCAGCTGACACGACGGATTTTCTGCGCCGCGCATTTCTAAAACATGAGTTCAACGCGAAATTCTTTGGGCCGGCACGGTGGCTGAACGGCGGAGAAGCGTACACAACGGTTGAGGCGTCGCCGAATGCGAAGGGCGCGCGCGATCTTGTTCGCTACGACACGGCCACGGGACGGCGCGAAGTACTCGTCTCGGCAGCTGATGTCACGCCCAGCGGCGCCAAAGAACCGCTGGCGATTGACGATTACGATTGGTCTCCAGATCTCAAGCGGCTTCTTATTTTTTCACGAATACGCGGCGAGTGTGGCGGCGAAACACGCGCGGCGATTACTGGATTTTCGATCTCTCCACAAAAAATCTTCGAAAGCTCGGCGGCGACGCGCCAGCGTCCACACTAATGTTCGCGAAATTTTCTCCCGATGGAAACAAAGTCGCGTACGTGCGCGAGAACAATATTTACGTGGAGGACGTTGCCAGCGGCACGATCACGCCGATCACCCGCGATGGCTCGGAGAAGATCATCAACGGCACATCTGACTGGGTATACGAGGAGGAACTGGACATCCACGATGCATACCGCTGGAGTCCTGACGGAAAGAGAATCGCTTACTGGCAATTCAATACAAGCACGGTGCGGAATTTTGCGCTGGAATACAACGTGGGAGCGCCATACGACGTTGTTACGCATATCCCTTATCCGCAATTCGGAGTGTATCCGCTGGTAAAAGAAATCCCGTATCCGCAGCCGGGTACGCCAAATTCACTGGCGCGCATTGGAGTAGTGCGCGCAACCGGCGGCGATACGAAATGGATGCAGGTGACCGGCGATCCCGATAGCAGTTACATTGCGCGCATGGAGTGGGCGGGGAATTCCGATTCGCTCGTAATACAGCACTTGAATCGCAAGCAGGATGCCGACGACGTGATGCTTGCGAATGCCAATTCCGGCGCCGCAACAATTGTTACCACCGAGCATGACGCAGCATGGATTGACGTCGTGGACGGTATCGAGTGGCTGCACGACGGGAAAGATTTTCTGTGGGAGAGCGAGCGCGATGGCTGGCGGCACATTTACACGATTTCGCGAGACGGGAAGCAGATTGATCTCGCGACGCCTGGGGCTTTCGATGTGGAGTCGGTGGTGCGCGTTGAATCGAGCAAGGAATCAAGCAAAGATTCGAAAAATGCGAATGAAGAATGGCTCTATTACATCGCTTCGCCTGATAACGCCACGCAGCGCTACCTCTATCGCAGCAGGCTCGATGGCACAGGCACAGCCGAGAGAATGACGCCGGCGAGCCAGCCGGGTTGGCACGCCTACAACGTTTCACCCGATTTTCATTGGGCGCTGCATTTTTATTCGACCATCAATACTCCGCCGCTCATCGAGTTGGTTCGCTTTCCCGATCAGCACGTGGAGCGGACGCTTGAAGACAACGCCGCGCTTCAAGCCAAGCTGAAAGAAACGTTCCCGCAGCCCATCGAATTCTTGAAGGTCGATTTGGGCGGGGGCCTTGTACTCGATGGCTGGATGATCAAGCCGGAAAATTTCGACGCCACGAAAAAGTATCCGGTGCTTGTCTTTGTCTATGGCGAGCCTGCCGCGCAAACCGTTGCCGATCACTGGGGAGGGGAGCAGGAGCTCTTTCATTGCTATATTGCGAAGGAAGGCTACGTGGTGGTGAGCGTGGATACGCGGGGGACTCCGGCGCCGCGCGGGCGAGAGTGGAGAAAAATAATTTACGGGTCGGTGGGAGTGCTTTCGTCAAAAGAGCAGGCGGCCGCGCTTAAAGAGCTTGAGAGCAAGTATCCATTCCTTGATGCATCGCGCGTCGCGGTTTGGGGTTGGAGCGGCGGCGGCACGAGCACGCTGAATCTGATGTTCCGTTCGCCCGATTTGTACAAAGTGGGAATGAGTGTTGCTCCAGTGCCGGACCAGCGGCTCTACGACACGATTTACCAGGAGCGGTACATGGGCTTGCCGAAGGAAAATGCGAGCGGCTACCAATCAGCATCACCAATCAATTTTGCCGAAGGGCTTCAGGGTAATTTGCTAATTGTGCACAGTCCGGGCGACGATAATGTCCACTATCAGGGGACGGAGTTGCTCATCAACCGTTTGGTTGAGCTTGGCAAGCCATTCGACATGATGGAATATCCGGGACGAACACATTCGCTCTCCGAAGGCGAAGGAACCCACTACCATTTATTTTCTTTGCTTGCGCGGTACCTCGAAGAACATTTGCCGCCTGGAGCCGCCGCAACCGCGTCACACTGAGTCCCGGAGGTGGGAGCCTCCGGGCTCTGAGTTTTGTGGCCGCGCGTGAGTTATCGCTTTAGTGTTGGCTGTGGCGCCAGTTCCAATATTCTTTTTGCTCGTCGGCGTTTCGCCTGTTGAAGTCCTTGTGATCCCTGTGAGTTTCGCCTTCCCAGCGCTGGTAGTACACAACTTCATTTCTGTCCCAGACGTGATAATCGCTGTAATAGGGGTCGTATACGCGAGTGGTGTGCTCGGCACAACCTATGATGACTGCTGGTAGGGCAAGAATGCTGGCCATTAGAAGTGAGGGTAGCCATTTGGATCGTGTGTGCATGTTAGTCCTCCTTCGATGTTCGATGAAGTAGGGGGGAGATGCGTTACCGGGGGTAGGCGCGAAAATGCGGATTTCTTCAGGAGGGGCAGATGGCGATTCTGGATTGCGAACATGCTACGCGGATTATGGTTGTTGCTCTTTGTTTTTGTGTTTGCTTATGGAGCGGCGGATGTCGGGCCAGAATTCCTTCATCTCGATTGTGAATGTGTCCCAGGCGAGCTGTTGTCCCCAAACGCTGAGAGTATTCGAGACGGTTCGATCTGAGTTGGCGTGATAGATGTTGCCCACTCCGGCTGCTGCTGCGGCGCCCACGATCTCGGAATAGTTAAACGTGTTTTGCCCGTCGTTTGTTCGCGTGACGACAATGCGACTTGCCGAATATTCGGCACGATGCCAAAAGCCACCTTTGCCCATTTGGTAGTAGCGAGGATCTTCTCGAAGGAGGGAAGGGAAGATCGCTCCGGTCATGTAATTCTCAATCGTACTGTCACCGAAAGCTGATGCCACGCGCTTTCCATACGCGCCCCAGCCCTGGCCGTAGCTTTTGTCATTTTTGTCGGCTTGGCTCAAGGCGGCGACGAACGCGACGTAGGGGATTACGCTGATATCGAGAGACTCCCGGGTGACGACTCGGAATTCCTGACCGGGCGTGAGAGGCGGAACCTTGCCTTCGCTTTCGATGGTCAGATAATTAGGTAGAGTCCAGAACAGACGGTCGTCCGATGTTCCGTTTTGGAGATTCGGGGAATTGCTGTTTTTGTTGTCGCCGTTTTTGTTGTCGGCGGGCGGCTGTTGATTCGTGTTCGTGGGCGGCGTTTGAGTTTGCGCGGGCGGGGCCGCCTGCTTTTGCTGGGCTATGGCGCAGGGGGCGAGCAAAGCTGTGGCGAGCGCGAGTGCTACTAGGATGGAATGCTGCGATATCCGGCCGCATCTTGATCTCATCATGATTGGGTATGACAAAGGCCGTGCGGCTGGACTCCTGATTCGACTCCCTATCCTTCGATTCGGGATGTATGTGCCGGGTTTTACGAGCGGGATTTAGGGTGATGCTCAAGCGTAACGGCGCGCATGTTCCAATCGGAAATTAGCTATGCTCGATGTGAACCGCAGATCCATCACTTTGTTCGGGATGATAAACTTTTTGTAGACTTCGTTTGGATGACACGCGTTCTCGTTTGGTCTCTTTGTTGACTTCTGTCGGGGGGAAAATGTTTCGAGAGATTCAGGATGGGATGATTGGACTGCGTGCGCTGGTGCGAGGTGCGACGGTGGCATTTTTTTGCGCAGCGGCAATGATTGCCGTAGGCGGTCTTCGCGAACAGACGCCCTATCAGTATTTCCGAGTGGCCAATCCGTCGGTGCCGCATCCCGCGCACGTTAGGGCCGGGTTTGCGCTCATGGGCGGCGGAAAAGATTTGGACGATGCGTTTGCGTGGTTGTGCGATGGATCGGGTGGCGGAGAATTTTTGATTCTGAGAGCGACGGGCGACGACGCCTATAACCCTTACATGAATCAGTTGTGCAAAGTGAGCGCGGTTGCGACGCTGGTGATTCCGAATCGCCAGGCCGCAGAATCGCCATTCGTGGCACAGAAGATCCGGGAGGCGTCGGCGATCTTTGTTTCGGGCGGCGACCAGGCGAACTACATCAAGTATTGGAGTGATACGCCGGTGCAAAAAGGACTGAATGATGCCATCGCGCGCGGCGTACCTTTTGGCGGAACGAGCGCGGGTTTGGCCATTCAGGGGGAGTTTGCGTACACGGCGCAAAAGGACCCGGCGGATGGGCCTGACCTGAGTTCGCGGGAGACGCTGGCAGATCCATTTTTCTTTCGCGTGACCATAGTGCGCGACTTTTTGAAAATTCCGGCGCTCGCGAGGACTATTACCGATACACATTTTTCAGCGCGCGATCGTCTGGGCAGGCTACTCACATTTATGGCGCGAATTCTTGATTCGGGCGACGCCGGGACCGTACGGGGAATTGGAGTGGATGAGCGCACGGCAGTTCTGTTGAACCCTGATGGAGAGGCGCGCGTGGTGGGGAAGGGCGCGGTGTATTTTTTAAGCGCTGCGGTTAAACCGAGTGTTTGCAAAAAGGGCGAGCCGCTTGCGTTTGACGGCGTTGCCGTGCGACGACTTCGCGCGAATGCGAAATTCGATTTGCAGAAGTGGGAGGGCGACGGAGATTCCTATAGTTTGTCCGTGCACTCGGGCACAATTATTTCTTCGCAAGCGGGCGGTTCGCCTTACTGAAGTGGCGGCCAGCGCGCGTCTGCCGAAAAAAGACCGGCCGGGTCTAAGACACCCTACGAGAGATCAAAAAAACGCTCACCACGTCAGCTTTAATCCAAGTTGAATGTGGCGCGAACCACCGGATCCCATTACCGGATTCGATTCGCCGACATCCGGCGTGAACGCAACAGTTCCGGCTGTCGTGGGATCGGATAAATCGTTATTCATCGTGAAGACGTCGAAGTTGGGATGATTGAGAACGTTGAAGAACTCGGCGCGCATCTGCAGGTGGAACTTCTCAGTCAAATTCCACATTTTGGATAACGAAACGTCCCAGTTCTTGAACGAGGGTCCGCGGAACATGTTGCGGCTTGAGTCTCCAAAGGTACCGAGGGCGGCCGGCGTGAGCACGGTGTTTTTTACAACGTAACAGCCGTACGCTCCCAACATATTGAGAGCCGCTTGATTGTTCGGCCCCGCGGCATTGATGCACTGCTGATTCCCGCCAACGACGTTGCTGTTCGAATCCAAAGTAAATGTGGATGGATCGATGTAGTTGAGCGGCGTTGACGCGGACCAGGTGATCGCGCTTGCGGGCCCGGAAATATTCCAGCGGTCATCAAATTCGCCGGTGGCGCTTTCGTCATCCACGAAATCCCCGAGTGTGAACGGCTCGCCGCCTTCGAGCGTCAAAATCGTGTTGAACTGCCATCCTTCGAGCAACTGCCACTTTGTTTTGACTGAAGGGAATGCATAAGTGGCGGAAAGAGTGAAACGGTGGCGGATATCGAAGTCCGCGTTGCCGCGGTCGCCGGAATAATTGGCGCTGTTCTGCGGCACTCCGGCACTGGCTGCGACATTATTCGTAGCCGTGTCAATCGCGTGCGCGTACGTGTATCCGGCGAGGAGATAAAGTCCGTGGGAATATTTCTTCGTGAGCGTCACTTGCAGGCTGTTGTAATCCGAATTGGAGAGGTTAGCGAGGTACGTCAGGATCCCCATATAGGGATAACATGGCCCGCCGCCCGTGCCCAATCCGACAGGCGAAGGACACGCGGTTGTCAGCGGACGCGCGGCCTGTTCGCAATCGGAGTAGTCTCCGTCGAAAATAGCGTTCACTCCAGTTTCGCCGCTCGTCGCGAGGATGCATGGCGCGCTGAGCGATGGATTCGGCTGGTTGATATCTTGAACGCTATAAAGCCGCGCTCCGTGGTTCGCGACGTATCCGACCTGGAGGAGGGTCGTTGGCGTGAGAGCTTGCTGCACGTTCAAATTCCAGTCCACGATAAACGGAGTTTGCAAATGTTGATTCACTCCAAAAATGCTGCAGGGCAAGGCCGAGCTGCATTGCGCTCCCGACGAAGGCGGAAATATCGGGCCAGTTTGGTTCCAGGTTATTAGGCTTGAATCGGTGGATTCAACGAGAAACGAATTGATCGAACCGTTTCCGGGTGTAACACCGAGCGCAGCCGTTGTCGGATTTAGATTTAGGCCACCACCATTGAAAGCGAACGTCCGGATCGAGGGCTGCTCGAAAATCAAGCCGCCGGCCGCTCGAACCACTGTTTTTGCGTTGCCGAAAACGTCCCACGCGACGCCGATCCGCGGCGACACGTTGTTATAGTTCGTTTGATAGGGCGCGCTGATTCCGTCGCCTACCTGAACGACGCCTTGCGAAGGCACATAATTGGCCAACAAGTTGCGCGAATCTTTGATTGGATAAGTGACGTCGTACCGAAGCCCGAGATTGAGCGATACACGCGGGCGGATTCGATAGTTGTCCTGAATAAACATTCCGAACGATGTCAGACTGATATCGCGACTCGGGTCCCCATAGAGGAAACGCCATTGATCGATTCCGGCAGTGTTGCCGGACATAAAATCTTCAAGACTATCGAAATCAACGCGGCCGCGGCCGTAGCCTGCGCGGTAGTAGTTCACACTTCCATCGCGGAACTCGCCGCCAAACTTCAACACGTGCTTTCCGCTCGAGTAAGCGAGCGAGTCGGAAATATTTTCCGTTTGGCTTGGAGAGGTAAAGAGCGGCCAGGAAGAATTGCCGCCCATGTAATTGAAGAGATCGTCGCTCGGGTTAATCCGGGGCATACCGAAGAGACGCGGGTCAGTAACTCCGGTGGGGATGCCGTAGCCAGTCAGCGGATTTACATTGTGGTCTACCGGGAAAATCGCTTCGTTAAAGCGGTTGTAGCTAAAGCGCGCTTGGTTGATCCATGCGGCACTCGGAGTCCAGGACCAATTCACGCCGAAAACCTGCGTGGTCGGGCTAGTGGTAGAAAGCCACTCAGGCGCAATGGGCAGAGCATCCTCTTCGACTTCGGTTGTGTTGGCGTAGATGAAGCTCGCGGAAAGCGTATTGTGGGAATTTAGGATGTAATCGGTTTTCGCGACCACATTGTCTTCGCGATTGGTGTTGTTGAAATCATAATCGATCAAGGCGGGATCGGAAGCGCTCGCGGTGAAGCCGGGATTTGAATAAAAGAATTTCGAAAGATTCACGCTCAGAGGGCTGCAACTGCTCGTGGCCTGACAGCCTGCGATGGCGTCCACTTCGCTGAAATCAGCGGGAACATAACCGGAAGGCAACAACCCCGCCCGGCTTGCGAGTGTTACGGTGACCGGGCTGTCCACGTTGCCCGGATTTCCCACCTTGTCACGGACGCCTTCATAATTCACGAAGTAGAACCATTTGTCCTTGCGTATCGGCCCGCCGAGGGACGCGCCGAAATCGTGAAGGAGAAGTGCCGGAACGGGATCAGGAGCCGGCGCGAAGAAATTTCGCGCGTCAAACGCGCTATTGCGGTGGAAGTAATACAAAGAACCGTGGATATCGTTCGTGCCGGATTTCATTCCGATATTCATCACCACGCCGGGCTTCACGCCATAATCGGCCTCGGGATCTTCCTGCGTGTTGAATTCCTGAATCGCGTCGAGGGGCAGGTGGCTCGCGGGCGTCCCTGAAATTCCAGCGTCGTTCACAACGGTCTCTCCGTAGTACACGTCGTTGTCATTAGCGCCGTCAATATAGAAATTGTTGTCATCCGGGCGCATGCCGTTCGACGTCACCGAGTGAAATCCGCCGCCGGGAGTTCGCTGCACACCGGGATGCAGCGCCAATAGATTCTGAAAATCGCGCCCGAGAACCGGCAGTTGCGTGACGGCATCGCTCGGAAGCTCGCCATTGAGAGTGGTGTCCGTCGTATCGGTGAGCTGCGCTTCGCCCTTCACTTCAATTGCCTGGGCGAGATTTCCCGGCTTGAGCTGGAAATCGACTCTGATTGCGCGCGCGACTTCGAGCTCGACTCTGTGCTGCACGACGCTCTGAAAGCCAGCGGCTTCCACCTGTACGGAGTAAAAGCCGGGATCGAGATCCAAAGCTGCATATTGGCCAGCTGCGTTAGTTTCAAGTGCGCGCTTGGCGTGCGTGCCTTCGTTTTCGATGGTCACCGTGGCTTTGACCACGACAGCGCCGCTCGAATCGGTGACCTCACCGCTGATCTGGCCTTGAGAGGTCTGCGCTGCGGTTCGAGTTGGCGTAGCGAGCGCGGCGAAGAACAAGATGGATAGCACGAGCGAGATTCTGTGTTTTATGTTCATGGCCCCTCTCCAAACGATTGAAACGATCATGAAACGCGCGCTCCGGAAAATGGGTTGCAGATACAGCGGCCGCAGGTGCGTTTTACAGTGAAACGAGCAGCGGCAAACTTAAAGGCCGGCAGCCATTTTTCCGGAATCGATTAGCCCTGTAGATTGAGCGGAAGAGAATACACGACTGCACGCGATGGAAAAGTTTGACACTATTTCCTCACCTCAACAGTACAGCACCCCAATCAGTGAAGTGAGACTGCCAAAGCGCGGGCGAGGTGTCAACCGATAGTTGCGATTCCCGAATTTCGGTTTGGATTTTCGCTGAGTGTTTCTTTTCGGGATTTGTCGTCGCGCGAGCTAAAGGGACTGCGCCGGGCCTAAAATTGTCACTGGCACAGTGGATTCCCGAGACGCCAACGTGGTATGTAAACCCTTAGGGGCTCAGGGCAGCCGGGCCGTAGAAGAGGTGTTTATATGGAGTCGCTTGAACGCATTGACGTGAACAGAACGGTGCTCCGGCCGGAGTCGGGACCGAATGGCGATAGTGTGCGCAACGAACAAATGTTTATTGCGGGCGATTGGGTGGGCGCTACGGGCGGCGGCACATTCGAGAAGAAAAATCCCTACACGGGCGAAATCATATCGCGCGTTGCGGCGGGGAAGCGTGAGGATGCTCGGCGTGCGATTGATGCCGCCGCGGTCGCGTTTCCGGTCTGGAGCGCGACGGCGCCGGGAGTGCGGCGAGGTTTGCTGCTTAACGCGGCAGACGTGCTGCACGCGCGGCAGTTGGAAATTGCGAAGGTGCTGGCGGAAGAGACCGGCGGGACATTTGGCTGGGGAATGTTCAATTGTATTTTTGCTTCGGGAATGCTGCGCGAGGCTGCGGCTCAGGCGTACGGATTGATCGGCGAAATTATTCCTTCGGACTTGCCGGATACGGTGGCGATGGCGACTCGCCAGCCAGTCGGCGTGGTGGTGGGAATTGCGCCGTGGAATGCGCCGATGATTCTGGGAGTGCGGGCGATCGCATTGCCACTGGCGTATGGCAACACGGTGGTGCTGAAGGCATCGGAGGAATCTCCTGGCACGCATTTGGCAATCGCGAGAACGCTCGAAGAGGCGGGATTCCCGAAGGGCGTGATCAACGTGATCACCAACGCACCGGCGGATGCTGCCGAGGTGGTGGACGAATTGATCGCCCATCCGAAAGTGCGGCGTATCAGCTTTACCGGCTCGACTAAAGTCGGGAGGATTATTGCCGAAAAGGCAGGGCGATATTTGAAGCGGGCGCTGCTGGAACTCGGAGGCAAGGCGCCGATGATTGTTCTCGAAGACGCGGATATTGATGCAGCCGTGGCCGCCGCGAGTTTCGGCGCGTTCATGAATCAGGGTCAGATTTGCATGTCAACGGAGCGGATTGTGGTGGAGCAGGCTATCGCCGAGGAATTCGCGCAGAAGCTGGCGGCGAAAGCCAGGACGCTGAAGGTGGGCGATCCGATGCAGCCGGAAACACAAATCGGCAGTATGATTCATGGTGGCGCAGTTGAGCGGGTGCAAGGGCTTGTGGACGATGCGTCGGCAAAGGGCGCGAAGATTTTGAGCGGTGGGCGCTCGCAGGGTTCGTGTTATAGCCCCACTGTGGTGCATAACGTATTACCGACCATGCGCATCTACCACGAAGAATCGTTCGGGCCGGTGGTATCGGTGGTGGTAGCGAAAGACGCAGAGGATGCGCTGCGCATCGCCAATGATACGGAGTACGGACTATCGAGCGCGATTTTCAGCCGCGACATTAATAAGGCCATGCGGCTTGCCGAACGGCTCGAAACCGGTATTTGCCACATCAACGGCGCAACGGTACACGACGAGCCGCAGATGCCCTTTGGCGGCGTGAAAGACAGCGGCTGGGGAAGATTCGGTGGCAAAGCTGCGCTCGATGAATTCAGCGAGTTGCGTTGGATGACGTTGCGACGAACGCCCACGCCGTACCCGATTTGAATTTGAAGCTGTCTCAGAATTCGGTGAAGTCTGCCGGACATCTCAGCAAGAGAACCATACGAATCAGTACGAAAAGGAGCATTAAATATGGCAACTGCAGTTTCGACACCAACGATGGACCCGAATGTATCTTCGTTTGTAGGCACCAAGCGAAAGTTGTTCATCAACGGAAAGTTTGTTGACGCCGCTTCCGGCAAAACCTTTCCAACTTATAACCCGGCGACGGGTGAGGTGCTCGCGAATGTCGCCGAAGGGAACCGAGAAGACATCGATCGTGCAGTGAAAGCTGCGCGCGCGGCCTTCGACACTGGCGCATGGTCGAAAATGCCTCCCGCCCAGCGCGGCAAACTGATTTGGAAGCTGGCGGACCTGATTGAGAAATATCAGGAAGAATTCGCGCAGCTCGAATCGCTCGACAACGGCAAGCCACTGAAGATATCGCGCGTCGCGGACGTGCCGCTGACAGTCGAGCACATGCGTTATTACGCGGGCTGGGCGACGAAAATCGAAGGCAACACGATTCCGCTCATTCGCCAGGAGCCGTCGAAATTTCTTGCGTACACGTTGCGCGAACCGATTGGAGTGGTTGGCCAGATCATTCCGTGGAATTTTCCGCTGCTGATGGCGGCATGGAAGCTAGGGCCGGCGCTTGCGGCGGGATGCACGGTGGTATTGAAGCCAGCCGAGCAGACTCCACTATCGGCGCTGCGACTTGCAGAACTAATTCAAGAAGCTGGATTCCCGGATGGCGTTGTGAATATTGTCCCGGGTTACGGCGAGACGGCGGGAGCGGCGCTCTCGGCGCATCCGGATGTGGATAAGATCGCGTTCACCGGTTCCACTGAGGTGGGCAAACTGATTCTTCAGGCTGCCGCGGGCAATTTGAAGAAAGTGTCGCTCGAACTTGGCGGGAAATCGCCCAACATCGTGCTCGACGATGCGGATCTTGATTCCACGATTCCGGGCGCGGCTAGCGCGATTTTCTTCAATCACGGACAGTGCTGCTGTGCGGGTTCGCGGCTTTTTGTGGAAAAGAAAAGCTTTGACAAGGTAGTGGATGGCGTCTCGCGAATCGCGGAAAAAATCCAGGTGAAAGCTGGATTCGAACCGGATAGCGACATGGGTCCTCTGGTTTCCGAAGAGCAAATGAATAAAGTGTGCGGCTATATGGAATCGGGGATCAGCGAAGGGGCGAAGGCGGTGACGGGAGGAGCGCGACACGGGAACAAGGGTTACTTCGTGAAGCCGACCGTGCTGGTGAATACCACCGACAAGATGAAAGTCGTGCAGGAAGAGATTTTCGGGCCTGTCGTTACGGCTATCCCATTCAGCGATCCAAGCGAAATCGTGGCGCGTGCGAACGACACGATTTACGGATTGGCGGCGGGCGTGTGGACGAGTGATATCAAGAAGGCGCACTCGATCGCGGCCAAGCTTCGCGCGGGCACCGTCTGGATCAACTGCTACAACATTTTCGACCCGGCGCTTCCGTTCGGCGGTTACAAGCAATCCGGATGGGGCCGTGAAATGGGGCACGAAGTGCTTGAGAACTACACGGAAGTAAAGTCCGTTTGCGCGGCGCTGGACTAAGTAACGGTTGCGGATTTGTGAATCAAGGGCCGGAGCGCGAGAGTGCTTCGGCCCCTATTTATTTTCTGTTGTATTCACCGGTCGCCTCTTGACCAGCCGTACCAAGTCAAATGCAACAGCCACGAATGCGATCGTAGCGCCGGCATCCTGCCGGCGGTTTTGACTTGCGCGCCAACAAAAAAGGGCCTCGGACTAATCCGAGGCCCTCTATGACTATCCGTTTGCGGCGAACTTAGCGCCGAGTATTTATCGGATTGCTTGCCGGAACTTGCTTGGCATCAGCAGGTTTTGCAGGCGTCTGTTCGTAGCCGGCAGCCGCAGCCCAAGTCTTGGGTGTGGCGGAAGTCGATTGCTCTGATGTGGATTTTTCGGCCGATTCCGTTAATTGCCGCTCAGCGTCGAGCCAATTTTCCAGGTCGTGACCGTCTTCGCCGCCGCGCTCAATATAAAGCTCGTAAGCGCGTTTTTCTATCTGATCTTGTGTAATCAATTTACGTTCGTTCATTTGTATCCCCTCCAACTACTTCGATGCCGTCAAGCCAATCGAAGTTCCATCGAGATGCGTCCTTGGCGCATTAGCGGCTGTTTTATTTGACAGAGGCAGGCGTGCCATTACGGTGGTGCCTTTCGTGTGAGAATCGATTTTCAGCGTACCGCCAAGTTGCGTAGCACGTTCCCGCATTCCGCCGAGTCCCACGCCCGATCCGGTTGTCTTCCTGTCCGCCGGAATGCCCTTACCTTGGTCTTGAACCTCAAGTTCGATATATTCGGAATTGCGCTCCACTCGAACCTGAGCGGTGCAGCTGCCGGAGTGGCGATGAATGTTCGATAGGCACTCTTGGACGATCCTGTAGATCGAGATCTCCACGTCGCCAGGTAATCGGCCGAATTTGTCATCGATCTTCAAAACCGTCTTGATACCGCTGCGTTGTGAGAATCCTTCCACCATGCTTCGCAGGGCAGGCACGAGGCCTACTTCATCGAGCAGAGGCGGATGAAGCAAGTAGGAGATGGTGCGAACTTGCGTTGACATCGAATCCACGAGGGACAAACTGTCAGCCAAGAGTTTCGTCGCGGCCGGGCTGAGGTTTCCGCTTTGCCCGATTTGGTGCAGATTTACCGTCAACAGGAAAGCGATCTGCCCCATGCAGTCATGCAGATCACGAGCGATTCGACGGCGCTCGGCATCCTGAAGTTGAATCAGGCGCCCGCTAAGTTCCCGGAGAGTTTTTTCGGGATCAGCGTGTTCACAGTTTTGTGATGCGCCACTGTGAGAATTGTGCCCATCGGCGGGCTTGATTTCTTTTATCTTGCTCATAGCAGTTCCGGTTCGCATTTCCGCCCCCTCCACAATGTTTACAGCTCAATGTGCCTGCGAGGCCCGGGCTCAATTTATCGGTAACATACCACTCGAATTTTTGTCGGTACGCTAGCGTACTAAAATCAGCGTGGATGGTTGCGCCAGCTTTTTATTTGTCGATTGAGGTGGCTGTAACACTCGCAGGCAGCACCCTTTAAGCCGTCGCGGTCTACTATCTTTACGTCGCCGCGTTTATAGGTGATGAGTCCCGCTTTTTGAAGAATACCGGCCGCGATCGTGACGCTTGCACGACGCGTGCCCAGCATGTGCGCGAGGAATTGTTGCGTCAGGGGGAAAGAAGAACTTTCTACTCGATCCTGGCTCATCAACAGCCATCGAGCCAAGCGTTCTTCCACTTCGTGCAGGCGATTACAGGCAGCCACCTGCGTGACCTGCAAATTCATTTCCTGCGAATACCGCTGCAGTTTTCTTTCCAATAACGGGCAATCGCGTATGACGTCCTCCAGGTCCTGCGCGCTCACTCGGAAGGCCGTACCTCCGATTTGCATCACAGCCTGTGTTGGACTGGTGGAAAAACCCACGAGAATAGGCAGACCGACGAAGCCTTCCTTGCCGCTTAAGCCGACTTCGACGCTCTTTCCATCCGACATGATATTCAGGATCGAGGCGAGGCCGCTGTTTACGAAGTAACAGAACTGAATGGGCTCGGCCATCTCGTTCAAAACGGTCTGGACCGGAACCTCGACTAACTGAATTTTCGAGAAGAGCGCCCGGCGCTCCTTGGGCGGCAGATCACGCAGAATGGAATTGTGAACGGCATGCCCGTCAGAACCATCGACAATGGGTTTTCGAACTCGTTGTGCCGGTGGACGTGCGGACTTATTCACTATTCAGCCTTGTGAAGCAAATGCGGTCTGATTTCGCAATAACCGCGGCGAGCAGGGGCAGCGCGTGGATGCTAACGAGACACAGGAAGCATACTCGCTCCTAACGCTTAATACTAGCGCCCTATGTTAATAGAGCCGCGGGGCGGGTCGACCCTCCCATTCGATCAGAACGGCCTCTCGCGATGAGGAGGCCGGATCTCAGCCCCCTGAAGGCGGAACGCGCTTATTGTTTGCCCAGAAGACCCAGAGCCGGGAGGCTCCCGCCTCCCGGAACCCCATTACGCGAAGGCTACTTCTTAGCGGAGACTTGCGGAGACTTGGCTTCGGTCGCGTCGATTTCAGCGCGGAATTTCGCCACTTGGGCCGGCTGCTTCAGGGCATCGTACTCTTCAACAAGATCTTTCCGCGCGTTTATGAGCCAGCTAACCTTCGGGTCCATTTGAGTGATCAGAATGTCGTATCCGGCGCGTGATTCAGCCTCAGCTTCCGCGTAACGCTTCTGGCGAAGCAGTGTCCTCCCAAGCTTAATTCGCGCGATGCCCACGTTGACGTGCGAAGGCCCCTGCTTTTCGCTGTAAATGCGAATGGCTTCGCGGTAGAGCGGCTCCGCCCGGGACCATTCCTCGCGCGCGTTGCAAACGCTGGCTAAATTGGATAACGCGATGCCCACGAGATAGTGGCCGTCGGGATAAATTTGGCGATAAATGTCTGCCATGCGCTCGAAGTATCGTTCGGCATCATCGTACTTGCCTTGTTTGCTTGCGACGTTCCCAAGCTCGTTCAGCGTGGACGCGACGCTCGGATGGACTTTCCCGAATTTGCGCACCTTGATCTCGAGCGACTGCTGAAGCAGGACCGTCGCCTCATCGTAGCGATTCTCGGAAACTAGCGCGCGAGCGAGGATGGTCAAATCGGCTGCCGTCTCCGTATTGTCCACACCATACCAAGCCTCGACGATATCGAGCGCTTGCCGGTCGAAATGTTCGGCTTCGGCGTAATGGCCGAGGTCGTACCGCACGGCGCCGAGATTAATCAAGATATCGGCCACGCGCGGGTGGCGATCCCCGTAAATCTCCTTATACATAATGAGAACGCGCTGATTCAGCGCGTCGGAAATGTCGTAGTGCCCGGCGTAATAGTTTGAGTTCGCGAGTTCGTGCAGGGTGTCCGCGAAATCGGCAGGCGACGAGCCCGGCCTCGAGTAAAGTTGCGCGGTTTGCTCGAGGATGGCGATGGATTGAGTGTACGAGCCGCGATCTTCGAGGAGTCTTCCGAGCGCAAGCTGCGCTTTGGCGATTGCTGGATCGTTGCGCGGCAACCGGCGTGAGTCTATATCAAGCGCTTGACGGATCAGCTTGTCGGCTTCGTCGTACTTTGCCTGCGCGTCGCGCAGCGAGCCGAGTGCGAGGATGCTTTTCGCGGTTTCCGGGCTGTCTGAGCCGAAGAGCGATTTGCGCTTTGCGAGCGCGGACTCAAGCAATGAGTCTGCCTGATCGAATTTTCCGAGCTTCTGATAGATGCCGCCGAGCGTGTCGTACATCTCCGCTTGCACCGCGGGCTCTGTATCCAGGCTGCGCGCTTCCTGTACGCCGCGATCGAGAAGCATCACGACGCGCAGATCATCGGCGGGCCCAGCGGATGGATCGCCGCCCTGAAAAAGATTCGTCATGAAGCGCTGGATGCGCTGCGTTCGCGCTGCTTCGGCGAGAGCGGCGTTTCGTGCAGTTGTCAATCTCACCGTGTAAAAGATCACCAGGCCAACGACAATCACGAACGCTGCAGCGGCCGCCGACACAGCCTGCAAGTTCCGATGGACGAATTTGCCGACCGTGTAACGCAGCGAATCGGGCTGAGCTTCGAGCGGCTCGCCCTTCAGGTAATGATCCACGTCGCGTACGAGCGCTTCGATTGATTGATATCTGCGCGCGGGATCTTTGTGCATTGCCGTCAAGCACAGGACGTCGAGATCCGACCACGCGGCTTTTGAAGCCGCCGGGGCACTCGCTTCTTTACCATTTTTACCGACCGCGGCCTCCGCTGCGATGGAGGGCTTCACCGGCTCTTGCGACGTGATTGCCGCTGCTGCTTCGGCATCTGTCTTGTGCGAGAGATCGAACGGCAAACGCCCGGCGAGCAACTCATAAAGAATGACGCCGAGCGCGTAGACGTCCGTCTGAACTCCCGTGCGTTCACCGCGAATTTGTTCGGGCGCGGCGTAGGCGGGCGTCATCAGTCGCAGCGCCGTGCGCGTCTGATTGACGCGAGCGTCGAGCTCTTCAATCTGCTTGGCGATGCCGAAATCGAGCAGGCGCACGGTGCCGTCGTGCTTTACGAGAATGTTGGAAGGCTTCAAATCGCGATGGATGAGCGCGTGCTGGTGGGCATATTGAACAGCTTCGCAAACGAGACGCAGGAGCTTTAGGCGATCTGGAATCGAGCAATTGTTCTTGTGGCAATAATCGGTGAGCGGGGCGCCGTCCACATACTCCATCACGAACCAGGGTGTGCCGTCTTCAAGCGTATTGGCGTCGTAGAGCCGTGCGATGGACGGATGATTGAGCTGCGCGAGAATGCGTTGCTCGCTAGCGAAACGTTCGCGGCGCGCAGGCGAAAGCCACGCGTCACGGAGAACCTTGATGGCGACTAGATTTCCGAGGTCGTCACGCTCGGCAAGATAAACCACCCCCATTCCGCCTTCGCCCAGGACTTCTTTAATGCGGTAGGGGCCAAACTTTTTCGTGCGGATAGAGGCATGAACGGCGTCGCCTACCATCTGATAGGCGGCGTGAGCCACGCCGCGATCGAGCAGCGACGCACTTTGAGAATCTTCCTCGAGCAAAGAGAGAACTTCGGCGAGCAGAGCTTGATCATCGCCACAAGCGGATTGCAGAAAAGCTCGCTGCTCGACGGCTGGCCGCTCCGTGGCTTGGTGAAAGAGGGTTTGGATTTGTTCCCAGTGCCTGCTATCCATCGTTGTCCGGTGTTCTTGAGTCAGGCATCCGCGCTTCGAAAAGTTACGGCCGAAAGGCCTCACCTCTAAAGAGGTGAGCTACATAGGTCATCGCTTGTCAACGCTGCCCTTCTGGTTCGTTATCCTGATGCTTCGCAGGCGACTGCCGCAGTTCGTGCGCCAGCCAAGCCTTTGCAGCGCGCCAGTCGCGAAGAATGGTGGCTTCTGAGACGCCGAGCAATTCAGCCGTCTCGAGCGTGTCGAGCCCGCCGAAGAAGCGGCTCTCCACCATTAACGCCTGGCGCGGATTGATACGCGCGAGTTCGGCAAGAGCCGCATCGAGCGCCAACAACTCATCGCCTGTCGAAATCGTTTCCTGGACGGAATCGTCGAACGTCACGCCCCAAATGTCGTCTCCGCCGCGCTTGCTCGCATGGCGCCGGCGCGCTGCTTCGATCAGAAGTTGCCGCATTGCGCGCGCGGCAATGCGCTTGAAATGGAGCCGCGATGTGGCGGCGAAACGCGGGGAGGCAGCGAGTTTGAGCCACGCTTCGTTGACCAGAACCGTGGGGCTGAGCGTGGCGCTTGGATCGCCGCGCCGAACCGTCGAGGCCAGCCGGCGCAACTCCTCATACGTCACGCTGAAGAGGTAGTCGATTTCCTGGCGTTCTTCCGGGGTGTCTTGCATTGCTCCACTTTCGCGGCCCATAGCCTGTCGTCTTAATTTAGATCGGCGTGACGGTTTTTCCCTCGCTTTGACGCATTGCCTATTGAATGCAATTTCCAACGGCCCGCCAGCGGGCCAAGGAGAGCACATGTCTGATGCCGGAACTTTATCACTCAAGAACGCGCCGCAACAATGCTTCAGAGCGGGCGCGACAGTTGTCCTGAATCTTGCAGTACTGCTAGTAGCTGCCGTCAGTCTTGCGGGGTGCTTCGGGGGCGTTACGGGCACTTACACTGCCCCGAATGGTGCCATGACGCTTGAACTCAAGTCCGGCGGCGCAGCCAGCATCACTTTCGCGGGGCAGACCGCTCCGTGCAAATACACGGTAAATGGTTCCACGCTGACTCTGAATTGCGAAGGCCAGACAGGCGGCATGAATTTCACCATTCAGAAGGATGGCTCGCTAGCCGGTCCCCCCGACAGCTTCATCCCGCCATTGGTTAAGAAGTAGAAGCGCGATTTAGCGCAGCACAGCAAGTCTCACTCGAAAAGGAGCAAGCAAATGGATTCTGTAAATGCAAGCCGAACGCGGGGATCGGTAATTAAGGTTCCTGATGCCACACCTGGAATTCTCTTTGCCAACGGCCAACAGCAATATTTCACGCTTGAGCGGGTTTGGAAATCGCCGACCGCTCCAGCCGTGAATCAAAATGTTGATGTTGAATTCGACTCGACCGGCGCGCTTACGGCCATAACGGTGGTGGATCATCAGCAATCCAGCCAATTCAACAAAGAGCGGCTCAATCAACTCGGCGGCGTCGCGCAGGAACAAGGCAAGCAAGCGGCACATCTGGCCAAGCAGGGAGTCGGCGCGCTGGCTGCGCGTATGGGTGCGCTGCCCTTGGGTGCTGCGGTGCTCTTGTGGATCGCTTGGTTCTTTTTCCCCGCGGCGGCGGTCGCGGCGGGGATGGTCGGTAACATGTCGTTCACGTTCTGGGGACTTCTTGGGCTCGACTTCAACAATCCAGCGAGCGCGATGGGCGGCGGCAGCGATCATGGACTGTTCGCCATGATCGGCCTCATCGCCATCGTTGCGCCTTTTGTTGCTCCGCTTATCCGCACGCCGTGGGCGCGGTATTTGAATGCTGCGCCGATCGCGTACATTCTCATCGCGTGGATCGCGATTTACCTGAATGAGAATAAGGCGTTCGGAGAGCTCGGCAAGATGGTGGGAGGGAGCCCGTTTTCGTTCAGTTGGGGACTCTATTTGCAGGTGATCATCGCGCTTGTGCTCGGAGCGGGCGCGTTGAAGAAGCCAGCGGCTTAATTTTTCGTGTACCGCCGGCGTCTCGCTGAATTTTATTCGCTCGATGCGAGTGTATAAGCAGAGTTGGCCCTGCGGCACTTCTAGCGCCGGCTTCACAGCTTGCCGAAGAAAATACAAACGCCGTCATCCCGAGCGAAGCGAGGGATCCCTCTTGGTTTGAATGCTCGCGAAAAGAGGGATTCCTCGTCGCTGCGCTCCTCGGAATGACAGCGATTTGACTTTTTCGCAGTCTCTTCAGTCGTGCGGACAAACCATTGCAAATGAATCCAGCTTTACCCGATAAGGGAACAGGAATTGCGGTTCTCATGCAGTCCCATTCCTTCCGAGCAAGGTTGACCAAACGCTCCGCGCCATTTTCAAGATCAATTTTCTATATCAAAGAGTAGAATCCCGCCTGGATGTTCGTTTATCTGGAAATCCACAACAGGTCTCTATGAAGCCGCGGCTTCTTCATTTCACTTATGTATGGATATGCTGTTCAGTATTTCTCGCAGCGTTGTGCCTCCCCGTCGCTGCGGTAGTTCTCAACGCGCAAGGAGATTCCGGCCCGGTTCACGGTCTCTGGGTGTGGAAAAGCCCCGAGGTCCTGAGTGCGCCTGGCGGAGCGGAATCGTTGCTCGATTTCTGCAAGTCCCAGGGCATCAATGAAGTCTATGTTTCGATCGCCGCGCGAAGTGAGGCCGCGGAAGAAAGCCAGCTTGCTCATCTCATAGGACTCCTACATCGGTCGAAGATTCGTGCCGAAGCTTTGTTGTCGAGCGCGGATGCTGACGAGCCGGGCAAGCACAGGGACACGCTGCTCGAGCATGTTCGGGTTATCCTCGAATTTAATCGGAAGCATCCGAGAGAGCGGTTCGACGGGATTCATCTCGATGTCGAGCCGCAACAACGACCGGAAAATAAGGGCCCAGGAAATCTTCGATTCGTGCCGGGCCTTGCAGATGCTTTTCGCGCGGTGCGCGCGCTGGCAGAGCCGGCTGGGATGACGGTGAACGCGGACATTCAGAACAAACTTCTCAAGGGCGACGTCAGCGAACGCAAGATGCTGCTGTCCGCTGTGCCGCGGGTCACATTAATGATGTACGAGCTGAGCAGCCCCGGTGATGGAGACACGCCGGAGCAGCAGGCCGAGAAGGCGGAGAAATCGAGTCAGATATTTATCGAGATGGCCTATGAAGGATTAGGTGATGACCGGAAACTTGCGAAGATGGCGATTGCGCTCCGGACGCCGGACTACGGCGCATTGCTTCCACAGATGTTGAAGAAACTTGACGATGCGAATGGCGCGAATCCTCATTACCTCGGATGGGCTCGTCACTCCTACAACGATCATCTGAATGCCGCGCACTAGTTGAGTATCGCGCATCCTCTTGTACCGCCGGCGTCTCGCCGGTTCTTAGCCGCTCGTAGCCACCGCCTGCCCATCACAAGCTCGCCCGTCCAGCACTTGTAGAGGCCGGCTTCAGCCGGGCATCTTCGTTTTCTTGTAGCGCGCTCAACGGGTAGCGGAAAAAACATAAACGCCGTCATCCCGAGCGAAGCGAGGGATCCCTTCTGGTTTAAATGTTGAAGATGCAGCGAAGTTATATCAGACTGCACGTGCTTCTGCGTTACTGAAACCCGCGGCCGGCAGATTCATCGGAATAAGGTGGCGCCAGCAAGTAGGAGGCGGACATGGCATTGAGCGAATCTGTCGCGATTGATCCAGTTGGACGGCGGCCAATCTTGGGTGTTCTGTGGATAGCCTACGGAATTCTGCGCCTCATCGTCGCCGTCGGTCTTGTGGCGTTCAGCGGCACAGCTACGCTAATGTTCGGTGCGCTACTCACTCGCGTCGCGAATCCGTTCGCATTGATGGCTGATTTCCATATGATCTACACAGCCTCAATCGTCCTGTCAGTCTTGGTTGGCGTGTTGGGGATATTGGCGGGCCTGGTATTCCTTGGAAGTCAGCAGCCGCCACGCGTGCTTGGTCTTCTCGCAGCTTTCTTTTCAGTTTCCGAAGTGCCTTTGGGAACGACTTTGGGTGTCTACACTCTTATCATTCTGCTGCGACGTCCTTGATTCGACCCCGCTTATCTTGATGAGCTCAGATTGCCCGGTTTTCGCACCTCGAACATTCCCAGAGAGGTTCTAAGGTCTTTCATTGATTGTTTACAAGGCGTCGATTTTCTAGTATCGGTATCGTTATTATAGGGTTTCTCGGCGGCCTGTCCCCTTTTCGGGGAGTGACTGCACACGGTAGCCCGGTCGGGCCTTTGCAGTTTGACCGATTGGAAGCCGCCCCGGCCGCCAAGGCCCTACGCCTCAGTTTTGTCGGCTTAATCCCCTACAGCTTTCTCCAAGTTTCTATGCATTCCTCGCTGGATTGTTGAATAGGCGCTACTTGCGTAGCCTCGACGTCAGGCTCGTGCTACGCAAAATTATTCGGCGCGAGGGGAGGAATGAACATGAGAGTGGCAAGAGTAATTTTCGTTCTCATCATATTCTGCACGGCCGGCGTTGCTAGCGCACAACAACAAAATCAAAAGCAGCCGCCTCCGCGAGGCAGCCAAAATTATCAGGCTTGGCTGACGAAAGAAGTCCACCACGAACTGGCGCTGGTGCCCTGGTATACAGTGTTCGACAACCTAGAATATCGGGTTGAAGGAAATAATGTGACGTTGCTTGGGCAAGTGGTGCGCCCATCCGTTAAGTCGGACGCGGAAGCCGCAGTGAAAAGTATCGAAGGCATCGGCACAGTTGACGATCAGATCGAGGTCCTTCCCGTTTCTCCGATGGACGATCAAACGCGGCTGGCCGAGTATCACG
>DATBYF010000097.1:0-14037 GCA_036513895.1 Candidatus Acidiferrales bacterium | reverse complement strand
TTCTTCCACAATCAGCGCGGCCGCCTTATGGAATGGGTGCTGCTGGCTCGGGGCAATGATCGGATCTTCACCGTTAGCGCTCCCTGGTATCTCAAGGGGCGAAGCTGATTGCGTTATGCTCGTTAGTTGGAGTTTTTGGAGAGCGCCTATGACTTCCCTGCCGGACAATGGAATGATTCACCTGAGCAGTCCCTACTCGGTCCAGGAAACTCTGACGCGGCTGGAAAGCGCGCTGGCCGCAAAAAATCTCACGATATTCGCGCGCATTGATCACAGCGGCGAAGCCGAAAAAGTCGGCCTGAAGATGCGCCCCACTCAACTCATAATTTTTGGCAATCCAAAAGGCGGCACGCCGCCGATGGTCGCTGCCCCAACGCTCGCCATTGACCTGCCGCTAAAAGCGCTAATCTGGGAAGATGCCGATGGCGAAGTCCGGCTCTCGTACAATAGTCCGGGCTATCTCAAGCAGCGCCACGCCATTCCCGATGACCTGATAAATAATCTCGCGGGCGCCGACACAGTGCTCGAATCGATCGTAAAATAAACGACCGCGTCGAACGCGCCTCAAATTTCTCAAATAAATGGCCGACCAAAATCCGAAAGAAATCCCGCCACCCGCCGCCGCACATTCAGATCGCGCGAGCGACCATCTCGCGAACGAGCGCACGTTCCTCGCCTGGGTGCGCACCGGCATCGCCGTCGTCGTATTCGGTTTCGCCATCGGCCGCTTCGCCATCGCCGTCCGCGAATTCTTACAGATTCAAGGTCACGCGACAAAATCCGCCGGCCTCACCGTTTGGTTCGGCACCATCGCGATTGTCGGCGGCGTGCTTCTCACGATCGCCGGCTTGCTTCGCTACCGCCGCACGCGCGCTCAGTTGGAATCGGGACATTTCCAGCCCGCCGGCTTCGTCATAGATCTGGTAGGCATTCTCGTAGCATTATTCGGCATAGTTCTGGCCGCCTATCTCGTCTTCATCGCTCTGCACGTGTAATCCCCCAAGGCCTCGCCGGCGCATAGAACCCGGCCTTACCTTCATATTGAGACAGCTGTATAGCTGCGTCCGCTTCTGTTGATGCAAATCGGCGCCCTGTCGCTCCCCAAAGCTACAGCCGCGAGTTAACTTCGCAATTTCTGAGCGCGTCTTTCAGATAAAGCTGCCCGATGAATCTGAAAGACGCGCCGTCTTTTTTCACGCTCCATGTACCGCCGGCGTCTCGCCGGCTCCTCGCTTTTATTCGCGTACGATCTCGCGCGTGAACAGCGCAGCCCGGTGGCTCGATTTCTCACCTACCTCGATTCGCTGTTTGAGACTTCACGAACTCGCTCCAACTTTCGAGTACAATCCCTCGCATGAATCGGGCAGCCATCGGCGTCCGCATGCACTCCGGCTGGGGCGCGCTAGTCGCCGTGTCGCACCAGGCCGGCAAAGTGGAAGTGATTGACCGCCGCCGCATCACCCTGACGCCTCCCGGCGCGCCCGGCGCTATCCAGCCCTACCACTTCGCAAAAGATCTCGCGCTTCCAGCAGCGGAGAAATTCATCGGAGATTGTTTCGCCGCGTCAAAAAATCTTGCAGCAGTTGCGATCCAGGATCTAGTAAACGAACTGCGCACTCGCAAATATCGTGTCGTAGCTTCCGCGGTGATCCTGGCTTCCGGCCGCCCACTCCCGCCCCTCGCAAAAATCCTCGCCGCGCACCCTCTACTCCACGCCGCAGAAGGCGAATTCTTCCGCGAAGCCTTCACGAAAGCCTGCGAGAACCTCAACATCCCCGTTGCTGGCATCCGCCAGCGCGACCTTGAAGACCAAGCCCGCAAAAAATTCCGCAAGTCCGCCCCACGCATCGCGCAACAAATCACCGCCGCTGGCCGCTCCCTCGGCTCGCCCTGGACTACAGACCAAAAAACAGCAACCTTAGCAGCATTACTAGCTCTTATGTAGCTCGGGTCTTCAGACCCGAGGCGTTTCGATTTACGCCAGATATCCATCTTTCAACCGCGAAGGCCATTCTTGTTTTTCCCTCGAGCACCCTCACAAGTTTCCAGAGTCGAAGCTTCATCTCCAACATCAGATAACTCCACGACACGCCCGTAAATCGCGCATAATCTAGTAAGCATCGCCCACCGAAATGAAAAACACGAACCAACCAACGAGACTAGTTTCCCTAAACATCGGCCTTCCCCGCGAAGTAACCTGGCACGGCACACCCGTCACCACAGGAATCTTCAAGCATCCCGTCTCAGGTCGCATCCCGCTGCGCAAACTCAATCTCGACGGTGATCGCCAGGCAGACCTCACCGTCCACGGCGGCGAATTCAAGGCCGTCTACTGCTACCCATCTGCACATTACGAATACTGGAAAAGAGAATTGCCCGGCCGCGACTTGCCGCTGGCCATCTTCGGCGAAAATTTCACCACCGACGGCCTATTCGAAGACTCAGTCCATCTCGGCGACGTCTTCTCCGTCGGCTCCGCGCAAGTCGTCGTGACGCAGCCTCGTCTCCCCTGCTACAAACTCGGCATAAGATTCAATTCCGACGACATGGTCCGCCGCTTCCTGGCCAGCGGCCGCACCGGCTTCTACCTTGCCGTAACTCGCGAAGGCCAAGTAGCCGCCGGCGACGCCATCAACCTCGTCGATCGCGACCCAAACGCCGTCCCCGTCTCCGAAATCACCCGCCTCTACATCGCAAAGAGCTATTCCGACGACGACCTGACCTCGTTACGCCGCGCCGTGAAAGTCGAAGCCTTGCCCGCCAGTTGGAAAGATTATTTCCGCGAGCGCCTGCAAAAGACGGACTCGTCAATCTAAGCTCACTAACTCATCGCACTTCGGTAGTGCCGCTACCCTCAAGAAATGCCGCGATCCATATCGTTTCGCAGTGTCGCGAACACATAGTCGAGGTGTACCATGGCATCGTTTCCGAGTTCAGAATGCAGACTGACGTTGACTCGCTGTTAAATCCGGAACGCGCTCTTTCTCGCCGCCGTTTCTTGAAAACGCTAAGCGCCGGCAGCAGCGCCATTGGGCTCGCGGGAATTTTTGGCATCCTCAACGGGAACGCGGCGGGCCAGGATCCCTCGGCTCCGCGCACCGTCCCCGATTTCACCGGTCCGGGCGCGAACCCCTACTGGAATTCCGTTGGCCCCATCGTCACTGAGCCGCAAAAGGCTCCGCTGATACTTTTGGCGGACCGCCCCGTCCAGCTCGAAACGCCACGAAATTATTTCCTGAGTCCATTCACTCCCAACGAGGCTTTCTACGTGCGCTGGCACCTGGAGACCCTCCCCAATTCCGTGGATCTTAAGGATTGGCGCTTGCACGTTGAGGGGAACGTTGGAAATCCTCTCACCCTCAGCCTTACCGACTTGATCAGTCGCTTCAAATCCGCTTCGATCGCCGCCGTAAATCAGTGTTCGGGAAATAGTCGCAGTCGCATGCAGCCTCGCGTGCCTGGTGGACAATGGGGCAACGGCGCGATGGGCAACGCTCTGTGGACGGGCGTCAAACTCCGGGAAATTTTGAACGCAGCGCAGTTAAAGAACGGCTCACTCCAGGTTCAATTCGAAGGGCTGGATCGTGGCAAAGGCCCAGAGGGCTATGGCTCGAATCGCTTCCTGAAATCACTCGATCTCACCGATCCCATACTCGACGAATGTATCGTCGCCTACTCCATGAACGGCTTGACCCTGCCCATGCTCAACGGATTTCCTGTTCGCCTCATCGTTCCCGGAAATTTCGCCACCTATTGGATCAAGTGCCTGTCTTGGATTCGCGTTCTCGACAGACCGGACGACAATTTCTGGATGAAGACGGCCTACCGCATCCCCGATACTCCGGGCGGAACAACTACCCCGGAGGAAGTGAAAGCTGGAAAGGTCAAGATGATCCCCATTTCCAAAATACCCGTCCGCTCATTTCTGATTTCTCCCGATGGCTCCGCAAAAATTCCCTTGGGACTGCCAGAGCAATTGCGCGGCATCGCATTCAGCGGTCATGGCGGCATCGGGAAAGTAGAAGTCTCAACCGACAGCCGAAAGACGTGGCTCACAGCGCATCTCGGAGAAGACCTGGGCCCGTATTCGTTCCGAACCTGGGAGCTCGCTTGGACGCCGCAGCGTCCGGGAAAATATGAAATATCTGTTCGCGCAACCGACGAAAAAGGCCACACGCAGCCCGGCGAAGCAGTTTGGAATCCCGGCGGTTATTTGTGGAATCGAATCGAGCGGCAGGAAATCATCGTCGGCAGCGCCGCGTAACGAGGGATATCTGAACTCACGCACTATTTTCGCGCTCGCAAGCATCCTTTGCGCATGTCTCGCCAGCACTGCCCTCTACGCCGAGTTCAATGCCGGATATTATTCGCAGAATGAACCCGGATTCATTCGTCAAACGCTCCTGGCCGCGACTTCCGTGAGCGCATCGTACGAAGTCGGAGCCTATCCGCTGTATCGCTATACGCTGGCGTCCGGCAATGGCCGGGAGGAAGTCGCGTCATACTGCAACACTTGTCACACTCCTCGATTCATCATCATGCAGCCTCCTCTGCCCGCCGATGCGTGGGCTGCCGAAGTACATAAAATGGTAAAAACCTACGGCGCATCCATTCCCGAAGACGCCACTCAAAAAATCATCCAATATCTCCAATCTCATTACACGCCAGAAACGCGCAAGCAGTAACCGCTGGTCAACTCTGAGTAGGGTGAGCGCCGCACACAGGACGCCTAACGAATCTGCATTCCCGTTCGCGCGGGCCTGCCTTGAGTTTTCAAAGGGCATCCTGCCAGCGTTCTTGATGTTCGTCCCGAGCGAATACCCTTCCGCGCCGCCCGCTGTGGGATCCGTCAACTACATTCGCACAAGTTCCACGCGGCGATTCTTCGCCCGGCCCTCAGCCGTCGAGTTCTTGGCCACCGGACGCGATTCCCCATAGCCCTTCGCGCTTAAACGATCACGGTCGATGCCGTGGTCAGCCATCCAGTTCATCACCGAATCGGCGCGGTCGCTCGATAGCTTCTGATTCGCGCTTCGCGACCCAACATTATCCGTAAACCCTTCCACTCGAACCTTCCACTCAGGATGAGCCTTCAAAGCGCTTACGGCGTTGCTGAGCGACGCCTCCGAATCTGGCGTGATATCGGCCTTGCCCGACGCAAAATTCACATTGGATAGAGTGACTCTGCCTGTCGTGCCCAGATTGCCGGCAACGTCGCCATTCGCTATCGTCACTACAAATCGGTTAAGTTCGGCCACCAATGGGCGCGCGCCTTTGGGAGTCGCCACGTCGCCTTCAAGAATTTCCTTGTTGGTTAATTCTTTTCCGTAAAGTTTATTGGCTTCGCTCCCGTCCGGACGCAGCGTCGAGCCTTCCAGTGAAAGTCCTGCAAAAAGCCCGCGCGATCGTGACCACGTCAAAATCTCCGCATGAAGCAGGACGTCCGTGTCCGCGCTCGTGTCGCGCCCCACCGGCCCCGCTGCCGCCGCCGCTTCTCCCCCGATCGTGAACTTATCCGCCAGCAGATGCTTCAATCCATCTTCATTCATGATCAACATAAACACATCGGTCGAAGAACCCCCGATTTGCAGCCCGTAGCTCCCGCCTTCAATCCGAATAGGCGCCGGTGTCCCAAAGCGTCCACCGTCCCTCTTCCGGCACGAAACGAATCCCCTGCCATATTTTCCCCCGACGATGAACGCAGCTTTCTTCGTGCCCGGAATGATCACGATGCAGCGCGATTTGTCGAACAGATCGCGTGGAATCCCTTTGTCCGGCTCGCGCATAACTTCTCGAAACGACAGCGTCGTGCTCTGCAACCTCTTATCAGGCGACATTTCCGGTTCTTGGCCAAATACCGGAGCCACGCTAGCGAAACACAGAGCGCACGCTCCAAGCAACGACACAATCCTGCGCAATGACACAACCGGGCGCACTTTCATGCGCCACGCGGCACGTTCTAAGCTCGAATTCGCAAGCATGTCCTCGCACGCCTTCGCCATTTGCCGAACACTATTCTTATCCGCAGGCTTCATGAATTTTCTCCTGAGTTTGATCCGATCCACTACAGTAAGGCGCATGCTAGTCCAAATCTGCAAACGCATGCCATACAAGCATCCCTGTAGCGCCGCTGGGGATTTCTGCGCTAGAAGCTCTAGAAGGTGGATAGGCCTTGAAGCTCCAACAACATCAGAGCCCGGAGGCTCCTGCCTCCCGGTACCCAATTCGATTACAAGCGGCGTGGCCAGTAAGGTCGTGCGCACGCAATCGCATGTTCACCAAAATCAAAAGCAAATTTACGAAATCACTTCAGCTTGGCGTATTCCGATTTCGCGGCGACAAGGATGGGAATCTCGGGGTCAGCATCTTTCCACAGGGTAAAAAAATCATTATAGGCGGCCAGTGCGCGAGAACGCGCGGCATCGGCATCGGCGCCCTGCGAGCTTTTCGCTTGCAGCGCATTCGCTCGTGCAATTCCCAGGTGCGCCAGCGCTCCGGTCCAGCAGTTCCACACGATGCCGTTATGGTCAATAATCTTTTGAAATTCGACGGCAGCCGCAGCGCCCTGCCCCAAAGCCAGATCCGCCTGACCGCGAACGTAAGTCGGATACAGACAAGAAAGATTGATGATGAACGGTATTTGTCCGAACTCCAGCGGCACAGTCGCCTGAAGAGCAGTCACGGCCTCAGCGGCATTCTTGCGGTTTAGTGCCACTTGCGCTCGAACCGGTGGCAACCACAGCGCCTGCACTTGTGAATCGAGCGGGTAGTGCTTGTTCAGGTCTTGCACGAGAGACTCCGCTCGCGCGGAATCTCCCGCTATAGCGAACGCCAAAGCTGCTTCGTCCTCAACACCTTGGGTCGTAGGACTAAGCTTGACGCCCTCTTCCGCTGATTTTCTTGCCGCGTCCATGTTACCGAAAGACGCTTCGAGGATCGCCGCATTCTCCTGAAAAATCGCCGCGCCTTCTTTGTTGTCCGCGCGGACGGCGGTTTCGGACGACTGCTTGGTGAGTTCGACCGACTTGGCGAGATGTCCCGAGTATGCCGCGGTGTCCGCTGCGAGCGCCAGTCCGAAGGTCTCTTCGGGTTTGCCGACATACCATTGCTGCTCCGCAGCCATGGCCGCTGCGTCCGATTTCAGAAATGCCATAGCGTAAAGACAGGAATGCAGAGCGAAGTTGTCCCGCTTGAGCGACTGTATTTCTTGAATGTCTCGGCGCGTGTCGTCGAAGCGCTGGAGGGCCATCAGAGTGTTCGCGAGATTCACGTGGCCGCTCATAGAGTCGCTAGAGATGTTAATCACCTCGCGGAATGCCGCAGCAGCCTTTTCATTCTGTCCTCCGAAGGCGTATATGTTTCCCAAAGAGAGTTGGGCATGGGCGTCACGCGGATAGCTCGAAAGTTCTTCCTGATACGCCTCCGCTGCTTTGTCCAACTCACCCGTCACCACCGTGTAGTAGATCCCCGTGATGTCCAGCTTTTCGCGATCGCTGGCGTGCTCGCGCAGTTCGAATGCCCTTGTGAAATATTCTCGTGCGCGCCCTAGCTCTCCTTCGCTGAAGTACGCGGCGCCCACGCTTTCATACCCGGTGGCAAAATTCGGATCGAGCTGAATGGAGTGTTGAATGTATGGCAGCGCGGCCGCAGAACCTTTTTCATTGCCTATATTTCGCCCCAGGCTGAACGCTTTCAGGGCCTCAAGCGAAGAAGTCGTTGCCTGCTGGAGCGGCACGTCATACTTCTGGACAGTGGCTATTGATTCGCCTAGCTGCTCGCGCAGCTTTGCTGTCGCGCCGCCCAGCGATTCGAGAACTTTCTCTTTCGAGGCCGCCGTCGCCTGCTGCTGCGCCAGGACATCGCCCGTCTGGCAGTTCACCGCTTTCAGAGACAGCACATACTCGCTGCCCAGATTGCTGATGGAACCGGAAATAAACGCTTTGCCGCTCGCGCGCTGGCAAAGCTCGCTCGCTACTTCGGGCGTGAGCGGTGTGCCGCTCGGCCGCGACATCAGTTTCAGTGTTGCCGCGATTCTGTTATCGGCGAGCACGTTGAGATACGGCGACTGGGCAAGAGCGACGCTCAGAGCAGTTTTCAACGTATCGTCGAAAACAGGATCGCCGGTCGAGTTCGCGAAATCGGCCACGACGATAGTGTCGCGTTCCGATAGCGCAGGCGAAGTACTGCGACTCTTGAACCACCAGAAAGCGCCGGCGGCAATGGCAACAATCACGATCGCCGCGATACCCAGCCACAGCCGCGAACTTGTGCCCGCAGCTGTCACGCCGGAACCGCTTGGTGCCTGAGCCGCCACCGCAACCGTTCCCACCGATGGCGCACTTCCCGATTGCTCCCGTGAACCGGCGGGCGTCACCCCGGAAGCAGGTGTCACCCCAGAAGATGATCCGCCTCCGGCCATCGCGGCGCTCGCCGTTCCCGAGCGAGTGGAATCGAATTCGCGCCGGATTCGCTTCAAATCCGCGCGCATGTCGGCCGCATGCTGGTAGCGCGTCTCTCGATCTTTGTCGAGCGCCTTCGCGATCACGCGCTCGAGCTCAGCCGGCACGTCGGCGTTCAATCGCACCGGCGGCACCACAGGCCGATTCATGATCGCATCGAAAATGACCCCAGTGGATTCGCCGCGGAAAGGTGGTACGCCCGTCGCCATCTCGTACAGCACAACGCCGAAAGAAAATAAGTCTGTGCGCCCGTCCAAATTCTTCGCTCGCACTTGCTCGGGCGACATATACGCAACCGTCCCCAGCGTGCTCCCCGGGCTTGTCAGGTGTTCAGGCGAAACCGCGTCGGCAGTATCCTGCGTCGCCGACATGGACATCGCTGATGCGGACGGCAGTGTTTTCGCCAAGCCGAAATCCAGAACCTTGGCGTGCCCGCGCGTGGTGATGAAAATGTTCGCCGGCTTGATGTCCCGATGGACGATGCCTTTCGAGTGCGCGGCATCGAGCGCATCGGCAATCTCGATCGACAATTCGAGCGTTTCGTCCAGTGGAAGCGGCTTTCCCGAAATGAAGTGCTTCAACGTCTGCCCATCCAGAAATTGCATGACGATAAACGGCTGACCCTTTTCCTCGCCAATTTCGTGAATCGTGCAGATGTTCGGATGGTCCAGTGCGGAAGCGGCCTCGGCCTCGCGCCGGAATCGTTCGAGTGCCTGATGATCTTTCGCCAGCTCGTCTGGCAGGAATTTCAAAGCCACAAATCGATGCAGTGTGGTGTCTTCGGCCTTGTACACCACGCCCATCCCGCCCCCGCCTAATTTTTCAAGGATGCGGTAGTGCGAAATCGTTCGCCCAGAAAGTGGAGAGGAATCAGGCATGAACGGCAAATCTTATGCCGCAGCCAACACCAAGTCAACGCAGCATCGCACTTCGTCGCGCCGGCCTGCCCTGCCTGCCCTGAGTTTTCGAAGGGAGTTTTCGAAGGGCATCTTGCCGGCGTCTTTTGACGTTGTCTTTCGCTTTTCGTGTCATTCCGTCTCTGACGAACCTAGCAATGTCAAGACACACGAGCGCGTCGCTGCGGATGAGACGCGGCGGTGTGTTTTGTTTTTTCTACCAGAGCCTTTTGCTTTGCCAAGACCAAGACTCGTATTCTCGGAATCACTCGGTGGTAGCGCTGTCGCTCCACCATCCATCTCTTCGGTCTCTTACGGCGACCATGATTGCTTCTTCGATCTCCCCACGCACAAAGGGGAGGCAGGGTGCCCACTCAAACGCTCGGTCTCAACCTGCGACCACGGAATGACTCGGGCTGCCCTGCATGCGAGCTACCGGACGCGGCGTGTACGGCTGATTCTCCCGCAGCATCCAGTACATCCTTACGGCCAACTTGCGCGCGACCATCACCTTGGCCAGCGCCTTATGTTTGCGCGCCGCCAGACGGCGATACTCCCGCCGCAACTCTTCATCGAATCGCACAGCCGTTTGTGCCGCTTCCACCAGCAACGTGCGCATCATGGTGTTCCCTTGCTTGCTGATCGATCCCAGTTTCTGACGTCCGCCCGAGGAATGCTCGCTGGGAATCAGTCCCAGATAACTGGCCACCTGCTTGCCGCGCGGAAACCGAGTCACCGGCCCCAGCGTCAGCGCGTAGGCCAACCCCACCACTGGCCCCACGCCCGGATGGGTCATCAACAGCCGCACTTCTGGCCGCTGTTCAGCTTCCGCGCGCACCGCGCCATCCAGTTCTCCCACTTGCTGCTCCAACCGGTCCAGCATCGCCAGCAGATCGTTGCGACGCCGCGCCGTCCAGCCTTCCAACGGCAAGGCCTCCAGCACCGCGCGGCCCTCCCGACTCCACAGTCGCCGCTTCCGTTGCACCCCCTGGTTCAGCGCCAGATGTTGCAACTGGTTTTTCACCTGCGTGCGCATCTCCACCAGCTTCTGCCGGTGCCGCAACAACTGCCGTGTATCTCGCATGGCTACGCTGGGCACCCACAGCCGCGGAAAACGCTCGTCGATCAGCAACTGCAAAATATGCCGCGCATCCCGCCGGTCGGTTTTCTGCCGCCGCACCACCAAATGCCGGATCTGCGCCGCATCTCCAATCCACAACTCTTGTCCTAACTCCGCCAGCAGGTGCTCGAACCACTGCGTGTTGCCTACCGCTTCCATCCCCACTCGCACCACCTCTCCCTGCAGGCCTTGATAGAACCTTCGCGCCTCTCCTTTCTCATGCTCCAATCGCCTCTCCAACATCTCGCCCGTCACGTCGTCGACCATGGCAATCTGTTGGTAGCCCGGATGAAAATCACATCCTATAATCTTCATTGCGGCTCCTTCCTATCCGAGCCTTGTCTTGGCAAATTCAAGTTTACTCGGTAGGCTCTCGGAGCCGCACTTCGTCATACAATCAAACGGGATCCGATCCAGGATGCCCCAAGGAATCTGCGGACCGTATGGCGCGGGCATCTTGCCCGCGATCTTGCGTTCAACTCACGCGTTATCCCACTGCTCATCGGCCGCTTTCGGCACCGTTGCAATCGTAGCGCCGGCATCTTGCCGGCGTTTTTGACGTTGCCTTCCGGTGGCAGCCTCCGCATTCATGCGGGGGAATAGCGCTTCGGCGCTCCGTTAGAAGCCTTGCCCGTCACTTACTTTAGCGCTGGCCGAATAATCTGCTGCCAACCAAAGAAAAACACCATCAGAACTCAATTCAATTACAAGCAGCCTCGTGCACCCCACAATCCCATTTCTCACCAAAATCAAAATCAAATTTCCTAAATCACTTCAGTTTGGCGTATTCAGATTTCGCGGCGATGAGGATCGGAACGTTGGGATCCGCGTCTTTCCACAGCCTGAAGAAATCATCGTAGGCGGCTTTCGCTTTAACAGTGTCGCCAGAGAGGGCGTGAGCGCGGCCAAGCCCGAGATGCGCCAGAGCGCCGATCGGCGCGTTCCCGACTACATATGCGTGATCGAGAACCTTCTGAAACTCGCTCGCGGCGGCCGCGCCTTCCTGCGCGGCCAAGTTTGCCTGGCCTCGTAAGTAAACCGGATAAAGGGCGAAGGTGAATGTACTGTTGGTCTGGCCCAATTCGTAAGGAGCGGACGCGGCAAGCGCATTGATGGCTCGCTTGCCGTCACGAACATGAAGCGCGATCGCGGCCGCAATCATCGGCAAGTATTCAGAACGAACGATCGTATCGTCCTTGAAACTTTTTCCCAGTTCCCCGGCCAACCGCTCGGCCTGCGTGGAATCGCCGGCCAACCCGAGCGCAATGGCCGAGAATGCTTCCGCCTGTCTTCCACTTGTCTGCGCGAGGGCGGCCTGCGCGTCCTGCTTTGCCGCATCCATATCTCCCAAGAGTGCATCGCGGATCGAAGCGTGCGCCTCATATTCCCCCGCCGTTTCTTTCTCACCGGCTCTTTGCGCGAAATCAGCGGCGCCGCGCGCCAGCTCTCGGCTCTTGCTAAGCTCCCCTTTATCTGCCGCGGTTTCGGATTGCAAAAAGAGTATTTGATCACCGATTCCCGGTTTCCCGATCGCCTGAGCGGCCTCGTCATCCATCCCGGCAGCATCGTGTTCCAGGAAATTCATCATATAAACGACGACTGGTACCCAAGGCGAGTCAACACTGTGGGCACGGGAGTCCCGTAGGGTGGCCTTGGACTCATCGAGCCGGTTAAGCCACTGATCGGCGTACATCAGATTCACAACATTATCTCCGCTGCCGGGGTTGATCCTGTACGCCTCCTGCGCCGCTCGATGGCTCGCGTCGTAATCCCCCAGCGAGAGATAAGCGAGCCACAGCATTAACTGCGCATCCTCGTCACGCGGGTAGGTCCGCGCCCACAACTCCGCCGCTGTGCGAGCGCCCTCAAGATCTCCCAAGGCATTGAACTCATAAAAAGCGGTGATACTGAGCCTTTCCCCCTCCGTGGTGCGGTCCCGCAGTTCGTAAGCCTTACGCGCCGATTCGGCGGCGCGGCCGAGCTCTCCCTGGGGATAGTAACTTTCCGCCAGCCGAAGATAAGCCATGGCGAAATTCGGATCCAGTGAGATGGCCCGTTCGAAGAACGGGATCCCGGCAGGATAATCATTCACTACGTCAATTGTGTGATTGCCTAGGGTATAGGCTTGAAGTGCCTCGAGCGACGGCGTGGTCACGTTCTCTGGAGGTGCCTCGTACTTCTGCACTGACGCGAGCGATTCACCCAGTTTCCCGCGCAGTTTGGTCGCCGCGTCCCCAAGAGCTTTGAGAACTTGTTCCTTGCCGTTGGCCGTCTCTTGCTCTTCCGCGAGCACGTCGCCGTTGCGGCAGTTCATCGCCTTCAATCCCAAGACATACTGGCTGCCCAAGCTACCGATGGAGCCTTGAATCGTGGCTGCGCTCGCGGTGCGCTGACAAACCTCTCGCGCTAATGCAGGTGTCAGCCGCGCCTCTTTGGGCTGGGCCATCAGTGTAAGAGTTTGCGCAATGCGCTCGTCCGAAATAAGGCCCAGAAACGGCGATTGCTCCAATTGCGCCGAAAGTCCCTGCCGCAGTGTGCCGTCAAACACAGGATCGCCCGTGGAGTTGCTGAATTCGGCTAGTACGATCGTATCTTTGTCGGTGAGTTTGGGCGCGCGGTGGAAATAAAGATAAGCGCATACCGCGAGTAACGCGACGATTGCGGCGCCGCCGATCAAAAGCCAGCGAGAGCGCTGCGCGGGAGGTGCGATGGATGCGCCGGCGGCCAAAGCGGACTGCGCGATAACAGGCGTAGTGGCGACCGAGCCGGACGAAATTCCTTCCAGCGCCACGCGGAGTTCGCGCGCGGACTGGTACCGCTGCGAGGGCTCTTTTTCAAGCGTCCTGAGGATTACGCGTTCGAGGCCGGGCGTGATGCGTTCGATCAGCGAAGTCGGAGAAGTCGCCGGTTGGTACAGGATCGCACCCATCAACTGCGGCCCTTGCGTCTGCGGAAAGGGCCGCTGCCCAGTGGCCAGTTCGAAGAAAACTGCTCCCGACGAGTAAACGTCGCTGCGCGCATCGGTCGGCTCGCCGCGCAATTGCTCGGGCGGCATGTAGGGCACGGTGCCCGAAATCGTGCCGCTTTCGACCGTGATGCTGCGCGTCACATCGTTCGTGACTTCCGGGTGGATCAAGCGTGCGAGGCCGAAATCAAGAATTTTCAGCCGGCCGTCGGGCGTGACAAATAAGTTTCCAGGCTTGAGGTCTCGATGGATGATGCCTTGGTCGTGCGCGGCGGCGAGGCCTTCAGCGAGCTGCATCCCGAGCCTGACAACCTCCCGCTCGGCAAGTGGCCCTGCTTTGATCTTTTCGCGAAGCGAATCGCCGCGAATCAACTCCATCGCGAGAAAGTCGACGCCGTCCTGCGAGCCGAATTCGAAAACAGTCTCGATGTTCGGATGATTGAGTTTCGCGAGAGCGAGAGCTTCCTTACGAAATTGTTTGCGAGCCGCTTCGTCCGCGAGTAGGCCGGCGGGAAGAATCTTCAGCGCGACATCGCGGTCGAGCTGTTCGTCATGCGCGCGATACACTTCGCCCATGCCGCCCGCCCCGATTTTCTC
>DATBYF010000096.1:0-83543 GCA_036513895.1 Candidatus Acidiferrales bacterium | reverse complement strand
TGATGCCGCTTGCAGATTTGTCGCAGAAAGCGAGCCTCCGGAAACCGGAGTGGTGAGAGGTGCATTCAAGCCGGGCGTCAATAAAAAAAGTGCAAAGCCTAAAAATACTGCGCTTGGGGTCGTGCTTTTCTCGAATCGCATAATCACCTAACCTTTTTCTAATGAACGAATTATACTAGTTCGGGGCTCTTTCTGGCAATCCACTAATCCCTGTAAAGCCGCCCGTTAATTCGCTCACTCGAATGATGTTATTGGCCTTACACCACCCTGTTAGTCCCTCGACAAGCCTTTCGGATGCCCTCGGGTCTACAAAGTGTGCTGTGCCAACCTCCACCGCCGATGCCCCTGAGAGCAGGTACTCTACTGAATCCTCAGGAGTTTCGATCCCGCCGAGGCCAACTACCGGTATCCTGACTGCCTTGCAGGCCTCGTATACCAACCGGACAGTTATCGGCTTTATGGCCGGTCCAGACAATCCACCTGTGGTACTCCCCAAACGGGACTTTCGATTGTGTGTGTCTATACACAATGCAGGATACGTATTGGCGATGGTCAAAGCGTCCGCTCCTGCCGATTCAGCCACCTTAGCCATAACTCCAATGAATCCAACAGTTGGCGCGAGCTTCACCCACAGAGGCCGCGACGTGCTCCGTCTTGCCGCCTCGACGACCGAGCTGAGGCACCCCGGGTCAAGACCGAACTCCACTCCCCCCTTGTCTACATTCGGGCAGGAGACATTCAATTCGTACCCAGCTACCCCCTCCGCCTGTTCCAGTACGCGGATGACTTCAAGGTAGTCTTCGACCGTTTTCCCAAATACGTTCGCTAGTATCAGAGTGTTGTAACGACGCAACACTGGCAGCTTCTCGGCTACGAAGGCTCTCACTCCGATGTTCTGTAGCCCGATCGCATTGACCATCCCGGAAGCCGTGTCACAGACCCTCGGAGGGGCGGCACCCGCCATGGGTTCTGCAGACAGCCCCTTGACCACGATTCCGCCGAGGCGGTTCAGGTCGACGAGCTCCGCGAACTCGATGCCATAGCCAAATGTGCCGCTAGCGGCAACTATGGGGTTTTTGAAGGAAAGGGTGCCGACGTTGACGCTGAGGTCAACTTCCGCGGGCCGAGTCGGAGCTGGGGCCGGCTGCGGTGTGCTCACCGGCGAAAGTCTACCACGCAGGTCAAGCTCAATCCCCTTTTCAGGTCGACGCCCTCTATCGCCGCGGCTTGCATCATAATGAGACGATCGCTTCGAACGCTCGCCTCCCCAACTTCCATTTCGTGTGCTAGGATGTGCGGCCAATGCGCGTCGAAGAAAAACGACAACTGATGGCTCCTGAAGAAATTGACCGCACCCTTCAGCGGCTCGCGCACGAAATCGTCGAAAAGAGTGGCGGCACCTCAAATGTAGTGCTTATCGGCGTGCGTCGCCGCGGCGTTCCGCTGGCGAATCGCCTCGCGAAAACGATCAAAGCATTCTCGAACGTTGATATCCCCGTCGGCACGCTCGATATCACACTTTATCGCGACGATCTCTCCACCGTCGCGTCGCAGCCCGTTGTCCAATCGACAGAAATTCCATTCGTCGTGGATGATCGAGACATTGTGCTCGTCGACGACGTTCTATACACGGGACGAACCGCGCGCGCAGCGATGAACGGCCTCTTCGACCTTGGCCGCCCGAAAAGTATTCGCATGCTTGTCCTGATCGATCGCGGCCATCGCGAATTGCCGATTGAGGCCACCTTCATCGGCCGCACCGTCACGACCAGCGACACCGAAATCATCGAAGTTCGCCTGCACGAAATTGACAAGGAGGAGCGTGTGATGCTCGTGGACCGCGTCGCTTGAATGAGGTCCAGCTCTCAACAACGCCTGTGCTCCAACGCCCGCGCCATCTGCTCGGCATCGAACCGCTAACCGCCGAGCAAATCACCTTCATCCTCGATCAGGCGAAGCCATTTCAGGAATTCCAGCGTCATCCCCTCAAGAAACTCGCCACTCTTCGCGGAAAGACTGTCGCCCTCGCCTTCTTCGAACCGTCCACGCGAACGCGCATCAGCTTTGCCACTGCCGCCGCTCGCCTCGGCGCAGACACGATGAATCTCCAGGCCGAATCCTCGAGCCTGAAAAAAGGCGAATCGCTAATTGACACCGTCTGGACGCTCGAAGCCATGCGCCCCGATGGAATCGTGATTCGCCACGCTGCGTCCGGCGTCCCCGAGTTCATTGCCCGGCGCCTCGAAATCCCCGTGCTGAATGCGGGCGACGGCACGCACGAGCACCCAACACAAGCTCTTCTGGACGCGCTCACGATTCGTGATCGCAAGGGCCGCCTCGAAGGCTTGAACGTCACCATCCTCGGAGATATTCTGCACAGCCGCGTCGCCCGCTCGAATATTCATCTACTCTCACGCTTTGGCGCGCGCCTCACTCTCTGCGGACCCGCGATGTGGATTCCCAAAGAGCTCGGATGCCTCGCTCCAAATATCCGGCGCGTATCACGCATCGAAGAAGCCGTGGAAGACGCTGATGTCGTGATGGTTCTCCGCGTTCAATCCGAGCGCATTAACGAGCCGCCCATTTCGATGGACGACTACATTCTGCGTTACCAGCTCACACCTGAGCGCCTGCGCCTCGCAAGGCCCGACGCGATCGTCCTGCATCCTGGCCCCATCATCCGCGGCCTCGAAATTGATCCCGCGGTCGCTGACGGTCCGCAATCGTGCATTCTCGAGCAGGTCACCAACGGCCTCGCCGTCCGCATGGCGCTCCTCTTTCATCTCGTCAGCGGCGCCCCGCCCGACGCGCCGCACCCGGCAAAGGAAGCCTCGGCATGATTCTCATCACAGGCGGTCGCGTTCTCGATCCCGCAAGCGGCACTGACGCCATATCCGACGTCCTGATTGACGGTGGCCATATCGCGCGCATCGCAGCCGGAATAAGTGCGCCCGACGCCGAAATTATCAATGCCGCCGGCTCGATCGTTGCTCCCGGATTCATTGATCTGCACTGCCACCTGCGCGAGCCCGGCCAGGAAATTTCCGAAACCATCGAAACAGGAACGCGCGCGGCCGTTGCAGGCGGATTCACCGCCGTTTGCTGCATGCCGAATACCCAGCCTGTGAACGACAACGCGGCAGTAACGCGCTCCATCGTTGATCGCGCCGCCACCGCGGCCCACGCGCGTGTCTGGCCCATCGGCGCAGCCTCGGTCGGGAGCAAAGGCGAAGCGCTCGCGGAAATTGCCGGAATGCAGGATGCCGGAATTGTCGCGGTCAGCGACGATGGCCGCCCCATCGCCACCGCGAAATTAATGCGGCAAGTTATGGAATATTGCGGCTCGCTCGGCTTGCCAGTAATTGATCACTGCGAAGATACTTCACTCGCCGCTGGAGGCGTGATGCGCGAAGGCCCGCGCTCCATCCGCCTCGGTTTAAAAGGAATTCCAGCAGCTTCTGAATCCATCTGCGTCGGCCGTGACGTCGAAGTCGCTGCGCTCACTGGCGCGCGCCTCCACATCGCGCATCTTTCCACGCGCGCTTCACTCGATTATGTCCGCGCGGCAAAAGCGAAAGGCCTCGCCGTCACCTGCGAAGTCACACCACATCATTTCACTCTCATCGATGAAGACATCGTCTACGACACAGCTTACAAAATGAATCCGCCGCTCGCTTCCGGCGATGATCGCGACGCGCTTCTCGATGGTCTAGCCGACGGCACCGTCGACGCCATCGCCACCGACCACGCCCCGCATCACCCCGCAAGCAAAGATGTCGAGTTCGATCGCGCAGCCTTCGGCATCACCGGCTTCGAGACAGCCATTGCGCTCGCCTTATCCGAACTCGTCCACACCAAGCGCATCTCGCTAATGCGCCTCGTAGAATTATTCACGACGGGCCCCGCGAACGTCCTTGGAATCGGCAAAAACGGAATCGAAAGAAAGCTCTCTCCGAACGCGCCCGCCGACATCACGATTTTCTCGCCCGATCACAAATGGACATTCCGCGCCTCCGACTCCGCTAGCCGCTCGCGCAACACCCCATTCGACAACCGCGAATTCCGTGGCGCACCCATGGCAACAATCGTAGCCGGCCGCATCGTCTACCGCAGACCCGCCGCAGCCGCCACCGTCTGAATCAAAAAAAACCAGCCGATAGTTGACCTGACCCGCCAGGCACATGTAGCGCCGGGTTTCAGCCCTGCATCTTCGATTTCCTGCGCGCGACTAATGCCCGAAAATCGGCCGTGCCGGAAAAATCTGGTCTGAGAGCAAACAACCAATTATTTCTTACGGCTCGGATCGTCGTCTGGATTAACGTAGTTGATTTGAAGTGGCGCTGCGCCGTGAATCTGCACCACCACTTCTCCACTAGCCATCGCGTAATGATGCATATCAGGATCGAGATAAGCGAAACTGCCGGCCGGGAAAGATGCCATCTTGGTTTCGTCGAAGTGATCTCCCATTCCGACCTTGAACGTACCGGAGATCACGGTTACGTTTTCCCGCAGAGGGTGCCAATGCGGCGGGAAGCGATATCCGTCAGGGATTTTCAAGCGGATGGTGTAATCGCCGCTTGAGCCGCCGGGGTTGCCCTCGAGCACGGCGAGTTGCGCGCCCGCAGGAACGAATGCCGGTGCCGGACCGTATGGAATGGTATCGGGCGTGAATATGTGTTTTGCAGAAGCATTGGTTTGGGCGCGAATGGTGAAGAGCAGTCCTGCCCCGCACAACAGTCCGATCAGCGCGAGCGTGAGTTTCATGTTCCGTTTCATAGTTCTGCCTCCGTCGTGGGATGTCGTGGAATATTGACCGGCGAGAATACTCCTCCAACCGCAGAATGGTTTCAATCGAAATCAGATACCCATATATTTCGTATATCGCCGCAATTACTGAAGCTCCGCGCACAATGCCCGCAACAAAACCGGCGCGCCCTTCTAATTGAGCAGTTGGTTGAAGTCGCGTTGGAATGAGTTGGTGACGAAGATAGATTAGTGGGTGGCGGGTTCCGCGGCGGGATGCAAGCCATGCTGCGGAACTTCATGGATGCCGCGCAGTGGCGGCTCCTGATAGAAGCGGTAGAAATGATTGAGCGGTCCGTGGCCCTTGCCGATCGGGAAACTCTTCTCGATCGCTTTTGTAACATAAGCCTTCGACAGAATTGCGGCCTCATGCAATTGCTGTCCAAGCGCGAGCTGCGCGGCAATCGCGGATGAAAACGTGCACCCTGAGCCATGCGTATTCTCGCTCTTCACCGCATCGCCCGCGAGCTGCATCACCTCGCCGCCCTCCCAAAGCACGTCCGTCGGCCTCTCAAGATGCCCGCCTGTGACAATCACGGCCCTCGCGCCCTGCTCGCCCAGCTTCAGCGCGGCCGCTTTCATATCGTTCACATCTTTCACCGGAATGCCCGCGAGAAACTCGGCTTCGGGAATATTCGGCGTGATCAACGTCGCGCGCCGAATGAATTCATCGCGAAGAAATTTCAGCCCGGATTCGTCAATCAACTCAGCCGTACCCGTCGTCGGCCGGGTTACGGGATCTAGAATCACGTGCGTGAATTTGTGCTTGTCGAGAAACTCCGCGACCACCACCGCATTCGCTTTCGTTCCCAGCATTCCGATCTTGACCGCGGCGATCACACAATCGTCCGCCAGCGCGTCAAGTTGCGCGCGCAGCGTCGGCGCGGGCGTCGGATGAACCGAGCGCACTCCCTGCGTGGATTGCACGGTCAGCGCTGTGATGGCCGCCACACCGTAGCAATTGTGCGCCGCGAAAGTCTTTAGATCTGCCGCTGTTCCCGCTCCGCAGGAAGGATCGAATCCTGCGATGCTCAGAAGTATCGGTGGCGGGCGATGCGTTTGGTTGTTCACGTTTCTCCGCGCCTCGCTAGCGAGGCACAAATGCCGGCGTCACCCAACTCGCGGAGTGAGCCGGCAAAACAAAATGTACGCGCGTTCATCGCTCACGCGCAAGAGGCAAATTTGTGCGGAGACACTTCGACTTAACTAGGATGATTTCGAAATCACTGCTCGATTGTTTCGCGATAAGTTCGCGACGCGTTCGCCATGACGTACGTCATGAATTGACGCGCTACGGATACAGCCCGCGCACCAGCGTCGCGTCGGCCACTCGCCCGACCGAAAGAATGTAAGCGCCCGTGCGCATGTGCGTGTGGTGCTTTCGCATGGTTTCGTGCACTTCGTGGAATGCGCGCTTGATCACAGTTTCGAGCCGCACGTTCACTTCGCCTTCGGACCAGAAATAACCCTGCAAATCCTGCGCCCACTCGAAGTAGCTCACCGTCACGCCGCCCGCATTCGCGAGAATATCCGGCACCAGCAGAATGCCCTTGCGCGCAAGAACTTCATCCGCATGCGGCGTCGTCGGGCCATTGGCGGCCTCAGCGACGATTCGCGCCTTAATCAATTCCGCGTTGTTCAGCGTGATGACGTTCTCGAGCGCCGCAGGAATCAAAATGTCGCACTTCAGCGTCAGCAAATCGTCATTCGAAATCCGCGACGTCCCCGGCATGCCCACCACGGTCCCCGAGCGCTCCTTATAGCGCATCGCTTTCAGCGGATCGATCCCGCGCGAATTGAAAACGCCGCCGCGCGAATCGCTGATAGCCAGAATTCGCGCTTTCTTCTCCGCGAACAGCCGCGCCGCCGCCGCTCCCGCGTTTCCGAATCCCTGAATCGCCACCGTCGCACCGCGTAAATTAATCCGCTTCAGCTTGCAAGCTTCCTCAACCGCAAAAAGGCATCCACGCGCCGTTGCGTCGCTTCGCCCCAGCGAGCCACCGAGCGAAATCGGTTTCCCCGTCACGATCCCGAGCGTCGCCTCTCCCACCATCACCGAATACGTATCCATGATCCAGGCCATCGTCTGCGAATCCGTATAAACATCCGGCGCAGGCACATCCCGCTCCGGCCCGATGATCGGCAAAATCTCCGAAGTGAACCGCCGCGTCATGCGCTCCAGTTCGCCCTTGCTCATCCGCTTCGGATCGCAAATTACGCCGCCCTTCGCGCCGCCATACGGCAGATTCACGGTCGCCGTCTTCCACGTCATCCACATCGCCAGCGCGCGCACTTCATCAAGCGTCACATTTGGGTGATATCTCAGTCCGCCCTTCGCCGGCCCCCGCGCGATATTGTGCTGCACGCGATACCCGGTGAACACTTTCACCTGCCCGTTGTCCATCTTCGTCGGAATGGAAACTTCCATCACGCGCTTCGGCGAGCGCAAAATCTGCCTCAACCCCTGATCGAGCTTCAGATGTTCTGCCGCGATATCGAATTGAATTTGGGCGATGCGATAAGGATTGAGATCCTCCCGCGGCGCTATGCGCGGAATCGCCTGCGGGGCCGGTTTTGTGGCAATCGCCATATTCTGATTTCCTCCTCGCGTGACGCTACCCGCGCCCTACGCGAGCCGGGACTTTCAAATTGTGTCGTGGAATGGTCTAAACCCCGGTCGTGATGGAGTTTAGACAACACCCAAAACAATAGTCAACGGAAACCACGGGCAGAATTTCAGCTAGCCGCCGACCCGGAATCCATTTAAGACCATATCTGCCCTCTAAAACCATGCTAAGACATTAGAAATAAAGGCTTTACAGAGAAATTCCGCCCCCTGGCCTATTAAAAATCTAAATCAACGCCATGCGCACATTTCACCGTCCGCACTCCCCAATTGACCGCCGTACTTGAAAACGCTACTCTTCGTCCGCGATTCGCCCGGCCGCTTCCGAATCGTCGTGTCGAATTGGACTTACGCGCGCCCCGCCAGGCAATCCGCGCAGTCCACCGGCTGCGTACTTACGAGTGAAGCGCTCGAGGAGTTGTGATTCCAGCATCGAGCTCAGCATCGGGCCCATCATCGGGAATCGACCAGCACTCCTCCGACTGGACCCTGATCGAGCGCATCGTCGCCCGCGACGAGACGGCGCTCGCCTCTCTCTACGATCGCTATTCAGGATTGGTGTGCGCCGTGCTCAATCGCATTCTTCGGGACTCCGCGGCCGCCGAGGAAATTCTTCAGGATATTTTTTTTCAAGTTTGGCGCACCGCGGCCCAATTCGATCCGGCTCGCGGCTCGATTCCCGGCTGGCTCGCCGTGGCCGCGCGCAATCGCGCCATCTCGAGGCTGCGGCGAAGAAATCCCGGCCAGGGCGAGGAACTGTTCGAGAACGCCATCGTGCTTCCGTTCAATGTCGAAACGGAGGCCGCGCAAAAGCAAATGATGGGCAAAGTAAAAGGTGTCCTCGGCAATCTGCCCAAGGAACAGCGCGAAGCCATCGAGCTCGCGTATTTTGAAGGCTTAACGCACAGCGAAATCGCCACGCGCACCGGCGATCCGCTCGGCACCGTAAAGACGCGGCTTCGCTCGGCAGTCGAAACACTAAAGAAGAAATTGCAGCCATGAGCGCCCATCCAAATCGCGAAGAGCTCTTCGACCTCTACGCCCTCGGCGTACTCGAAGGCGACGAACTCGCCGACTTCGGCGCGCATATCGCCACCTGCGATTCCTGCGCCCACAAGCTTGCCGAAGCGCAAGGACGCATCGCTCTCCTTTCCTTCGCAGCCCCGCCCGCGCTCCCGTCGCCCGGCGTCAAGGAAAGTCTCCTGCGCCAGCTCTCCGCTTCCGCCGATGGCCGCACTCTCGACGTCGAAGAACCGCATCTCCCGCACACCGGCTTCCGCGCCGGTTGGTGGAACGCCATCTTCGCGCCCGCGGCAGTGGCTCTCGCCCTCGCCACCATTCTTCTCTGGGTGAGCAACAATCACCTCAACAACGAAATCGAGCGCCAGAAGTCCGACTTGCAACAATTGAAGCAGCAAACTGACCAGACCAACGCAATTCTCGAGCTCGTCTCCGCGCGCGACACCATTTCAGTCCCGCTCGCGCCTTCGCCAGAAGCGAAAGGCGCCACCGCACACGTCCTCTACAACGCGCGACTCGGCAAAATGTTCTATTCCGATACACTCTCCGCCGCGCCGCCTGACAAGAGCTTCCAGCTGTGGCTCGTCCCTACCTCCGGCGCTCCAATCAGCGCAGGCATTCTCACGCCCGAACCCGGCGTCGGTTCGCGAATGATAGCCACAATGCCGCCAGGCATCGCCGCCAAAGCATTCGCAGTCACAATCGAGCCCGCAGGTGGCAGTCCGCAGCCGACGGGCTCGAAAGTTCTCGTCGGCCCCGCATCCTAAATACTGCCCTGTCTCCTAAATACTGCCTACGTACTGTCCTAAAACGATTCAATCGCAAATTTTTTAAATCCGATCTCCCTCTCAGCGCGTACTTTTAGTTGGAAGTTTGTCCTCCCGGTGGGAGAATACATCGCTGGGGCGGTAGCAGTCTGAGGAGGGATTAATGAGAAAGATCGCAAACGTACTCGCAGTGCTGGCTCTAGTCTGTGCGATGGTCACGATCGTGAAAGCCGACGACAAGACCATGACATGGACCGGCTGGATCAGTGACAGCCATTGCGCTGCCAAGGGTATGTCCGCGGATCACAAGGCGTGTGCCGAAAAGTGCGTGAAGGAAAAGGGCGCGTCCTACGTGTTCGTGGATACCAAGACAAAAGCCGTTCACAACATCCACAATCAGGATGCCGTGAATGAGTCCGATCTAGGCATGGAAGTAAAGGTCACCGGCCACCTGATGGACGACGGTTCAGTTCACGTCGACAGCATCGCCGCAGCCGGCGGCCAGATGTAACAGTTTTAGCTTCGGCTATAGCCAACTCCCCGGCTGTGCGGGATTCGGCTACAGCTTTGGATTCGGCGAGGGCCGCAAGGTACGCCACACTCGCGGCCCTCGTGTATTCTCTTTCGGCTTACCGGTCGTGTGTAGTCCTCGCCTGTCCGAGCGCTAAAGCATCCCGGTTGTCATCCCGTTCAGTCGTCATCCCGTCCCATTTGTCATCCAGAACGTAGTGAGGGATCTGCGTTGCTGCTCGCCCCTAAAATTTGAAATTCGGAATCGCACTCAAGCGGCAGCTGCGCCGCACTCAACCCTTTTCCTTTTTCCCTTTTCGCTTTTCCAAACTCTCAATTCTCTCCACGCCCATGTAAGTCCTCAGCGCCTCTGGAATCACAATCGACCCATCCACCTGCTGATAATTCTCGACAATCGCAATCCAAGTCCGCCCCACCGCCAGCCCCGACCCATTCAACGTATGCGCATACTCGCTCTTCCCGCCCTTCACCTTGTATCGTATCCCCGCCCGCCGCGCCTGAAACGCTTCGCAATTCGAGCACGACGAAATCTCCATAAACTCATTCGACGACGGCAGCCACACCTCGATGTCGTACGTCTTCGACGCCGCAAATCCCGTATCGCCCGTGCACAGCAGCATCACGCGATAATGCAGCCCCAGCCTCTGCAGAATCGCTTCCGCATTCGCCACTAGCGATTCCAACTCGTCGTAACTCTGTTCCGGCCGCGTAAATTTGAAGAGCTCGACTTTCTGAAATTGGTGCTGCCGCTTGATCCCCCGCGTATCTTTTCCCGCCGCGCCCGCCTCAGAACGGAAGCACGCCGTCCAAGCGCAATCTTTTTCCGGCAGCGCATCGCCATCAAGCGTTTCGTCGCGATGCAAATTCGTCAACTCGGTCTCCGCCGTGGAAGTCAGCCACAAATCCGTGCCTTCGAGGTGAAACATGTCCGCCGCGAATTTCGGCAGCTTGCCGTCGGCGACAAGAGACTCCGAATTTACGATAAACGGCGGAAGAATTTCCGTGTAGCCATGCTCGCGCGTATGCGTATCGAGCATAAACGCAGCAATCGACCGCTCGAGCCGCGCGCCCAGTCCGCGATAAAGCGCAAATCGCGCGCCAGACATTTTCACCGCCGCGGGTAAATCCAGAATCCCGGTCGCTTCGCCCACTTCCCAATGCGGCCGCGCCGCAAAATCAAATTTCGGTGGCGCGCCCCATCGCCGCACCTCGATATTGTCAGCCGCTCCCGCGCCCACCGGCACGGAACTGTGCGGCACATTCGGTACCGACAGCATGTAATCGCGCAAGGCCTCATCGAGCGCCGCCACGCGCTCGTCGGCCAGCTTGATTTCGTCCGAAACCTGCTTCATCCGCGCAAGAATCTCGCCGGCATCCCCGCCCGATTTCTTCAGCCGCGCAATCTCCTCGCTAGCCTTGTTCCTCTCAGCCTTCAACCTCTCCGTCGAAGTAATAATCTGCCGCCGCTCCCCATCAATCTCCCGAAATCGCCCCACATCAATAACGGCATGGCGATCCCTCGCCATCCGCTCAATCTCGTCGAGATGCCCCCTGAAATAACTCAAATCAAGCATAGGCCGAAGAGAATACCCGAAATCCCCGCCGCCTGAGAAGCACCGTCCTCACCCATCCTCTCCCATCGCCCCTCACCACGCACGCCCCAAACGCCGACCAATTCAATCGTAGCGCCGGCATCTTGCGGGCGTTTTTGACCTTGATTTCTGCCTTTGGTCATTAGCCTTTAGTTTTCGCGAATCTCCGTATTTCCACGGTTGCACCAGATCCACGCAATTCACTACCCTTCCGCCCAATGGATCACATTCGCCGCCGACGCAACCTCCCTCACCTAGAAACCGACGGCGGAATATACTTCGTGACGTTCCGCCTCGCAGACTCCCTTCCTCGCCTCGCGCTATTGCGGATCTACAACGGCATTCACCCGAAAACCCAAACCAATTCTGAAACTTCGCGTCGCCACCTGCCGCCTAGACGCCCCTCCCCGCGAGTCGAGAAATTTCTAGACTCGGGCGCAGGAGCTTGTGTCTTGGCTCGTCCAGATATCGCCGTCGTCGTGGCCCGATCACTCGCGGCGTTCGCCGGCACGCGCTACCGCCTCTTCGCCTGGTGCATCATGCCAAATCACGTACACGTAGTCCTGCAGCCATCAGACGCCTGGAGTCTCTCCCGAATAATTCATAGCTGGAAATCGTTCACTGCTACGAGAGCCAACGAGCTTCTCAAACGCACGGGTGAATTCTGGCAGCGCGAATATTGCGACCACTTGATGCGCGACAGCAAAGACTTCACGCGCCTCGTTCGCTACGTCCTCGAAAATCCCGCCCGCGCTGGCTTGCACAATTGGCTTTGGGTCGGAACCACGCCGTTCGTCGCGCCGTGTCTCTCGTCGCGCCGGCATCCTGCCGGCGTTTTTGAAGTTCCTCCCCGCTCAAACGCCAATTCGCTGAATGAAACTATCTCTCCATCTCACGCTTCTCACCTCAACCGATAATTCCCCCGCCCCAAAAATTCCAACAATCCCTTATCCCTCAACACCTGCAACTGCTGCCGAATCTTGTCCCGCACATGCCGATTACCCGGATGCAGTCTAGCCAGCTTGTCCTCTCGCGCGTAAACATCATCCAAAGCAAACTGCGCTCGACGTAACGAGCGCACCACCGTAAGTACATCCAAAGTCCATCCGCGTTCCTCGACACTCAATTCCTCGAGCGGCCGAACACGTCGAAACCGCCGCCGGACATCGGACGGCCTCTCCGCTACTCCATTCACGATGATAGGAACCCGAGCGACGTCAGGAATGTTCGTGAGAACGATGTTGCACCCGACCCATCCCGCGCGACGCGCAGTGGCGCTGAGCGGATTTCGTTTCTCGATTGCCGATTTCGGAATCGCAAAGTGTGGAATCAGTAGCAAGTTTAAAACTCGCCACCGGTCAGGCGCATAGTGAAGTAAGACAAAATGAGGAGCGCGGTCGGAGTTAATCGCCGCCATCATCTTCGAATACGCCGAATCTACAATCCGACATCCAAACGTTCTTGATTGCCCTTTCAACTGAAATGGGTCGCGGCATTTCGGACAGTGAAAGTCAGTCGCGTGGAAATTGCTTGGAGTGGGTTCCAGCCGAGGGGAATCGCAATTCACGCAATAAAGATTCGCAGCAGTCCAAGCTTCGGTTGCAACTCTCGCCCGCTGCGATGCACTGTGATACCGCTCAAGATTTTCGGTAGGAAGCGCCGTATTCACCCGCGCATTAGATCACGCTTCTCCCGCGAGATAAATCTCCGTCTCCGCTTTCACGATAAACATGATTTCGATCGCAGCAGCAGAGCTGTTCCGGAACTTTCGCCACGCATCTTGCAGATCGACCGCGGCAACGCTGAACACAACTTCGCGGCGAGTTGCGCCAATGAAATGGAAATTACGCTCGCTACGAACCAATCGCACCGTGACCTCGGCGTACATCGCGAAATTTTGTGCAGCGATTGATCGATCCATAGATTCCGACCACAGATCAAGATCAAATTGGCAGATTGTGATGAGAACCAGTGCTTGTACCAGTTCGGCACATACCCGCGTCAGAGCCAGGTCGATGGATCCTTCGCTGGCTTCTACCGCGACAACCCCTCGCATCAGTCGAATTGCAGCGATCGCAGTACTTCCACTGCCCATAAATGGGTCGAAAACGATGTCTCCGGGATTCGAAGCTGCAAGCAGAATGCGCCTTAAGAGCGCAATCGGCTTTTGTGCCGGATGCTTGCCAAAGCGCTTTTCATCTCTAGCGGGCGGCAGAATTTCCCACACGGACTTCATTTGCTTGTCGCCAGCGATTTCCTTCATTAACTTGTAGTTGAAGGTGTGCCGGCTCTTTTTATTCTTCGCCGCCCAAATAATTGTCTCTGTCGCGTGCGTGAAGTACCGGCAAGAAAGGTTCGGCGGCGGATTCGGCTTCACCCACGAAATATCGTTCAAGAGTTTGAATTCAAGCTGTTGCATGGCGAAGCCGACGGAATGAATCACATGGCTCGTCCCGCTCACCCAAATCGTGCCGTTCGGCTTCAAGACGCGCTGGCATGCCGCGAGCCAGGCTCGATTGAATTCGTGATTCTCACCCGCGCCGCGCGAACGGTCCCATTCTCCCTTGTTCACGCTCACCATTCGCCCCGCGTGGCAAGTGATGCCGTTGTTTGAAAGAAAGTAAGGCGGGTCCGCGAATATCAGGTCCACCGACTCCGGCGGCGAGTTTTCAAGCATCTCGATGCAATCGCCCTGGTAAATCTTGACGTGGTGTTTGGTATCGCGGAAGACCAGCGCGGGCGTAACAAGCGGCGAGGCATGATTTCCGTTTCGACGCGCGTGACTTTCATTTGTGTTGGGCACGATTGGAGATGCTCGCGAAAAAACGGCGAGCGATCCGGATCGTTGATCGATTACTCGCGAGAGTCAAGCGTAGCAACTACGCAGATCCTGCTGCAAATTTCGGCGAGCGAATCCACAGACCCTCGGTCTTTCTTTTTCCACGCACCGTGCTAGCCTATATTTGAGGCTCGTAGCTTACGAGACAAGCACGGCGTACTCGAAACGAGCAGACTCTGAACGCGCCACGGTACGTGCAGTATCTCGGCGAGCGATGGGAGGCGGAAGCGTGGCAGTGACAGCGAGCGCAACAACGAGGGTGGCAGCTGTCAGGGATGTACCCGGTCTGTGCCGGGTGGCAGCCCCCTGCTTCAGCAGGGGGAAGCTGGACTTTAGTCCAGCGGCAGAAAGCTCGGCTCCCTGTGGGCTTTCAGCCCCGGAGATTTCGGCCCCCCGCATTCGCCAGAACGAGCGGCTGGAAAAATCAAAGGAGCCCATTTCTAATCGAGACACCCAAACGATTAGAAATCGCCGTAACTAATTGAAAACAAAAGGAAGCGACAGGTTCTAATCGAGACAGAATTGCACCCCCTTTCGCCCGTTTTTTCAGTCGGGGAGCTCGAGAAAATTGACAAGAAAGAAATGACCAAAGCCGTTTACATCGTAGGGGCAGCAAGGACGCCAATCGGCAAATTTGGCGGCGCGCTTGCCGACTTCACCGCGCCCGATCTCGGCGTCATCGCCGTCCGCGCCGCTCTCGAGCGCGCCTTCGGCGCACCGTTGCCGCCGGAGCGTACGCCCGGCGAGCCGGAGAATACGCCGCAGCCCCAGCTATCCTGGCGCGTGGACGAAGTCATCATCGGCAACGCGCGCCCCGCAGGCGTCGGCCCGAATCCCGGCCGCCAGATCGCCTGGCGCGCCGGGCTGGGCGACGACGTTCCCGGCTTCACAGTCAACATGGCCTGCGCCTCTGGCTTGCGCGCCGTCACGCTCGGCCGCCAGCAAATTCTCACCGGCGAGGCGGAAATCGTCGTCGCGGGCGGCGCCGAATCCATGAGCCGCGTGCCGTATCTTCTCGAAGGCCGCTGGGGATTCAAGATGGGCAATCAGCCACTCGTGGACGCGATGTATCGCGACGGCTTCCTCTGCCAGATTTCGAAAATGGTGATGGGCGAAACGGCCGAACTTCTCGCCGAGCAATATAAAATTCCGCGCCGCGAACAGGATGAATTCGCGCTCGAAAGCCAGCGCCGCGCTGGACGCGCTCTGGCCGAATGCCGCTTCTCCGCGGAAATCGTTTCCATCACGCGCACCGATAAAAAAGGCAATACCACGCGCTTCGAAAAAGATGAGCACGTCCGCGCCGACACAACTCTCGAATCGCTCGCCAAATTGCCGCCCGTGTTCGGAAAGGACAGCAAGAGCGGCACCGTCACCGCGGGAAATTCGAGCGGCATCACCGACGGCGCCGCGGCCCTCGTCCTCGCCAGCGAAGAAAAAGTTCGCGAGCTCGGTCTCAAGCCACTCGCGCGCATCGTGGACGCAACACTTGCCGCCGTTGACCCGCGCGTCATGGGCATCGGCCCCGTGCCGGCGATTCGCAAACTCACGGCGCGCACCGGCACTCGCCTCGAAGATTACGCCGCAATCGAATTGAATGAAGCCTTCGCGGCGCAAGTCCTCGCCTGCGATCGCGATCTCCACTTTCCGCGCGAGCCCCTCAATCCCAACGGCGGCGCCATCGCCATCGGCCATCCCATCGGCTGCACCGGCGCGCGCATCCTCACCACACTGATTTACGAGCTTCGTCGCGACGGCAAAACCGGGCACAGGGGGTTAGCTACTTTGTGCGTTTCCGGCGGCTTGGGGATGGCGGTCGAAGTGGAGACGGTTTAAGCTGGGGCCATCGAGAAACCTATGCAAGTCGAACGCGAAGAAAAACAACTCGGTGCGGCCTCTTCTACGCTGCGGCTTCCCACCGTCGACGAATTCCAGTTTGTCCGCTATCGCATTGATGACGAAGTCGCGCGACTCACGCTCGACCGGCCCGAACACAATCTCCTCAACGAGCGGATGCTGAACGAGCTCACCGCAGGCATCAACAAACTCGGAGATCTCCGCCAAGTAAAAATCGTCGTCGTGGAGTCAGCTTCGAAATCTTTTTGCGGCGGCATCGAGCTCGGCGAGTACACGTCGCGCCGCGTCTTTCAGCTGCTCGACGCATTTCACAATGCATTCATCGCCATGATGGATACGGCGAAACCCGTCCTCGTTGTTGTGAACGGTCCGGCGTTCGGCGGCGGCTCGGAACTGGCGGCGCTCGCCGATCTCGTCGTTGCGACGCCGCGCGCGCGATTCGCGCAACCCGAAATCAAGCTGGGCGTTTTCCCGCCGCTTTCCGCTGTGATTCTTCCTTACATCCTCGGGCCGAAGGTCGCGCTCGAGCTGGTGCTGACCGGCGAAACGATGACCGCGGAGCGAGCCTTCGAATTGGGTCTCGTCAATCGCCTCGTGCCGGAAAATCAGCTCGAAAAAACCGTGAGCGAATTAATCGCGAAAGTTACGGCGCAGTCCGGACCGGTGCTGACCATGGCGAAGCGAGCAATTCTCGGCAGCATGGGACTTTCGTTGCGCGACGGCGTGCGCAATTCAATGAAGATTTTCTTAAACGAGCTTTCCGACCTCGAAGATTCGCAGGAAGGCTTGCGCGCGCTGGTTGAGAAACGCGCGCCGAAGTGGAAGAATCGCTGACGCGCTGCTTGGCGCACATTATTTCTAGCCGTACTCCGGTCACGTAAAAGCAAATTTGCAACGGCTTGCGATTGAGAGTCGTTATCCACGCGTTGCGTACGGTTGACACTACGCGCCGCGCCGCTTAGACTGCGAATGAAAATTGATTTGGCCGGGGGAACGGGAAGGCCGTGAAAATCGGCCACGGTCCCGCCACTGTAATCGGCCGGCGCTGTGAAATGCGATTCGCCCACCGGTTTCGCGAATGTTTTGCGAGCGAACCGGGAAGGGCCGTTCCGTCATAAAATTTGATGGAGCGCACGGTGCCCTCGCTTCCGCAATTCAAAATGCCGCGCCGGATTTTTTGGCGTGGCGGCGGAAGGACCGAAAGTCAGGAAACCTGCCCCGCCTGCATTTGCCCGAGCCCTTCGCGAGAAAGGGAACGGAACGGAGCCCCATTTTTCTCGTGGGGCTTTTTTATTGGAGCAAGATTTGTTGAGCCGAAGATTTTCCGGACAGAAAATTGGATATCTTGCCTTGGCCACCGCGGCAATTGTGTCTGCGGCGTCATCAGGCTCGGCGAACGCCGCGCTAAGAACTTCCGTGCGAGCCCCGGAATTCGTTACACCGCCTCGCGCTAACGCAGCGATCGCGCACCAAGCCGCAGATGCAGCAAGCGATTCGCGTATTGTTGTAGACGAAACCGGCCGCTACGTTACAGTACCCGCCGATGTGCGCCGCATTGTTTCGCTCGCACCGAACCTCACGGAAACGATTTATGCGCTCGGTGCAGAATCACGGCTTGCCGGCGACACGGATTATTGCGACGTTCCTCCCGACGCACGCACGAAGCCGCACATCGGCTCGATTCTAAGCCCGAGCCTCGAAGCAATCGTCGGACTCAAGCCCGATCTCGTTCTTGCGTCAACCACGATCAATCGCCGCGAGACCGTTGACGCTCTCGAGCAGCTCGGCGTGGCTGTCTACTCTACCGATCCGCACACAATTGATGGCTTGCTCGCTGGTATCGAGCATCTCGCCGGCATTCTCGGGATCGCACCGCAAGGCCACAAACTTGTTGCGCGTTTGCAGGCGCGGCTTGCCGCGGTGCAAACGGCACTCGCAGGCCAGCCGCGTTCTCGCGTTCTTTTCGTCGTCTGGGATGATCCTTTAATTTCGATTGGGCCGCATACATTCATCGCCGATGCGCTGCAACGCGCAGGCGCGGAATCGGTCGTGGAGACGGCGCAGAACTGGCCGCACGTGAATCTCGAATCCATCGTTCACTCACAACCCGAATACTTAATCTTCGTCGGCGATCACGGGGATGAGATTCCGACTCTCGCTGACTTGCGCGCACGCCCGGTCTGGCGCGACCTCAACGCAGTAAAGCAGGGCAAGATCGCGGTCGTCAGCGGCGAAGTGGATCGGCCGTCACCGGGATTGATTGATGCCATCGAGAATCTTGCCAAACAGTTGCATCCGTCGGCCTTCGCGAATTCAGCGGCAGGGGGCGCGCAATAATGCAACCGATGACGCCACGCAGAATTTTGGGAGTGTGCGCGATTTTAGCCAGCGCGTTGTTTGTCGCGATGGTGGTTTCGCTGCGGCTTGGCGCGTATCCCATGTCGGTAACATCGGTCGTCACTACGCTTTACCACGGAGCGATCGGCCAGATGGATCGGATTCCGTCAGATTTTCGGCTGGTGATTTTTGGAATACGACTGCCGCGAATTGCAATGGGGATTGTAGTGGGCGCTTCACTCGCGGTGGCAGGCGCTGGATTCCAATCGCTGCTGCGGAATCCGCTGGCGGACCCGTACGTTCTCGGTGTCTCGACGGGCGCGGCGTTGGGCGCAATCATCAGTTTGATCGTAGCGCCGCACGTGCCGCTGGCCATGCAAGGCGCGGCGTTTGTAGGCGCCGCCGCGACAATCGCCGCGGTTTACTTTCTCGGGCGGCGCGGTGGGCAACTCGACAGCGCCACACTGCTGCTGGCAGGAATCATATCGGCGTCGTTTCTTTCGGCTGTGATCATGTTTTTAATGACCACGCTTAGCGGACGCGATTTACGCGGCATGGCGTTCTGGCTGATGGGCGATCTCGCAACGCCACCGCAAATATCGATCAGCTTTCTTTTTGCGGTGATGATTGCAGCTGCAGGCGCAATTTATACCACGGCGTCGGATCTGAATTTGATTCTAACGGGCGAGCAAGAAGCGCGGCATCTCGGCGTGAACGTGGCGCGCGTGAAAATCGTCGTCTACATTTCAGCGTCACTGCTCACTGGGCTTGCGGTGTCGGTGAGCGGCGCAATCGGCTACGTTGGCTTGCTCGTGCCGCACGTAATGCGAATGATGTTTGGTTCGGACTATCGCGTGTTGATTCCGGCGTCTGCATTCGGCGGCGCGATCGCGATCGTGCTCGCCGATACGCTCGCGCGCACAGTGGTTGCGCCGACGGAATTGCCGGTGGGCGCAATGACGGCGATCGTTGGGGCGCCCGTGTTCATTTATCTTTTGCGGCGGAGAGTGCGATGAACGCGCACGGCACTCCTGTCGAGAATGCAGCGCACGGCGGAAATCCGGCCGCGCCTGCGAGGGATGTTCGGCTGAGCGTCGAGCAGGCGAGCTACGCCTATTCCGTGACGGAGCGTGGAGCGCCGAAATTTGCGCTTGGGCCGGTGACATTTGAAGCGCGGCGGCGCGAGATTGTAGCGATTCTGGGACCCAACGCGAGCGGAAAATCAACGCTGCTTAGACTTCTGGCGGGATTGTGCAAACCGCTTTCAGGTTTCGTGCGCGTGGACGATAAGGAGCCCAGCCTGCTAGATCCACGCGAGCGCGCGCAACGGATTGCGCTGGTGCAGCAAGAAAGTGCGCTGATATTTCCATTGCGTGTTTGGGAGTATGTGTTGCAAGGGCGATATCCCTACGGGCGGCGGCTGCGCTTCGAGTCGAAAGAAGATTGTCTGATGGCAGAAAATGCGCTTTCACAGGTGGGAGCCACTGAACTGCGCGATCGCTGGATGGAGCAGCTCTCCGGCGGCGAGAAGCAGCGGGTAATTTTAGCGCGCGCGCTGGCACAGCAACCGTCACTACTGCTACTTGACGAACCGACGCAGCACCTCGATATCGGCGGGAAAGTGGAATTGCTGCGGGGGTTGCGGCGACTCGTAGATGAGAATCGCTACACGGTGGTGGTCGTGACGCACGAGTTGAATCTGGCGGCGGAATTTTCGGATCGGATCGTGCTGCTTCATCACGGCAAATGCGAGATTACCGGCACGCCCAGAGAAGTTTATCGCCGCGATATTCTTGAGGATGTATTTAATGCGCCGCTGGATGTGGAGATCAGGCCTGGCGGGAAGCCTCGGGTTATGTTGCGCGATACGAATGGAAGAGGGGAGCGGTTGGAATAGTCCGAGGAAACGGCGTTAGCAAGTTTGGATTTTCACCGGAACGACGCAAACAATTTGTACGAAGCAAGCAGTAAACACCGAGAAGTTAGATTTTCCCCGCGGCGCACGCAGCCTGTGTATTTCGCAGGTTCGGCGCTCGGTTCACAATGACCGAGACTCCGTGCACGGGAAGACGGTGAAAAACCGTCGCCGCCGCGCGACTGTAAGGCGGGAATTGCCAGGTGCGCACCACTGTTTCGATCGCTGATTCGAACCCTCGAACCGGCGCCGGAATGGGAAGGCCGCACCACAAGAATTGCCGCCAAGCCAGGAGACCGACGGAGCCTCAATCCCGATTCGGCCGTCGAGAACACATCTCGAGGCGCTGATTTGGGACAACCTTCAACTCCCGCGCGAGAGGGAGAGGAGGAACTCATGAAAACTAGCTGGTTTGAGTTGGCTGTTATTGCTGCCCTAGCTGTAACTTTGCCCGAAGTTTCATTTGCACAAACGGAAGCACGTGCAACTTTGACCGGGGATCTGACGGATCCGAGCGGCGCTGTAATTCGCGACGTAAACATTCACGCAGAGCCTCAAACGAATACCCATGGAACCGCGGCAGATACAAAGAGCGACGTTGCGGGACATTTTTTACTCACGCTCATCCCGGGAAACTATCGCATCGTGATTTCCGCGCCTGCTTTCGAACGCGCGGAAGAAAACGTAACGCTCGCAGCCGGCGAGACGCGCAACTTGAACGTGAAGCTCACGCTTGAAAAGCTTTCGGCGAGTGTTGTCGTTACGGCAGCCGCCGAGCCTATGCTGGCTGCAGACAGCGCGGCGCTGGTAGACGTTGTCACGAGACAAGACATCGACGAGCGCGATGAACTTTGGATTGCCTCCGCACTCGCGAGCGAACCAGGTGCGGCAATTTCGCGTCTTGGCGCGGAAGGCGGCGTCACAACGTATTTTCTTGACGGCGGAGATTCGGATTTCACGAAGTTTCTCGTGGATGGCATTCCCGTGAACGAGCCTGGCGGCGCGATCGAGCTCGAGAACTACAGTCTCCTGAGTGTGGACAAGGTCGAGATCGTGCACGGAGCGTCGAGCGCGCTTTTTGGCTCAGATGCGGTAGACGGCGTCGTACAGATTTTTTCGCACCACGGCACGACCAGCACTCCGGAGCTCGAACTAACCGGCGAAGGCGGAACTTTCGGAACGGGCTTGGGCAACGTGCAATTAAGCGGAGTCGCGGGCCGGTTCGATTATTCCGCGTCGGGTGGTTATTTCGCGTCCGGCGGCCAGGGTCCGAACGACTATTTTCGCGATGTCCCTTTCGCTGGGAATTTTGGCTGGAAATTCTCGGACACGGATACGCTGCGAGTGACGGTGCGCGAAACGGGAAGCGACGGCGGGGTGCCGGGACAAACGATTTTCCTTCCGCCAAGTCTTGTAGATCACAACGACCTGCACAATCTTGCAACCGGAATCACATGGGATTTCATGGCAGGCGATCACTGGCACAACGAACTCCGCGCGACGGACTCTCGAATTCAGGAGGCGTACATCAACTCGTTCGGAAACTCGTACAACCTCTACAATCGCGCAAACTTCGAGGACCAGGCGAGTTATGTTTTTCCGCATGGCGGCGTGTCTGCCGGCTACATGTATGAAGTGGAGAACGGCGCCGAAGGCGGACCGGACTCCCGGCGGAACAATCAGGCTGGGTACACCGAAGTGCGTTATCAATTTGGACGACGTCTGACGGCGACGGCGGGCGTGCGCGCGGAAGCGAACGCGAGTTTTGGGACGCGCGTGGTGCCGCGGGCGGGCGTTGCGTACGCGTTGCGATATGGCCACGATTTCTGGGGCGCGACGCGATTGCGATTTTCATACGGCGAAGGCATCAAGGAGCCGGATTTCTTCGACTCCTTTTCGAATGACCCGTGCGATCCGGGCAATCCGAATTTGAAGCCGGAGCAAAGCACAACAATTCACGCAGGCGCAGACCAGGTGCTGGCGAGCGACCGATTCCGAATTTCGGTGGATTATTTTCACAACGATTTCAGCGACATCGTGAGTTTCGCATCGCTGCCACCGACCGCGGCGTGTCCCTATGGGACAGGGCAATTTTTCAATACGGATAAGGCGCGCGCGTTCGGTGCAAACAGCAAATTTGAATCAAAGATTACGAAGTGGCTGAACATCGACGGGAACTACACGTATGACGACACGCTAGTAATTGCTTCGCCGAATTTCTTCGACCCGACGCTGGCACCGGGAAATCGCCTTGCGAAAAGGCCGCTCCACTCGGCAACGCTCATCGCGAACGCGAATTTCCATCGGATGAATTGGAATCTCGCGGGCTATTACGTGGGCCGGCGCACGGACAGCGATTTTCTCGGGTTAGGCATTACGAGCAATCCGAGTTACGTGCGCTGGGATTTGGGGACGAGCTACAACTTCACGCGAAAGCTTTCGGCGCTCGGGCGTGTCGAGAATTTGTTCGACCGGCGATATCAGGATGCCGTCGGCTATCCTGCGCTCGGATTGAATTGGCGGCTGGGCATGAAATACGTGTGGGGCGGCGAGTAGCGAGACGGGTGCTATAATTGCCGCTTTCTCATGGCGAAAACGACCACAGAGGGAGCGGGCATCGCGCCGGAAGTGCTGGCGAGATACGAGGCCGTCATCGGACTCGAAGTGCACGCGCAGCTTTTGACGGCGACGAAGGCGTTCTGCGCGTGCTCGCCGCGCTTTGGTGACCCGCCGAATACGAACACGTGCCCGGTATGTCTGGGGCTGCCGGGCGCGCTGCCCGTGCTGAATTCGAAGGCGCTCAAACTCGCGTTGCGGGCGTCGATTGCGCTCAATTGCGAGGTGCAGGAGCGTTCGCAATTCGCGCGGAAGAATTATTTCTATCCCGATTTGCCGAAGGGCTATCAGATTTCGATGTACGAGCTGCCGCTGGCGACAGGCGGATCGCTTGAAGTGGATGTTGCGGGCGCGGCAAAGCGCATCGGAATCACGCGAGTTCATATGGAAGAAGATGCAGCGAAGAATTTGCATGAAGGCTTCGTCGATTCCGATCGCCATAGCTACATTGATTTCAACCGCTGCGGCGCGCCGCTGATTGAAATTGTTTCGGAGCCCGATTTGCGCACGCCTGCTGAGGCGCATGCGTATCTCACTGCGCTGAAGCAGATTTTGCTCTATACGGAAGTGAGCGATTGCAATATGGAGGAAGGCTCGCTTCGGTGCGACGCGAACGTAAGCGTGCGCTTGCGCGGCGCCGAGAAATTCGGAACGAAAGCGGAAGTGAAAAATTTGAACTCGTTTCGGTTCCTGCAACGAGCACTCGAACACGAAATTGAGCGGCAAATCGGCGTGATCGAATCGGGCGGAACGATTCCGCAGGAAACGCGGCTTTATAATTCGGCGAGCGGGCGCACGGAGCCGATGCGTTCGAAAGAATTTGCGCATGATTACCGCTATTTCCCGGATCCCGATCTGTTGCCCGTGAGAGTGGATGCGAACATTCAGGAACGCGTGCGCGCGGAGATGCCGGAATTGCCACCTGCAAAACGGGCGCGGTTTACCGGTGCATACGGCGTGACTGCCTACGATGCTGGAGTACTGACGGCGGGGCGCGCACTTGCCGATTATTTCGAGGAAGTAATTCGCGCGGGTGCGCCTGCGAAAACTGCGGCGAACTGGATTTCGACGGAGCTTTTGGGACGATTAAATGATACTGGGAAAGAGATCGGCGACGCGACTGTGACGCCCGCGGCGCTGGCGGATCTTTTGACGAAGATCGAGTCGGGAGAAATAACTGCATCGACAGGCAAGAAAGTATTTGCGCGAATGTTTGAGACTGGAAAGGGGTCTGCAGAGATCATTGCGGCCGAGGGGTACGCGCAAATCAGCGATACGGGCGCGATTGAGAGTGTTGCGCGCGCCATTGTCGCGAAGAATCCCGAGAACGTGGCGAAGTACAAGGCTGGGAATGAGGGTGTCTTCAAATTTTTCGTCGGCCAGGTGATGCGCGAAATGCGCGGGCAGGCAAATCCGCAAGCAGTGAACGAGATTCTCAAGCGCATTCTAAGCGAGGCGTGACAGCATGGCCGAACTGAAAGTAGGAGACAAGGCGCCGGCGTTCCGGCTACTCGCGGATGATGGCAGCGAGGTCGCGCTTACCGACTATCGCGCCAAGAATGTGATTTTCTATTTTTTTCCGAAGGCGCTGACGCCGGGCTGAACGAACGAAGCGACCGAGTTTCGGGACGCAAAGAAGAAATTCGACGCGCTGGACGCGGTGGTTATCGGCTGCAGCGCGGACAGCGTGGCAATGCAGGCGAAATTCAAAGAGAAACATCTACTGAATTTTCCACTGCTTTCGGATCCGGAGTTTACGGCGATTGAAGCGTATGGGGCGCGGCGGATGAAGCGATTTCTGGGAAAGTCGTTTCTTGGAATCGTGCGGATGACGTTCTGGATCAGCAAGGACGGAAGGATTCGCAAGATCTGGGACAACGTTTCCGTGAAAGGCCACGCCGCGGACGTCTTGAAGGCATTGGAGCAGGGCTCGGCGGAATAATTGCAGGGCATCGTCTCATTACTTGACGGCGCGGACCGGGAACGTGTCGAGCAATTGTGGGAGGAGCTACGGCGGGACTTCGGTGTTTGCGGGATTCATTCGAAGCGCTTTCCTCATTTTTCCTACCATGTAGCTGAAGAATACGATCTGACGCGCGTGCAGGCGATAGTTCGGGCGCTCGCGGCGCAAACTCGATCTTTCCCGACGCAATGCAGCGGAATGGGAATTTTCACTCGCAAGGAACCGGTGATTTATCTGCCGGTAGTGAAAACTTGGGAGCTTGCGGTGCAGCACAAGCAGATTTCGGAGGCCGTTTCTTCGCTGTCTACCGGGATCAACGAATACTATGCCGAGAATATTTGGATTCCACACATCACGATTGCGGAGGGCGACGTGGACTTGCTAGTGCTGCCTGAGATTGTGCGGCGATTCGGCGAGAGAAATTTGCGATGGGAGTTGCGGGCGAACAATTTTGCGGTGATTCGGGCGACGGAGGATGTGCAGGAAGTTTGCTTCCGATGCGATTTTAGGGCGTGAGGTCAAAATGGAGACTTCTCGCCTCGGCTGAGCCGGGACTCCAAATGACAACGCTCGCGTTCTTGTGAGAGCGCTAGAGCGTGACCGAGAAGGAATCGGCGGATTGTTCGATTAGAGCGTTGTCGATGAGGCGTGTCTTGCCGATGAAGGCGGCAACGAGCGCATAGCATGTCTTGCGCAGGCGTATTACGGGCTCGAGTGAATCCACGTCAACGATTTCGGCGTAGTCGAGGGCCGCGCCGGGTTCTGCTTCGAAAATGCGACGGATCGTTGCTGTGAGCCGGGCGGCGTCGATTTCGCCGGTCTCGATTTCCTTTTTCATTGCGCTGAGAGCGCGATAAAGAACCGTTGCGGCTTGCCGGTCGTTGCCACTGAGGTATGCGTTGCGCGACGACATCGCAAGGCCGTCGGGTTCACGCACAATCGGGCACGCGATCACCTGCGCATCGAGATTTAGATCTCCCGCCATTTGTTGAATGATTTTCACCTGCTGGGCATCTTTGCGGCCGAAGTAAGCGAAGCGCGGCTGAATGATTTCAAATAGCTTCAAAACGACGGTAGAGACGCCGCGTAAATGGCCGGGCCGTGAGCGGCCTTCGAGGCGATCAGCCAAGCCTTCGACAGTGACGGCTGTGCGGAATCCATCGGGATACATGTCAGCGGCGGATGGCGCGAACAAATAATCCACGTTGAGCGATTCGAGCGCAGCAGTATCTTGCTCCATGCTTCGCGGATACTTCTTGAAATCTTCGGTGGGGCCAAATTGCTTCGGATTCACAAAAATCGAAACGACTACGGGTGAGCATTCTCTCTTCGCGGCGCGGACGAGAGAAAAATGGCCTTCATGAAGCGCGCCCATGGTGGGAACGAGGCCGACGAGGCGCTCTTTGGCATTGGCGTCGCGGGCTACCTGCTTCATCCAATCGACTGTGCGGATAATTTCCATGGGGTCGATATCAGGAAAAACAATCTGCGGTTAACGCGAAGGTTCGCGGCGAGATCACGCTTTGGCCTGGGAGGCACGCTGGCGATAGAACGCAATCAGATCCGTGCTCTGCGATTTGTTACCGAGTTGGCGCAGCATCGTGGCGATCTGGCCGCGATGATAGGTCCCATGATTGACGAGATGCTGGAGCATCTGCCAGGCCGGTGAGGCCTGGGGCACACCGGCAGTTGTCTTGTATTCATAGACTCGAGCGAGATCTTCATCGGTGAGCGACGCGACGAAATCCGTTAGGTCGCGCTCGACTTCTTCCCAGCGCGCGCGGATGGCGTCGAGATCGGAAAATTCTCCTGCAAAAGGCAAACTCGAATGCGAGCGCCCGTGCCAGCGCTCGAGCCAAAGCCATTCGGCGCCTAGGATGTGAGCGAGGGTGTCGCGGACGGAATGGAAACTCGAGACGAGATCGCGGGTGAATTGATCGTTGTTCAATTGAGCGCACGATTCCATCACTCGGCGATTGGCCCACGAATTGTATTCATAGAGAGTGCAGAATTCTTCTGCGTTCATTGCATCCCCTTGCGGCCCCCGTTGGTGGGTTTGAAGCGTACGTCAGTGGGCGAATAGACTCAAGAGACTAGGCGCGCTCGCGAGCAAGGAAGCGGCTGCGCAACTCGGCGGGCAAATGATACGACTCCTCGTCCGATGGGAAGCGGTCATTGCGGACATCGTCGCAATATTCGGCGGCGGCGCGCGCGATGATTTCGGAAAGATTCGCGTAGCGGCGTGAGAACTTCGGCCTATGGCCAACCGTTAAGCCGAGCGCGTCGTTAATGACGAGCACTTGGCCGTCGCAATCGGGCCCGGCGCCGATGCCGATCGTCGGAATATGAAGGTCTCCCGTGATTCGCGCTGCAATTTCGCGCGGGATGGATTCGAGGACGATCGAAAATGCGCCGGCAGCCTCGACGGCGTGGGCATCACGAAGAAGTTGTTGTGCCGCGTCGGCGCTTCGGCCCTGCACTTTGAAACCGCCGAGCGCGTTGACGGATTGCGGCGTGAGGCCCACGTGGCCCATCACAGGAATTTCGGCTTCGACGAGCCGCGAGATCAACTCGATGCGGCGCTCGCCGCCTTCGACTTTCACGGCTTCGGCGCCGCCTTCCTTGATAAATCGCAGAGCAGCGCGGATGGAATCGTCGATGGAGGTGTGATAGCTGCCGTAAGGCATGTCGGCCACAACTAGCGCGCGGTGCGTGCCGCGGCGCACTGCCTTGACGTGGTGCAGCATCTCGTCAACGGTTATGGGAAGCGTGCTGTCGTAACCGAGAACCACCATGGCGAGCGAGTCGCCGACGAGGAGAATGTCCACATTCGCGTCGTCGAGAATCCGGGCGGTCGGATAATCGTACGCAGTCAAACAGGTGATTTTTTCAGTAGTAGAAGTTGAGTCGGAAAAACGGCGGGACTTGCGTTCGACGATGTCAGGCACGGTGATTTTGCCGTTGCCCGCACGAGGTGCAGCGCTCATAACAGCCTCCGGTGCCGCTCCGTGAACTCAGGATGCAGCCCTTCAATCGGGATTCTAGCAAAACGCGCGGTCCAGCGCCACTCAGACCGAAAGGCGGAATTGTCCTAATCTGGCTTTCTTACCTCGCTGTGCCGCCATTTCTTGATATCGCCTTGCGCGAACAAGCGGCCACCTCGGACAAGTATCTCGATACGTTTAGCGATAAGATCGTATGCAGCATCCCCTTCCGGCAGGTCGCTGCACATCGTGTCTGCGACTTTGGTAATTACTAAGGCCACTTTCTTCCAAGATGCGTCAGTAACTGAGAGAATAACCTCATCAATTTGGAGATCGCTCAAAGGACTCATTGTCGAGACTTTCAGAACGCTCTCACGCTTTGGGACTGTGTTCCATCAGAGAATACGGTTTCGAGATCGCGTAGGCGTGTCTCAAACTTGACCAAATCGAAGCTAGCCGGCGTCTTGAACTGAGAGTATCGCGGCTTCGTTCTTCACCGAGGTCTTCGCTTTCGTGGTTGTGATCACCACGACACTGACCAGAACAAATAAAGTCCCCAGAATTGTTCGCAGGCCAAGCGGTTCGCCGCCGAGGAAATATCCGATGGTCACGGCCACTATCGGATTTACGTACGCGTAGGTCCCAACTTTTGTCGGCGATTCGTGATGGAGGAGCCACACGTAGGCGGTAAATCCCATGATGGAACCCGCGACAATCAGGTAGAGCAATGCGAGCCATACTTCGCGTGAGACAGTCGACAAATGAAAATTGCGAAATTCGCCCAGGGCGGCCGCTGTGAAAGCGAGAAATATTCCGCCGGCGAGCATTTGCGTGGCGGAGCTCATGACTTTGGAACGCGGCTGCGGCAGCTTGCGAGAAAGCACCGCCGCCAGCGACCAACTGATTGATGCAACGATGAGCGCCAGAGCGCCCATCCTGTCAATCGGCGTGCCGCCGAGGTTCAACGAGCGACTCATAAGCACGGCCACTCCGCCAATTCCGATCAGAAGCGCCAATGCCAAGCGAACTGTGAGCTGTTGTGTTCGCAAGAAAATGATTTCCGACAGCGCCATGAACACCGGGATCATGGCCAACATGACAGCAGCAAGGCCCGAAGGCACGCGCGTCTCGGCCCAGAACAAGAATCCATAGTCGAGTAGGAAGATTATAAATCCGAGTATTGATGCCGACTTCCATTCGCGCGCGCTCGGCGAGGGTTCGCCCCGCGCGATCAACCAGACATAAAGAACGATTCCCGCCGTCAAGAAACGCATCGCCGCGAAAATCAATGGCGGAACTTCGCGAACACCGACGCGAACTGCGAGAAAAGTGGATCCCCAAACAAAATAGATAATCGAGAAAGCCAACAGCGTCTTCCACTTTGGGGGACGGGCGTGGGATTCCATGGCAGATTCCTACAAAGAATCTACCAATTTACCGGACTGATTGCGCCGACATACCGAGGTGACAGTGCACTTGCGAGCGATCAATTTGGCAGTAGGGGCGCGGCAGCTGACTTGCTGCCGAGCGCTTCTATGCCAAGTCTGCAGCGCGGATAGGAAGCCGACGGATGCGCTTGCCGGTAGCAGCGAAAATCGCGCTCGCAATCGCCGGAGCAAGCGGCGGCAGGCCTGGCTCGCCGACGCCGGTGGGGCGCTCAGTGCTTGGCACAATGTGGACTTCGACCTCGGGCATGTCGCGCATGCGCATCACTTTGTAATCGTTGAAATTGCTTTGCTCGACGCTGCCCCTGGCGATGGTGATCTCGCCGGTGAGGACGGCCGAGAGCGCATACACGATGCCGCTTTCGATTTGCGCCTTCACCCCATCGGGATCGACGGCCCTGCCGCAATCCACGGCGCAAACGACGCGACCCACGCGGAATTTTCCGCCGGCCGCAACAGAAACTTCCACGACCTCGGCGGCATACGTGTTGAAGGAGTAGAAGCAGGCGATGCCGCGCGAGCGGCCTTCGCGCGCGGGCGTGCCCCATCCGGCTTTCTCTGCCGCGAGCTGCAATGTGGCCTTCATGCGCTTGACGACGAGCGGCGGACCTTCCGGCCACAACTTGCTCGACATCGGCTTGCGTTCATCGAACAGGCGAAGGCGGTACTCGTATGGATCGATTTTTGCGGCAGCAGCCAATTCGTCGATGAAGCTTTCCACGGCGAAAGCGCTTGGCGTCTGTTCCACCGAGCGCCACCAAGCGCGCGGCACGCCGGATTTCGCGGGCGCGTATTCAATCTGAAAATTCGCAGTCGCGTATGGAAGTACTTCAGCGCTTCCGATTTCCTGCTCGGCGGGATTTGGGCCAGAGCGCCAGAATTCCGAGATCGATGTCGAGGAGACCCGATGCCGCCAGGCTACGATGGCGCCTTTATCGTCGAGAGCCGCAGCCATGCGATGGTGCGAAGCAGGGCGATAGAAATCATGCTGCATATCGTCTTCGCGCGTCCAAAGCAACTGGACGGGCTTGCCAATCACTTTTGAGACTTGCGCGGCTTCGACAGCGAAATCGGTTTGATAGCGCCGGCCGAATGCGCCGCCCATGAGCACCGTGTGCACGACGACGGAATGTTTTGGCAGCTTCAGGACCTGCGCGACCATGCTCTGGTTCCAGTCGGGTCCTTGCGTCGGCGCCCAAAGTTCCGCGCGGTTGGCGTGGACGTCGGCGGTGCAATTCATCGGCTCCATTGACGCGTGCGCGAGAAAAGGCAATTCGTAGGCCGCTTCGATTTTATTCGTTGCGTCCGCAAGAACCGGTTCGACATCGCCTTCCTTGCGTACGACTTTGCCGGGTTTCGTCGTCAGCGATTGCAATTGTTCGCGCAGTGAATCGGTGGTTTCGTCCGCGTGCGGTCCGTTGTCCCACTCGATTGAGAGAGCGTCGCGGCCTTGCATCGCAGCCCATGTGGAATCGGCGACGACGGCGATGCCGCCGGCGGTGTGCGCACCCTTCTCCACTGCGGGGATTTCGACGACTTCGCGCACTCCCGGAACGGCCTTCGCTTTCGCCGCATCGAACGTTTTCACTTTGCCGCCGAACGTGGGACAGCGCGCGACGACGGCATAGAGCATTCCGGGAACGCGAACGTCTATGCCGAATTTCGCCGAGCCGTCCACCTTTGAAGGAATGTCCACGCGCGGGAGTGATGTGCCAATGTAGCGGAAGGTGTCTGGATTTTTCAGGACGACTTTCTTCGGATCGGGAACCGGCAATTTCAAAGCCTTCGCGACGAGTTCACCGTATTCGAGGCGATGGCCGCGCGGATTGTGAACGACGCCTCCATCCTTCGCGAAGCAACTTGCCGCATCCACGCCCCAAGCATTGGCGGCTGCTTGAATCAGCATCTGCCGTGCGGTCGCACCGGCCTGACGCAACGGCATCCAGGAATCGAGAACGCTGCCGCTGCCGCCCGTGCCGAGAGACTCGTAAATATCCGGCTTCGTTGCGGCCTGTTCTACGTGGACAAGATTCCAATCCACTTCCAATTCATCCGCCAGAATCATGGGCAGCGCGGTCATGACGCCTTGCCCCATTTCCGATTTGCCCACGATCAGCGTGACTTTGCCGTCCTGGCTGATTCGAATCCATGCATTAAGAGGATTGATGAGCGGCGCTTCTTTACTGGGGCCGCCGCCCTCTTCCTGTGCGCCGGCGACTGATGGCAGATAAAATCCGATGACGAGCGCTGCGCTGTACGCGGCACTCACCTTTACAAATCCGCGGCGGGAGAGCTTTGGAGTAAGAACCGTCGAGCTCATTGCGCACCGCCCTTCGCATAAGAAGCCGCGGGAGCGGCGTCCGCCGCGAGCTGGCCCGCAGCACGATGGATCGCTTTGCGCATTCGCTGGTACATGCCGCACCGGCAGATGTTGCCGGACATGGCTTGATCGATGTCGGCGTCGGTGGGCTTCGGCGTGTGCGCGAGGAGCGCCACGGCGGTCATGATCTGCCCTGATTGGCAATAGCCGCACTGGGGGACCTGCTCGGCGATCCAAGCCTGCTGAATTGGATGGCTGCGATCGAGCGAAAGACCTTCGATGGTTGTGATGCTTTTTCCGGCTACGGCGGAGACTGGAGTGACGCAGGAGCGGGTCGGATCGCCGTCAACGTGGACCGTGCAGGCACCGCATTGAGAAATTCCGCAGCCGTATTTCGTCCCGGTCAATTGCAGAGAGTCGCGCAATACCCAGAGCAGCGGCGTATCGGGACTGACATCAACTGTGCGGGATTGTCCATTTACCTGGAAGGAAATCGAAGGCATTTCTCACCTTCCTCTCGAGATCGGCGGGACGTTGCCGGGCCTTCAGAATCGCCCTAATTAGAATACGGAAAAGCGCCGAATTCCAGAGGGAAAACATCCAGCTTCTCGGGCTGGCCGGGACGCACAAATCGTGGAAGCTAATCGCTGGGAACGGGGGCGGGCATTTGCGGCTCGACGCCGCGCCAGCCGACCGGGCGCCCGCGCACGGCTTCCTTGAGCGCACGGAAGAGCACGACGTACATCATTTGGCGATAATAAAAGCGCTGAATGAGCAGCGGCGCGAGCAGCGTCCAGTCTTCGTGCTTCTCGAGCGCGAACGCAATTACGCAGGTCAGCAGATCAATCACCATAAACACTGCAAAGAAAATTAGAGAGCGCTCCACGTCTTGCGCGGTCCAGAGTTGCGGCAGACGCGTGATGCGAAATTGCGCGAGGCCCCAGAGCAGGAGCGACGTCAGGAACAGCAGGTCAATCACCGGCGAGACGAGCGGTAACAGAATCTGAAATAGAAATATATTTGGCAGCGCAATCCAGCCGAGCGAGCCATATCTTTTTCGTCCGAGCGTGTCGATATGCTTCCAGACGGCCTGGATCGTGCCGAAGGTCCAGCGGAATCGCTGGCGGATGAGCGCGCTTACGGTTTCGGGCGCTTCCGTGTAACCGATGGCGTCTTCGTCGTAGAGAATTTTCCATCCCTGGCGGCGAATGGTCATGGTCAGATCGGTGTCTTCCGCAACCGTGTCTCGCGAGAAACCGCCGCAACTGCGGACCACATCCGTTCGCCACGCGCCAACGGCGCCGGGCACGACGGGAATGCAATTCAACAAATCGAATGCGCGCTTCTCCAGATTTTGACTGGTGATGTATTCGAGCGCCTGCCAGCGCGTCAGCCACCGATTGCGGTTCATCACCTTCACATTGCCGGCAACGGCGGCGACGCGGGCGTCGGCAAAATTGCGAACGAGCTTTCTGATAGCATCTCGATTCACGCAGGTATCCGCGTCAATCGTGACCATGATTTCGCCGGTTGCCGACGCGAGGGCATGATTCAGCGCCGCGGGTTTGCCCCGGTTAGGTTGCGTGATCAGGCGCACCCGCGAATCCGAGTCGAATTCGGCGCGGAGGCGCTCGCTTGTGCGGTCGGTTGAGCCGTCATCCACGACGAGGATTTCAAGCTTGGGATAATCCGAAGCAAGCGCGGCGCGAACTGTGGCCACGATGACTGCTTCTTCGTTGTAAGCGGGAATGAGAACGCTCACGGTCGGCTGATATTCCGGATGATCGCCAGGCGCGGGACGCGCCTTTTCAATGAGTGCAAGCAAACCTATGATCAAAGCGCGGCCGCTGACAAGAAGAATTCCGGCCATAAAGATGAACGCTATCGCCATTCGGAACCAGTGCGCGATCTCGAACATGAACCAGTCAATGCGTGCGAAGATCCACTCCCTTTCGCTGAGTGGCGGCATCACTTGTGCGCGGGTCTGGCCGAGCAAGTCCGATACCTGGACGAATTCGTAGCCCTTCGCGCGGAGAGCGTCAATCACCTGCGGCAATGCCTCAACGGTATGACTGCGGTCGCCACCTCCGTCGTGCATCAAAATGATGTTTCCCTGGCCGGAGCGGACCTGCTTATCGGCATCGGCGACAACGCGTTTCACGATATCTTCCGCTGGGGGAGGCGGCTGATCGCCGACTTCTCCCCAATCGTGCGGGTCAATGCGCGCGCCAACAATGACGTAGCCCATGGATTGCGGAATGGGCAAAAGCGCAATCTCGCTCGCGGTTTCTGGCTGATGGTCTATGCCGTAGGGCGGGCGGAAGAGAATCGTTTTCACACCGAGCGTGGATTCGAGTAATCGTTCGGTGAGATTCAGTTCGAACTGAATTTGTCCTTTGGAAGCCGCCTCGAAATCAGGATGAGTGTACGTGTGATTTCCGATTTCGTTACCCTCAGCATATTCGCGGCGAATCAAGTCGGGCGAGATATCAGCATCGGTCCCGATGGCAAAGAATGTGGCGGGCGCGTTCTTTGCCTTCAGGATGTCGAGAATTTTTGGCGTCCATGTGGGGTCGGGGCCATCGTCGAAGGTGAGCGCCACTTTGTTCTGCGAGGCGCCCATTTGCTCGATGCGCCACGGCATCGGGAACACTTCGAAGCTTTCGTCGTCGAAATCGTCCGACGACGCGTCGTAGTCGAAGCTGCGCTTTCCGCTTATCGGCGTGTTCGTTATGCGCCAAATATCGCCGCTGCCTTCGAGAACCAGGTCATAGCCGGGCGGAAGATCGGTGAGCTTGCTGCGGTCAACGTCGGTCGGATGAATCGTGTCCCAGATGAACCACATCGAAGGATCTTCAGAGCCGAGACGCCAGACTACTGTTCCCCGCACCCCTTCTTGCTCGGCGGCGCGCAATTCGTTGTAGGCGGTAACGCCATCGAGCATCCAGACCTGATGGACTATGTTGTTTTCGTCTTCATAGGAGTAGTGGGGGTTGAGTGCATCGGAATCGAAAGTGATATCGGCTTCCGATTCGACCGCGCGGACGACGGCGCCTTGATACGTCAAGGCCGAACCAACGGGATGCGGATCGCTCTTCGATTTCTCTGGCCAGTCGTAGGCGTAATTTGCGATGCCCATCACGAGCTTTTCGCGCGGCACCAGCGCCAAAATCTTGGTGAGATTCGTGAGATACCAATCCTGAGCGGCAATCGGGCCGGGCGGCGACGACAGCCAGTGCTGATCGTAGTTCATGAGAATGACGGCGTCGGATGCCTGCGCGATGCCTTTGTAGTCATACGACCAGTCGGCCGCGGGTAGCGCGACCATCAGCTTCAGGTTCTGAGCGTGAAGCGCAGTCGCAAGTTCCGTCACAAATTTCTTGAAATCACTTTGGCTGGCGTCCGGGACTTGTTCGAAATCGAGCGCAACGCCGGCGAAACGCTGAGCCACTTCGTATCGAACGATGGAACCGATCAATGCGGAACGCGCGGGTTGATGCGAAAGCATTTCCGACATTTCTTTGATGTGCCAGACGACGCCATCTGAGTTTTGCAGCAGCGGCATGAGCGGCAGCTCTACGCCAGTGGTGTGCATCCAGTCCGGGATTTTGGGATCTAGGTCAACATCGAGGCGTCCATCGGTTGTAACGGACTTCAGACCTTCGGGAATCAGCAAGTCGAGGTCGTGATAATGCTGCTGGAGCGACGCAAAGCCGCTGGGGTCGCCATTTTCGTAGAATGCGGCGCGGAGAGGGTCGTAATGATCGGGCTCCTGCCCGAGTGCTGAGATTCGCTTTTTTCGCCCATGACGAACGACGGGCAATTTGGAACTTTTGGTTCCGCGAATGCCACGCAGAAGCGGCCGCGTGTAAGGAACCAAGAGTTCGGGCAAGTCAGGCTTGCGAAGAACGTTGATAACGAAAACTACGGCGACGAACGCGAATAGAGCGCCCGAAATTTCCAGTACGCGGCGCGTCCGCTTCCATCGGCGGCGCTCCTCATCATAGAAAATGGGCTTGCCATCAGCCATCAGGACAATCCAAGCTAGCCATCCACTGGGATAGCGTAAATGACAAGTTCGATTAAAGTGCGCGCAAGTGCGGTCATGGCTCTCTGCGCAGGGCTCGCATTGCGTTTGTATCTCATCTTGAGGTTTCCGATGAACGCCGCCAGCGATTCAGCGACGTACATGGACCTCGCGCAGAACTGGCTCGAACACGGAATCTATGGCGTAAACATTCAAGGGCAGATCCTTCCAGTGGACGTGCGTCCTCCCGGCTACCCTGCGTTCCTCGTCGCCGTGGCTGTGGCGCTGGGCCGGTCGCACTTGGCCGTCTTGTTGGCGCAAGTTTTTGTAGATCTTGCGACGTGCTGCGTCGTGGCGTTGCTCGCGGCGCGAGTTTCTCCTCTCGCTGGACGAAAGCGCGCGGCAATGGCTGGTCTGTGGATCGCGGCGCTTTGTCCGTTCATTGCTAATTATACGACAGGCATCCTCACAGAAGTGCTCGCAACATTTTTTACGGCGACGGCGCTGCTGGTGCTGGCCGAAGGCTTCGAGCCGACCAGGATCGTTGAGGCGGACCCGGACCGGCCGAAATGGGCGGAATGGGTGCAGGATCGCTGGTTTGTCGGCGGCCTGATCGTGGGATTCGGGACACTGGTGCGGCCCGAAACACCCTTGTTGCTTTGTGCTGCCGGCCTAGTGCTGATCGCGCGGTGGTGGCGGCCTGCGAATTGGCCGAAGCTCGTGCGCGCGGGCGTGCTTATGCTCGCCGGAATGCTGCTGCCGCTCTTGCCATGGGCGGCGCGAAATCTGCGGGCTGTGGGTGAGGTGCAGTTTCTTGCGCCACGTTATACGCAACTGCCAGGGGAATTTGTGCCGCGCGGTTTTTATTCCTGGACGAACACGTGGCTTTGGCGCTTTCGCGATGTTTACCTGGTGCCGTGGAAGCTTGATGACGAAGAAATCTACATGGACGATATTCCGCCGTACGCGTTTGATTCGCAGGACGAGCGCGATCGGGTCGCTGCCATCTTCGATGAATACAATGACACGCTCACGATATCGCCGGAGGAAGACGCGTTCTTCGCCGAAGTTGCGCGTGAGCGGACCGCGCGGCATCCGTTGCGAACGTATCTGACGGTTCCGATTCGGCGGGCATTCGCGCTGTGGTTCACGCCGCGGATCGAACTTCTGCCGTTTTCGGGCCAACTTTGGCCAATTCGGGCTGCGTGGCAGGAAGATCCAGTGGATTTCTGCGTGACGGTCGGATTTGGAGCGCTGGCGATACTGCTTGCGGCAATGGCAGTGGCCGGTGGGTGGCTTGCGCGAAAATCGTGGCTCGCACTCTTTCTAGTTACATTTTGCATCGTCCGAACGGTTTTCTTTCTTCATTACGAGACTCCCGAGCCGCGCTACGTGCTGGAGTGTTTTCCCGCAATAATTGCGCTCGCGACGCAGGTATGCGTGCGGCACGGTAATTCCGAGAACTTCGCATCGCGCGGCTTGACCTAACTCTCTTCAACAGGCTCGGGGTGAATCGTAACGCGGAAAATCTGAGGAAATTTTTCTTTGACGCGGTCTTCGAGGCCGGCGGTGATGTCGTGGACCGTGACAACGGGAAGGCTGCCGCGCATGGCGCAGTGGCAAGAGACTAAAATCTTGTGATCCACACTGCGTACGTGGACTTCGTGGCAGTCTGAAATTTCGCCGTATTCAGACTGCAACGACCCTAGAAAACTCTGCACTGATCTGCCGAGCTCGCGCATTTCTTCGGCGCTCGCGATCTCAGCACCGAGGGGCTCAATATGGATGTTGATGAGCGCGTTCCTGTCGGTAGCGCCGCGGATCTCATCTTCGAGAAGCGTGGCACGCTGGTGCGCTTGTTGCAGGCTCAGAGTCTCGTCCACCTCGAGGTGCATCTCGATAAAAAGCTTGCCGTCAAACACATGAGCGGAAAGCTCGTGAACGGGAAGGCCTTGGCGCTGCGCGATGGCGCGAATGGTTTCGAAAAGATTTTCGTTAGAGCGGGCGCGCGGCTCCATGTGGACGACGACATCCGACGGAACGATCTGCTCAATGCGGCGTTCGACGGCGTCGCTCGTCGCGTGAGCCTGCTCGAGGCTAGCTGTGCGCGGCACGCTGATCGTAATATCCACGAAATGGTGCTGACCGGAGCGCCGAACGCGCACGCGGCTCGTGTTTAACACGCCTTCCATTCCGCTGACGGCGCTCTCGATCCTCTCGCGAAGGCCAGAGGGTGCAACGTCGAGGAGTCCATCGAGAGTTCGCTTGCCGAGACGCCCGCCGATCCAAAGGATCACGCTAGCCACACCGAGAGCTGCGATCGCATCCGCGTAGGCCAGCCATGGAATACCGTACTTCATGCCGACCCAGGCACCCGAAATGCCCAAAATGACGACAAAGGTGCTCCACACGTCCGTCGAAAAATGAAGCGCATCGGCTTCTAAAGCTTCGCTCGGATATCTCTTCGCCACCCGGCTGAGCGTCCGCGAGCGCACAATATCAATTCCCATTGCGATAATGAGGACCACAATCGCTGTAATGCTGGGGCGGATGTGAACCGTTTGATGAACAAGACGATCGATGGCTTCCCAGATGATGTACACGGCCGTGACAAGCAGCAAACCGGTTTCGACGAATGCTGAAAAACTTTCCACCTTTCCGTGGCCGTATAGATGTTCGGCGTCCGCTGGCTTATCGGCTACACGCACGGAAAGATACGTGATGACTGCCGCGATGAGATCGAGAATTGAATGCAACATTTCGGAGAGAATTCCGAGGCTGCCGGTAGCGATTACCAAGAACGCCTTTAGGCAGACAAGAACCACCGCCGAGCCTACCGACCCGAGGGCGGCGAGTTTTTTTTGCCGAACGGCATCATCCATGCTCTTCATGACTTCGTCATCGCATCCTTCAAGCGTTGGCCGATTATACATGGGCGAGTCCACGGCTATAGAACGGGCACGGAAACGAGCGGGCTAATCGGTGCATCGGACTTATGGCACAAAGACGGGTAAAGGCTTTGCATAAGCGATTCGTGGTTTAGACTGAATCGAGGATTAATGACGGCAGTTGATACATCTTCGCCTTTGGACGCCGCAGCGCCGAAGAGCCGGCGTGGTCTGCTGACCATTCTGGCGACACTGGCCGTTGGAGTCGTGATATTCGCGGACGCGGTGTGGATCGAGCCGAATTGGATCGACGTCACCCATTACGACATTCCGGGTAGCGTCACGTCGTCAATCAAAATTGCGCAACTGACCGATCTTCACACCAACGGCCTTGGCCGGCGCGAGCGGCACGTGGTTGGCATTCTGGACCAGGAAAAACCCGATATCATCCTGATTACGGGCGATTCGCTCTCTGCGTGGGATCCGTCCTATGCAGAGGTGCAGGAAGTATACGAGCAGCTACGCGCGCCACTAGGCGTCTGGTTTGTACGGGGAAATTTCGAGAATTGGAAGCCGGTACCGCACGAGCACGCCTACTACGCGAAGTCCGGCGTGCATTTGCTATTGAACGCGGGCGCGCTTGTCAGGCCTGATCTGTGGCTAGCGGGAGTGGATGACTCGTTCACTGGAAAGCCCAACGCAGACGCTGCGCTTGCCGGAGCGCCGCCCGATGCATTCAAGATTTTGATGTTTCACGCTCCAGCCTACTTTGACGAAGTTGCAGGCCGCGTGAACCTTTGTCTCGCAGGACACACGCATGGGGGACAGGTACGCATACCATTCATGGCGCCGCTTTGGATGCCGAAGGGTTGCTGGCCTTACGTGTCGGGGTGGTATCAGTCCGGTAACACGAGGATGTATGTGAGCCGGGGTGTGGGAATGTCAATGCTTCCGATTCGATTCGATTGCCGGCCCGAAGTCACATTCCTGACAATTCGTCCTGAAACCAAGCAGAATTGATTACTCACCGCTGCACTGCATTACTGCAGAGGCGGAGCGGTGACGAGCGGCAACCGGCGCGGCTCACCATGAAAGCCACGGACTTCAACCTCTTCGAGCAGCAACGACGGTGCAACGATAGAGCTCGGAATTCCGTCCTGTGCCGATCCGAAGGCGCCGAGAGCAGTGCCCGCGAAGCCCTGCACAGGATTCTGAAGGTAATTGAAAATAGCCGGATCACTGCCTACGCCCGCAATGTTGCGGAGCGAGCGAAGCGTTAGTCCGCTTAAAAAACCGCCGCGCACTAGCTCTTCGTGGCCATCAGAGACGTATACACGATAGAGGAGCAAAGGCAGGCGAGTCCCGCTCGCGATACCTGACGCGAGCCCGCCAATCGTCTCGTTGAAATCTTCAGCGCGCACCGAGGAGAGCGCGGGATTGTCCATTCGCCGAACTTCAATGCACCACTCGTGCCGATCGTCCTTGCACATTTGAAGAAATTGTTTCTTTAAATCCGCGGCGTTCGAGCCTGCATTCGATTCGAAAATGAGGTTGCTCGAAAGCGACTTGGGCGCCGAGAGAAGCGCGGCGCGAGCGTGACCGTTTGACTGTTGGAATTCGGGGCCGGGCCTCCGCGACATCAGGAGATTCTTGAGAATTCCGCCATCAACGATGGTAACGCGCTGCGCCCGAACACCTTCGTCATCCACGGCGTAACCGCCGATGAGCGGTTGGCCGTTGAATGCCGTTGCCGATGGATCGTCGGTGAGCGTGACGGTCTGCGGAAGCACGCGCGTATTCACGCGGCCGGTCCATTCGCTGCGCCCGCCGAGGCCCTCCATAATTTCATCGAATCGCGGGAGCATGGAAAGCGGCGGACGCGCACCGGAGAGCGAAGCCGCAAGAGTCTGAGCAAGCAGCGATCCCGACGCAGGCGGATCGAAGAGCATTGGGCCCGTGTAATCCGGCACGAGAGGACTCGTGCGCAAGGCGACAACCTCGCTGGCTGTTTGTTCGAGCGCCTTGCTGACTTCCGCGGGCGGCGGAAGATCGGCGGGTCGCGCGACATATTTCGAGTAATAGTTTTGGACCTGCATGCCGTCGTCGGCGAGCGCATCCATCGAACCCTCGATGGCAGCGAAGCTGCGCGATGTCCGGATCTCTGTACCCTCGCTCGTGACCAGGTAATACGTCGTATAAACCAGATAGTAGGTGACTCGCGAGTCTTTCAATTCAGGATTGCCGCGAATCGAGCGGGACGTTTCGCGAACTTCGTCTTCCCAATTACGCGAAGTCCAGTCAGGCTCGAGGCGCGGTTCCACTTGAACGACAGGTGTGATCTTCGAGAAATCATCAATCTCTGGAGGCTTCGTCAAACTGCGTAGAAACGCACGCTTGAGCGACATGGAAGTTACGGCTTCCTTGTAAGCCTGATCGGTAGAGAGCCATAGGTCTTGGCGCAGCGAGTTGTAGTCGCGGTCAATGCCAACCTGACCAGCCGAGCCGAGAAACCCGCGGAAGCCGTCTTCACTGATGAAATTCGAGCTGTCGAGATGATAGTCACCGACGCGCACGCCCAGGAGCATGAAACGATTCCGTGTGGTAGTTGACGAAAGTAGAGCGCCGAACGAAGCGTTGATTTCGCGGATATCCACGTCGAGAAGCTGATACTGAATGTAGAAAGGCTTCTCCGCGCCGGGAATCTGCAGGCGAGAAACGGAGCGGGCCATCTCGTCGCGCATTGCATGTAGAGTTTGATCGTTATCTGTATCGGCTGCTTGTGCGGCGCTTAGAGGCTCGGCTGATTTCTTCGCTGCGGGCGAGTTCGCTGCAAACGTGGTGGGGCTAGCGGCTGTACTCAAGAGTGTAACGAGTACGATTCCGAAAAGGACCGAAGACTTTGCGCCAATCATTGGCCCGCCCCTTTCGCCTTCGATTCGGAATCGTGGGCCGGCGGGGGCAAAATCGGCGGTTTATCCGTGGAGGTTTCCTTCTTTTGCACTTCGAGCTCAGAAATGAGAATCGCCGGGGCTGCTGCAGCTACCGGCACGGAACCCGATTCCGCGCCGCAGTAGCCGTTAAATACTTCTTGCGTATCGCCGGTCGCAACGATTTTCGTGAGCGAAATCAGCGGAGTTCCGACGATGTCTACTCCGCGAACCAGTTCATCGGGCCTCCCGTCGGGAAACACTTTGTATACGACCAGCGGCAACACTTGAAACGCCTGAGGCTGGCCGCGGCCCGTGAACGTGAATCCTCCGGCGATGTCGTCAATCAATAATCCGTAGGGTTTGCCTTGCTGCTTGATCAATTCGATGAGTTTATTGCGCAGCTCGGCGTTTGTGACCGTGTGCGTGCTGCTGACAATTGTGTTGCCCATGCGCGCGATAGGCTGATAGCCGAGCTGGCGTCGGCCATGGCCGTTCGAATGGGCCACATCCACGAGCGGTGAGCGGCCCATTAGAAATGTTTTCAATACGCCGCTGTCCACCAAATGGACATCCTGCGATGGTACGCCTTCGTCGTCGTAGGGGTAATAGCCCAGCAGCATTTGGCCGTCGAGGCGCTTTTCGGTCGGATCATCTTTCACGGAAATAAAATCAGGGAGAATTTGTTCGCCGATTTTCTTCGTGAACGTCTGGCCCTCGTTGATGTCCTTCTGCCGGAAACCCTCGAGGCGGTGGCCAAGAACTTCGTGGAAGAAGACGGCGGTGGCTCGACCAGTCAGCAACGCAGGCCCAGCATAAGGATCTACGAGCGGCGCACGGTCGAGCGCTTCGACTTCGCGAATCATGATTTTGATGTGCGCGAAGACGGTGTTGTCGTCAGGCGCTTCCTTCGGATCGAGCCAATCGAAATTCGCGAAGCGCTCGATGTCCATTCCGTCCGGCGCTTTGCTTTGAACAAAAAGTTCGAGCCGGTAGTGAATTTGGCCGAACGCGAGCTTGGTGCCTTCGCTATTGAGGTAATACTGATTGGTGGCTTGCGCCGTGAAAGTCGCGATCGAATTGAGTACATTCGGTGAAGTGCTGAACATGGCCGTATATTTGCGGACGCGCTCCTCCCACGGCTTGCGGTCCACACGAATATCTAGGTGCGAGCCGACGAAAGTGTGCGGTTCTTCGTGCGAAAAATCGGGCGCGTTGCCTTCGGCGGTTTGCGCTGTCACCTGCTGGCCCGTCTCCACCTTAATCAGAGCTTCGGCGGCCGCGCGGTACTGGCGATCGGACTCGCTCCAAATCTCCCGGCGGAGAACGTTGGTATCGTCATCGATCGTCGCGGTGGTGCCCGGACTTGTCCAGTTTGGCGGACGATCGCCGATTCGGTGCGTATTATCGAGCTGGTAGCTGCCCACACGCGTTTGCACTTCGAGCCATCGGCCACGGTTTTGGTCGCTTGAGAGCAGCGCGCCATTCGAGCCAGTCACAGAGGCGAACTGGCGATCGGAAACAGTAATCGCGAGAAAATAGGCGGCTGGATCGGATTTTGTTAGTGCCGTCACCGATCGATCGAGTTCGGCTTGCATCGCGCTAAGGATTGAAGTAGCCGGATCTGGTGTGCTTCGCGCTATGCCGCCAAGGCAGAAAAATACTGCGGCAATTACCGCAATAACCACCGATTTTCGAGGAGTGCGTCTATCCATTCGCGTCATCTTTCAGAGACGAATTTTTAAGTTTAAGCTACCCGCACCGAATTCCCAAGCCGCAAAGACACAATGAATTAGACTGGCGCGCGGTGAAACCGGTTCCGTGCGCACGAAGGGGATACACCTGACAGCTTTCGCGAACGCCAGCGTTTCAGTTTGCGGGCGGAGTCGCAGGCTTTGCAAAAATCGAGTGGTCGGGATTCGTGTTCACTTTGACGGCCTGAACTGTCGTTTCGGAGAATTTCGAGCCGTCGCGAAAAATCAAGTTGTGATACGGATATTGGAGTTTGCCGACGGGGCGGAAATCGCTCCAGTGTTGATCGGTCTCGACGATGCCTTGCGGCGTAATGGATTGAAAGTGCGCGCCAACAAGAAGATGCGCCGCCGGATCGAAGAAAAGCTTAACGGGGCCGTTTGTCGCATGCCATTGCACTGCTTGCGTTTTCTTGCCGTCGAAATCTTCGTCATCGAGATACTGCAGCTCGATATTCCCGGCGAGCGCCTGTCTATAAAGGCCCCACGCGCCCGCTATCGCAATCGCGCGATCGAATTCGCCGTTGTAGTCGGGCGGAAGATCGATGACGCCCTGCGGTGAGACAACCCAGCCCGTGGAACCGTCGAATCCTTGTGTAATATCCGCGACGGGAAGATGCGCCTCAGAATGAAGCATATTGGGATAGACAATCACGAGCTTCAGTGAGATTTCCATCATGCCACCCGGCGTATCGGCCTGACCGCTGCTCGTCACTTCGATGCTTTTCACGTCGTTCAGCGCATCGTCACCAGCCACCTTCGCGGCTGCGAGAACGATCGCCTTTCCCTTTTCAAGGGATTCGGGAGTTGCAGCGGGCGGTTGAGGCTGCTTTGTGTCGGACTGTGGCGGGGCCGTGGATTGTGGCGTGGCTGCGGGCGGCGTAATGTCGTGGCTTGGCGGAGCGACGCGAGGCTGGACCTGCGCGGCGAGCGGCAACGCGCAAGCAACGATTGCCCAAGCGCCAAAAATTATTTTGTGACGTTGCTTCATTTCACTCACCTCCGCCGCTCGTTAGCGGTCATAGTTGCGGGATGCTAGAGCTTAGACCCGCCGCATTCTGAAATGGATGCATTTGCCGGATTGACGGCGACGGTGCAATGCACATAGCATCGCGGGGTTCGTTTGCCGAATCATGCTGCGCCACGGCCGCGCTCAACTTGAATCCGTCCAATTGCATTACGCCGCTGAGGGGGCCGAAGACAGCGACCTGATTCTCTTCGTTCATGGCTGTCCCGAATTCTGGTACCAATGGAAAAATCAGCTGGCCGAACTCGGCCGAACGCATCTGGCGGTCGCCCCGGTCTTCGCGGTTACAATTTGTCCTCGAAGCCTCCAAACGCCGAAGATTACGCGATTTCTCACCTCGTCGAAGATATTCGCGGGCTCGCAGCGCATTTCGGTTGCGGCAACGACAACAAGTTTACCCTTGTGGCGCACGATTGGGGCGGCGCCATCGCCTGGGCCTTCGCCCTGGCGCATCCTGACTGGCTTGCGCGCCTGATCACCATCAACGCGCCGCACCCGGCGATTTTTCAACGCGAGTTGGCGAGCAATCCGGCACAACAAAAAGCGAGAGAATATGTTCAGTTGTTGCGCAATCCGATCGCGGAAACGGCCCTTGCGGCCGGGCACTTTGCACCGCTTACCCAACTCTTCCTCGTGGCGGGCCTCGAGCGCGGCTACTTCACGGAGGCAGATCGCGCGGCCTACATCGCGGCGTGGTCTCAGCCGTACGCGCTGACGGGCGCGCTGAATTATTATCGCGCGGCGCCTTTCGATACTGTGCATGGTGAACTTCCTGATGCCTCTGCCATGATTCCCGGCGCGCACTCGTGGACCGTACATGTGCCCACGCTAGTGCTCTGGGGAATGAAGGACGTTTATTTGCTGCCGGCGAACCTCCATGGACTCGAGGGCTACGCCGATTCCGCGCTGAGAAAATCGTGGATGTGACGGTTCACCGGGGCGGTGCGTGCCGCGTAGGCATCGTATGCGACTCCAAATGCTTTGCGCACGTGGCCAAATCTGGACGCATGCGGCTCTTCGGTGTAGACTCCGCGCCGTGTTCTTGTGATTCAGCCCGCTCCGCTAGATTCACCTAGAACCGCAAATTTACTTTTCCCGGAGGCACCAATGCGAATGCTAGTTCACGCCAAAATTCCGAATGATCCTTTCAATGCAGCCGTAAAAGACGGGACGGTCGGCGCGAAAATTAAGAGAATTCTCGATGAATTGAAGCCCGAAGCCACCTATTTCATGGAGTACGATGGCCATCGCAGCACGATGATGATTATCGACATGGCCGATTCCTCGAAGATCCCGTCAATTGCTGAGCCGTGGTTCCTGCTCTTCAACGCGAAGTGCGAGTTCCGCCCGGTGATGACACCTGAAGACCTGGGGAAGGCTGGACTTGACGCCATCGGCAAGAAGTGGGCCTGAGAAGCAATCTCCACTGAACTTGGATTTGCACCTGCGCGCGGCCAATGCGCTAATGGCGACCGGCCGTGCGCGGCGTCACTTTGGCGCCGGCGGTTGCTGGCCGCCAAAGTTGGTAAATGGCTTCAGGAAGCTCGCAAACTCCATCGGGAAAATAAATTTCGTGGACGCGCCGGCGCCGAGCACTTTGAGCGTTTCGAGGTATTGAAGGCTCATCGTGTTGGTATCGAGTGTCTTCGCGATCTCAAAGACTTTTCCGAGCGCCAGCGCGTATCCTTCAGCGCGCAGAATAGCGGATTGCTTATCGCCTTCAGCTTTCAGGATGGTGGATTGCTTTTCGCCATCGGCGACGGTAATTTTCGCAGTGCGGTCGCCCTCGGCGGCCGTGACCATGGCGCGGCGGCTGCGTTCTGCGCTCATTTGCTTGGTCATCGCGTCTTGAATGTCTTTCGGCGGATCGATTTCGCGGATTTCCACCGAAGTGACTTTACCGCCCCATCGCTCCGTGACCTCGTCGAGCTTGCCGCGAAGAGTCGTATTGATCTCCTCGCGTTTGGCCAGCACGTCGTCGAGGGGAATGTCACCGACGACAGCGCGCAGTGTGGTCATCGCGATTCCTCGCGTTGCACCCCCGAAATCCTGCACGGCGACAACGCTCTGCACCGGATCAGTTACTTTCCAATACACGAGAAAATCGATCGAAATCGAAGCATTGTCCTTTGTGATGCACGTTTGGCGAGGGACTTCGAGATATTGCTCGCGCAGGTCCACGCGGCTCGCCACATCCACGATGGGCACGAGAAAAATAATTCCCGGCCCTTTCTGCCCCATAACGCGCCCGAACCGAAAGACGACGAGGCGCTCGTATTCGCGCACCACGCGAATCATGTTCGCAAGGAGCAGCATAAATCCGATAATAACTGCAGCCACTAGCACCAGCGCGACCGTGGAATCCATTTCGGCCTTCTCCCTTCAGGATATCTTTCGAACGTGCAGCGTCAGCCCTTCGACCGAGACGACGGAAATTCGCTCGCCCTTCATGATGGGCGGCGCATCGGCTAGCGCGTCCCATTCTTCGCTGTTCACCAGGACGACGCCCCGCGGTGCGAGATTCGTTTTCGCGATTCCGGATGAGCCCGCGACGCGCTGCGTCCACACTGGCTGGTGCCGCGACCGAAGAACGAGCCGCACTACCGCGCCAAGCATCACCGTCCAAACTAGGGCAACGCTGCCGATGGCGTAAATTGAAATCCGGAAGCCAGGCATGCGCGGCAACACCAGAATCGAGCCGAACACAAAAGCAATAAGCCCGAGAAACATCAGAACGCCGTGCGAGGTGATCTTCAACTCCAATCCGAGCAAAAGCATCCCCAGAAGAAGCACGATCGCGCCTGAAATCTGAATCGGCATGCTGATCAATCCCACAAGCGCAAGAATCACGGCCACCGAGCCGATAGTCCCGGTGACGAATCCGTGAGGCGCGAAGATCTCGATCACGACGGCGAGCACGCCGAGGAGAAACAGCACGTAAGCCACTGTCGGGTCGGTTAGCATCTCCAGAATTCGCTCGCGCGAGTCCATGGCGATTTCGACTTGCGTCGCGCCTTCCAGCGAAAGCGTGATATCGCCATCATCGCGATGAATCCTTTTCGCATCGAGCTTTGAAAGCAGTTCGGTCACGTCGTTTGCAGTGAGATCGATGATGTTGAGCGAAAGCGCTTCCTGTGACGTGGCGGAAATGCTTTCGCGAACCGCGCGCTCGGCCCATTCGGAATTACGGTGGCGCGCCGAAGCAATCGATCGCGCATAAGCGGCTGCATCATTCAGAATTTTCTCGGAGACGGTGCCGCCCGAGATGTAGATCGGATGTGCGGCGCCCATGTTGGTTCCCGGCGCCATCGCGGCCACATCCGCAGCGAGCACGATGATGCATCCAGCGGATGCGGCACGCGCACCGCGCGGTGCGACGAACACGATCACGGGGACCCGCGCGTTCATCTCGCGCTGGATGATTTCGCGCATCGAGGAATCCAGGCCACCGGGCGTGTCGAGCTGGAGAACAAACGCGGCGGAGTTTCGCGCTTCGGCTTCAGAAATGCCCCGCGCAATATACTCTGCGCTGGCCGCATTGATGGACCCCGAATATGTGAGAACGATGACGTTCGCCGGTGTGGCTGCGCCAACGAAGGGAGCAAGCAAGAGAGTCGCGCCGAGAAGAACGATAGCAAGGAGAGAGGGTTTCATGCTCAGGGCCGGATGTCGGGCAGTATATACCAGACAAGCATCGCCGCTACAGGCCGAGCATCCGGCCTGTAGCGGCGATTAGACCCTGCGGAGATTTGCGAAAAATTACGGAGTCAATTGCCAGCTGTAAATGCCGCCCTGCGCGCAAACAAACTGGCGAGGGCCCCAATACTTCCACGTGCCGTCAGTAAAGTTAGCGCGGCCGTATACCGCGGAGCCTACCAGCGGCGGGTACGTCCAGCCGTTGCCCCACGGTCCGACCGTTCCGACGTAAATGCCGTTCGAGTAGATGTCAACATACCACGCCGTCATATTATTTACGTCCACCGAACAACCGCGCGCGCCTCGCTGGCCGGACTTCTCCGGCGGAGGTGGGGTCTTAGCGTTCGGATCGTTCACCGGCTTTGCATCAGATTTGATGTTGGGATCAGCTCCACCGCCTCGGCTCGACTGAGCCGCGGCCTTAATGACTTGTTTGGTGGGCGCTTGCGTGTCGGTTTTCTTCATTGCATCGTCCTGCGCGTACGTGTAGCCAATTCCAACAAGCAACACGAGCACGAAAGCCAGCGCGAATTGCAAAATAGGATTAATTTTGAATTTCATTTACTTCCTCCAGGAAGAAACTGCACGGGTGCCGCGAACCTTACCAAAAGGCTCCGTTGCAGTCAAAGACAGTTTTTCGCTCGCGTACTCCTACGGCTTTTCCACGCTTTGGACCGGCAGGCGCTGCAGCGACCAATTCGTCGGGACGTCGCTGGACGCGCCGCGCGTGCCGACACTTGAAAGCAAGCGATCGAGAGGCGAGCCCGCTCCTCGCGTTGCGCCGCGCACGCCTTTCCAATTCAGACTCGAGAGATTGATCGAGTCCTGCGGCTGCGTCGTGAGCAGAAAATAGGTGTCGGTTGCGAATGGCGGCGTGATCGTGAACAGGTCTGGCTTGCCCAGAACAATTTGTTCTGGGAGACCATTGGCAGTCTGATCGGCTCTCGGCAAGATATTTTGGACATCGCCAAATACCGCGCGGGGGAAAAGTGCCGTGCCATTTCCATCGCTATCGATCACAAACACGTAAACCCGCCGCGGTTCGGCGTAGGTTCCCGCGCCGGTGCTCTTTTTATCCGCGCGCAGGACGAGAGCATATTTTCGGCCATCGCCATAGGCTGTGGTGATCTCCGGGCCGTCATTAATGTGCGCCGCTTCCACAACGGCGAGATGATAAGGAAAGCTGCCATCATTGGGTGGCGCCGGTAGTTCGAGCCAGCCGTGGATTCGCGCGAGATTGCCCGCAAGCCTTGTAAGTTCATCTACTGCGCCATTGAATCCGTCGCTCGAAAGTTGCGCGCTCACCCAGCGCGTTTCAGGCGGCAGAGAACTCGATGCATGCAGCGTCTTCTCGCCCGCAGCGCCGCTCTTAGTCGCTGTTTCCTCGAGAGCCGTGCTCGCGTCTTTCGAAGCGCCCGGGAGCAGCCACGCGTATTCAACGCCGTTGGCTCCAGCCCTACCGACGAGAATATAGTTCGCATCGCCTAGCGAATTCACGAGCCGCGTTGGAGATTCTTCTGTTCCGATGGCTTTTGCGGCCTGACTCGCTTCCTGCGGAAGCGGCAGGTTCACAAATATTTTCGTTTTGCCCGACGGCAAACCCTTAGCAACCCCGGCAAAGTCAGGATTTCGGCCGAGATTTTTGGACGCGCGTGTGGCCTGATCCGTCAGCAACCATGTCGAGCCGTTCCATGTGATGACGTGCGTGGGCGTAGTTTCGTACGGATCCGTTACAACCGCGACGCCCGGCACCGCGCCGATTTTTTCAGCGGCCGCAGCCGCAGTTTTCAAATCGGCGAGCGGAAGAGTTGCCGGAGGAATCCACAGCGCAAGCAGCCCACTGGCTGATGGCACCCAGCGATCCACAATGAACAGAGTCGCAGGTGTAACTTTGTCGGCGCTTCCAGCGATGACTTTAGCGGTTGAACCCGAGGCCGTTTCGTCCGTCACTTTCAAGCGCACGCCGCTGGCGGGGCCTTTCATGTCTGCCGGAGCAAGTTCCGTTCCGACTCCGAATCCGAGCGTGAGTCCGCCGAAAAGCTGAACGGCCTCGGGGCCGTCCACTTCAACGACCGGCAAAGTGAATTTGCCCGATAGATTTCCGGAGCTAGTTCCGAAGAGCGGCCCGGCGATACGCTCTTCCGTCCCCGAAATGACGGGCACCTGGCTCGCGCCCGCGGAACGCATCAACGCGAATGTCTGCTGGAAAATATCGTTCGCGGATTCGTTGATTGGCGCAGAGTTCAGCACTTTAATGAGCGCCGCGGTGAAAGCGCCGTGGTCCACGCCATGTTCGTCGCGGCCTTCGGCCGCGCTTTCGATATCCTGAGCGGCGGCGAAGACAAGCGCGCCGCTCTTCTCCGGAAATGGACCGCTATAGTCGTCCAACGAATCGCGCGGGTCGGGATCGGCGGCGCGAACGCGATTGAATTTTGAGTAGCCCCGGGTGACCGCGCCGCTATGGCAACTATCGAAAATCGCCGTAAGCGTCGCCCCCTTGTTAATCACCTTCATGAACGCGCGCGCGTATTCCTTGTCGCGGATATCGGTTGTGCCCTTGTAGGAATCGGAAGGCACGGTGGTTTCATCCTTCTTGTCCCCTTTCCAGCTCTTCGAATTATTCATCTGCGAGCCGTGCCCAGCGTAATAGAAAAAACTGATATCGCCTGGTGACGCGGCGTCGGCGAGGTACGTCTGAATGCCATGCAAAATATTGTCGTGTGACGCTTCGGCCTCGGTCAGGACGTGAATATTTTTTTCTTCGAAGCCGTAGCGAGTGACGAGCAACTGGTGAATGCTGCCAACGTCATTCAGCGAGCCCTCAAGGTTCGTCCAACTTCCTCGGCCTTTGCTGGGCCCGCCGGAACTCGATCCACCCGAGCTTGCGCCTTCCGCGACAACGATTTTCTGCACGGTTACGCCCTCAGGGATGTAGGTGTTAACGCCGACGAGAACAGCGCGACGCGTCTGGGCAAAGGCGGGAGCCGCGAAGAATACAAAAACGAAAAAGGCGGGGAGCATTAAATTCGCCGCTCGCCGGCCGGACTGCCTGCCTGAATGCAACTCTCGCACCATGAGGATTCCCTCCTACGAACAAATTCGTTCCATTAATTAGGAAACACCCTGCGTTTCGAGGAAGGAGTTTATTCCCCGACAGAGACGGACGCAAGATTAGGAACCCGCACTTCAAAGCCTTCTGTGCCATGGCGGATTACGCGACGGCATGTTCTGGATGCTTTCGGCCCCAGCCGGCTGAGCGTGCCGCACACAATCTGGCGACGACCCGCGACAGAAAAAAAGAATCAGAATCTCTTGAATGACGGTTGCAGAACAAGCGAGAGCAATATCACCAAAAAATGCTCAACCCTTATGCTACGCGCCCCAACAGGTCAGCCACACGCTCGACCCTTTGTATTAGACCCAAGGAATCCGAATTTACATATCTGTTTTTTCGATGCTCGTTGAACTTATCTTCTGGCATAATGCGCGCACTCGGGGTGAAAAAGGTCCGGGTTTTCGTTGAACTTCAACTGACAAAAGTCGAGAAGCCGCAGGGCGCGGTGAAAACGACGGCGTGTGTGAATTTTTTGATTCATCGTTTTGATCGCCCTGCATTCTCAACGGAGGATGCTATGTCGAAGGGGCGAGTCCATCAGCGGTCACGCAGCGCTCAATATGAGTCCAACCACCAAATTGGAATTCGCTGGATGCAGGCAGCGAGTCGCGCCATTTTGTGCTGCGCAGCGTTCACCTTGCTGGCAACAGTAGCCATGGCCCAATCCACGAGCCGGCTGAACGGAAATGTTTCTGATCCGTCTGGCGCCGCTGTTCCCGGAGCGAAGCTCACTCTGACGTCGGCTTCGACGGGACTGCAGCGAACAACGACAAGCAACGGGGCTGGGTTATACCAGTTCCAGGATGTGCCTCCGGACACTTATCGGCTGGAAGCAACCGCGCCGGGTTTTGCGTCTTATGTGGCGCCAAACGTCACGCTTGAAGTCAACACGCCGTCCACTATCAATATTCATTTCGAGCTCACGGGAGTGGCGACGTCGGTCACCGTCGAAGCAACTGCGCCTCTGATCAATCGCACCGACGCGTCGCTGGGCAACACTCTCCAGGAAAACCAAATCGCGGAATTGCCCATCGCTGACCGCAACGTCGTCGAGTTGCTGAGCCTACAGCCGGGTGTCGTGTATCTCGGAAGCCAGCTCAACACTTCTGCAACCGATACGCGGAGCGGCGCAGTCAACGGCATGCGCAGCGACCAGTCCAACGTGACACTCGATAGCATCGGCGTCAACGACCAAAATAACGGTTACGCGTTCACGAGCGTCCTGACGGTGCCACCCGATTCCGTCGAGGAATTCCGCGTCACGACCGCCAATGCCAATGCCGACTCTGGCTATTCCAGCGGCGCACAAGTTGCGCTGGTAACCAAAAGCGGCACCAATAGCTTTCACGGCTCGGCATACGAGTACAACCGGAATACGATTTTTAGCGCCAACGATCCATTTTTGAAGGCCGCTCAGGGCGCGAGCGGGGATCCCAACCAGCGCCCGCAGTTACTGCGTAACGTCTTTGGCGCGACTGTTGGCGGGCCGATCGAGAAGAATCGGGTGTTCTTCTTCGTCAATTATGAAGGCCGGCGCGACGCGCAGGCGACGACCGAAGTGCGGATGATACCGACGCCGAGCCTGACAGACGGCAATCTCACCTACCTCATGGCAGCCGGCTCGAACCCCGCGCAGTGCCCTAACCCCTCGGCCCCGGTAAACGGTATCGATACGGTCTGCACTTTGGGGCCCAAGCAAATCATGGCGATGGACCCTCAGCACATCGGCCCGAACCCGGCGGTCCAGCAGGTCCTACAAATGTATCCGCAACCCAATGACTTTACTGTTGGCGACGGGTTGAACACGGCAGGCTATCGGTTCGCCTCCAACGCCGATTCTAAGTTCGACACCTACATCGCGCGGCTCGATTGGCATATCACCGGGAACGGCTCTCAAAATCTGTTTTGGCGCGGCCAGACGCAGAATGACAAGCAGCCGCAAGGGCGACAGTTCCCGGGGCAACCCGCGGCTACTACTTTGCTCGACGATAGCAAGGGTTCCACCGTCGGCCTCACGTCAGTGCTCACGGCGAAGCTCATCAACGATCTTCGCTGGGGCTTTATTCGCCAAGGCGGCGAGACGGCCGGCGACTCGCTTCAGCCTGAAGCTGAGCTCGATGGTATTGACAGCATCACGCCCTTCACGCGCTCCATGATCTACATTGTGCCTGTCAACCAGCTTTCCGATAACCTGAATTGGACCCGGGGGAATCACACGTTCCAGTTCGGTACTGACATTTATCTAATTCGTAACAACCAGACCAGCTACGCCGATTCGTTCTCCGATGCACAAACCAATGTCGTCTATCTCAACACCGCAGGAATCTCTGAAGCCGGGAATCACAGCCCACTCAATCCGGCGAACAACGGCTATCCAGCTGTCGATGGCAATTTCGCTTCGAGCTACGATAGCGCGGCTGCGATTCTGTTGGGCATTCTGGCCGAGGGCGACGGGATTTATAATTTCGCTCGCAACGGAACCGCGCTGGCTCAGGGAACTCCCATTACCCGGCGTTACGCGATCAACGATTACGAGTTCTTCGGACAGGACTCCTGGCGAATGACGCATCGGTTGACGCTCACTTACGGGCTTCGATGGGTGCTTGAGCAACCGCCGTATGAAACTGACGGCTTGCAGGTCGCGCCTTGCGTCGAGGCCGCAGCCGGCGGATGCACCAGTAAGACCGTTGCCGACTGGTTTAACGACAGTGCGAAACTTGCGGCGGCTGGTCAACCTGCCAACGATGCCGGCGAGATTTCATTCATCCTCGGTGGTCCCGTCAATCACGGCCCAGGCTTATGGAACTGGGACCACCTGGATTTCTCCCCGCGTCTGGCGGTAGCGTGGGCGCCGGATACTGGCGATGGCTGGATATCAAAAATTTTCGGGAAGAAGGACAACTTCTCGATTCGCGGCGGCTACAACATTGTCTACGACCACTTCGGCATACCGATCGTAAACAGCTTCGATCAGCACGGCTCGTTCGGCCTCTCGACAGACCTCGGCAATCCCGCTGGAGTTGTCACGGTTGCAAACGCACCGCGCTTCACCTGTCTCACGTGCCTTCCTCCCCCCTGCCCCTCCTTAAATGGCCCAGGTTGTCTGTTCGGCCCTACGCCAACCGGCGGTTTCCCGGTTACCCCTAGCAATTCGGCCTTTGCCATTAACTGGGGACTAGACCAATCCGTGAAAACTCCTTACGCGCACGTCTTCAATCTCTCGCTTTCGCGGGAAATAACGTCCCGCTCATCGCTTCAAATTGCCTACGTCGGCAGTGTTGGACGGCGGCTGCCCATGCAAGTTGATCTGGCCGCGCCCACCAACCTAACGGATCCGACGAGTCACATGACTTATTTCCAGGCTGCCAAGATGCTTTCTATGGCCGCCGCCAACAGCACGCCCACTTCTCAGATTCAGAAAATTCCGTTCTTTGAAAACATCTTTCCTCAGTGGAGCACGGTCACTCAAGCTCAGCTCAATGCCCAGGGCACCAATTGCGCGCCAGACGTATTCCCCGGCTCGATGACCGCTACGCAAGCCATATACGACATGTGGACCTGCAATCTCCACAACGAAACATTCGCCCTGTTTTTTCTTGATTTGCCCAACTCGATTACCGAGCTGACCACTCCCAATAGCAAGTACGGCCCATACACCTTCTATCACGATCAGTTCAGTTCTCTCTACGCTTGGCGCAACATCGGCACTTCCAACTACAACGCACTGCAAGTAACCTACAACATCCGTTGGGCTGCAAATCTGGAAGGGCAATTCAACTACACCTATTCAAAATCACTAGACGAGGAATCAGCCGGCGAGCGGGTCGGCCCTTATGAGGGCACGGGCGGAACGGGCAACGATCTGAACGGAGGAGGAATTGTCATCAATTCATGGGATCCGCTGGCTCTGCGGGGAGTCTCCGACTTCAACGCCAGGCACCAGATCAATTCGAACTGGGTTTACAGTCTTCCCTTTGGCAGGGGTCAGAGGCTCGCCGGTGATGCCGGTGGCTTCCTCAACGCCCTAATTGGAGGTTGGCATTTCTCTGGCCTGTTCCGCTGGACAAGTGGGCTGCCCATCACGGTTGATAACGGTCCCGCATGGGCAACTGATTGGAACATCGAAGGCGACGCGGAATCGAACGGTCCGCTCCCCAAGACGTCTAATCCGAAGAACGCGATCGTCAACGGCGCCGGCATCGGTGCGGACATTTTTGCCGATCCAACAGCGGCGGAGAATGCATTTCGCCCGGATTGGCCAGGCGAATCCGGCGTCCGCAACAACCTTACAGGCGATGGCGTATTCGATATCGATACAGGCTTGAGCAAGGATTTCTCTCTCGGCGAGCAGCGGCGACTCGAGTTCAGTTGGCAGACATTCAATGTAACAAACTCGGTGCGTTATGACGTCCGAACGGCCCAGCCGTCGCTCGCCTACGCGCCAAATCAATTTGGGAAGTACAGTTCGACGCTGACCACGCCGCGCTTCATGCAGTTCGCGTTGCGGTTCGCATTCTGAGAGGCAGAGGGCCTCAACAAAGTGGGTGGAGTCAGACCTACGTCGAACCATTCAACGGGCCCCTCTTTCCGGTGGGGTGCTCCGCCGTCCTGCTTTTAAGCTCAGACACAAAAGCACGTTGGACCCGGTTGAAACTGCGTCCCCGGACCACGGCGGCAACGATGGTGCGCGTAGCCTGAGCGTCAGTGAGCCGCACGTAACGGCAGCCCACGCTGCGGTCGATAGCCATTTCAGGAATGAGCGAGACACCGACACCGGCCGCAACCATTCCCAATAGACTGCTGAATTGGCCGCTTTCGAAGGCGATCTTCGGAGTAACGCGCGCGTGCGTACAGGCCCCCATGCTGAGATCGCGGAAACAATGTCCGTCGCGCAACATGACGAACGATTCTCCGCGGAGATCTTTCAGGGCGAGCGATTTTGCGAACGCCCGTGGATGGTCTCTCTTCAACACCGCGAACAGTGGCTCGGTACGGATTGGTAGCAACTCTAGGCCCTTGTGGCGTAGTGGAAGAGCAAGAATCGCGACATCGATGGAAAGGTCGCGCAGACCTTCTAAGAGCACCGATGTCGTTTCCTCGACGATACGCAGTTTCGCATCGGGGTACTTCTTCGCGAAAGCCGCCGTATAAGTCGGCATCAGATAGGGCGCAACAGTTGGAATGACACCCACGGCTATGCTGCCGCGAAGGTCTGAGTTCTTAGCGGCTACGCTCGAACGCGCCTCATCGATCTGCTCCAGAATCGCGCGGGCGCGAGGAATAAATGCCCGTCCAGCTTCGGTAACGAGAACGCTTCGCCCCAAGCGGTCAAAGAGCTTTGCTCCTAGATCCTCCTCGAGTTTCAGGACCTGCTGCGAGAGCGAGGGCTGGGCAACCTGACAGCGCTCGGCGGCGCGGCTGAAGTTTCTCGTGTCGGCGATGGCGCAAACGTATCGCAGCTGGTGAAGTTCCATAGCGTATGCCTATACCTATGATGGGATTTATATATTGGAACTATCTCTCTTCCTGATGATACTTTAAATTCGTCAAGTTCGATGCACGGATTTCAACGATCTCGTTTGTAGCTTCGAAGAATTGAAAGGAGAGAACCATGTCAGTCGAAGCGAAGTGCCCGTTCCCTCATGGCGGCAGCCCCAGCAGGACGAATCGCGATTGGTGGCCGAACCACTTGAACTTGAATCTGCTACATCAGCACTCATCGCTGTCCGAACCCATGGAGAAAAACTTCAGCTACGCAGAGGAATTCAAGAGCCTCAACTACGACGCCTTGAAGAAGGATCTCGCGGCGTTGATGACCGACTCGCAGGACTGGTGGCCTGCGGACTTCGGCCACTACGGTCCGCTATTCATTCGCATGGCGTGGCACAGCGCCGGCACTTACCGAACCTTTGACGGTCGCGGCGGCGGGGGCAGAGGCCAGCAGCGTTTCGCACCGCTTAACAGCTGGCCTGACAACGTAAACCTCGATCGAGCGCGGCGCCTGCTGTGGCCGATTAAGCAGAAGTACGGCAAAAAGATTTCCTGGGCTGATCTGATGATCCTCGCCGGCAATGTCGCCCTCGAAACCATGGGCTTCAAAACGTTCGGTTTCGCCGGCGGACGTGCCGACGTATGGGAACCCGATTTTGACGTCAACTGGGGGCATGAGACCACTTGGATGGGAACGGACAAACGCTATTCGGGTGAGCGCGACCTCGCGCGTCCATTCGGCGCCACCACCATGGGCCTCATTTATGTCAATCCCGAAGGCCCGGAAGGCGTTCCCGATCCGGTCAGGGCAGCCAAGGATATTCGTGAGACCTTCGCGCGGATGGCGATGAATGATGAAGAAACCGTCGCTTTGATTGCCGGCGGTCACACTTTCGGCAAGACCCACGGAGCCGGGCCCGGCACCCACCTAGGCAAAGAACCGGAAGGCACCGCGATTGAAGAACAGGGCCTTGGCTGGACAAGCGCCTACTCGACCGGCATCGCAGGCGACGCTATCACCAGCGGCCTTGAAGTCACGTGGACTAGCACGCCGACAAAATGGAGTAACGACTTTTTCGAGCACCTGTTCAAGTACGAATGGGAACTGACGAAGAGTCCGGGCGGCGCACACCAGTGGAAGCCGATAGGTAATTCAGGGGCAGATACGGTACCGGACGCCCACAATCCCTCAAAGCGTCGCGCACCCGCGATGCTAACCACCGATCTCTCTTTGCGGTTCGATCCTATCTACGAAAAGATCGCGAGACGCTTCTACGAGAACCCGCAAGAGTTTGCGGACGCTTTTGCTCGCGCATGGTTCAAGCTGACGCATCGCGACATGGGTCCCCGTGCGCGTTACCTTGGTCCTGAGGTTCCCAAGGAAGAACTTCTCTGGCAGGACCCCGTCCCACCCGTAAATCACGTATTGGTCGATGACCAGGATATCGCGGCCCTGAAAGCAAAAATTATTGCCTCTGGGCTGACGGTCTCGCAGTTGGTTACCACCGCTTGGGCCTCGGCGTGCACCTTCCGCGGCTCCGACAAACGAGGCGGTGCAAACGGCGCGCGTATTCGGCTTGCTCCACAAAAAGACTGGAAGGTCAATCAGCCCCAGCAGCTTCAGAAAGTCCTAAAGGCGCTCGAAAAGATACAGAGTGAGTTCAACGCCTCGCAGACCGGCGGTAAGAAAATCTCACTGGCGGACTTGATCGTCCTGGCGGGCTGCGCAGGCGTTGAGCAGGCCGCTAAGAATGCGGGTATCACCGTGACCGTTCCCTTCAATCCAGGCCGCATGGACGCTTCGCAGGAGCAGACAGACGTGGAATCTTTCGGGGTGCTCGAACCGGCCACGGACGGATTTCGCTCATACTCCAGCGGAAGAGCTGACGGCACCGCAGAAGTGGAATTGCTTGACAAGGCGCAGCTGCTCACGCTGACCGCGCCTGAGCTGACCGTGCTCGTTGGCGGCATGCGTACGCTGAACACCAACTTTGGGCAAACCAAGTTCGGAGTATTCACCAAGAGGCCGGAGGCGTTGACCAACGACTTCTTCGTCAACCTGCTCGATATGCGTACGGTGTGGAAGGCGACCTCGGATGCGAACGATACGTTTGAGGGACGCGACCGCAAAACGGGCGAAGTCCGATGGACGGCAACGCGAGCCGATCTCATCTTCGGTTCGAACGCTCAGCTCCGGGCGCTATCGGAGGTCTACGGAAGTTCGGACGCGCACAAGAAATTCGTCCAGGACTTCATCGCAGCCTGGACCAAAGTGATGAACCTTGATCGCTTTGATCTAGTTCCGTCCCGAACCGCCGCCGCTGCTTAGCAAATTTGCCCGGACGAGAAGTATCACGTTCTTGGTGGCACTCGTGCGCGTCGGCGCCCAGCGACGCGCATCACGGTTCCAAATGTTTGCGATTAGAAATTTGGTGGACGTGGCCGGGATCGAACCGGCGACCCCCTGCTTGCAAAGCAGGTGCTCTCCCAGCTGAGCTACACGCCCACAGTGAAAACTAATACTGATTTTAGAGCATTCGTAGGCGTACGCAAACTCCGAAAGAATGCGAGGCAGCGTACGAGTGCAAAGCAGGAAAGAGCAGCGCGAAAAACATTAGGAGAGCTGCCTCGGGGACTAGCGAAACGAACAATTGCGCATTTTTCCGAAAGCCGCACGAACGGAGATCGGCAATCGCGAAAACCAGAAATCAAGGTTGATAATGCTGGCGGGCGGGCGAGCGGCGGCTAGATCAACGGATTCCCGTTATCCCGCGAGCAATCCATGTTCGTTCTTATCGGCTGATAATGCTATTTCTCCACCTCTCTTTCCCAGAATCGTCCCGTTCGGGCCGAGGCGATAAATTCTGCGACGCCGCCTTTGCTGGTTAAGTCTACGATGCCCGCCTGTTCCGCTTTTTCCGTCACTCCAGCCATCTTTGCCAATAACGGGATACCCGCAAATCCAACGGCCTTACAATGACGCTTGGCGTCCATCAAAAAGCTAAGCGCGTTGGGATCGCTCGCCAGTTTCTTGTCGCCGTCGGGTCCCGCCAATATGACGACTGCGTCGAATAAAACCGATGGTGAGGCTCGCAATGCCATATCTCCAGGCGTCAACTGGCCGCTCGAATCAAGTTCGCCTTGAATCTTGGACGTGACATTCGCCGCCTTCGCGCCTTCAGCTTCGATTTGCGACACGAGCTGCTTTCTGATATTGGCGTCGAATCCGGCACCAAGTAATATCCCAATCTTCCGACCAGCTAATGTCGGCTTGTATTTTCCAACCAGCCGCAACGCAGGGCTCGGTTTAAGGTCCACCGGAGCTTTGGCCGGCGTGATTTTGTCGGCTTTTCCTTCAGCGCCCAGCGCGCCGATCACCGCGTCCGCCAAATTCTTGTCAATCAATTGCAGATGGCCCAACATTCTGAGCCGAATCGCTTCAATTTCCACTTTTCCGAGTTCAAACGTCAGAGCATTCGCGAGATGTTTTTGCTCTGGCGCCGTGATGGACCGATAAAACAATCGAGCTTGCGAATAGTGGTCGGAAAATGATTCGGAACGCACACGAGCAGTGATGCCCTCGACTTGCCTCGCGGACGATGTAAAGCCGCGGACCACCGATTCCCGCGGAGCATCGGGCGAAAGAGAATTCGGCTCATAGGCGACTCGGCCTTTCTGCAGGCTCATTTGGTGAATTCCATCGCGTTGCAGATTATGGAAAGGACACTTCGGGGCATTCACTGGAAGTTGATGAAAATTTGGCCCGCCCAACCGGCTTAATTGCGTGTCGAGATAAGAAAAGAGTCTGCCCTGCAGCAACGGGTCTTCTGAGAAATCGAGTCCAGGAACCAGATGGCTCGGGCAGAATGCAACTTGCTCTGTCTCGGCGAAGAAATTGTCCGGATTCCGATCGAGTACCATCTTGCCGACCATCTGTAGCGGGACAATCTCCTCAGGAATAATTTTCGTCGCGTCAAGAACATCAAATTCAAAACGATCGGCAAATTCTTCGTCGAAAATCTGGAACCCGAGTTCGTACTCTGGAAAATCTCCGCTTTCAATCGCCTCCCACAAATCGCGCCGGTGAAAATCCGCATCAGCACCGCTGATCTTTACGGCTTCGTCCCACAACACAGAACTCGTCCCCAATTTTGGCCGCCAGTGGAATTTCACAAATTGGGTCTTCCCGGCCTCGTTGACCAGGCGGAAAGTGTGAATGCCGAATCCCTCCATCATTCTGAAGGATCGCGGTATGGCCCGGTCGGACATCACCCACATGATCATGTGCATGGATTCGGGCATCAACGAAATGAAATCCCAGAACGTGTCGTGCGCCGAGGCCGCCTGAGGAAATCCTCGATCCGGCTCTATCTTCACCGAGTGAATCAAATCGGGAAACTTCATCGCGTCTTGAATAAAAAATACCGGAATGTTATTTCCAACCAAATCAAAATTGCCTTCGGACGTATAAAACTTGACTGCAAAACCTCTGACGTCGCGCGCTAGGTCGGTTGAACCGCGCTCTCCGGCCACCGTGGAAAACCTGACAAAGACCGGAGTCTTAACCGCCGGATCTGACAGAAACGCAGCCTTGGTGAATTTCTTCATCGAGCGATAGGGCTGAAAATATCCGTGCGCGCCAGCGCCCCGGGCATGGACGATGCGTTCTGGCGTCCGCTCGTGATCGAAATGTGTGATTTTCTCACGCAGTATGAAATCTTCCAGAACAGTCGGCCCGCGAGTCCCAGCGCGCAGCGAGTTCTGGTTATCGGATATCGGCAGACCTTGGTTCGTTGTAATGGGAAGTTCACTCGGTCCCGCCTGCTGATGCGTTTCACCGCCCGGTACCTTGATTTGCTTGATTTCGAGTTCTGTTGCTTTCGCTTTTCGTGCTTTCTGACGCTTCATGATTAGGTTTTCCTTGTCGGGAATATATTTCAGAAGTCGAATATAAACGGGGCCGACCGCACCTGCGCAACTTCCAACGGGCACGAGCGCCCATGTTCAATTAACGCTTTCTAGGAACTGCGCGCCATCGGCACAAGCAGGTAGGAACTATCAAGTAAAGCTGTAGAAGGTTGATTACCGCGATTTCTGCTCGCGTAATCAGGTATCGCGTCACAATTGCATGAGATTGCCCCCCGAAGTGATCGAGCCTGACCTCTGCAGGCTCCGTAATGTCAAACTGTCGGAGCAGTCACATGAGCTTGCGAATCAATATTCGCTAGCACTTGAGGCAGAGTCGTGAAAAATCCGTCGCCCTCAGCTAATCTCAGACGAATTGCTATTTCTTTAGGATTTCCCTCGAACTGCCACAAACACACAATGATCTGCAGATTCGGCGATTGGGACCTCAATCTTGCATACAACGCTCGGGTGTGTTTTACGGCAAAAGGCGGAAGCGCAGAAATACATACGACTCTCGGCTTTAGTATCGTCACTTGCGACAACATCTCGGCGGCGGCAGCTATGGGCAGGCTCTGCGCAGCGATTCCGTGGCGTTCTAGAAGCTGACAAAGCAACGACGCCACCACATCATCCGCAGCATCTCTCGCCGGAATGCAAAGCACTTCCACTCCTTCTGGTCCTCCTTTTTTCGCTCCGGTGAGATCGGGCGAAATTTCGTGTAATTCTTGCTGTAACTCGGCGGATTGCGGCTCGCCCAACTCCTCGACGATTTCGCGAGTGCCTTGATACACAAGATTCTGCGTATCCTCGTCCAATTCACCGCGATGGCGGTCATGTTCCGCTAGACCGAGCGCTGGAATCACAACCGAACCGTAGAGTTCCTCCAAAGTTTTGTCTTTAAGGTAGGCTTCCAATACTTGCCTAGCTTCGTTTTGATCACCGGCCAATAGCCGTTGATAATAGTGCGCGTGCGGTTCCAGAACAGGTTCGTCTCCCAAAAGAACATTCAGAAAGCTCAAGCTGGGGACGTAACGCCCCATCACCACAAGGCAGACCGTCAGTGGCGTGGACAATAGAAGTCCTGGGAAACCCCAAATTAACGTCCAAAACACAGCCGCCACAAGTATGGCCAGCGGAGAGAGACCCACATGTGCGCCATAAAGAAGAGGCTCGACGAGATTCGCCACCGTGATCTCCAATACCAGGAAAATTCCAGCAGTCACAAGTGCATGAGTCCAGCCAGGGAACACCGCCAATGACAACGCGATGGGCATCAAGGCTGCGAGCGGCGCTCCGACATATGGTAAGAATCGAAGGACGGCGGCGCTCACTCCCCATAGCGCGGCATTCGGAATACCGACAAGGTGCAATGCCCCGGCAATTACAACACCGTAGAGTGAATTCACAACGAATTGTAAGAACAAATAACGATTGATTCGCTGTGCCGCCTCATCCAGCGCTTGTGTCATAAGATTCAGCCGGCCGTCTCCCGCGAGACGTATCAAACGATTGCGAAGATCTTCGCGGCCCACGAGAATAAAAATGGTGAATACCAGGACGATTCCAGCGGTCGCCAATGGGCCAAGCAAGGTGACGAAAGATTCAAGCGGATTGGCAGGAGGCACAACTTCGACGGACAGCGGTCGGGCTGGAGTGGAACCCAGAGCAGGAGATCTTTTCGTCTCAGTTGTGCCACGCTGATCGGGGGTAGCTGAAATTTCCTTCTCGAGTTCCTTTAAAGCATCTGAAGCCTTATGGAACCCTTGCGGTCCCGAGGTTTTTACTGAGTCGATCTTCTCTTCGAGCGCTTTTTCATAGTCGGGCAGTTGATCGCTCAACCTGGAGAATTGTTGAGACGTTTCCCAGGTCACAAACCCCATTAAGCTGACAAGAGCGAGCATGACGACGGATATCGCCAGCACGCGAGGCAGTCTAAGTCGTTCGAGGAAAGACACGACCGGTGCCAAAATCAGCGAGAAAAGCAAAGCTAAGGCCAACGGAATGAAAACGATACGCCCAAAATAAAGCGTAGCGATAACCACCACCGTAGCAAAAACGCCTAGAAGGCGTGTGTTACCCTGATCTGCAGCGCGTCGCGTCAGATAGTTACCCAGTTGTGATTCGGAGTGATTTCTAATTCTATCCCTGTCGATGCTTGAATTAGATGATTAGCATGGCGCCTTTGGGTTCAATCGGCCGCCATTGCTAGGAACTTACTCTCTTATGGCGGAAGCGACTCTCGCATAGCGTTTCGGATGTATTAGTTCAGTATGCCCGCCGATTGAGGCGGTTATCCACGACTAGGCCAATTAAAGCACTAAACTCAGCCTCGTCCCACGAACAGCGCCGTAAATCCCTTTCCGATGAACGAGTTCTCTGCTAGCATTAAAATTTGTCCGTTTTCGAAACTTTAGAGTTGGAGCGTCTATGGCAATGGCATGTGAAATTTGCGGCAAGAAGCCCAGTTTTGGCAACACGATCAGCCACGCAAACAATGTCACACGGCGTCGGTGGAATCCGAATCTCCGCCGCGTGAAGACGGTTATTGACGGCGTGCACAAAAAAGCCCGCGTCTGCACTGCCTGCATTCGAGCCGGCCGCGTCGTCAAAGCAGCTTGATCCCAGCCCGTCCCTCAACCTTCGGAGGAATTTTGAAGAGAAGTACGGCAATCGTGGCCGTCTTGTTCGCGTGCACCCTCTTGTTTTCGTGCAGGCGGCAGGAAACGCCTCCGGGACCCGACGTCTGGGCTGTCGTTAACGGCCATGATATCCAGCGGGCGGAAGTGGAGAAGTATTTCCGCAGCCGCGTCAATGCTGAAGCTCAAACGCCCTCGCAAGAGGAAGCGCTTTCCCTGAAGCTTAGCATCCTCGACGAACTCATCAACAATCAAATCCTTCTGGAGCGCGCGAACAAACTGAATCTCATCGCCAGCGATGCCGAAGTCGAGGACAAGTTCACCGAATCGAAGAGTCCTTACACCGAAGACGAGTTTCAAAAGAAATTGCGCGACGCAGGCCTGACGATGGACGATCTCAAGGGCGATTTGCGCCGTCAGCTTTCGATTCAAAAGCTGCTGAATCGCGAGGTCGTCGCAAAAATCACCATCACCGATCAGGACGTGATGGACTTCTACCAGAAGAATCGCTCGCAGTTCAACGTTCCGGAGCCGCAATTCCATATCGCGCAAATCGTTGTGACGCCTCATCCCGACCCCGCGGTGCACAACCGCAAGAATGACAAAGCCACCAACGAAATTGACGCTCAGCGCAAAGTGGCCTCCATCGAACAGAAGCTGAATGCCGGCGCGGATTTCTCGCAACTCGCAATGGATTATTCGGAAGATACTTCGAGTTCGACTGGCGGCGATCTCGGCTTCCACGCCGAATCCTCGTTCAATCAATCGGACCCGGCGCTTAAGAAAGCGGTGCTTTCGCTGCGGCCGGGAGAAGTAAGCCGGCCCATACCGGTGCGTTCGGGCGGCTACGTCATTCTGAAGTTGATTGCAAAAGAAGCGGCGGGACAGCGCGAGATCGCCGATCCTCAGGTGCAGCAGTCCATCCGCGACACTCTGCGCAATCGCAAGGAACAGCTGTTGCGCGTCGCCTATCTGACCTCGGCGCGCGATGAAGCCCACGTCGTGAACTATCTTGCGCGGCAGGTGCTTGAATCCGCAGGCAAGCTCCCCTCAGGCGAACCGCCGAAGTAATCGGCGGCGGAGATCGCCAGCGGTTGCGGCTCAAGCTACTACCGCAAGCGTTTCTCCTGAATTCACGGGCTGTCCTTCCACCGCGAGAAGTTTTTCCACAATGCCGGATTTCGGTGAGCGAATTTCGTTCTGCATCTTCATCGCTTCGATCACGAACAATCCCTGGCCAACTTTCACCACTTCTCCGAGCTTGACCAGTAAACGAACGACCTTTCCCGGCATCGGCGCATTTACATTTTGCCGGCCCTCCGCTGAGAGCTGTCCGGCGCCGCGGCGGAATTTGCGAGGGTCGCTAATGCTCGCATTAAGTTCGCGTCCGCCTGAAATTACCCGGAAGCCCGCAGGACCCTCCTCGACGCGCACTTCAATCGAGCGCCCCCCTATGAGAATGGAGTACCTTCCATCGCGCAGTGAAACCACATCAGCCTGCACTCTGCGGCCATCAATCAGTCCTTGAACGACCGAGCCCATGCGATCCAGCGCAACTCGTCGCTTCCGTTCACCGATTGTGATGTCGAGTTTCAACGCATTTCACTTTCGACGAAGTCAGTCCCTCGCGAGGCGCTCAATCTGCTCCCGCCGCCCCTCGTACTTCCAACGCGAATCGCTCCCGGCGCCATTCGGCGTAGGCGTCGCCCCGCCATTCCGCGCACTGTGCCAAAACGCCAGCGCAATCGCCGCCGCATCTTCCGCGGCTAAGTCCGCTTCATCTCGCGCCGCATTTTTGTCGCGGTCGATGAAATCATCGAGCCATCTCGTATGGATATTCGCGCGGACAAAATCTTTGTCGCCAAGAATGCGTCGAAAGAAATTGACGTTTGTGCGGATGCCGCCTATCTGAGTTTCTCCGAGCGCACGGACCAACCTGGCGATAGCTTCCTCACGATCGCTGCCCCAGGCAATCAACTTCGCGAGCATAGGGTCGTAATCGCTCGGCACGATCCAACCGGGATAGACGCCTTCGTCGAGGCGAATTCCAGGTCCGGAAGGCGCCGCAAAATATGTGATCGTGCCGGGAGACGGAAAGAAATTGTTCTCGGGGTCTTCAGCGTAAATGCGGCACTCGATAGCGTGCCCGCGAAGCGCAACGCCGGCTTGCGTAAGCGGCAATCTCTCGCCCGCCGCGACGCGAATTTGTAGCTTCACGAGATCGAGCGCCGTCACCATCTCCGTCACCGGATGCTCCACCTGCAATCGTGTGTTCATCTCGAGAAAATAAAAATTCTTCTCTTCATTAACGAGAAATTCGCATGTTCCCGCGCTAACGTAACTGCCCGCACGGGCGAGTTTCACGGCCGCTTCGCCCATCGCGCGACGCAACTCAGGCGTCATCACTGGCGACGGCGCCTCTTCGATCACTTTTTGATAACGCCGCTGCACGGAGCACTCCCGCTCACCGAGGTAGATCGTGTTTCCGTGGGTGTCCGCGAGAATTTGGATTTCGATATGGCGCGGCCGCGAAAGATACTTCTCCAGATAGAGCCGCGAGTCGCCGAAAGCGTTTAGCGCTTCCGAGGAAGCATCTCGCCACGCCCCGAGAAAGTCGGTCTCGCGTTCGACACGCCGCATTCCTTTTCCGCCGCCGCCCGCAACGGCCTTCAGGACGACGGGAAATCCAATGGTCTTCGCAGCCTCAAGCGCTGCTTCGACGTCTTGAATAGGTTCGAGAGTCCCAGGAACCGTAGGCACACCCACTGCACGTGCCAACTGCCGCGCCGAAGTCTTCGATCCAAGCTGTTCCATCGCCTGAGCAGAAGGTCCGATGAATGTAATACCCGACGCGACGCACGCTCTTGCAAGCGCGGGATTTTCGGCGAGGAATCCGTAGCCGGGATGAATAGCATCGCAGCCTGCTTCGCGCGCCGCGGCAATAATGTTCTCAATGACCAAATAGCTTTGCCGCGAGGGTGCAGGCCCGATGCGATATGCCTCATCTGCCATTCGTACGTGAAGCGAAGCGCGATCGGCATCGCTATAAACGGCAACTCCCACGATATCCATTTCATGGCACGCGCGCAAAATGCGCACGGCAATTTCACCGCGATTTGCGATTAGAATTTTCTTGAGCATGCGCGTCGAAGACGGGATTCTAACACGCACGAAGGAGGTTCTTGGGCTAGCTTCTGTCAAAGGGCAGCCCTTCGAACTGGCGTAAACGAGAGCTACCCTACAAACGAGAAAAAAATCGCTGCTAACCGTTAGTTTTTGGAATAAGCGCAGCCTTGCGGATAAACCGCATCGAGCGCGCCCCACAAGGCTTTCAGCGTTCGTTCGGCAGCTACCATGATCGGTCCTGACTCGGAAGCTGGCTGCGCCCCGAGCCATTGGCGCCAGGCGGCGCGATGCCGCACGTCGGCCTCTTCGTGGACAGCAAAATATCGCAACGCAGGCTCTGCTGTAACGCCGTAATATTTCTTCAGCCCGGCGATTTTCTGTGTTGCAATTTCTGGTACCTGCGCTTCGTAAACGTAAAACGCCGCCACCGCCTGCGCTTTCGAGCAATTTTCCGAAAGCTCATCGAACGCGTCGAGTAGCGCCGCGACGCCCGGCAGCGGCCTCGTCGAATCGATGTCCGCATCGCTCGCGCCAACAGAGTTCGCAAATTGCCGCCAAAGTGCCGGATGTGGTCCCGCGGGATCGAGTTCCTCCGCCAAATTTTCGTCAACTAAGATTCGCAATTCGCCATTCGCTCGCGATGCCAACCGCTTCAAATTCTCCGGAAAGGCCCGAACGTGTTGGTAGTACTGTTCGGCATAAAGCGCCAGGGATTCATGGGAAAGTGTCCCCTGCGTCCACGCCCGATAAAACGGATGCTTCAGAAGATGATATTTCTCGACGAGCCGGTCAAGGCCCGCAAGAATAGAACTGCCGCTATTCGTCATGCACACTCCAGGAAGGATAGTTGTGAAAAACCCAATGAATCCTATCCCAACGCGGTGCCGAAATCCAGCGCGCTTGTATTTTATTAAACAATTTTTGCCGCCGCAGAGGATGACTCTAGTCAAATCTATGCCTGCTACAGGGGTATGTTGCCGTGCTTTTTGCGGGGATTGACGTCTCTTTTATTTTCGAGGGAGCGAAGCGCCGTAATAAGTTTGGCGCGCGTCTCAGCAGGCTCGATTACAGCATCAATGTAGCCGCGCTCGGCCGCGACGTACGGATTCGCAAAGAGTTCGCGAAATTCTTCCACCTTTTCCGCGCGCAACGCATCCCGCTCCGACTCCGCAGCCTTCTCGATTTCCCGTTTATAGACGATATTCACGGCGCCTTCCGGCCCCATCACCGCAATCTCCGCCGACGGCCACGCATAATTCATATCTGTCCGAATGTGTTTTGACGACATGACGCAGTAAGCACCGCCATAAGCTTTCCGCGTGATCACAGTAATTTTTGGCACCGTAGCCTCAGCGAATGCAAAAAGCAACTTCGCGCCATGCTTGATGATTCCTCCCCACTCCTGCTGCGTACCGGGAAGAAATCCAGGAACATCCTCGAACGTTATGAGCGGAATATTAAACGCATCGCAGAAGCGCACGAATCGCGCGCCTTTCACCGATGCGTTGATGTCGAGAACTCCAGCGAGATTTGCCGGTTGGTTCGCGACGATCCCAACAGACCGGCCCTCGAGCCGTGCCAATCCGACCACGATGTTCCCGGCGAAATGTTCGTGCACTTCAAAAAAATCGCCATCATCCACAATTGCGTGAATCACATCCTTAATGTCGTACGGCTTCATCGGATCGTCGGGCACCACGGAGTTAAGCGCCGCGTCCTTGCGGTCCCAAGGATCGTCGCTCTGGCGGCGTGGTGGATCCTCGAGATTATTCGATGGCAAATAACCGAAAAGCTCGCGGATCATCGCCAGGCATTCCGCATCGTCCCGCGCCACAAAGTGTGCGACGCCGCTTTTCTCGTTGTGCGTCATCGCGCCGCCCAGTTCGTTCTTCGTCACTTCTTCATGCGTCACGGTCCTGATCACGTCGGGGCCCGTAACGAACATGTATGAAGTGTCGCGCGTCATGAAAATAAAGTCAGTGATCGCGGGCGAATAGACGGCACCGCCTGCGCACGGCCCCATCACCGCGCTAATTTGCGGCACAACGCCGCTCGCAAGCGTGTTGCGCAGAAAAATATCGGCGTAGCCCGCGAGCGACATCACGCCTTCCTGAATCCGTGCCCCGCCGGAATCATTCAAGCCGATAATGGGAGCGCCGGTCCGCATTGCCAGATCCATGACTTTGATGATTTTTTGCGCGTTCGTCTCAGAGAGCGATCCACCAAAAACCGTGAAATCCTGCGCGAAAACATAAACGAGCCGCCCGTCAATTCGCCCATAGCCAGTGATAAAGCCATCGCCCATCGGCTTCTGTTTCTCCATGCCGAAATCGTCGCAGCGATGCCTGACAAACTTGTCGAGTTCTTCGAACGTTCCTTCGTCGAGCAGCAACTCGATACGCTCGCGCGCGGCGAGCTTGCCTTCCTTATGCTGCTTCTCTCGGCGTTCGACACCGCCGCCAATTTCCGCTTCAGTGTTGTGGCGACGCAATTCTTCGAGGCGATCGTGGCGCTTACCGGAGAGGGTCATATGGCCTTTTGTTCGCGGCAAATCGCGAAGCGGTAGCGTGCCATAGCATGCGGCGCGCAGCAAGGTCCGCAGCAAAGCGCGTCGCAAGCAAGCAGTCGAATTCCTAGTGAAGGCCGGACCAATCGTCGGCGATGAGAATGGAATTGCTCGGGTTCGAAGGATCGTACTTCACGCTGGCGGCCTTGCCGACAACGGCGCGGCTCAGTGCCGCGCGTTGTTCCATACCGGTGATGTCCTGTGCCGTTTCGTAAGTTACGCCCGAAATCGAATAAGTGTAGTGCAGCAGCATCGTCGCAACGCTGGCGGTCCCGTTTGGCACGCTTTTGCGCCGCCCGAAAATTCCGCGCGGCGGTTCGGGCTTGGGAGCAGCGATTTTATCTTCGATCTCGAGAACCTGGCCTTCCACGATGCGCCCGATGCGATTGAGATAGAGACGCCGCTCGCGTTCGATCTCGTTGGGGTCAATTTCGCGTTTCCGCAAAGCAAAGTACGCGGCGATGAGGACAGCCACGCCGACACCGGCAAGCGGCAGGTAGTGGTGCCAATTTTCGAGAACCTGTTTCAATGCGGATCCGAATTGCCCGACGGAAATTCAGTCGACTTCTGCAGCGACCGGATTGCGAAGGCATCCAACGCCGCTAACGATCACCTCGACGACGTCACCATCGCCCAAGGGACCAACGCCGGGCGGTGTTCCCGTTGCGATGACATCGCCGGGCAGCAGCGTCATGACCCGTGCAATCCAGCGAATTATAACTTCGATGGGGAAAACCATGCCAGATATGTGACCAATCTGCTTACAGTTGCCGTTCACGCGTGTTTCGACCGTTGCCGAAGCAACATCCAATTGAGTCTCGATTACGGGACCAATCGGACAGAATGTATCGAAGCTTTTGCCACGCGTGAATTGGACGTCGCGTTTCTGAATGTCCCGAGCGGTTACGTCATTCAGGCAAGTGAAGCCGAGAATGCAGCGGCGCAAATCGTCGTCCTCGGCCGGCAGATGAAGCCGCTCGCCGATCACGATGGCTAATTCGCCTTCGTAGTCCACTCGTTCCGAGATGCTCGGCAAAATGATCGGCTCGTCGGGACCGATCACGGATGACGGCGGCTTCAAAAAAATCAGTGGTTCTTTCGGAACTTCGTTGCCAAGTTCAGCGGCGTGTTCCGCGTAATTTCGGCCGACGCAAACAATTTTGGATGGCTCAACGGGCACAAGCAAGCGAACATCTTCCAGCAACCAATCGCGCCCGGTAAATTCCAGCCTGCCGAAAAGGCTGAGAATCTCGCGGACTCGTTCGCCTTCGATCAATCCATAGGAGGTCGCCGGGCGCAACTCCGTGTCGTCGCGCGTAATTAAAGCGGCGGAAAATTCAAGCGGCTGAAAGCGGCACAGCTTCATCGCTTGCGGATGGGCACTTCAATTGTTCTTACGTGGGCGACCGGCGCGTGGTGCCAGATGAGAGAAACAACAGATGACGCTACCCAAACGCCGACGGCAAGCACGCCGTAAATCACGCCGCCCAGCATGAGCAAGTGGAGCGGGGTCATTCCCAGACGATTGATAAGGTTGTCGAAGAACATCGTCGCGGCAGCATACGCCGCAGCTAGTATCGACCACGCCGTAATTCCCGCCGTGAACAATCGCCAGGGAGATCCGAAATAACGCGCCACCGGAATCGTCATCGCCAGCCCAAACGCACCGTAACATACAAGATTCCGCAGCGCGGCAAGCGAATCAAATTGTGGCATGCGAGTGGCCGCAATGAGCGAACCTAACATTACCCCGACAAGCAACACGCCCGCAAATATTCCGGTGTGGATCACGGGACTCTGAAAGACGTTCCACACGCGGTGCGGATTTGTTCCTTCGACCCTCATACTTATTGGCTCGATTCCCCTTCCGCCGCAGAAATTCCGTCGGTCACCGGTTCGCTCGCGGGGCTTTCATTGCCGGCACGATCAACGGCCGTGACGGTGTAAGTATAGAGGCGTCCCGGACGCACAGTGATATCACGATACGCGGGCGTCAGCAACGTACTCTGGTTCAATCGCCGGGGAGATTTGGGATCCTGGTCGCTACGATAGATGTTGTAGCCGGCTAAATCGCGTTCGGCGCTGATGGCCCACGAAAGTTCGATGCCAGCCGGGCCGCTTGATGTTGCCGGAACAGGGACCGCAACCAATCCCTGCGGCGCGGCGGGAGGAAAAATATCCTTGGGCGTGAGCGCGAGCAAATTCGATTCATCCGACTCCACCGATCCATCGGGCGACGTGCCATATCGAACAACGCTACGAACTGAGTACGCATAAGAATGGCCGAATTCGAAAGTTGCGTCGCGGAACGACGCCGCCGGACTTTCGCCGAGCAAATCGGAAAGGGGCGCGCTCGGGGCCGAAGTTGTCGCAACAGCCGAATTTCCCGCGTTGACCGTCGCGGCAGTTTTTTCCGTTCGATAAACGCGATAGCTCACAGCGGGCGTTGCATTCGCATTTGGCAAACCGCTCGGCGCCGCTTGCGGCCTAACCGCTGTCCATTTCAACTCGACGGCTTCCTGCGTGACCGTCGCAGCAAGATCGGAAATCGGCGCGGGCGGTGGATACACGCGCACGATGGCAACATTGGAAGCCTCGGACGCTCGCCGCGACGAAAGCCGCGTTTTCACCACGAACGCCGTCCTCCCGCCAAAGTGGCCCTGCAAATCTTCCGGATTCAATTCAACGGGAACGAGAACGCGACCTTCGTGCGTGTACTGGCTCATGAGCGCGGATGGGACTCGAACGAGAGTATTTTGCTTTTCGACGGCAGCCGCCTCGGGCGTCGCAGCGCTCGCCGCGATAAATTCCCAGTAGATATCGAGCGAGAGTGGCGTACTGAACCCTTTGTGATCTTCGGTTTTTGTCGGCAGCGTGAACGACAAATAAACGCGGGTCCCCAGTTGGCGAGCGCTCAGCCCAGTCACAGCGATCGGCGCAGGAGCGTGACGCGTGGTTGGCTCGCTCGGCGCAGCACATCCCGCGGCGAGAGAAGCGACACATATCCCGATGAAAAGCCGGATAATCGGAACTCCGGACCGCGTCCGGCCCGCACAAGCGCGGAACTCAGCTTCCGCTCTTCTCATTTTCATTCCGATTATCTGGCCGCTACAGAATGTAGCGGCTGAGGTCCTGGTCTTTCACGATATTCACGAGTTGCTTCTGCACGTATGCCGAATCAATCTTAATACTTTTCTTTTTCAGCTCGGGCGCCTCGAACGAAATCTCTTCGAGCACTTTTTCCAGAATCGTGTGCAGGCGGCGCGCCCCAATGTTCTCGGTCTGTTCATTTACAACGGCCGCAAACTTCGCAATCGAGGCCACTCCATCATCTGTAAACGCAATTTTCAACCCTTCCGTCTCAAGCAAAGCGATCGCCTGCTTGATAAGCGCGTTTTTTGGCTCCGTCAAAATGCGAATGAAATCCGCTTCGCTCAAAGAGCTCAGCTCAACACGAATGGGAAAGCGGCCCTGCAACTCGGGAATCAAATCTGAAGGCTTGGTCGTGTGGAACGCGCCGGCCGCAATGAAAAGTATGTGGTCAGTGCGCACCATGCCGTATCGCGTATTTACCGTCGTGCCTTCGACGATCGGCAAAATATCTCGTTGAACCCCTTCTCGTGACACGTCCGGCCCGTGCCCTGATTCGCGCCCCGCAATCTTGTCAATTTCATCAATAAAAAGAATCCCCATCTGCTCCACGCGCTCGAGCGCAATCCTCGTCACGTGGTCCATATCCACGAGCCGGTTCTCTTCTTCCTGAATCAGGTAATCAAAAGCTTCGCCCACCGTCATCTTCCGCTTCTTTTTCTGTTGGCCAAAAACGCCCGAGAGCATGTCCTTGACGTTAATGTCCATTTCCTCGATGCCCTGATTTGTCACGATCTCAAACGCCGGCATCGAGCGCTCGCGGACTTCGACTTCCACCATCCGCGCATCGAGTTTTCCTTCGCGAAGCTGTACGCGCAGTTTTTCGCGCGTCCGCTGCGCCTGTTCTTTGCGCTGAGCGTCGTTCGCGATCGCCCCGGGCAACTCAGCCGGCACGGGCGTTGGAGGCAGCAGAAGATCGAGAAGACGCTCCTCCGCGGATTGTTCGGCCCGCTCAGCCACTTCGTCGAGTTTCTCCTCACGCACCATGTCAATTCCAGTTTCGATGAGATCGCGCACCATGGACTCAACATCCCGGCCCACGTATCCCACTTCCGTATACTTCGAAGCTTCCACTTTCACAAAAGGGCATCCGGCAAGCCGCGCAAGCCGCCGCGCGATTTCCGTCTTGCCCACGCCGGTCGGTCCAATCATCAAAATGTTTTTGGGCAGAACGTCTTCCGCCATCTCCGGCTGAAGCTTCTGCCGGCGTACGCGGTTGCGTAGCGCCACAGCCACGGCGCGCTTCGCGGCGTTTTGGCCAACGATGTATTTATCGAGTTCGACGACAATTTCTCGAGGCGTTAGCTCATCGAATGACGGTATCGGTTCCACCGGTGCGGGTTGCGGTTCTCCGGACAAATAGATCACCATTCCTCGCCTTCCTTCAACATTCCGCTCACAATTCTTCCATCGTGAAGTTCGCGTTCGTGAAAATGCAAATTTCGCTCGCGATTCGCATCGCTTCCTGAGCGATTTCTTTGGCGCTCAATTTGGAATGCTTGAGCAGAGCCCGCGCCGCGGCCAGCGCGTAAGACCCGCCAGAGCCAATAGCGCAAATGCCGTCGTCGGGCTCGATCACATCTCCGTTACCCGAAAGCAAAAATGTGGCCTTCACATCCGCAACCACTAGCAGCGCTTCAAGATGCCGCAAGGAACGGTCGGTCCGCCATTCCTTTGCCAGCTCTACCGCCGCCCTCTGCAAGTTACCGTGAAATTCCTGCAGCTTATTTTCGAATCGCGTAAAAAGCGAAAGCGCGTCGCCTGTGCTGCCCGCAAAGCCCGCGATAATCTTGTCGTTGAAGAGCCGCCGGGTCTTCTTCGCATTGTGCTTTACGACGCCTTCGCCCATCGTGACCTGTCCATCGGCCGCGAGCACAACCTTATTATCGCGCCGCACGCACAGCACGGTCGTCCCGTGTATGCGCTGGGCGTCGTGCACACGCCCCTTCAGTGATTTTCCCCGCGTCATTCGCATCCCGCGATTATACCCCGCCGCACGCAACGCAACAAAAAAGCTCGCATGGCGGTCATGGCGATCTTCTCACAGAGTTCGCACTGACTCAGGCGACGCAGAGCAGATACAATCACAGTCTCTGGAAAATCTAACGTCGACCCATCGAGGGCATCATGGAACATAACTTGCCACACACAATATCGCTTCTCACTCGCACCCCCGCCGCTCTCAATGCCCTTCTCCGCGATCTCCCGGATGCGTGGACGCTCGGGAATGAAGGCGAAAATACTTGGAGCGCCTTCGAAGTTGTGGCCCATCTGATTCACGGCGAGCACACAGATTGGATGCCGCGCGCGAGGATGCTGCTGCAATTTGGCGAGACTAAAACATTTGAACCCTTCGACCGTTGGGGACACGTGCGAGACAGTCGAGATAAGTCGCTCGGGCAATTGTTGGATGAATTCGCGCAATTGCGGTCAGAAAACCTCACCGAACTGCGGGCATTGAATTTGCGGCAAGAGGACCTCCGTCTGCGCGGACGACATCCCGCCCTCGGAGTAGTCACGCTGTCAGAACTGCTCGCGACCTGGGCAGCTCATGACTTAACTCATCTGCACCAAATCTCGCGGATCATGGCTCACCAATACCAAAACGACGTGGGCCCGTGGCGCGATTACCTTGGCGTGCTGAAGTGTACCGGCCACAGCGCTCCTTAACGAGGCTACAGTCACAGTAGTTGGTGGGCGACTATCCGAAGCTTCGTTCCATCGTCTAACTCCACGTTGCGAAATTGAGCTTGATTGGCCTGCTTAGTTCGGGCATGTTCGTGCGCAATTGCAGGCGTACCAAAGGAGACTCATCATGCTGCGGCGAATTTCTCTCCCCATTGTTCTTTTGCTGATCTCGCGCGCACTCGCCTTCGCCGCATCAGAACCACCCGCACCGCACACGGTCGATCTCACCGCCGCGGACGGCACCGCGCTGAAAGCGACATTCTTCGCCGCGGCTGCGCCAGGTCCCGGCGTGATCCTCTTCCATCAATGCAATCAGCAGCGCCACAATTGGGACGATCTCGCCGCCCGCCTCGCTGCAGCCGGAATCAACGTTCTCACCGTGGATTATCGTGGCTTCGGTGAAAGCAGCGGGGGTCGTTTTGCGGAAATCACCCAGCAGCAGCGCATCGAATACGTCGATCAAAAATGGCCCGGCGACATGGACGTCGCCTTCCACTATCTCGTCTCTCAGTCCGTCGTCGCCCATGACATCATCGGCGCAGGCGGCGCAAGCTGCGGTGTCCATCAAGCCATTCAATTGGCCCACCGCCATCCGGAAGTGAAATCGCTCGTCCTGCTCTCCGGCGACACGAATCGCGACGGCCGCCATTTCCTGCAAGCATCCGCAAACTTGCCGTTGTTCGTCTCTGTCGCCGACGACGATGGCGATACTGACGCCACCAACGTTATGGAATTCCTGGTGGGAGTCTCGCCAAATCCCGGCAACAAATTCGTGCATTACAAAACCGGCGGCCACGGAACCGCCATGTTCCTGCCCCATCCAGAATTGCTCGGCATGATTGTGGATTGGTTCGTGACCACGCTCGAAAAAACTCCCGGCAGCGCGCCGGCCAACACCATCTCTGGAATGCCGCGCGAAGAAGTGCAAGCCTTGGAATTGATCGACGAGCCCGGCGGCGCAGATAAGGTTGCGAAAATGCTGGCTGACGCGCGTCAACACGATCCGAACGCGGTCCTATTTCCTGAAATAATCGTCAACGGAATGGGCTACGGCCATCTTCAAATTGGCGACACTAAGGGCGCGATCCGGATTTTCAAATTGAATGTCGTCGGCTACCCAAAGTCTCCGAATGTCTACGATAGCCTCTCCGACGCTTATCTAGCGGACGGCCAGAAAGATCAGGCCCGCCTGTACGCCAAAAGGGCGCTCGACGCTCTTGCGTCAGACGCCACCGATGACCAGCAACGTCGCGACGCAATCAAAACCAGCGCCGAGCAAAAATTGAAAGATCTGGGCGACCCGCCGAAATAATTTCGCGGCGCGTTACAACTCTCGAAATTCGCGCTGTCTCGTGTCTACTGCTCGTCTGGCAGTACCGGCAGCACAACCGTATCCACCGTTGACGGATCATCCCGCAGCTTCACGTAAAGCAACGTCCCGTTCGGCCGCGGCACGCTCAACGCTGAATTCGCGAATCCCGCCGGCACCGGAACCGTATGCGTGAACTGAGAATCAGACGCCACCGAATCAATCAAAAATAAATTCGTCCCACGCAAACTGCACTGTTTATCCGGACTATCGGGGCAGCGTACTTCCTTCAGCGACGGAATCCGCACCAGGCTTGCCAGTGGCTGCCAGTCTCCCTTCTCGCCGTCAGCATCAACAGCCCGCAATCGAAGCTTTCCGAACGCCGAAGCTCCAAAAGCCTTCAGCGGATCCAGCTCCGCCAGCAAATTCTGCGAGTCCTGCAAAACCAAAGTCCCGTCGGCGACACTCAAGAGCACGCTAAACGATTCATCCTCCGTCGCCACTTCAATCTTCTCCGTTCGCGGAAACTTGTCGGGCACTTCCGATTTCAGAAAAATCGATAGCTGCCCATCCTGCGGCAGCTCGTCCTTGTTTCCAAGCCGAATCGCCGAAGTCGCCGAGCCCAGAGAAACACTCTTGCTGACCATAGTGACCTTAGGGCGTGGCGGCTCGACGGTCGTTTGAAGATTCAGCACTCGCCCGTCGTTCAACGCCACGTGCGCCGTCAACTTTTCGTCAGGCTGGAACTCAGTCGTCGGCGCGGCCTCCGGCGCCGCAAGACTCAGCTCGTCCGCCTGAGCGGCTCGCGTCAATTTCGCCGGAACAAAATTAATTCCTCGCAGCTCGAAACTTTGAACTTCATCGAGGCGCGTTCCCTTCAGCACGCCGCGATGGTCGCCCGCGCTGATCGTAAAGCGATCGAGGTGCGCCGCTTCCGAGTACGCATGCAGCGAAACTTCATCGGGCTTCGCCAACCCATCCTGTTTCACCAGCATCTTCATCTGCCCAGCCGCCTCGTCCTTCAACGCAACTTTCACTTCGATTTCATTCGGCTTGCCAAGCTTCCACGTCGCTTTCAAGTCCTTTCCGTGCTCATCCGTCAGGCTGACCTTCTCCACGCATACGGCACAATCCGATTCCAGATGAATCGCATCCTCGCGGCCGACTATCAACGCGCTCTGATCCGCAGAAGGAATCGTCCAGGTCACCGGGTGCGCGACGCGCAGGTGAAACGCCGGCCCATTGAATGAATCGAAGCCCCAGGAGCCGTGCAGTGTTCCCGTAACTTCCGTGCCGAGATTTTCAGCTTCGAGCGCCTTCGTATCGATCAGCATGCCGCCGTACGCTGCGTCAGGAGTCGCAGGCAAATCCACAGCATCGCCCGATTTTCCTTGAACGCGCAAATAGAGATCGTGCGCAATACCCGTCGAGAAAACCAATGGTGCTCCTTCAACCGGAAGTACCAGCGGCGATTTTTGCGCGCACAAAACTTCATCCCGGGTCACAGGCCGGAGCGGGGGCAACTGCGCGGCTTCCACGGCGGGTAGCGCCGCAACCAGCACAGACTTTGGATTTTGAAACGATGGCGGATTATTCAGCTTGAGCGTCAGTTGATCGTTGGCCGATAGAGAAAGTGCCGGAATGTACTGGTACACCGCTGTATGAAGGGTGCTCATGATTTTCGCGACGTCCATCACCGCGCCCACATAGGGACTGAAATATCCCGCGCCGGCCATCGGTGTCGAGCTGAGCGACCCAATCAAATCCGAAGATGGACCTGACGTGAGTGCCGCAACCATGGACTGGCTGTGTCCGTCGTTCAACACCAATTGATCCGTATTCTGGGTGAGGCACGCCCGTTGCTGCTCGATGGGCTTTTCAAAGCACTGGGCGTCAATTTTGAGGTTCAGCGTCCGGGCGAGAAGCACGGACTCGTCATGGAGGGCCTTCGGATCGGTTTCGGAAGTTTCCTTGATGTCGCTAAGATATTTATCAACCCGCGTGCGATCCAGGCTCGCCTGATTCAAATCCTGCGTTGCGCGCACAAAAGTTCCGGGCTTCCCGCGCACCGTTGAACGCAACGTGCTGAAATCTCCTCCCGTTTCCGGAGCAAGAAAAAAGAGAGCTTGCTGCGCTTCCTGCGGCACCGTTATGACGATTCCCTCCTGACGCACTTTCTTCGTCCACGTCTCCGCACGAATGAACCAATTGTCCGGCGGCGGGTTCGTCGAGCCACGGAGAAACGCGACGATCAGCAGATAGTGCGCCGATTGCTCTTCGGGAAAATCGGGATGAATCCAGATTCGGTCGCCGGGCCGAAAGTTCGGCACATCCGATATCGGCAAAGTTTTTCCGGCGCGCGTTACTCGAATGTCCACCCGAGGGCCGGTCAAATCGAATCCGGCGGAATCGCCGCGCGCAGTCGCGCACACCACCATGAGCGCTGCGAAAATAATTAGCGAACGAAAAAATGGCATGCCAGAGTTTGCGTGACCCAAGTTACGCACTTCCATCGCTATCTCACCCCTCCGGTTCAAAAGAGTTAATCCTGCGGCTTATGTCGTGACACGACCTATATCGGGCCCCGACAAGTTGGATGCATCGCTACAACGTACTGGCGCTGCAAATTATTTGAGTAGTTTCCTGCTGCGCGACACACCCTTGGCCGCGCCGCGTGGGCTGGTAGGAGTTATGGCATCCACGATTTACACGAAACGCTGGGAATAGGAATGCTGCGAAAACTCAGTTCTTATCGTTGTCTTTGTCGCTATCGCTTCCGCTGTTCTGGGCTTCCTTCGCATCCTTGGCTTTCTGCTTCTCTTGCTTCTTTATGTAGCTTTTCCCCACTTGCGCCCAGCGGGCGTCGAGCGATTCCTTCGTGAAAAGACTGTCCGGAGGATTCGTGTTGTACTTGCACTCGTCGAAAAATACCTGATAGACCTTGCGGTTGTTGCGGTCGCGCGTGATCTGGAACGGCGTCGTAACACCTTCGATCGGATGATAATTTGAGTAATACTCGGTCACGTCGCTGCGCAAATGCGTCGTCGAATCGCGCGTTACCACCGTCTTGCGAATCGGCAGGTGCGTGAACTTTGCGAACGCGATGCGCACCGAACGGTTGTCCGGGTCCACGAATTCAATCCACTCGGCTTCCTTCAAATCCACCACGTCCGGACCGAGGTAGCGCAGAATAACGTTGGGCTCTTTCCAGCGGTTGCGCAAAATATTGTCGATGTCTTCTTTTTGATCTTCTTGAAATTGGCTTATTGTGTCTTCCGCCACCTCAGCCACGCCGCCGCGATCGAGCGCCCAGCCCTTAGTGCCATTCAAAACTTCGATGATATTTTTCTTGGGAAGATTTTCATTCCGGTCTTTGTCCGGTAGCTTCGAATAATCGATGAATTTTTCATAGCCCGTGAGATCACCGTTGTGTCCGAACTGTCCAAGCCGGCCTACACACGTCACATCGTTCACATGCAGATACGCGCTGCCGCCCAGCGCTGCGACGGCCTGGAGAATTAGTTCTTTTGCCTTTGCTGCGCTCTGCTCCGGCATCAGCACTTCGGTCTGATCCTGTGCGCGCGTGGGCAACACGCCAAACGCCCATGCGGCCAGCGCAATCACCGCCAGGATGTGTATCTTCGCTATCCGCACAGCACCGAACCTCCATTTACATTCACTGTTTCCCCGTTGATGAAATTCGCGAGGTCCGACGCAAGAAACAAAATTGGCCCAGCAATTTCTTCCGCCGTTGCCGGGCGCCCCAATGGAATGTTTCGCGCTGCGGTTTTCAGTCCAGCTTTCGTCCGCAGCACCGACGCCGACATGTCCGTATCCACCCAGCCGGGAGCGACGCAATTAACGAGAATATGATGCGGTCCAAGCTCGGTCGAAAGTCCTTTTACAAAACTGATAATCGCGCCCTTCGTTGCTCCGTAGTGCGTGTGAAACGCTTCGCCTCGCTGTCCCGCCGTTGAGCTCAGCGCGATGATGCGCCCGGACTTCTGCGCTTTCATAAGCGGCACCGTGAAGTGGACGGCGGAGTACACGCTATTCAAATTCACTTTCACCATCTCGTTCCACTCACGCTCGGTGACATCTTCGATGGGCGTGTCCTTCTCATTCCAGATGCCCGCGTTAGCGACCAGGATGTCCACGCGCCCCAGCCGTTCTTTCGTGAAATCAACTAGCTTCTTGCTGTCTGCCATCCGGCTTAGGTCCGCCTTGAACGATTCGACGCGCGTGCCGTGCTTGCGCGCTTCCTGCTCCACCTGCTCGGCCGCTTCACGATTTCGGTAATAATTGAACACCACGTCCGCGCCCGCCTGCGCGAATAGCTTTACGGCCGCGGCGCCAATCCCGCGCGAACCTCCTGTAATAAGCGTCGCCTTCCCCGCCAGAGAAATCATGAACCCCCCAAGATTTGAATTGCCAAGATTGCCCAAGAATGAAAGTGAATTGAGTGCGGCGCTTTGGAGCCGAAAGCCGTCGCGAGAATTTCAGCCGCGAACTTGTGCGCTTCGTGCAATTCCCACGAGCTCGCGGAAAAGGGCCGTCGAGAGCGCGTGGCTCGCCATTCTCTCCGGGTGCCATTGCACACCGGTCACCCAGTCTTCCGAACCGGTCCACTCGACGCCTTCGATGATTCCGTCGGGCGCTCGCGCGATCACGCGCAGGCCTTTTCCAGGTTCGAGAATCGCCTGATGATGCGAACTGTTGACTTCTGTCTCTGCTGCACCGCCAAGCTGCGAAAGGCGCGAGCCGGGCTCGATTCGAATCAGGTGGTGCGGCTCCGGCGCCCCAGCCGCTCGATCCCAGGAATGTACGATCGTCGTTTGCCATTCGCTGGGAATATCTTGGATCAGGGAACCGCCGCAAAATACATTCAGAATCTGGATACCGTAGCAAATTGCGAGGACGGGCTTGTGTTCCGCGAAGGCATTCTTCAAAAGCGCGAGGTCCGTTTCTTCGCGGCTTGGATCCGCAGGTGCGCATTTCGGATGTCGCGCGCTTCGGTAACGAGCTGGATCGACATCGGCAGGGCTGCCGGTCAGAACGAATGCATCAAGAGTCGCGGTCAAGGTTGCCAGATCGCTAATCGGTAGATTGAGCGGTACTTCGACGGGCTCGCCGCCTGCTCGTCGCACCGCGTCGTTGTACATATCGTATTTTTCGCGCTTATTCGTAAGTTGTTCATCTAGCGTGCGATAGGAGACGCCAATGCGCGGTGGAGAGCCGGCGGAGCGAGTAGGAGAATTCGTATCAATCGGCTGCCGGGGACTCATTGAGAGGCCATCCTACCATCGCGGCGATAACCCGGCAACCTGACCATCCTGAACCGGTCAGGGTGGACATTGGCGTCCTAACAGAAATTTCGGCGCAGATTGATGTGCACCAGTATCGGGCAATTCGCAATCGTGGACCTGAGTAAGGACTAACTGCGGGCCGAAAGCGAAATATATCGGTTTCCGATGGCGCCCGGATTATTCGATCGTGGGCTCGGCAGCTTCCTGGGGGGATGAGTTTTGGCCCAAAGTTCGTAGATATTTTGCATCTGGGCAATCTGCGCAGGAATGTGGCGTTCCTGCTGCTCGAGCCAGGCGTCAAGCGTTAAGGCGTTCTCTTCGTGCGGGTCCACGCGGTGGCACCACACGGTTTCAGGAAGTGCGGCAAGCACGTGATAAGTCATCCGACGGAGGCGCCGGATGATTTCAAGGGCTTCTTTCGTGCTTTGATGGAAATATCCAAGGGATCCGGCCCACAACGTCGGATTGAATGTCAGCGCCTGAGAACCCGGCTCGGCTATCATAAGCCTGCAAACGATGTAGGCGTTCGCCTCGTTGTCCGCCAGATGGAGAATGATTTCGTGAATGCTCCAGGTATCCGCGGAAACTTTGTACATCCACATCTTTTTCGGGATTTGGCGCAGTGCTCTCGCTAGCATCGCTGGCGCGCTGCCGAAGGCTTCTAGCTTCTGCCTTCTCTCCTCGCGTGTCATCACACCCTCCGCTGTCTCTCTGTTCGTTTAGACGGAGGCACGTGGATTTCGACATCACTTACGCTCGAAAATTTCTGAAACATTTTCGCTACATGACTACGTATGAGAAAGCGAGGGGAAAACGTCCCACGTGTGCCGGGACCGGACAGCTGTGTTCGGCAACGGTCAGTCCCCACAACCCGCTTGGAATGAATAGTCAACACCTGTTGAATTTTTAAGCACAAAAATTAGCGGCTGGAAATATGAAGATTCGGAGTTTTCTCGCAGAAGCGGGAGCGCGCTTCACCCACCAGGAACAGCGAACCGGTGATGAATACGGCACAATTTTCGCCAGCCAGCTGCAGCGCACGCTCTATTGCGAGTGAAGGGCTGGCGATGGCTTCGCAATTTGCCGCGTGATGGCACGTCATTCGCGCCAGTAAATGCGCCGAGATGGCGCGGGCTTGATTTGGCTGGGTGAGAATCACGTGCTCAGCGCGGGGAAATAGCAATCCGGCGATCTCGTCCACAGCTTTATCGCGCATCGCGCCGTAGACGAGGATGATGCGCCGTCTCGGCATCCGTTCATCCCAGAAGGCGCGCAGTTCGCGTGCTGCTGCGGGATTGTGCGCGCCATCGAGATAGAC